>JBBRWD010000064.1:0-39631 GCA_038249465.1 Limisphaerales bacterium | reverse complement strand
CGCCCGGCGCGACGGAAAACCGCGTCTGGCAAAAATCCTTCGCTGTCCTCGAATCGCGCCAGGCTGAACCGCTTCAAACCCCCGGCCTGCATCAGGAAAATGAGAGTTGCGGCTACGAACTCGCGCCGGAATCCCTCCTTGTGGCAAATGCAAGACCCCGCGCGCACCGATCATCATTTCGCAGCCTTCGAACCTCACTCAAACTGAGGGAGCCACTGCCGCGTTCAGCGTGATCGCCGGCGGCACGAGGCCGCTTTCGTATCAATGGTGGTTTGACGCCGGCCCAATTACCGACGCGACCAATGCCTCGCTGGTTCTGTCGAGCCTCAGTCTTGCGAATACCGGAAATTACTGGGTCACGGTGGTCAATCCCTTCGGTTCAGTCACCAGCAGCCCTGCCATGCTCACGGTCGAACCGCCGAGTCTGCAGCCTCCGGTCATCATCGCTCAACCGGTGGGGGTCAGCGTGACCGTCGGCGAAACCGTTTTGTTGTCCGTAGTGGCGACCGGGGCGGAACCGCTGGCTTATCAGTGGTTCTGGAATGGCTTCCCGCTGATTGATGCGGCGGTTTCGACGTTGCTGCTCACCAATGCACAGCCAAGTCAGGCGGGCGCCTATTCCGTGGTGGTTTCGAATGTCATGGCCTCGGTCACCAGTGCGGTCGCGGTGGTCAACATCAACGACTACCAGGGCGGAACCGTCAATTTCGCCAATGTTCTCGGCTCGGCTCGTGCCTATGTGTTTGATCTGGATGGCGTCACAAAACTTGAGGGCCAACGCTACCTTGCCCAGTTGTATGCCGGGACAAACGAAACGACGCTGGTGCCGATCGGAGCTGCGACGCCGTTCAGAAGCGGTGACTTGGCCGGTTTATTCCTCGGCGGTACCCGTCACATTTCCGCGGTGCCTCCGGGCGGCATCGCCACTGTCCAAGTGCGGGCATGGGATACAGTCGCTGGTCCAACATTCGAGGTCGCTTCGTTCGCGGGAGGTCGAGCCGGGGCATCGTCAGTCTTCACCGTGCATACGGGCGGTGGGGTCCCCCCCGTGCCACCACCTCCGCTGCTTGGCCTCCAGAGTTTTTCTCTGCAAGCGAGCAATGCTCTGACGGTCCTTAATCAGAGCATGGTGCAAACGAATCCGCCGGTTCTTTTGGATCCGCAGCTAGTTTCGGCTCAATCTCCAACATTGGCGTCCGCTTCGGCGTCGTCACCGCCTCCGCTGCAGAACGGGCGCTTCCAATTCACAATCTGGGGCGAGGTTGGGGTAGGTTATGTCATCGAACGTTCCAGCGACCTCAAGACATGGATTGGTTTTACCAATGTTCTGAACGCTGTCGGGCCGATCCAAATTATCGACCCAACGGCCGGTGATGCGCCTCATCGCTTCTATCGCGTTCGAACACAGCGGTAGTTCTTCCTTTGAAAAAGCTGTTTTGTCCCAAGCGTCGCCGTCAGTTTGGCCTCGACGCTTGGGCCGTTGGGTAATTGCTCGACAGCCTTCCGCCCGATTCCCTAAGTTCTCGCGCGTGCTTCCCGGACGCAGGAAAACGTCCCGCTCTGAGGGAGCCGACTATGATTGTCCGCCTATTGCAGCAAATGGTGAACCGCGCCTACACGCGCAGTTGCCAGCGTTGCAATGACTGGAGCGGTCAACGGGTGGCAAAGCTGCGCCCCAAGGCCCTGCTCGACGTGGGCTGCGCTGACGGAGCGTTTCTCTTCAAATACCTTGATTATCGGCCGGAGGTGTTCTGCGGTGTCGAGGCGGCCCCCGAGTTGAAGAAAAAGGCCGAAGACCGGGGCATTCAGGTGCAGGCGGTCGATCTCAACGGCGTCTGGCCCTATGCGGACAATTCGTTCGATGTCGTCCACTGCGCGCAGGTGATCGAGCACCTGCACAATACCCGCCTCTTCGCTCAGGAAATCCTGCGCGTGCTCAAACCGGGCGGCACGGCGCTCGTCACCTCGGAGAATCTCACCAGCTTCCTCAACACCGGCGCCATGTTGCTCGGCTACACGCCATTCACCCTCATGCGATGCTGCGGATGGTACCTCGGGAATCCACTGGGACTTCACTATGGAGAGCATGTGGATGAAGGCGTGCCTATCACCGACCCTGCCTTTGCCGGTGTCACGGGCCATGTGCGGGCTCTGTCGGTCGTGCAGGGGCAGGAGTTGTTCGAGCGGGTCGGTTTCGCTGACGTGCAAGTCTCTTCGATCGGCCTGATGCCGCTGCCGGACTGGCTCGGACGCTCACTGGAGAAACGCATGTACCGCCGCGGGCACTTGCTGCTGATAGAGGCCAAGAAGCCTCGTTGAGAAAAACCAATCACTCGGAAATTCATTGCATGATTAAAACGGCGATCCAGAAGGCGTTCAATTCTCTCGGCTTCGATATCATTCGCATTTCGACGAGTTACTCTGCCGAAGAATTGGCGGTTATCGGTAAAGTCAAAGCCTATACCGCAACAAGTCCGGCGCGGATTGTCGCTCTTATTGATGCCGTCGGATATGTGACTGCGAATCAAATTCCAGGAGCAATCGTTGAATGCGGTGTCTGGCGCGGTGGAAGTACCATGGCGGCTCTGCTTACGCTGATGAACCTCAACGACACCTCTCGGGAAGTATTCCTTTTTGACACATTCGAAGGCATGTCCGCTCCCACTGCCAAGGACGTCATGTTTGATGGAACCTCGGCTGAATCGCTGCTCGAGAATTCTGATCGCAAAGAAGAAGAAGCCAACTACTGGTGCTACGCCGGTGTTGAGTCGGTCCGCCAGAACGTCCTGAAGACCGGCTACCCGGCCGCCAGGCTTCACTTCGTCAAGGGCAAGGTTGAGGACACACTCCCGGCCGGCGCCCCCGGGCAAATCGCGCTGCTGCGGCTCGATACCGACTGGTACGAGTCCACCAAACACGAGATGGAGCATCTTTATCCGCGCCTGGCGAACAATGGAGTGCTCATCATCGACGACTACGGTCACTGGAAGGGAGCGCGGCAGGCCGTGGATGAATACTTTACCGCTCAGGGCTTCCGTCCTCTCCTGAGTCGTTTGGACTACACCGGGCGCATGATGATTAAGTCCGGCAGGTGAGCAATCGTGAGACGCTTCTTCAAATACACCGCCCCGGGCCGGCTTGCGCTGATTCCCTTCCGGTTCGGCTGGGCGCTGACCTACCCACTCCGCCAGGCCGGGCAGGTCGTGCGCTGGGCGTTCGGCTCAAAGGAATACTACAATCACTCCTACGACCTCACCCCGCTCAATCTCTCCTACCTTGCCAGCTACATCGCCGTCGTCACCGGGCATCCGGCGGAGGAAATCGCGCGCTACATCGCGGAATTGGAGGGCGACGAGACGCTGCGCGAGCAGTTGCGCGAATGCACACGCCAGAGCCGCGACCGGCACAATTGCGATGTCGAACCGCGCTACGGACGCCGCCTCGGCTGGTATGCGCTGGTGCGAGCCACACGGCCCCGAGTGATTGTGGAAACTGGCGTGGATCGTGGGCTTGGCACGGTGGTCCTCGCCGCCGCGGTCAAACGCAATACGGAAGAAGGCTTTCCGGGAATGGTCTTCGCCACCGACATCGTGCCGGAATGCGGTCATCTCATCGCCGCGCCCTACCGGCCATTCTGCAAAATCCTGCTGGGCGATTCGGTGGCGACGCTCAAGAAGTTCGATCAGCCGGTGGATGTCTTCCTGCACGACAGCGACCATCGCCCGGAATACGAGTGGGCGGAGTTCGTCGCCATCGAACCGCGCCTGCACGACGGCTCGATCGTCATGAGCGACAACTCGCAGCAATCGCCGAAGTGCCGGGAATTCGCCGCCCGGCTTGGCCGGTCGTTTCTCTATTTTCAGGATCAGCCGAGCAACCACTGGTGGCCCGGCGACGGCATCGGCGCGGCGTTCACGCCCGGAGTGAAAACCGTTTTCCAAGGGCACGGCAATAGTGAATGAAAACGCCTATGCTTCGGATTGGCCAGGATGCAAAGACATGTGGGGCGGGTTTGCAACCCGCCACTCCTCGCTACCATTCCAGACTGATGACAGCTTGCAAAGCCGTCCCACGCGGCCCCGCTATTCGGTCCGTACTACAAGGATGAATGTTCTCGCACGGACGACCAGAATTTGGAGAGCGGTGACTTGGCACCGCTTTCACCGCTTTGGCGACTTGTCGCCAAAGCAGAGCCGCGTTCAGCGGCCCGGGAAAACAACCGGACGCTCCCGCGCATTCGACGGCGACAAGTCGCCTGCGCGAAAGCGGCGAGAACTCGCCGCACTCCAAAGCCGGTGGTTGCGGCGTCAGGCCGCGTTATGTTCGAACTCCGAAGTGGGGGAGCACACGCCGCTGGCGTGTGCTGTCCGGCGGCCCGCCGGACAGTGGCTTCCACCATTTTTCGCATGTGGGCCGGCGTCCGCAAAATCACCCGATGAGGTGAGAAAAGAGGTGAGAAGATGGATGGAACGAGGATTTCGGCGGGCCGCCGAAACCGGCACGCGAGCCGCCTGCGCTCCCCATCCAGCTTCGGAGTTCGCGTTAAGTCCATCCGTGGTTAAATCCCGGTCGTCATGAGCGCCTCGCGTTCCGCCATCGTCACGCTGGCCATGGGCCGGGCGACAGAAAACCTCGACTACACGTTTTCGAGTTTCGCGCGGAACAAGGATGTCGAACTGCACGCCTTCATTCTCGGCGACAGGCTACCGCAGCGGCGGATTTCCGAGATTAATTACCATTTGCTCGCGCCGGACCCGGCCTATTCCGATCCACTCCGCGAAGTCTATTACCGCCGCATGGAAGTGCTGGACGAGTTGGACGTCGAGTTCGCGCTCACGGTGGATTGCTTCGATGTGTTGTGTCTGCAACCGCTGCCGCCGTTCGCCCAATTGCTCGCCGGGGCACACGTCGCGGCTTGCGTGGAGCATCTCGCCGGGCGTTACGTGATGGGCCAGGGCTACACGGCGAATTTCCTCAACGGCGGCGTTTTTCTCTGGAATGTGCCCGCCAGCCGTGACATTCGCGCCGAGATTCTGGCACGGGGAAAATCCCATTTCCGCACAGTGGCCGATGACCAGTACTGCCTGAACGAGGTCATCCAGACGAAATACTTCGACCGCCTGCGCATCCTGCCTTGCCAATACAACTACCGGGCCTACCTGAAGAAGCGGCAGCGCGGCTGGCCGACAGTGGAACACCTCGATGGCGTGCTGCTCTACCACAATGCCGCCTGCATGGATGAAGCGAAGAAGCTCCCAGCAGTGAAGCCCAAGGCGGATCTGCCTCCCTTGCCCGATGACGGTGGTCCCCTCACGCCGCGGCAGCAATTCTGGCGCAAGCTCCGGCTGCGCTTCACACCCCATGTGGTGAAGTGAATGTATCAGTCGTTGCGAAAGTCCATGCAGCAACGTCGCAACCCAAGAAGGTAGGGCGCGCCTGTCCCAGCGCGCCTTAGAAAACCATCGGAAGTCGCGGCGCGCTGGGACAGACGCGCCCTACCTGCGAATTCTTTCGCAACGATTAATCCTGGATAAAGCAGTTGAACCGCAGATAGACGCAGATGAACGCAGATGAACGCAGATAACCAGTGGTTTACAGAGGCAAATCCACTCACCCCGCAGGTGAAGGCCCGTTTCCGTTCATGACCCGGGCCCTGATGAATTTATCTGCGTTCATCCGCGTTCATCTGCGGTTTTTAGGTTAATAGCACGGCCGTCCCGGCTGAATTGGGCGGATCTTATCGGATTCAGGCGCGACGCCTGTGCTACTTTGAAATCGCCCGCTCGAAATACGAGGTGCCCATCTGGTCGTTCTCCTCGACGGTCTTCACGAAGACGAAGCCGCGCGGTTGGAGGAAGGCGCTCACGTCCTCCAGCGTTACCCGCCACTTGTGCCATTCGATGAGCACCGCATCGACCAGCTTGAGAAACGATTCCTCGGCCTTGAGGAAATTCATCTCCGAGCCTTCGATGTCCACCTTGAGCAGATTGCAGCGTGTGTCGCCGAAGCGCTTGCGCCACTCCGCTTCGAGGCTAACCACCGGCACGGCGATCTTGGTCCATTTCCCCTGCAAACCCATTTTCTCGATGTCCGGCAACTGGCTGGTCGAGCAGATGTTCGACTCGTAGAGATAGAAATCCACCGCGCCAGTCGGGCTGCTTTCGCCGAGGATGCCATGAATGCCGGACACCTCGGTCATCCCATTGGCCTGCGCGTGCCAGCGCGCTTCTTCGACGGCGTCAGGATTCGCGTCGAACATCAGGCCCTTCAGCTTGCGGCCATGCGCGAGGTGCGCCAGCCAGCATGTGAAGTAGCCGACGTTGCATCCGAGATCGGCAAAGGTGGTGAAGCCCTTCCGCAGGAGCGACGCGTCGTAGAGGTTGCCCTTCTCGAACATCTCGTGCGCCAGCGGGATGCTTTCCAGGCGCGTGGCTCTATAGACGACGCTGCTGCCGGGGAGTCGCTGAACCTTGGGAAAGCGCCGCAGCCAGGCGTTGCCGAGCTTGTGCAGGCGCAGTCCGCGCACCGTCTGCCGCAGGATTGCGGAGCGGGAGAGCGTGGCGATGAGATGGCTCATGTGGGTGGCGCGATGCAGCGCCATTCAACGTAGCACAGGCGTCCCGCCTGCATGCTCATGCCGTGTTTCGCCGTGGGGATGAGCATCAACCTTACATTCAGCCGAGACCGCCTTGCCACTTTGCGTTGCCTCTCCATGCACATGCGCACTCAGTCCTTCTTGAGGCGATACAGCAGAAACGACGGGTGGATGAAGTTGTAGCGCACGAACTGGTAGATCACCAGGCCCACGTCCACGTACTCAAGCTGCGGATAGTTCTTCGCGGCCCACGCGCGCCACTCGTCATTCGTCCAGCGCGTCTGGTGCAGTTCGAGTCCTTCGTGTATGTCCGAGGTCTCGGTCGTCGAGGCGATGAAGTAGCCGCCCGGTTCCAGGTGTTTGGTGATGTTGTCGAACACCGCGGGCAAATCCTGCGTGGCGATGTGTTCCATCACTTCCCATGAAGTGATGAGATGAAACCGCGCCGGCGCGCCCTCCAACTTCACCTGAAACGGCTTGGTGATGTCGCAGGTGAAGAGGTTCTTGTTGGCATATTCCGCCCAGTTGGCGCGGCGATGTTTGAGCGAGAAATCCGAGCCTTCCATGCCCACGCCCTGCCAGCCGAGCTTCATGAAATCGACTGCCATCTGCCCGCCGGCGCAGCCGAGGTCCATCACGCGCAAGGTCTGCCGGGGGAATTCGCGGCTCAACTTTTCGTCCATGTGCAGGACGAACTTCTTGTTGGTGCTGTTGTTGACCGCGGTGCCCTTGGGCGCGAGGTGGTCGGGCGACTCGAATGCAACGGGGTGATTCGTCTCGCGGGTGAAGGTGCCCTTCGGATCCGGACGCCCGGCGCGACGTCCCGGCAGGATGAACGGCCACAGCCCTTCCCACGTTGCGCGGTAGAGGCGCACATGCACCTCGTTCCAGATGCGACCAAACTGCCCGGTAAACAGGCAGAGGAAGAACATTTTGATGTTGGTCCACATGAGCGGGGCGAAGCTACGGAGAGGCTCCTCTCAATTCCAGCGGAAATTTGGCGGGCGGCGGGAAGCAAAGTGGGCCGGGGTAGTCGTCCAGGCTGGAATACCAGTTCATCTCAAGTCCCGGATTTGGAGTGCGGTGACTTGTCACCGCTTTGTCCGCTTGGGCGACTTGTCGCCCAAGCAAAGCGCCGTCTAGCGGCCCGGGAAGATGCCAGACGCTCTCTTGCGTTCGACGGCGACAAGTCGCCTGCTCAAAGCGCGGACAAGTCCGCCGCACTCCAAAATCCCAAGTCGATGCGAACTATCGCAGGTCTTTGGGTGCTCGTCGGCAGTTGGGCTGATCTGCTCGAAATCAAAGCTTCGTCTTGATCCCGCAGGCCCGCATCACGCACCAGCCGCGGAAGGCTTCAAACAGGGTGAACGCGGCCGAGCAAAGCAGAATGATCGCGGCCGGCAGGCTCCACTTGAAAGCGATGATCCCGCCGAGGAGCAGCAGCCCGCCGCAAACGCCGCGCACCAGCCGGCCATTCCGTTCGAGGTTGGGTGCAAAGAAACTTTTCACGCGCCAACCAGTAGCACAATCACCGCGCCGGGCAAATCGTCCTGACGCCGCGAAGCATGGGGGCATCGGCTTGCGGGCTTTTTCGGGTGGCGACAGCAGAGGCTCGAACGGGCTGGCCTGCCGCTCAATCCGTCCACAGCGGGACTTGAGCCTCGGCGCTCTTTGACGCAAGCTGCGGACATGATCTCGCTGCGGCTCTCCTTTTCACGGGCAACGCTCCTGGCCTTCATCGTGGTGGCGCTTCTGCCCGGCGGTTTCCTTCTTGCCCAAAATCCCGTCCGGGGCGGAATCATCGATGACTGCCAGTATCCGAGCGACGCGGCCGCACAATTCGTTTGGAAGCCGATGCGCGGCACGGACCCGGTCGTCGTGACCAACGTCGCCGGGCGCAAGGCGCTGCGGTTGGATTGCGACTTCGCCGGCGCGATGATCGAGCGCGCCTCGTGGGACCGGGCCGGCACGCTCGACTTGTCCTCGTGTCGCGGAATCCAGTTCGAGTTGTTCTGTCGCGACGCGTCGCCCGTGTCCTATTTCAGCGTCTATCTCCAAAGTGGTGCGGGCTGGTATCACGCGACATTTTACCCGGAAGTGTCGAACGCCTGGAACACCATCGTCCTTGACAAGTCAGCCTTCGGCATCGAAGGCCAGCCGGCTGGCTGGGGAAAAATCCGCACCCTTCGCCTCTCTGCGTGGCGCGGTCAGGATCATGACGCCGAATTGCTCGTGCGTGACTTCCGCCAGACGGGTCTGCTGGGTGACGACGCTCTCGTGGCCATCGTGCGCGGCGATTCGGCGGCGCAGCAATCGCGCGAGGAAGCGCGCAGCGTCGAGCAATTCACTGGCATCATCGCCGAGCAACTTCAGGGCGCGGGCGTGGGCAGCGCAATGTTGAGCGACACGGAGGTGACTGTCGATCGGCTTCTCCCGGCCAAAGTGGTCATCCTTCCGTACAATCCACGGCTGCCTGATCGCGCTGCAGATGCGTTGCGGGAATATGTCAATCGCGGCGGCAAGCTGGTCGCATTTTACACCGTGCCGGAGAAGCTCCGCGACATCTTGCAGGTGCGGGATGGCCAGCATGTCCGCGAGTCACGTCCGGGATCCTTCGCCGCCATTCATCCGTTGGCGCTGCCGGGAGCGCCCACCAACACGCTCCAGAATTCCTGGAACATCCATTCGGTCAAACCAGTTCCCGGCGCGAGCCGCGTCCTGGCCGAATGGCTGGACGACCGTGGTCAATCCACCGGACACGCTGCCATCATCGGTTCGTCGAACACCCTGTTCATGACCCATGTGTTGCTGGCAGATGACGCGGAGAACAAGCGCCGCCTGCTGCTCGCGATGATTGGATCGCTAGCGCCCGAATTGTGGCAACAAGCCGCGCAGGCTGGACTGGCCCGGATGGGAACCCTTGGCGGGCGCAAGGATTTCGATGAAACCACCGCCGCCATCGCCGCCTTGGCCACGAACAAGCCGCAGGCCATGCAGGCGCTGGCCTCGGCCCGGGCAGGACGGGACGCCGCGCGGCAGTTTGTGGCCGATCGGCGCTTCGCCGAGGCTTTGGATCAGGCGTCGCTCGCCGGGCGACATCTCATGGACGCATGGTGCCTGGCGCAATCGCCCCTCCCGGGTGAGTTTCGCGCGTTCTGGTGTCACAGCGCGTTCGGAGTTCAGGGCATGGACTGGGATGATGCCATCCGTCGCCTCGCTGAAAATGGCTTCACCGCGATCCTGCCCAACATGCTCTGGGGCGGCGTGGCGTATTACGGCAGCGCCGTGCTGCCGGTATCGCCGGAGGTGGCGAAACGCGGCGACCAGATCGCCCAATGCGTGGCGGCCTGCCGCAAATACGGCGTGCAAATCCACGTCTGGAAAGTGAACTGGAGCCTCGCCCACAACGCGCCGAAGGAGTTCGTCGAACGGATGCGCCGCGCGAGCCGCCTTCAGGCGGATGCGCGCGGCCAGACGGAGAACTGGCTTTGCCCGTCGCATCCGGAGAACCAGCAACTCGAAATCGCTGCGATGCTGGAAGTGGCCCGCAAGTATGACGTGGACGGACTGCACTTCGACTACATCCGCTATCCCGATAGCGACCATTGCTATTGCGCCGGCTGTCGCGAGCGGTTCCAGCGCGCGCACAACATGATGCTCAAGAACTGGCCCGGCGACGTGCTGGCCGAGGGCCCGCCGCGGCAGCAATGGCTCGACTGGCGCCGCGGCAACATCACCACCGTGGTCCGCGCCGTGAGCGAGCAGGCGCATGCGCTCAAACCTGGAATCAAGATCTCCGCGGCCGTGTTCCCCAACTGGCCGCGCGATCGGGATGGCATCGGCCAGGATTGGAAGTTGTGGTGCGATCGCAGCTGGCTCGATTTCGTTTGCCCGATGGACTACTCGTCGAGCCATCGGCGCTTTGCCAACATGGTCACCCAGCAGGTTCAGTGGGCCGGGCGCGTGCCCTGCTATCCGGGCATCGGCGAGAGCGCGTCCTCCTCACGGTTGGGCGCAGACGGGGTCATCGAACAGATCCGGATCGCGCGCGGCCTCAACACGGGCGGTTTTGTGATCTTCAACTACGGGGCGACGGAAGCGAGGGAGTTGCTGCCGATGCTGGGGCTGGGCATCACGTCGCGACGCTGATTCCTTGTGAAAAACCGGAGGCAGACGCGCAGCGTTCGCCCCCGATTGATTGACTCAGCGGCAGCGGTAAACGATCGCTGGAGGCAGGTTGCGCCAGACCACGGGGCTGGTCACGACCTCGGAGAAATGCCGGTGCAATTGCCGGCGGAAATCGCGCGCGGAGGGAAACCACGCGGCATGCACATAGGCGAACGCGAGGAAGGTTCCGCCCTGACGCAATCCTAGAAGCATCGCGCGCATGATACGCTCACGCGTGGCCTGCGGCATGGAGCCCCACGGCAGTCCGCTGACGATGCAGTCGGCCTGGTGCCTGCCGGGCGCGGGCAGATGATCCAGCAGGTTTTCCGCAGAGTCATGCACGATGCGGACGCGGGGAAATCTCCGGCGCAGCAATTTGACCGAGGGTTCATCTAACTCCAACGCGAGCAACTTCGTGTCATGGCCAATGCGGCGGAGCAGCAGGCGGGTGAGCGCGCCGGTGCCGGCACCCAGTTCAACGACGAGGCGGGCCTGGCGCAGACTGCAGCCGCGGACCATTGCACGACCAAGGGCCACCGAACTCGGCGTCAATGATCCGACCGTGGCGGGCCGGCGCAGGAAGGCCGCCAGGAAATGCAACCGCTCGGCGAATCCGGCATCCTTTGGCGCGGCAGGCGCCGGACGCCGGACATGTCCCGCCGTTTCGGCGGGCCACAGAGTGGCGGGGGCAAGTTCTTCAGTGTTCATGCGATTGTTTGGCCAAATCGCGGCTGCCTTCCGGCCACGCCGCGCGCAGCTTCAGACGAATTTGAACGCAGACCTCACGGAGTTATTCGAATCATGCGGTAGCGCGGCCTGCACGCGGGCGACCGCGACCTCGGCGGTCAGACCGTGCTTCTCGCGCAGGTAATCGACGGTCGAAGCATGTTCGATGAATTGATCAGGCCAGCCGAGGCGGATCACGGGGGTGGTGATGCCCTTCTCACTGAACAGTTCGAGCACGCCGCTGCCATAACCGCCCATGAGCGCGTGGTCCTCGATGGTGACCACCACGTCGGCGGCGCGCCCGAAAAACTCGGTGGTGCCGGCATCGATGGGCTTGAAGAATCGCGGGTTGATCAGCGCGCAGTTGCAGCCTTCGGCGCCCAGCTTTTCCATCGCCTTGAGCGCGATGTTTTGCATCGGCCCCAAAGCGAAGAACGCCACTTTTTTTCCCTGCATCCCGGAGAAGTTCTCCACCACCTCGGCCTTGCCGATTTCGAGCAGCTTTGGCGTTTCCTTGATCGGCACGCCTTCGGCCGCGCCGCGCGGGTAACGGATGAAGGTGGGGTGAGGGGTTTGTGAGGCAGTGAACATCATGTCCACCAGTTCATCCTCGTTGGCCGGCGCCATGCCGATGACGTTCGGCAGGCAGCGCAGGTAGGAGATGTCGAACAGGCCGTGGTGAGTGGGTCCGTCGTTGGCGGAAAGCCCGGCGCGATCCATGCAGAAGATCACCGGCAGATCCTGCAGGCAGACATCGTGATGAATGCAGTCGTAGGCGCGCTGGAGGAACGTCGAGTAAATCGCCACCACCGGATGGAAGCCCATCGTCGCCATGCCGGCGGCAAAGATGACGGCGTGCTCCTCGGCGATGCCCACGTCGAAATAGCGGTTGGGCAGCGCCTTTTCGAGATGCTTCATCCCCGTGCCGCTGGGCATGGCGGCGGTGATGCCGACGAGCGTGTTGTTCTTCTGGCAGAGCCGCACCATCGTCTGGCCGAACACATCCTGGTAGGCCGGCGGCGTGCCGGGCCTGGGCGCGGGACCGGCGCCGGTCTGGATGTCGTACGGCCCGGTGCCGTGGAATTTCTCCGGCTGCGCGATGGCCACGTCGTAGCCCTTGCCCTTCTGGGTCATCACGTGCAGCACGATGGGCTTGTCGTAGCCCTTCGCGAATTCGAGGCAGTTGATGAGCGTGGGCAGGTCGTGACCGTCAATCGGACCGAGATAGCGCAGCCCCATTTCCTCGAAGATCAGGCTGCTCCCGTAACCGCCGCGCCCGTCGGCATCCAGCTGAGGCCGGCTGGGTTCGAGCGCGACTCCGGCCATCGCGCCTTTGAAACCTTCCTCCGCCTTGTAGGCCAGCTTGAGCATGATCTCGCCCTTGGGCAGGCGGCGGAGCAGGCGCTCGAAATCCTTCTGCCAGCGATTGTACTTCGGGTGGGTGATGATCTTGTTCAGATACGCGGAAATGGCCCCGACGTTCTTGGCGATGCTCCACTCGTTGTCGTTGAGGATGCCGATGAATCGTTTGGTGGTGTGGGCGATGTTGTTGAGCGCCTCGAAGGAAACGCCGTTGGTCAGCGCCGCATCGCCGAAAATGGCCACGACGTGTTCGTTGCTGCCGCGCATGTCCCGCGCGGCGCACATGCCCAGCGCGGCCGAAAGCGCGGTGCCGGCATGGCCCGCGCCGTAGCAATCGTGCTCGCTCTCGGTGCGGAGCGCGAAGCCGTTCAGCCCGTCGGTGGTGCGGATGGTGTGGAAGCGCTTCCGCCGCCCGGTGAGGATCTTGTGCACATACACCTGGTGGCTCACATCCCAGACGAACTTGTCTTTCGGCGTCGAAAAGATCTGGTGCAGGGCGAGGGTCAGTTCGACGACGCCCAGGTTCGGGCCGAGATGACCGCCGTTGACCGACAGCTTGCTGATCAGCTCCTGACGGATTTCCTCGGCGAGTTTGCCGAGTTGCTCGACGTTCAGTTGTTTGACGTGGGTGGGGTTGTCCACCATGTCGAGCAGGTGGGTCGAAGGATTATTCATCGTCCTGGGGAGATTCCGCCAACGGCTGCAAAACTGGTTCGCCAGCCGGGTTTTTTTCCAGCTTCTGGATCTTGAGTTCAGCCTCTCCGAGACGGGATTGGCAGACTTTCACCAGTTTGACGCCCTCCTCGAAGCGCGCCAGCAAGGTGTCCAGCGGCAGATCGCCGCCTTCCATCGCATCCACGATGGATTCCAGCTTCTGCAGGGCCTCTTCAAACGACGGGGCGTCTTTGCCCGTCGTGGCTTGGGCCGATGTCTTTGGCGCGGATGGCACGGTGCAAAAACTAAGGCAACGTTCCGGGCGCGTCTAGGCTGAATAAAGGACGCGCTGAACCGGCTTTGTGGCTACGGCTGGCTGCGAGCAGGAGACACTCCTGTGCCGTGACGCCTCGTCTTCATCTTCATCGCCCGGCAAGCCCTCGGAGGCTGCGGGCGGAAGGAGAGGATTAAGATGACGATGCAAATCAGGATGAAGACCCTCGCTCCAGATGGCCCGCCGTGCAGGAATAGACGCCGCCGATGGAGGCGAATCTGTCCGAAAACAACCGGCTCGAAAATTCCGGTAAATCCAAGGTTGACACCCCCCGGTGTTTTTGGTGCTATCTGCCTCCCTTTTGACAGGAATAAACATGTACGCCGTCATCGAAACAGGTGGTAAACAGTACCGCGTCGCCCCGGGCGACACGGTCGAAATTGAACTTCTCGAAGCCGAAGCGGGCAAGCCCGTGACGTTTGACCGGGTGCTGCTCGTCGCCAACGATGGCAAGTGCACGGTCGGTTCTCCCACGGTCAGCACGGCCTCGGTGGTCGGCGACGTGGTGGAACACTTCCGCGGCGAGAAAAAAATCGCCTTCAAAATGAAACGCCGCAAAGGCTACCACCGCACGGTGGGCCACCGGCAGGAACTCACCCGCGTTAAAATCTCCGAAATCAAACTCTAGTTTATGGCACACAAGAAAGGTCAAGGCAGCGTTCGCAACGGCCGCGACAGCCACAGCAAGCGCCTCGGCGTGAAACGCTACGGCGGCCAGGTCGTCACCGCGGGCAGCATCCTCGTGCGCCAGCGCGGCACCAAATTCACCGCCGGCCTGAACGTGGGCACCGGCCGCGATTGGACGCTTTTCGCGCTCATCGATGGCAAGGTGTTGTTCGACAAGGATAGCAGTCGCATCAACGTGTTGCCGGCCACCGCAGCGGCGGCCAAGAGCAACTAGCTGCCGTCCTCCAATTTCACGGCGAGGCGTCCTGCCTCGCCTTTTTTTATTGTCCGGCCCGGCGGATTTGTCGCTTGCCAGTCACGGCCACGACCAGTTTGCTTTGCCGGTGAAAGCCATCATTCATGTTTGTTGACGAGATCCAAATCTTCGCCCAGGCGGGCCACGGCGGCAAAGGCTGCATCGCGTTCCAGCGCGAGTCCCGCAAGCCCAAAGGCGGCCCCAGCGGCGGCAACGGCGGACGCGGCGGCAGCGTCATCCTCGAAGCCGACCACGATCTGAACAATCTTGTCGCCCAGTTCTACCAGTCGCGCCTCATCGCCGAACGCGGCGAGCAAGGCCTTGGCAAGGGCATGGACGGCCACGCCGGCAAGGATCTCATCGTCAAGGTGCCCTGCGGCACCCTCGTCTGGCGTCAGCGCGATACCACGCCGAGCAACGAGCGAACAACCGAGGAGGAGGACGAATCTCCGTCGAAGCCTGCGGGCTTCATCCCCGCTGCGGGCAGCCGCCGCCCGCTCTTGCGCCAGGCCATCGGCGCCTCCGCCATGGAATTCGATCTCGCCTCCGAAGCCGAGGACGAGCCGAAGCCGTCCCATCCCAAGGGCGAACTCGTCGCCGATCTCGTCGAGAACGGCCAGCGCTTCGTGATCTGCAAAGGCGGGCGCGGCGGACTGGGCAACCGCAACTTTGCCACCTCCACGCGCCAGACTCCGCGTTTCGCCCAACCCGGCGAACACGGACAGGAAGGCGAGTATCTGCTCGAACTCCGCCTCATCGCCGAGGTCGGCCTGGTGGGTTTTCCCAACGCCGGAAAATCCACCCTGCTGACCGCCATCTCACGCGCCCGGCCAAAGGTTGCGCCCTATCCGTTCACCACGCTGCATCCGCAGATCGGCATCGTGGAGTACGCCGATATGCACCGTCTCACCGTGTGTGATGTGCCGGGATTGATCACCGGAGCTCATCGCAACGCCGGCCTCGGCCACGCCTTCCTGCGCCACATTCAGCGCTGCAAGGTGCTCGTCCTGCTCCTCGACATGGCCGGCACCGACAATCGCGCGCCGTGGGATGACTACCGCCAGTTGCTCGAAGAACTCGGACTCTACGATCCCGCCATGCTCGAACGTCCGCTCCTGGTGGTCGCGAACAAGATGGATGAACCGGCGGCCGAGGCGAACCTGAAGAGCTTCAAGCGCCGCGTGCGCAAAACTCCCGTCCTGCCCATCGCCGCCGCCTTCGATGAAGGCATCGGCCGCTTCAAGGATCTGATTCGCGAGGCCGTCGCCGAAGTGGCGGCGCCGAAAGCCTGAAGGTCACCCGGTGAGCGCGCCTGTCACAGACTACCGCGCCGTCGAATCATGGCTCCAGGAGCGCCTCGTCGAGGAAATCCGCGTGGGCTGGCTGGGGGCGGCGGGCCTGCTCGCCGCTGGATTCCTGGTGACCTGGCTCTCCTTCTGGGTCATTTACGCCATTCTCTGGCTTGCCTTTCACGGATGGTTTCCGCACCTGCTCCGGTTGCTCGGCGCAGCGGTCGGCACGGTGTTCCTGTTTGTTGGCAATGCGCGAACGGATCGCGAACACCTCGAGGAATACTCCTTCACCACGTCCGCGCCGGACAAGCGGAGGGTAACGCTCTACGTTCCTGGCATCGGTCTCGGCTCCAACATCAACCCAACCGCCCTCGACGCGTTTCCCGCCCTGGTCCAACGGATCACTAACCTCCTCTACACCGGGCCGCGTCTCTTGAACTCGGGCATCCGCCTCTATCGCAAAACCCAGCGCCTCGCCAAGCTCGACACCGGCATCATTGCCTGGGTGCTGGCCGCGCTGCTCAATCGCTCCGGTCGTGTGCCGTTTGCCGAACTCGTGGCGCAAATGCCCGAGCATGATCCGGCCGCCGTCTTCCCGCCGATGCGCGATCTCGCCGGCGTGGTGTTTTCGAACGAGGAAACGCCCGGCCTCAGCCTGACCGCCGAATACCGCGGCGAGATGATCGAAGATCTCCGGGCGGCGTCGAAAGAGCCGCCGCCTGAAGCCTGACCAACCCCGAACCCTCCGACTCCTGCCATGAAGAACCGCCTCCCCCTTTTCATCGCCCTGTTGCTGGCCCTCGGTGCCATCGACGTGAACAGTGCGCCCGCCGTGCAACGCACCGAGGACGTGATTTACGGGCGCAAGTTCGGCACGGCGCTCACCCTCGACGTTCTGCAACCGGCCAACACCAACGGCTACGGAGTATTCTTCATGGTGAGCGGCGGCTTTTTCTCCAGCCATGAGGCGATCAACCCGAAGTTTTTCCAGCCGCTGCTGGACCGCGGGTACACCGTCTTTGCCGTGGTGCATGGCTCGCAGCCGAAATTCACCATTCCGGAAATCACGCAGGACATCCACCGGGCGGTGCGCTTCGTCCGGCTCAACGCCGCACGATGGGGCGTGAATCCTGATCATTTCGGCATCACCGGCGGCAGCGCGGGCGGGCATCTCTCGCTGACGATGGGCACGCAGGGTGGGCCGGGAAAACCGGACGCCAAGGATCCGGTGGACCGGGAGAGCAGCGCGGTTCAGGCGGTGGCGTGTTTCTTTCCGCCCACGGATTTCCTCAACTACGGCCAGCCCGGCGAGGACGCCGTGGGCATTGGCACGCTGAAGAATTTCAAAGCTGCGTTCGGCCCCAAGTCCGACACCGAAGAAGGGCGGCGGGAGCTGGGGCGAGAGATTTCGCCGTTCAACTTCATCACCTCGAACATGCCGCCGACGCTCATCCTCCACGGCGACGCCGACAAGCTGGTGCCGATCTACCAGGCGCAGCGATTTCAGAAGCGCAGCCAGGAAGCGGGCGCGCGCTGCGACCTCATCGTGAAGCCCGGCGCAGACCACGGCTGGCCCGATCTCGGGAAGGATTTCTCCGTTATGGCCGACTGGTTTGACCAGCACCTGCGCGGGATCAAGGGCGCGGGACAGAAGAATGCGCGGACTGAGTAGGTTGGCGGGAAACAGGCGGCCGAAAATTCCAGTTGCGCGTCGGGCATCGATTCACTTCGACACACCATTTTGCTCCGGTCGAAGCCGATGCTGGTTCGTCAGGCGGCGTGCCGTGTTCTTCTGTGTTTCCAAAGTGCCAGGAGCAAGGAGGATCCTCCCAATATCAAAGGAGCGATAAACAGCCAACGCGATCGAATGGAAAACTCAAAGGTGTCCGATGACCGCGTATAACCAACCTCGGGGAAATAGCCGAACGGCGTCCATGTACTGACGCCCATGCCACCGATCGCCACGCCCACGCCCGCCAGGAACACGGACAGCCAGAAATAACGAGAGCGTCCCAACAAAACGAACAGGATCGCCGAAATCGAACACGCGAAAGCGGCGATCCAGAGAGCCGCCATAAGCAGGATATTTGCTGTCATCGTCGTGATATTGCGGCCTACCTACCCAGCCCAACGAGCCAAGCCGTGAGGAGCGTGGATTGCAGGCGCTGCAGCGCATTGGGCTGCGGCATTGTGATCGTAATCAACATCAAATTCTCCGCTCGTTCCGGGGTGTCGCTCACGGCAGCATCCAGTCCGCGCGACGGGCGAACTCGGCTTGAACCTCAGCGCGCCAGCGGTAGACGGTCTTCGAGCCGGCCGGATCATCGAACCAATGATTCTTGGAGGTGTCCCGGCGGACAAACTTACCGCCCCAGCCCGCCTGGTCGGGCTTCTCGGGATCGTTCACGCCGCGAATGCCGCTGACCAAGTGCAAAAACGACGGCGTATCCCCCTCCCACACACCCGGAACACTGGGATCCCATCCGCTCTGCGGATACGCGCTGCCAAGCGGGCCGTGTCCTTGTCGAATGTTCGCATTCGCCCAGGCCAGATCGGCGATCGCCTTGTCCGCGCCATGCATGCTCCAGAACATCCCCATGTAATTCTTCTCGGAAAGAATGATAAACAAACTCGGGAAAGTCTCCAGCAGCCAGTCCGTCGTCCCATCCTGTTTGGCGATCAAGTAAATCCGCAACTTGCCAAGAAACTGTTCCAGGTCGGCCGTGCTCCCCGTGGCCCGCACCTTCCAGATCGCCTGCGCGACTTCGCGCGAACCGCCCCACACGCAAACCCACACCGGTCGCGGGTCCGGACGGTCCACGATGCGGATGATGGCATCCGAAGCCTCGGTATCCCTGCCCTCGCCGAGAATCTTATCGAGCGTCTTGAACTTCCCTCCCACCGCGGGCGCGCCCCACGAGCCATCGCTGCCCTGCCAAGTGACGGAACGCAGCTTCTCCGCTGTGGGATACCGCAGATCATGCCGCCGCAGATTCTCGTCCACCTGATCGTAGAGGTTAAGCATGTCCACGATGTTCTGTTTCCGCGCCACGTTGGCAAACGTGCCGGCTGATGCAAGCAACCCCTCCACCTCAAACTCATTCGCATACAGGAGGAACCGAACCATCGACTGCACATCATCCGGATCGCTGCACTTCTCGGGGGGATCACCCTTCTTCACCCCTTTCACGGGAATCACATCCAGCGGCGGAAAATCCGTGGAGATGATGACGCGCGGCGCGGGAGATTTAGCCGGGCTGGCTGGAACCTTCAGAGTGCCCTCCTGCGCCCACACCCCCATGGCGACCAGAAGCGCTGTGATCATTGCTAAGTGGATTTTCATTTTGATGAATTCTGTGAGTCTATGCTTTGAGTGGCTAAAGAAGCCCAACATTCAAATATGCGACAATTGTCGGGCGGCATCGTCGTCATGGATTACCGGCCAACGATCTGGGAATTTGGAACCGCGCTGTCCAGCAATGTTCTCATCGGATCTGTCCGCTCGCTCGGCTCCCCGAGCGCGGCGGCCCCGAGTAGTGCGGCCAAAATAGCACAGCCGTCTCGGCTGCATGTTTCCTAGAGCCGGCTAAACAAAGGCGGGCTGACCGATGCAGGCGGGACGCCTGTGCTGCTTTGGCAGCGCCGCGCGCTCTCGCGACTTGCTCGGTTGCCGGGGTTAAATCAGCCCGCAGTTTTTCTTCGCGCGTTGGAGGACTTTCGTCGCAACGGCGCGGGCACGATCCGCTCCTTCACGAAGCACCTGGTTGACGTGATCAAGATTCTTCTCCAGATCAGCCCGGCGCGCGCGCGCGGCCGCGAAGTGGTTCCAGTAGTGCTCGAACAGCGCCTTCTTCAAATCGCCGTAGCCGAGTCCGCCGGCGCGCAGGCGGTCCTCGAAATCCTTCGCCACCTCGGACGGCGCGACGAGTTGGAGGAGCTGGATGGCGAGATTCTGGTCGGCATCCGGTTTCGGCTCCTGCGGGGTGCGGCTGTCCATCTTGATGCCCATGATCTTTCTCCGCAGCGCCTTCTCGTCGCCGAAGATCTCGATGGTGTTGCCGTAGCTCTTGCTCATCTTCTCGCCATCCACGCCGGGCACCCTGGCCGTGTCCGTGCGGATGCGGGGCTCGGGAATCACGAACGTCTCGCCGTAGGCTTCGTTGAACTTGATCGCGATGTCGCGCGTGACTTCCACATGCTGCTTCTGATCCTGGCCGACGGGCACGACGTTCGAGTCGTAGATCAAGATGTCTGCCGCCATCAGCACCGGGTAGGCGAAGAGACCGAAGTTGGCCGAGATGCCCTTCGCGAGCTTGTCCTTGTAGCTGTGGCAGCGTTCGAGCAGACCCATCGGCGTGAGCGTGCCGATCAGCCAGGTCAACTCCGTGACCTCGGGCACGTCGGACTGGCGGAAGAACACGGCGCGCTTCGGATCGAGACCGCAGGCGAGGAAATCGAGCGCGACATCCCGCGTGTTCTGGCGGCGCTCGGCGGCGGCGAACAACGAGGTCATCGAGTGATAATCGGCGATGAAATAGTAAGCCTCGCCCTTTTCCTGCAAGTCGATCGCCGGCCGCATCATCCCGAAATAATTGCCGAGATGCAGCGTGCCGGACGGTTGGATGCCAGACAAAATTCGCATGTCGGAAAGGCTAGCAGCGACGGGCAACGACAGAAAAGGGGGAAGTGAGCGACCGCCGAAAACCTCACTCCCTCACAAACTCTGCATGCAGTTTGGCGTAATGCCCGGCGCGCGCCAGCAACTCGTCATGCGTGCCCTGTTCGATGATCTGCCCGCCCTCGAGCACGAGAATGCGATGCGCATGGCGGACCGTGGAGAGCCGGTGGGCCACCACGAATGAGGTCCGACGGGCGAACAATTCCTCCAGCGCGCGCTGGATGACGCGTTCGGTCTGCACGTCCACGGCGCTCGTGGCTTCGTCGAGGATGAGGATGCGCGGCTGGGCCACCATCGCGCGGGTGAAGGTGAGCAACTGCCGCTCGCCCGCGCTGAAGTTGCCGCCGCGTTCGCTCACCCTGGTCTGGTAACCGTCGGCAAAGCGCAGGATCATCTCGTGCGTGCCGAGCGTCTTCGAAGCCGCGATGACGTCCTCATCCGTCGCCGAAGGACGGCCGAACTTGAGGTTCTCCATCACGGTGCCGGTGAAGAGGAAGTTCTCCTGCGTGACGATACCGATCTGGCCGTGCAACGATTCCACGGTGGCATCCAGCACATCCATCCCGTCCATCGTGATGCGTCCGCGCTGCGGTTCGTAGAAGCGCGCGATGAGGCTGATGACGCTCGTCTTCCCCGATCCGGTGTGACCGACGAGTGCGACGGTCTCACCAGGCTTTGCTTCGAAGCAAATGTCACGCAGCACCCACTGGTCCGACGGCGTGGTGTCGTAGCGCAGCCAGACGTGATCGAAGACAATGTGTCCGCGAATCGGCGGCAGCGGCTGGGCGCCGGTGCGGTCGCGCACCTGCGGCGCGGTGTCGAGCAATCCAAAAATGCGTTCGGCGCTGGCGGCGGTGGAGAGGACGGCGTTGTAGAGATCGCCCATCGTCTGGATGGGACCAAAAAACATGCCGAGGTAGAGGGCGAAGGCGGCGAGTTCGCCCACGGTGATCTCGCCGCGCAAGACCAGCGTGCCGCCGTAGCCGAGAACGATCACCGAGCCGAGGCCGGACATCAGTCCGAGGAACGGCATGTAGGTGTGAAACACCCGCGAGGCCGCCAGCATGTATTCGCCGTGCGTCGCGTTGATCTCCTGAAAGCGTACCAGGTTTTCCTCCTCGCGCGAAAACGCCTGGACCACGCGCACGCCGGCGATGTTCTCGGCCATCGCGGCGGTGAGCTTCGACGTTTGCGCGCGCACGCGGCGGTAGGCCGTCATGCCGTGTTGGTGAAAGAGCCGCGTGGCCACCATCAGCGGCGGCAGCACGAGACTCACCGCGAAGCACAGCCGCCAGTCGTAGCGCAGCATCACCACGATGACGCCCAACAACGTCAGCAGGCTGGCGAGCATCTGGTTCGCGCCCCAGGTCATGATGCGGTCCAGCGAGTCGATGTCGGTGTCCGCCCGCGCGATGATGCGGCCCTGGTGGGTCTTGTCGAAATAGTTCAACGAGAGCCGCTGGATGTGCTCGAAGACGGCGAGGCGCAGATCGTTCATCGCGCCCTGGCCGACCTTGATGGCGCTCTTGACCTGCGCGACGGAGAGGAACCAGCCGAGCAGCAGGTTGCCGAGATAAAACGCGCTGATCAGGAGGATGCCGCGCAGCGCGATCTCCACCGAAGCGAAGTTCGTCAGATACCTGTCGATGCCAATCTGGATGAACTTCGGCCCGAGCAACTGCGACACCGTGGCCAGCACCGTGCAGACGAGGTTGAGCGCGAAGGTGCGCCGGTACGGGCGGAGATACGCGATCAGGCGCAGGAAGATCGTCTTGCTCATGCGCGTCTGCGCGAGCTGTTCTTCGAGTTCGATGTCGTGAGGGCTGGCCATGGTTCACGCCTTGATCTGCTGCTCGAAAATCTCGCGATAGAAACCGCTCCGCTCGATCAGTTCCGCATGCCGGCCCTGGTCCATGATCCTGCCGTCCTTCAACACGAGAATGAGGTCTGCGTGTTTCACGGTCGAAAAGCGCTGGGCGATCACGAACGTCGTCCGGCCTTCGCACAGCCGTCGCATCGCCTCGCGAATCAGCCGCTCGGTCTGCGAATCAACGCTCGCCGTGGCGTCATCGAGGATGAGGATGCGCGGCTCCATCAGGAACGCCCGGGCAATCGCGATGCGCTGGCGCTGGCCGCCGCTCAACGACACCCCGCGCTCGCCAATGACCGTGTCGTAGCCGCTGTCGAGCGCCGTGATGAACTCGTGCGCCTGCGCGACCTGCGCGCACCGCTCGATTTCTTCGCGCGACGCGCCCGGTTTTCCGTAGGCGATGTTCTCCGATACCGTCGTGCTGAAGAGGAAGGTCTCCTGGAAAATCACGCTCACGCTGCGGCGCAGCGGGGTGAGTTGCAATTCGCGCACGTCCACGTCATCGATCCGCACCCAGCCGGCGGTCGGGTCGTAGAAGCGCGGAATCAAGTTCACCAGCGTGCTCTTGCCCGAACCGGTCGGTCCGACGATGGCCACGGTCTGCCCGGGTGCGGCCACGAAACTCACGTCGTGCAAGGCCGCCCGGATGTGTCGCGCGGATGGCGTGGGCGCGAAGGGTTTTGCCTCCGTGGATGAAGGCGCGGCTCCCGGCTGCGTCGCCGGCGCTTCCGCATACTGAAAACTCACGTTCTCGAAGCGCACTTCACCGCGCCCCGGCGGCAGCGGACGCGGCCCGCTGCGAATCGTCTGCGGTTCACGGATGATTTCGAGAATGCGCTCGGCGCTGGCGCTGGCGTTTTGCACGATGTTGGTGAACTGCCCCACCATGCCCATGCGATGCCCGATGGCCATGAGATAGAAAATCACCTTGGCGAGATCGCCCACCAGCAAGCGGCCTTCGATGACCTGCCGTCCGCCAATCCAAAGCACCAGCGGCACGCTCAGCCCATAGATGAACTGTGCCAGCGGCACGCGCGCCGCCCAGTAATTCACCGTGATCAGCAGCGTGTCGAGATACGAGGCCCGGCGGGCGCGGAACTTGTCCACCTCAGCCTGCTCGCGGGCGAACGCCTTCACCACGCGCACCCCGGCGATGTTCTCCTGGATCACCGTCGTCATCGCGCCGTGCAAGTCATGGACCTGGCGCCATTGCGGCTGGAGTTTGCTGGCGAACATTCCAATCAGGAGCAGGGTCGGCAACATCGTCGCCAGGGTGACTCCGCCGAGCACGGTGCTGACCTGAAAGATGAGCACCGTGATCACGACGAGCGACACGGCGATGTCCACGGTGAGCAGCAGGCAGGCGAAGAGAAAATCCTGGATGCGCCAGATGTCGGTGGTGGCGCGGGAGATGAGTTCGCCGGAGTTGACGCGATCGTGATACGGAAAGGCGAGGCGCTGCAGCGCATTGTAAACCGCTGCGCGAAGATCGCCCAAGGCTCGCTGGATGGTGCGGTTGCGAATCGGCCCCAGGATGTAACCCACGCCTGCGCGCACCATCACCAGGGCGAGAAACACCTGAACGAAATCCCACAAATCGAACGCCGGGCCCAGTTCGGCAGGCAGACGCATCGCGTTGATGGCGTTGCCGAGGATCTGCGGCAGCGTCATTTCGATGGCGATGTTGACGAGCAACAACCCAAGGGAAAGCGCCGCCCACCCCGGGTAATTCCCCAGGAACGAGAGCACTCCGAGCAGATTGCGCGTCTTGAATCGCGGCGCGGGTTTGGCTTCCGTGGTCATGCCAGCAGGCTGGATACTTGCCCAACGATAGGGCGAAATTCAACGCGCAACGCGTCCTTGACCCGTGGCAGCCGACGTGAGGAGGCTCTGATTGCTTCCGCCCCATTCGATTTGAGCCTCCTCACGTCGGCTGCTACGAGGTTTATGGGGGACAAAATAAAACCGCCGCTCGCAGGACGCGCGCGGCGGTTCATGAAGATCTGGCAACAGCCTCAGCTCGACAGGGCGCCCGAGGCGGCGGTGGTCTGCTTGAAAGTCAGCTTGCCGTTCTCGGCGGAAACCAGGACCGGCTCACCCTCGTGCAGGTTGCCTTTGAGGATTTCCTCGGCCAGCGGATCTTCGAGATGTCGCTCGACCGCGCGGCGCATCGGGCGCGCGCCGTACTGCGGATCGAAGCCCTTCTCGATCAGGACATCCTTCGCCTTGTCGTCGAGTTCCAGCTTGAGGTTCTTGCGCTTGAGCCGGTCGCCCACCTTCCCGATCTCAATCCCCAGAATCTCGATGAGGTCCGGCTTGCTGAGCGGGCGGAAGACGATGATGTCGTCGAGCCGGTTGAGGAACTCCGGGCGGAAGACGCGTTTGGCTTCCTCCATGATCTTCTCGCGCATCTTCTCGTAGCTCGATTCATCGGATGTCGGTCCAAAGCCCATCGACGTGCTTTTGCGCAGCGATTCGGCGCCGACATTCGAGGTCATCAGGATGACGGTGTTCCGGAAGTTGACCACGCGGCCGACGTTGTCGGTGAGTTTGCCCTCCTCCAAAATCTGGAGCAGCATGTTCATCACGTCCGGATGCGCCTTCTCGATCTCATCGAAGAGGACCACGGAATACGGGCGGCGGCGCACCTGTTCGGTCAATTGACCGCCTTCCTCGTAACCGACATAGCCGGGCGGCGACCCGACCATGCGCGACGAGTTGTGGCGCTCCATGTATTCGGACATGTCGAGCTGGATGAGCGCCTTGGAGTCGCCAAACATCGTTTCGGCAAGCGATTTGGCGAGGAGCGTCTTGCCCACGCCGGTCGGACCCAGCAATGCAAAGCTGCCGATGGGACGCCGCGGATCCTTCAGTTCGGCGCGAGAGCGGCGCAAAGCCTTGCACATCGCGTTGACGGCTTCCACCTGCCCGACGACGGTTTTCGTCATCTCCTTTTCCATGTCGAGCAGGCGCCTGGCCTCGTCCTTCTCCATGCGGGTGACCGGCACGCCGGTCCATTTGGCGACGACGTGGAGAATGTCCTCCTCATCGACGGTGACGCGCTTCTCCTCGCGGGAGGCGCGCCATTCGGCGAGGATTTTTTCCATGCGTTCCTTGGCGTGCTTTTCCTTGTCGCGCATCGAGGCCGCGCCTTCGAAATCCTGCTCCTTGATTGCCTTTTCCTTGCGCACCTTGATCTCCTCGATCTCGACCTCGATGTGCTTCAGCTCCGGCGGACGGGTCATGGAACCAATCCGCGCGCGCGCGCCTGCCTCGTCCATCAGGTCGATGGCCTTGTCGGGCAGGAAACGGTCGGTGATGTAACGGTCGGAGAACTTGACCGCCGCCTCGACGGCCGGGTCGGTGATGTTGGCCTTGTGGTGCTCCTCGTATTTGGGACGAAGCCCCTTGAGGATGAGAATGGCCTCCTCGACGGACGGAGCCTCGACCTTGACGCTCTGAAAGCGGCGCTCGAGGGCGGCGTCCTTCTCGATGTATTTGCGATACTCGTTGAGGGTGGTGGCGCCGATGCACTGCATCTCGCCGCGGCTCAGCGCGGGCTTGATGATGTTCGAGGCGTCCATCGTGCCCTCGGCGGAACCCGCGCCGACGATGGTGTGCAATTCATCGATGAAGATGATGACGTTTTTCGCGCGGCGGATTTCATCCATGACCGCCTTGATGCGCTCCTCGAACTGGCCGCGGTACTTGGTGCCGGCCACCATGAGCGCGAGGTCGAGCGTGATGACCCGCTTTTGGAGGAGCAATTCCGGCACGTTGCCCTTGGCGATTTCCTGCGCGAGCCCCTCCACAATGGCGGTCTTGCCCACGCCGGCTTCCCCGAGCAGCACCGGGTTGTTCTTGGTGCGGCGGCAGAGAATCTGGATGACGCGCTCGATCTCGCTCACGCGGCCGATGACAGGGTCCATCTCGCCTTTGCGGGCAATCTCGGTCAGGTCGCGGCCGAAGGCTTTGAGCGCGGGTGTTTTCACCTCGCCCTTCTTGTCGGCGGGTTTCTCTGGCGTTTCGGATGGCACGCTCGATTCGTCCTGCGCGCTGAGATTCGGATCGAGTTCCTTGAGGATCTCCTGGCGCGTCAGCTCGATATCGACGTCGAGATTCTTGAGCACCCGCGCCGCCACGCCGTCGCCTTCGCGCAGCAGCCCGAGGAGGATGTGCTCGGTGCCAACATAGGTGTGACTCAACGCCTTGGCCTCCTTCGAGGCGAGGGCGAGCACCTTCTTCACGCGCGGCGTGTAGGGGATGTTGCCCATCACCTTCTGATCGGGACCGGTGCCGACCTGCTTTTCCACCTCCATGCGGACGGTGTCGAGGTCGAGACCCATCTTCTGGAGGACGTTGACGGCCACGCCCTGGCCCAGCTTGATGAGGCCGAGGAGCAGGTGCTCGGTGCCGACGAAATTGTGATTAAAGCGGTCGGCTTCCTTGCGCGCGAGAGCCAGCACTTGCTGTGCGCGAGGGGTGAAATTCTGCATGGCTTCGTCGCTCATAGATGTTTAATAAATGCACCCGTCTGGCGGTTTGTCCAGTGTTGACACGGCCGGCCCGCGCCTTGGCCGGACCATTCGTCTCAGACGGGCTTGGTGGTTCAATTCTTCTCCGGTTCGCGCGGCGGCGCCGTCGGTTGGGGGCGGCTTACCGTGCGCAGCCGTTCGCGGAGCATGTCGGCCCGGAGAAGATCGCGCTCCTCGGCGTTGAGTTTCTCCGAAAACTGCCGCTGCAAATGGGCCGGCTGGGTGATGATGAACAACTCGTCCACCAGCGCGCCCGGCATGTCGGGAAACAGCGCGAGGTCGCCCCCCAGACGCAGCAGCGAGAGCAGGTTCATCGTTTCCTTCGAGGAAATGCTGTGGGCGTTGGCGAGAATGCCGTAGGCGCGCCCGATGTGGTTGAAGACCACCTTGGGTTTCTTCTCCAGCAGGGAGGCCCGGCCGTTTTCCTCGTGCTCGACAATCTGCGCCACCACCTTGGTGAGCTTCTCGACGATGTCCGTCTCCGATTCTCCGAGCGTCATCTGGTTCGACACCTGGAAGACGTTGCCGAGCGCCTCGGTGCCCTCGCCGTAAAGCCCGCGCACCGCCAGGCCGAGCTTGTTCACCGCCTGGATGATTTGATTGATCTGCTCCGACAGCACCAGGCCGGGCAGATGCAGCATCGCGCTCACGCGAATGCCGGTGCCGAGATTCGTCGGGCAGGCCGTCAGGTAGCCCAGCTCGGGCGTGAAGGCGTAATCGAGCTTCTTCTCCAGCTTGCTGTCCACCGTGTCGATGGCCGTCCAAGCCTGGCGCAATTGAAAGCCCGGACGCAGCGACTGCATGCGCAGGTGGTCCTCCTCGTTGATCATTACGCAGAGCGTCTCATCACGACTGAGGACCAGGCCGCTGCCGGCGTTTCGGGCGGCGTGTTCGCGGCTGATGAGGTGGCGCTCGACGAGGATGTTTTTGTCCAGCAGCGTGAGGTTGTCCATCACGTCCGAAAACGCGTCGGCCATCTGCGGCAGCGAAACCACAGCGGGCTGCACGGTTTCCATCGCCCGGATGCGCTCGGCCTTCTTGGCCCAGCCGGGAAAAGCGTAGCCCTGGATGTTGCGCGCCAGGCGGACGCGGCTCGACATCACGATGCGATTGTTTGGGCCTTCGCGCCGGGCGGACTCGGCCGGAGGACTGAGGAATTCGTGGATGTTCATGGCGTCACTTGGTCAGCTCGGAGAGCTTTTCGCGCGTCACCTTGATCTCGTCGCGCATCAGCGCCGCCTGCTCGAAATTCTCGTCCGTCACCGCCTTCTCGAGCTTCTTCTGGAGCAGCTTCAATTTCTCGGCAATGTCGCGCGTCTGCGCGTGCGCCTGCGGCACCTTGCCGGCGTGGCGGATGCCCTTGTGCATGGTTTTGAGCAGCCCTTCCAAGCCCTCGGCAAACGCCGTGTAGCAGTCCGGACAGCCCAGCCGGCCGGCCTTCTTGAAATCCGCCTGGGTGAAGCCGCACTTGGGGCAGCGCACCTCGACGCCGCCGGATGCCTGTTCCATCTCCTGCGAGGCGCCCAAGCCCAGCAACAGATCCGCCAGCGAGAAGCCGGTGGGGTCGTTGACACCCTTCTTCCCGGCGCATTCCTCGCACAAATCCACCTTCTGCATCTTCTCCCCCACAATCTGGGTGAGATGCACCTTCGCTTCTTTTTCTTTGCAGACCATGCACAGCATAATTGGCTTTGGCTTTATCGGTTCAACCAGCCGCAGTGTAAATTAAATTTACTCGGGCGATTGGGCAAATTCCCCGCGCTGCCCATCTGCACGCGACCGGCTCCCGCCCAAAAAAGAGAGAGAACGGGAAGGGTTCCCGTTCTCTGTGAATCGTGTGTCACCAGCCGGCCGGCGTGGCGGAACCAGTACTTTGCATTCCAATCAGATGAGCCCGGAAGTTCGCTGTGGTAATCCTCACGCGCTCGCGGCCGCCGGCGGAAGCCAACCGGCGAGAACCGTCGAGCGCGGAAAGGCGGCGGCGCTTTACGGCTTTTCAAACGCGAACACCACCTTCCAGTCGCGCTTCATGTCCACCACGGTCCAGCTCTTCGCGACGGCTTCATCCAGAGCGAGATCCAGGCGTCCGATTCGGCTCGTGCGGTCGTAGGCATACTCGCGCGTGGAGTCGGTGTGATGCACCAGTCCCATCAAACGCGCGCCGCTGCCGGCGGCGGTCCATTGGAGCATTTGCAGGTCGCCGTCGGAATTTCCAAAGGCGAACACCGGGCGGCGGCCGATGAAATTATGGATCGCCACCGGCTTGCCCGCCTTGTCATCGATGAAATCAAGCTCCGGCATGCGCATCAGCACGGGCTGCCCGCCGCTCAGGACGAACTGCGTCTTGATGGTGCTGCCGATGACCTGTTCCGGCGGGATCCCGTAAACCTTTTCGCTGAAGACGCGCATGAACTCGGTGCCGCCGCCGGAGACGAGGTAGGTCTTGAAGCCGTTCGCGCGCAGACAGGCGAGGAGCTCCAGCATGGGCTGATAAACGCACTCGGTGTACAGCCGGTCGAAGCGCGGATGCTTCGCCGTGGCGAGCCAATTGCTGACGATCGTGGCAAACTCCCCGGTCGTCATCCCGGCGTGGGTGGCCATCAGAATTTCCAGCAGCTCTTTCTCGCTCACGGGCACGGATTCCTCCCTGGGTGTGGTGAGAAGTTTGCGGAAGGGATCCTGCTTCTTCCACTCGGGATGCTTGGGGGCGAGCGTCTTGACGCGGTCGAGCGCAAAGGCGAACTGAATGTAGAGCGGTTGCTCGGTCCAGAGCGTGCCGTCGTTATCGAACACCACAATGCGCTCGGCGGGCGGAATCTGGTCCGGCGTGCCCGCCTTGGTGGCGCGTTCGACGAAGGAAAGGATGGCGCGCTTCGGCGGCGTGTCCTTCCAGGAAGGGAGCGGATCTTGCGCAAAGGCTTCCTGCCTCCAGCCCGCGCCCAGTCCGAGTGCGAGCAGAATGCTGAGATGGAGAATTTGTTTCATGGGGTGGTGGGTTGGGCTGGCTGCGGGAGGAAAACTCCTCGCAGCCAGCCCGGTTTCGTTCGCTCGCTTCGGCTATTTATCGCCACGGCCGGCCATCATCGGATAAATCATCCCGGCCAGGGCCGCGCCGAGAATGGGAGCCAGCCAGAAGAGCCAGACCTGCTGCAGCGCCCAGCCCCCGACAAAGAGCGCCGGGCCCATGCTGCGGGCCGGATTGACGGACAGGTTGGTGACCGGGATGCCAATCAGGTGAATCAGCGTCAGGCCGAAACCAATGGCGATCGGCGCGAAACCCTGCGGGGCGCGCTTGTCGGTGGCGCCGAGAATGATCATCAGGAAGAAGAAGGTCAGCACCACCTCCGCCACGAAGCACGCCATCAGGGAATATTTGCCGGGCGAGTGAGCGCCAAATCCGTTCGCCGCAAAACCATCCGCCGTGGTGAAGCCCGTCTGGCCGCTGGCGATCAACCACAGCACCGCGGATCCGGCGATCGCGCCAATCAACTGCGCCACGATGTACGGAACCAATTCCGACTTGTTGAAGCGCCCTCCGACGCAAAGGCCGACCGAGACGGCGGGGTTGAGGTGACATCCGGAGATGTGCCCGATGGCGAAGGCCATCGTCAGCACGGTCAATCCAAAGGCCAGCGACACGCCCACCAGGCTGATGCCCAGGTTGATCGGCGTGGTGCCTTCAATGGAGATGAACTTGGCGGCCAGCACGGCGCTGCCGCAGCCGCCGAAGACCAGCCAGAAGGTTCCGAAGAATTCCGCGATGAGTTTGTTTTTCAGGGTTGTGTTCATGGTTTGTTTGTTGGGTTTGTCTGGTTTTTGGGTTGGGGGGACTCAGTTCCGGCTCTGTCCCAAGGCTGGATTGGCTGGTGAGAGAGTGGTTGTTAATGCTGGGAAAGACAGTTTAACCACGGATAAACACCGATGGACCTGGCGCGGCTGACGCCGCAACCACAGGCTGTGGAGTGCGGCGAGTTCTCGCCGCTTTCGCGCAGGCGACTTGTCGCCGTTGCACGCGCGCGGGCGTCCGGTGCTTGTCCCGGGCCGCTGAACGCGGCCCTGCTTTGGCGACAAGTCGCCCAAGCGGTGAAAGCGGTGACAAGTCACCGCACTCCAAATTCTTGTCGTCCGCGCGTGAGCTTTCATCGTTGTGGTATGGATGCCAGTCGTTGGCAGAAGATCAGTGGCTCACCCAAACAGTGAGCGCAGAGTGCCGCCCGAAATCCGTGTGTATCGGTGTTCATCCGTGGTTCATGCATGAATCGCCCGATGTTCACGGCAGCGACGCATTTGTCGTCGGCCAGCGTTCATAACGAATCAAAGCGCAGAAAGTGACAGCGCCACGGTGGCAGATCCACGTAAAGCCCGGACGCGCACATTTCGTCGCCGCTCCGCTCGAAAGAGTCACCGGACAGCTCATCGCGCAATTGCCAGCGCTTTCCTTTCAGTTCATCCCACGCCAGATGCACGCTGGCTTGCGCCGGGGAATCGGACAGGTTGATGACGATCAGCCGGCGTTCTTGCCCATGTTGCCAGATCCAAGTCAGCAGGTGGCCGGAGGTCGGATTGCCCGGCCAGCCGGTTCGCTCGCAGAGGCGCCATTGCCCCTCGCGGAAGACCTCCTTCCCGACCGCCTGGAGCAGCTGGCGATAGAATTTCTCCAGTGCCGCGTCGGGATGCTCGGCGGGACGCCGTCCCAGAAAAACCGGCAGCCGCACCTTCCGGCCCTCGATCTGCCCTTCATGGATCAACCGGGCGCCGGGCAGCGTCATGAACGCCATGGCGGCGGCGCGCGCCTTGTCCGGCGGAAAGGCGGCTGCCGCGCGCGGTTCGTCGTGGTTTTCGATGAAGCGCACCAGTTTCTCCTGAAAGGCGAGGTCGGCGCCCAGGTGTTGGCCCACGATCTCGGCCGGGCTCTGTGCGAGGCGGTCGTAGAGCCGCTTGTCGTAGCAAAAATCGAATCCCTGCTGCTGAAGGTCCCATTCCAGATTCCAATAAGCCTCGGCCAGGAATTTGAGATCAGGATGGGCCGGCCGGACCGCCGAAAGTATCTCGCACCAATAATCGGCCGCCAGTTTCGCCCCGGCCCGCGCGCCCCAGGTCCGCTCAAAAACCGAATCCATCATCAGCATGGCCATGTCGCAGCGTACCCCATCGCATTGGCTGGCGATGTCCTGCAACGTCTCGATCGCCGCCCGGCGCAATCCGGGCGCGAAGGCGTTCAACTGCAGCACGTCCGGCCACGGCGGGAAGAACGGATCGCGGCCGCAGGCGAACACCTCGCCGGCCAGTTCAACAAACGACTGCGGCTCATGGCGGAGATCGTCGCCACTGCCCCGGATGAAATACTCGGGATGCTGCGCGGCCCACGAATGGTCGGGCGCCACATGGCTGGGCACGAAATCGAGGATGAGCCGGATTCCGCGCGCTGCCAGCGCCTGGCGCGCCGCGGCCAATCCGCTGGCGCCGCCGAGATGTTCGTCCGCCACGTAGCGGCGCACGCAATAGGGCGAGCCGACGTTGTCTTCGGTCCGGAAGTCGGGCAGGGCGCGGCGGAAATCGGCGAGCAGATCCTCGTTGCGATTGGAGATGGCAAGGCCCGCCGGGCTGCGCTCCCAGACGCCCATCAGCCAGACGGCGTCAAAGCCCAGGGCGGTCAGGCGATCCCATTCTTCCGCGGGCACCGAGGCGAGGGTCAAGGCACGTCCGGATTTCCGGCTGAGTTCGCCGAGCCACACCCAGGTGTTGATCTCGTAGAAGAGTGGATTTTTCGGCCACGGCTTCATGGTGTCATCTCCCGTTCAGCCTCGCTGCGTCCGTGCTCGGTTTCTCGAAAATCATCCATGATGGTTGGCTCCGCTGAAGGAGTTCTGGCGCCCGATAAAAATGGTGGACCGCGCCTCTTCCGGCTGATGTGCGATGGCCGCATCCCAATGTGCCTTGCGTTTGGTTTCGCCCCCCGGAACGAATCAAGGGTTCGCGTGGCTATCCCGCCACCGGCGGTGACGACGCGATCAATAGCGTGGAGGAGAGGGTTTGCCAAATAAACTTGCGGCAAAAGTTCACCGCATCGCCGGCGCTTTTGGAACGCGCCCTCGATAATGGCGGAGGACCACCGCCCGATGCTGCCGCGCGGAGTGACCGCGACGGCGAGGGGCATCACCGACAACGTGAGGATGCCGCGGCCAGTGCTCGCAGACGTGAATTTACTTTGAATTCATCGCCGCTGGCCGACAATCCAATGCACCGCATGAAACACCGGCTCATTTTCTCCCGTCATCGCTGGCGCTGCGCCGCGGCAGCCATCGCACTGGCCTGCGCCGCCGTCGCGCCGCGAATCCTCGCCGCCGATGCGCCGCCCGCAACACCCGCCAGGAAACCCGCGCCCCCGGAGACCCTATTCTGGATAGGCCGCGCCGACGCCTCAGCCATGGAGTTCGGGGCGGCACGCTCAGGCTGGCAGGCGTTCACCAAAACCTTTCCGAAGCCAATCGTCTTCCGCGTGGGAACGGACAAGCCGGCGGCGTGGCCATTCATCCATCCCAGCACTGCCGACACGTGGGCCGGCGGCAAAGCCCAGACCTTCACCGTGCAGTTTGATGTTGCCCAATTGCCCAAACGCCCGGAGCAGTTCCTCATCGTCGGATTGGCCAACGCCTTCTCGATCCCGTCTCAGCTTGCGGTCACAATCAATGGACAGGATGCGGGCACGCAGCGCATCCCGAGCGGCAACGCCAGCGGTGACGCTGCCGATTACAGCAAGCTGCCGGCTCTCACCTTTGCGCTGCCGCTGAAATCCGTGCGCCCCGGCAGCAACACGCTCGCGCTCACGCTCAGCGGCGGAAGCTGGTTCCTCTACGATTACGTCTATCTCGGCGCGAACAGCCAGCCGCCGCTGCCGCAACTCACGGATGACTCGCTGCTCGAACAGTTCGCTGCGGGACCAATGGCGCGCGTGAGTGATCTGGTGTTTTGCGCCCGGCGCCAAAACGAGGGGGACGGCCACTGGTACGCGAACTTTGGCTACTACGCGCACGACCCGGACCGCAAGGCGTGGCGTGAAGGAACGAAGCTCTACCGCTGGAATATCGCCTCCCGCCAGAGCACGGTGCTGCTTGATGACCCGAAAGGCGGCGTGCGCGATCCGCAGGTGCATTATGACGCGAAGAAACTGGTTTTCTCCTACCGCAAGGGTGGCACCGAAAACTATCACTTGTACGAGATGAACCTCGATGGCAGCGGGCTGCGCCAGCTCACCGACGGGAACTATGACGACATCGAGCCGACCTACCTGCCAAACGGCGACATCGTCTTCGTCAGCAGCCGGTGCAAGCGCTGGGTCAATTGCTGGCTCACGCAGGTGGCGGTAATGCATCGCTGCGATGGCGATGGAAAAAACATCCGCGCCATCTCCAGCAACAACGAGCACGACAACACGCCGTGGCCGCTGCCGGATGGGCGCGTTCTCTACACGCGCTGGGAGTATGTGGATCGCAGCCAGGTCAATTACCACCATCTCTGGGTCAGCAATCCCGATGGCACCGCGCAGATGATCTTCTTCGGCAACCTGCATCCCGGCATCACCATGATCGACGCCAAGCCGATCCCCGGTTCGGACAAGGTCGTGGCCAGCTTCTCGCCGGGGCACGGCCAGATGGAGCACGCGGGCGTGGTCACGCTGGTGGATCCGCGGCTGGGTCCTGATGATCAGAGCGCCGCGGTGCGCATCAGCCGCGGCAATCAGTTCCGCGATCCGTGGGCTTTCTCCGAGCAGGCGTTCATGGCGGCGCTGAACGGCTCGCTGGTGCTGATGGATGAATCCGGCGTGACGCAGGAAATCTTCAAGCTGCCCGAGGCGGACTTGAAAGCGGGGCTGCGTTTGCACGAGCCGCGGCCCGTGCTGGTCCGCACCCGCGAAGGCATCCTTCCCGAGCGCACCAATCCGCAGCAGGCCACCGGGCGTCTCATGCTCGCGGACATCTACGAAGGCCGCAACATGGCCAGTGTGAAGCGCGGCGAGATCAAGAAACTCCTCGTGCTCGAAACCCTGCCGATGCCGATTCACTACACCGGCGGCATGGACCCCATCAGCTACGGCGGCACCTTCACGCTGGAGCGCGTCGTCGGCACCGTGCCCGTTGAGGAAGACGGCTCGGCATATATCGAAGTGCCCGCGCTGCGCAGCTTCTTCTTTGTGGCGCTCGACAAGGATGATTTGGCGGTGAAGCGGATGCAGAGCTTCCTCACCGTGCAGCCGGGCGAAGTGACCAGTTGCGTGGGCTGCCACGAACAACGCACCAAGACTCCGGGCAATGTCTATGGGGCCATTGCCACCGCCAAGGCCGTGCGCCGCGCGCCGAGCAAGATCGAACCGATTGCGGACGTGCCCGAGGTCTTCGATTTCCCGCGCGACGTGCAGCCGGTGCTCGATGCGCTCTGCGTGAGCTGCCACGGCTACGAGAAGACCGCGCAAGGCGGACCGCGCGCCGGCCGGCTGATTCTCGCGGGCGATCGCGGACCGATGTTCAGCCACAGCTACTACATGATGACCATCGCGCGGCTGTTCTCCGACGGACGCAACGAGGCGAAGAGCAATTACCAGCCGCGCACGCTCGGGTCTTCGGCCAGCAAGATTCTCAAGATGCTCGACGGTTCGCACTACAACGTGAAGGCGAGCGAACAGCAGAAGAACATTCTCCGGCTCTGGATTGAATCCGGCGCCGCCTATCCCGGCACTTACGCCGCGCTGGGCTGCGGCATGATCGGCGGCTATGCGGAGAATCAGCAGGTGAACATGGACCTCGACTGGCCCACCACCAAGACCGGCGCGGCCGTGCTCCAACGGCGTTGCGCGGAATGCCATCAGCAGCCCGGACGGTTGCTGCCGCTCAGCATGTCCGATGAGCGCGGCGTGTCATTCTGGCAGCCGGACATGCGCGACCCGCGCCTCAACACCAGCCGGCACACGGTCTTCAACCTGACGCGCCCGGAGAAATCGCTGCTGCTCCTCGCGCCGCTGGCGGAACAGGCCGGCGGCTGGGGCTTGTGCCAGGCAGGCAAAGATGGAGCGAAGACGCCGGTGTTTGCCGGCAAGGACGATCCGGACTATCAGGCGCTGCTGGCCATGTGCGCCGGGGGCAAGAACCGGATGGACGAGATCAAGCGGTTTGACATGCCGGATTTCCGGCCGCGCCCGGATTGGGTGCGGGAGATGAAACGCTACGGAGTGCTCGCAGCCGACACGAAACCGACGGACCCGATCGACGTTTACGGCACCGAGCAGCGCTACTGGCAGTCGCTCTGGCACCGGCCGGAGCCCGTCGTCGCGCGCGGTCCGTGAAACCAATTCCTATCGTAGCAGCCGACGTGAGGAGGCTCCATCGAACGCAGAACGCGGAATGCCGAATGCGGAGATTAAATCAGAGCCTCCTCACGTCGGCTGCTACGAGATGGATGGCCGCGGCTGCCGTCGCGCGCGGCGAGTTTTGATTCGACAGCCTAGCGGGGCCGAAGCATCATTTTTGACATGAAGCAGAAAATAATCGCCCTTGGTTGCGCCGCGTTCATCGCCGTCGCCAGCGCTTCTTCCGCGCAAGCCGGCACCACCCCGTCCGCTGAAGCCGTCATCGCCGACGTGTTTGTCGCGCGTCCGGCGTGCTTTGTAGCCACGGTGCTGGGCTCGGCGGCGTTTGTCGTGGCCTGGCCATTCGCCGCTATGTCCAAGAGCGTGGACAAGACCGCCAACACCCTCGTCGTCGTCCCGGCCAACCTCACCTTCAAGCGCCCGGTCGGGGATTTGAAGGCGCTGGGACTCTGAGCAGGCCAAATTCGTGCGCCGTCAACCGAGGATTCCGTCGACGAGGGCGCCAGAATTTATCCGGATTGTGTCGGAATACTCTATCATAATGAGATGACGGCATATTCTTGTAGGCGTTTAAATCGGCTGCGTTTCGCCTCTGTACTCTGTGCTGCCATAGGAATCGTTCTGGCGGGGTGCAAACCCGTTTCAACATCGGATATTTGTGGAGTATATACTCGTTCCAACAGTGGAGTTGTTGACACAATAGTCTTAGCCACAAACGGAACTTTTCAACAAACAATAGCTTTCACAAATGGAGGTCGGTGGTCAAAAAGCGGTTCGTGGATATTTGATTATCAGACAGTAAAGATGAATGGATTCTATTCAGCATTTGATGTTGACCCGTTTAAACACAACGCATTTGTGGTGATTCCTCCGAGGCCATTCTCAATGGAGGTATTGTGGGTGGAGAAAGGTAAACTGCTAAAAGATTCAGAACAGCCGACCTGGATTAAGCAACATGGCCTATAACTTTTTGTCGCCTAACAATCCGCGAACCGCGAACCCCTGCGACGGCTCAGTTTCAAGCCGGACAACATTGGTACGCGGTTGTTGATTCCAGACGTTCTCGTCAATAACTCATCGCCACTTGTTCACCCGAATCCCGAGCCACCGAGCGAGATTCGATCGGCGGGTCGAATTGCGACGAAATCAAATCCACGAACAAGTAATGGGATTGAGACGAACAATCGCGCTGGTGGTCGCCGTGTGTTCGCTGACTCTGGCGCGCGCTCAGGATTCTTTGCCACCGCTCAAAGACGGCAAGCCGCCGCAAAATCTGGAGGAGCTGTGGGGCGCCTACGATCCGCGCCGCGAATCTTTGGAAACGCAGGTGGTGCGGGAATGGCGCGAGGGCGACCTCACCTGCCGCTACGTGCTGTTCACCATCGGCACCTTCAAGGGGCAAAAGGCACGGATGGCGGCGTTCTACGCCTTTCCAAAAAGCGCGGACAAGATGCCCGCCGTGATGCACTCACATGGAGGCGGCAAGTCGGCGGAACTGGCCGAGGTGAAGCGCATGGCCGCGCTCGGTTACGCCGCGCTCTCGATCAATTGGGGCGGACTTCCCATCGCCAAGCCCGGCGAGCCGGAGACCGATTGGGGTGCCATCGATCCCACGCAGAAGCACGACGATCATTTCCGCACCATCGCGCCCGACGAGAAGACGCTCGACGCGGTCCCGTCTCCCCGAAACAGCAACTGGGTTCCGCTCATCATGGCGGCCCGGCGCGGCCTCACTTTCCTTGAACAACAGCCGGAGGTCGATGCCACCCGCCTCGGTCTTTATGGGACTTCAATGGGCGGCAAGATCACCGTGGATACCGCTGGCATCGATCGTCGCGTGAAGTCGGCGGTGCCATCGATGGGCGGCGCCAGCGTCAACGACCAGCAGTGGGCGGACATATCCGAGATCCAACGCGCCACCCTCGATGACCGCGCCTATTTTCCGCGCGTGACCTGCCCGGTGCTCTGGATTCTGCCCAGCAACGATTTCTTCGGGCCGATGGAAAGTTTGTTTGCCAGTTGGGATCTGGTCGGCAGCCGCGAGAAGCGCGTGGCGATTGCGCCGCAAGTCAATCATCGGAGCACGCCGGAGGCGGACTTCTCCCTGATTCTCTGGTTCGAGCAGCATTTGCGCGGCGCGTATTCCTTCCCGAAAATGCCGGAGCTCGAAGTCAAACTCGACACCCCCGATGGCGTGCCGCAGGCGCGCGTGGTGACGGATCGCACGAACGAGATCGCGTCGGTGGAAATCTATTACGCGATCGATCCGCACGCGGTGACGCGGTTCTGGCGCTCCGCCGAGGCGAAACGCGCAGGCGACGCATGGGTGGCGTCGTGCCCGGTGATGAGCGCGGAACAGCCGCTGACAGTTTTTGCCAACATCAACTATCGCCGGCCGCCGTCGTTCGCGCGCAGCGCCACGGTGCCGGAAACCTTCCTCCTCAGTTCGCGCGCGGTGCTGTGTCCTCCCGAGCTTCTCCAGAAGGCGGGCACAAAAGCCTCGGACGCGCGCGACCCATTGATCGAGGACTTCGCGCATGGCTGGAGGGACTGGTATCGCCTGGCGTGGGCGGATCCGGGTTGGTGGTGGGCCACCACGCGCAAGCTCAAGGATCCAAAGTGGCGCGGAACGCCCGGCGCTCGGCTGCTGCTCGATGTTCGCACCGCGCAGGACCGCGAGATCGTGTTCAGCTTCGATGCCAATGGCTGGGGCGCCTTTCCCGGAAAAACCGCCGCCGGCTATCTGGTGGCGAAGAAGATCCGTGGCTCGCCTGACTGGCAGACCATCGCCGTCAGCCTCGACGAGATGATGCCGAAAGACCGCAACACATCGCTGCCGATGGCGGGCTGGGAGGGCATCACGGAATTCAGCCTCAGCGGGAAAGGCAGCGGATTCATCGGCGGACAGGAGATCAAGTTCGGCAACAACACCGGCTGGCCCGAGCCACGCGAGTTTCGCAACCTGCGCTGGGGAAAATGAGTTACTGACCTGCGGCGTAGCGGGGCCCCGGGGGAGCGCCCCCCATATAAACGGGTGTTTTGGGGCGCGGTAACCCGGCGCCGCGACGGGGGGGGGGGGCCCCACGCCCCTTTACGGCCAGCGCCCCCCGCCCGACCAGATAGGGAACGCGGGCG
>JBBRWD010000063.1:0-40511 GCA_038249465.1 Limisphaerales bacterium | reverse complement strand
GATGGAAGCTTCGGGCGCACGCTGGAAAGCTCAAGCCGGAAAATCCGGGCCAAGCTGGTGCGGGCGCATCTCGACACGGCCCCCGAAGGCAACCGGGTTGGAGCGCGACGTTGACGTCGCTTCATCGTTCGAGAGACCGTCCGGCAATGTTTCGCCAACACCCATCGAACTCTGAAGCGGCCTCAAGGCCGCGCGCCGGGGGCAGTGCGCGGATGCGCTCAACTGGTGCTCTCGCCGCGCAGATTTCCATTCGGCAGAACGTGCGAACTGCCCAGCGTCTGCGGATTGGAAATCCGCGAGACAGCAGACTTGGAAGTCTGCGTTACGCCTTGCGCGCCGAGCTTGAGAGCAGACCTGGTCCGCGCTCACCCGTATCGGTACGGCGCCGAGAGACTGAAGGTGTTGGGGAGGTGCCGCACCTCCCGCACCGCGCCGTCCGCGAGCAGGACCTCCACCACGTCGAAGCGGATTTTCACTTGTGGATTGCCCAGCAGCCGCAGGTAGTCGAGCGCGGTCTTGGACAATCGCCGCCGCTTGCCGGCATCCACCGCCGCGGCGGGCCTCGTCCAATCCTCGGATGAGCGCGTCTTCACCTCGACGAACACGAGGCAGTCACCGTCACGGAATATGAGGTCAATCTCGCCGCGCTCGGTGCGAAAATTCGCCGTGAGAAACTTCAGTCCGGCCCGGCGCAGATGCCTTTGTGCCGCGCGTTCTCCGAGGCGGCCGCGCCGGAGATGTTCCGGTTCGTCGCTCTTGCCAAACAATTCTTTGATGCGCTGCCAGGCGTTCACGCAAAATGTCTCCTCATCGCGATTCGCGTCACGGCGTCAGATCTCGGGAAACAGTTCTGGCTCGGCCTCCTTGAGCGGGGCAAAACTTCGACGGTGAATCGGGCACGGCCCGTGCGCGCGCAACGCCGCCAGATGCGCGGCCGTGCCGTAGCCTTTGTGCCCGTCGAAGCCGTAGTGCGGCCACTGCACATGATACTCTGCCATGAGCCGGTCGCGCGTCACCTTGGCCAGCACGCTCGCGGCGGCAATCGAGTAACTCCGCGCGTCGCCCATGACGATCGGCGTCTGCGGCCAGCGCAGGGATTTAACGTGTGTGCCGTCCACGAGCACATGCTCCGGTCCGGGCTGAAGTTGGGTCAGAGCTTCGTTCATGGCGCGATGCGTCGCCTGGAGGATGTTGATGCGGTCAATCTCCGGGGACTCAATCTGACCAATGCCGCAACGAATCTCCGCGCAACCGACGATGAAGGCGAAGAACCGCTCGCGCTGTGTGACGGTCAATTGTTTGGAATCGTTCAAGCCCTCCAGTTCAGCCGGCATACCGCGCAGCATCCACTCCGGTGGAAGCACCACCGCCGCGGCCACCACGGGACCGGCGAGCGGACCGCGTCCCGCTTCGTCCACGCCCGCAATGCGCGTCACTCCACGCTCGCGGCAGGTGCGCTCGAACTCGAAGCGATCCACCTTCAAGGCCCGGCTCATCGCGTGTGGAATTCCCGTTTCATTTCAAAAAGAAACACGCTCAGCGGCCGATGGCGCGGATGGGCAGCACTCGACCATCGCCCAGCGTTGCTTGCGCTTCGATGCGCAAAAGGCCTGCCGCATTTTGTGCGGCGTTGGCCGGGAGGGATCCCGGCGGCTGTGCCGCTGCTGTCGGTTGCGGAGCGCCACCGCGAGACAAGGCTGCGGGCCGGAGACCGCGCTGGGTTGTGTCCAGTTCCAAATCCCGTGCCCCACCGGGCCATGACTCGCGCAGAAGCTGGCCCGAAAAAACCACGCGCTGCCGCAAGGTTTGATTCGTGCCCGAGACGCGGAAGGTTCCCGCCGCCTGAGTCTGCGGAACTGGGGCCGGGCGCTTTTCAGGCGGCGCATCCGCGATTGGTTTGAAGCCACGTTGAGTCGATGGCGATGAGGCTGGCCCGAGGTTGGCAGACTCCTGCGCCTCGCCCAAATACACCGAGCCGTCGGCATCCACCACGCGCAGTTGTTTGCCGGATTGCTGCCACGAAAACGACGTCAACACGCTCGCGGCGCCCGACTTCTTCCGGGCATCGGCGCGCGCCTCGACGAGCGCCGGCAACTGCTGGAAAGACCAATATTGCGCCTGCGTTGGCGCCGCCGCTAAGGAAGAAGTGACTGCACCGCGCGCGCGGCTTTCCGGCATCGCGGCCAGTCTTTGGGCGGGGGCAGCCGCTGGCGCTGGCGCTGGAGCGGCGGACGGCGGCCCCACCACCAAATTTAACCCGAGCGATACGGACTTCGTTGGTTCCACTGATTTGGCCTTCGCAGCCAAAGTATCGGTGGCCTGATCGGCCAATAAAATATTCTGTGGCGCGGTGGCGGCTTCCGCCCGGCGCCGATCCGTTGCGGTTGTCTGGCTGAATCGTTCGGCCTCGCTGAAGGATTGCGCCGTCACGGCGCTCTTCAACGCACGCGTGCCTGCACCACCGGTTAAACCTCCACCGAGCGCGTTCGCATCTTTATCTGGGCCTGCCTTCGCCAGTTTCACGACTCCGTCCTGCGAACGGTTCGGCGACGTGGCACCCGCTTCGGACAGGGACGCCGCTTTGCCAAATGAATCCTCTTTCGCCGCGGATGCTTCGGCTGGGCGCGCTGCGAGGATTGGGGCGATGGGCGCGGGCTTGGCGGCTGGCGCCAAGCGGTCGAGTGGGGCGGTCAACGGTTTGTTATCCGTCGCGGGCGCTTCGGGCTGGAAGTTGTCCGCCAGCAAGAATTCGTCGCGCGAAAGCTGGGCGAGGTTGTTTTCCCGGCGCAGCACATCGGGTTGAAAAAGCGCCCAACCGATCAGGCCGAGGAACGTGCAGAGAACGGCCGCCCCCGCAAGTCGCGGGAGCCAGCCGATGAGCAGCCGGGTCCAAGACAATGCTTCACCGCGTGTGCCTGGAGCCTGCCGGGCAGCCTCGGCTTGCAGCATCCGGCGCGTGGCCGGGTGCAATTCGAGCGGCGCGCCCGCGTCCTGGCGGCGTTTTGCCGCGTAGGCTTTGAGCGGACGGTCCATCGGTGGGTTCGGCTCGGATGACATATCAGACACGGGGTTGGACGGAAGTTGGCGCGTTTGTCTCCCGGAAAAGCAGTTTTCGGGTGACGACTCCCAGTTTATCGAGGCATTTGCTCAGGCGCGAACTGACCGTCTTGGGATTCAATTCGAGGGCGGCCGAGATTTCCTCGTAACTAAGGTCCGCGAAATAGCGCAGCTCGATGATTTCCTGGCACGGGCGGCCGAGTTGTTCGAGCGCCTGGCCGACCAGCAGACATTTCTCGGCGTTGAGCAGCGCGAGGTCCGGTCCCGGCGCGGGCGAGGGCGGATCGACGGTGAAGACGTCCTCGGAGGCATCGGCGTGGAGCGGAATAACGGCCTGTCCGCCGCCGCGTTTGGCGGCGTGCTGGTGCTGGCGGTAATCGCGCGCCTTGTTGGCGGCGATGCGAAAGACCCAGGTTTGCAGCGCGCTGTTGCCTTGGAAGGAGCGCAGGTTTTTCACCACCGACAGGAAGGATTCCTGCACGATTTCCTCGACGTCTTCGCGGGTGAAATCGTAGCCGAGCTGGAAAACGAAACGCCCCGTGGCGGCGTAGTGTTGATCGAAGAGAATGTCCCACGCGTCCGCTTCGCCGCGGAGACATCGAGCAACCAATTCATTTTCCGGCCGGGAACCCATGACGGGCGAGTGTAGGCAGACCGGAGATGTTTGGCCAGCGGTTGGTTGACAGCGGTTGGTTGCAGAGCGTGGCACCCAACTCAGCGCGCGGACGGAGGCGCGAGGAGTTCAGGCGGCGCGACTTCGATCTGGCGCGCGATGTCTGCTGGAATGGGAGCGGACTTCAATTTGCCGCCGGCCTGATGCGCCACGCAAACGGCGGTGATCCCGCCCCGCGCCACCTCGACGGGGGCCGCCTGGCTGAGCTTGTAAAAGCGGAACTGGTAGGTGAGCGACCGCGAGCGTTTCTCGGCGACCAGCAGATGAATCTCGAACTGATCCTCGAAGAACAGCGGCTGGAGATAATCGCAGCGGGCGTTGACCCGCGGCCAGCCGAGGGGCGGATGCGTGCCCGGCATGGCGATGGAAAAACCGAGCGAGCGGAAGAAGGCGTGTTCCGCCGATTCCATGTAGCGGAAGAAATTGGCGAAATGAACGAGGCCGGCCATGTCGGTCTCGTTGAATTCAACCTGCCGCTGGAGCTTGAACTCGTATGGCATGGGCCAAGGCTAGGACGGGAAACTCCGCGAGGCGAACCGAAACTTCCGGCCAGGTCCGCTGTTTTTTCGGTCCTTGGTGGGCGCATCTGCGCACTGCCCCCGGCGCGCGGCCTTCAGGCCGCTTCGATAGGCGGAGGACAAGGTGCAATCATTTCCCGGCGGGCTGGCGCACGGTGAAGCGACGTAAACGTCGCGCTCCAACCCGGCTGCATCCGGGGGCAGTGTGCGGATGCCCCGTCCTTTGTCCTGCTGAAAGAATCCATTGGCATCCTGCCGGGCACCGTGCTAGAAACTCCGCCCCCGGATTCCCGGGGTGAACGGTCAACCATAGAATCACGATTATGTCTTTGCATCGCAGTTTGCGCGCCGTGGGCGCCACCGCCGCCAAACGGAATGTGCTCAAGCGCTTTGAGCGCGTGGAAGTCCTGAAGAAGCGCGGTCAGTGGAAGGAAGGCGACCGCGTGACCGGTCTGCGCAAGACCAAGCCCGAGTAGCCGTCGCTGGCCGGGCCGATGGCCTGGCTGACCGTGGTTGGCGCGCGTTTCCCCGCGCGCCTCTTTCTTTCTTCACCGTGGCCGATCCAGTCCGATTGCAGAAATTCCTCGCGGAAGCGGGGGTGGCTTCGCGTCGCGCCGCCGAGCAGTTGATGCTCGATGGGCGCGTCTCCGTGAATGGAAAAGTCGTGCGCGAACTCGGCACGAAGGTGGCTCCCTCCCACGACCTGGTGGTGTTCGACGGCCAGCCCGTGCGCCCGCGCCGCAAACTGTATCTCGCCCTCAACAAGCCGCCCGGCTACCTCTGCACCCGCAGCGACGAAGCGCGGCGGCGGACTGTCTTCAACCTGCTCCCCGCGGAATGGGGCCACCTGAACACGGTCGGCCGCCTGGATCGTGAGAGCGAAGGGCTGATCTTCCTGACCAACGACGGCGAGTTTTCCCTGCGTCTCACCCATCCGCGTTTCGGCACGAAGAAGCAGTATCGCGTCACGGTCATGGGGCGCGTGGAGCCATCCGTACTCCAGCGCATCGAACATGGGGTCGAGTGCGGCGGGGAATTGCTCAAAGCGGAATCCGCGCGGTTGCTGGACACCAACAACACCCACAGCGTGGTGGATGTCGTGCTGACCGAAGGAAAGAACCGCGAGATCCGGCGCCTTTTTGAATCGCAGAATATTCTGGTCGAACGGTTGGAACGTTTGCAGATTGGTCCCATCAAGCTCGGAGAATTGCGTCCGGGCAAATGGCGGACATTGACAGAAACGGAGATTAAATCTCTACTTGCCCCACGATGACTATGAAAACGCCGCTTTATCTTGCCGCCGTGTTTTCGCTTACGCTTTGTGCCCCTCAAATCTGGGCCGATGCGCAGCCTGAAGGATCCGGCGCGGTTCCTGCCGCCAAACCCGCCAAACCTGTCGCACGCGAGGACAAAGGTCTGGCCGCACGGCCCGAACTGATCAACACCGGTCCGGCCATGGTGCGCGCCGAGAATGTCAACATTCGCGGTCAGGCGTCGATCAGTTCCGAGGTGATCGCCAAGGCCAAGAAGGGCGACAAGGTCGAGGTGATGGAGTTGATCACGCTCAAGAAAACCAAGACCGACGAGCCGGCGGTCTGGGCCAAGGTCAGCCTGCCTGCCGACGTGAGCGTCTGGGTCAGCGCGCTTTTCGTGGATACCAACAAGAACACCGTCAAGGTGAACAAGCTCAATCTTCGCAGCGGTCCGGGCGAGAATTTCAGCACCATCGGCCGGCTGGAAAAGGGCGCGGCCATCAAGCCCATCGAAACGCAGAATAAATGGATCAAGATTGAGGCGCCCGCAGAAGTGTACGGCTTCATCGCTGCGCAATTACTCGAACCCGCCGCCGCTCCAGCCATCGCTGCGGTCACCCCGCCGGCTCCGGTCACGCCAGTTCCGCCGGTGACTCCCGCGCCGGTTGAAACCACAGTCGTCACGCCCCCGCCCGCCACTCCGCCGCCCGCGGCCATCGAACCCGCCCCCACAGTGGTGGTGATGCCGCCGGCTCCGGAACCGCCCGCGGCGATTGTTGCGCCGGTGCCGGCTGCGCCTGCGACGGTCAAGCCCGTTCCGCCCGAAGAGGAAATCTGGGTCAAGCGTTTTGTCACGCGCGAGGGCGTCGTCAAGCGCAGCGTCAGCATTCAGGCGCCCACCTACTTCGTGCTCGAGAGCATGGATAACAAGCAGGTGATGAATTACATCTTCAGCCCTTCGACCAATCTTGTGCTCAAGGATTTCAAGGGCCAGCGCGTGATCGTCAATGGCGAGGAATCGCTCGACGAGCGCTGGCGCACGCCGGTCCTCACCATCGACACGCTCCGGGTGGTCGAGTGATGTCCGCGTCGAATCTCATCGACGGGCGGGCCATCGCTGAACAGATCCACGCGGAAACCATCCAGCGCATCGCCACGCTCAAGGCGCGTGGAATCCAGCCCGGCCTCTCTTTCGTGCGTGTCGGTGAAGACCCCGCCTCGAAAGTGTATGTCGGCATGAAGGAAAAGACGTGCGCGCGTCTCGGCCTTCATTCCCAGACGCATGTCCTCGCCAGCACAACTTCCGAGGCGGATCTTCTGCAACTGATCGAGAAACTCAATGCCGACAAATCGGTTCATGGCATTCTGGTCCAGGCGCCCGTGCCATCTCACATCAGTGCCGCCAGGGTTTTCTCCACAGTCCGACCGGATAAAGATGTGGACGGATTCCATCCCGCCAACGTCGGCAAGCTGATGCTGGGCGATCCGACCGGCTTTGTTCCCTGTACGCCGGGGGGCGTTCAGCAATTGCTCATCCGGAGCAGCATTGCCACCGACGGTGCGGAGGTGGTGATCCTCGGCCGCGGCGATATCGTCGGCAAACCGATGGCGGCGATCCTCTGCCAGAAAGCGAAGCACGCCAACAGCACCGTGACGATTTGCCATTCGCGCACGCGCGACATCGCGGCGCATTGCCGGCGCGCGGACATCCTCATCGCGGCGATCGGCGTGCCGGAGTTTGTGAAGTCCGACATGGTGCGCCCGGGCGCGGTGGTCATCGATGTCGGCGTCAACCGCATCAAGGATCCGGCCGGCAAGGACGGCACGCGGTTGGTGGGTGATGTCGATTTTGCGCGTCTTCAGCCAGTGGCCGGACGCATCACGCCGAATCCCGGCGGCGTGGGACCGATGACCATCGCGATGTTGATGCAAAACACCGTGCGTGCCGCCGAGATGGCTGCCGCCTGAAATCACCCGACTCTCCCAACTCACCATGCAGCCCACCCGAATCCTCCCCGATCTCCAATGCTCCCTGTTTTGCGAAGAAGTCCGCCAGGAAGCCAATGGCAACTTTTTCCTCGTCGGCGTCATCGACGTCGTGCGCGTGCCGCAACTGCCCGTCACCGCCGGCAAGCTCTGCGTGTTCAACCGCTGGACCTCCGGCGTGGGCGTGTTCCATGAGAACGTGCGCCTGCTCGGGCCGGATCAGACCACGGTGCTGCGCAAGAGCGAGGTGAAATTTGGCATGCGTGATCCCGGCGTCAACGCGACCACGGTGACTTTTTTTGGCGGCGTTGAATTCGGCCAACCCGGCCCGTATTGGGTCGAGGTGCTGGTCGATAATGTGATGAAGGTGCGCTACCCGATCAATGTGGTCGTGGTGCCGCCGCCCCAGCAAGGGCAGCAGGGGCAGCCGGGCCAACCGCAGCCGCCACCCCCACAGGAATAATTCCGTCCAATGGCGCCTGACGAAGCCAAGCAGGCCGCGGACGTCACGCCAGTACCGACTCTCGCGGAGAAGAAGCCACCCGTGGCGTGGCAGCCGTTTACGCCGCGTGGCATCGCCCACATCGCGCAGGTGCCAGCGGGCCGGCTCTTCACCATCCAACTCATCGTCGCCTTTGTCTCCGCGCTGGCGGTGCTGTGGTTCTTCTCAAGCGCCTGGTTTCCGGTCGTGCGCCAGGCCATCGAAGCGTTGCCCGAAACGGGATCGCTCCAGGCGCGACAGCTCAGGACGCCCTATGAATTACCGGAGCCGCTCGCGATGAATCGTTTCCTCGGCGTGGTGCTCGACACCCGCAATCGGGTCACGGCCACGGTTTCTGCCGATGTGGTGGTGGAATGCCGTGCGCGCGAGTTTCGTCTCTGTTCGCTCTTCGGTTGCCACGTCTCGCCGTATCCCGCCTCGTGGCAGGTTGATTTTTCCCGCACCAGCATGCTGGCGTTTTGGGAGGCGTGGAAGCCGCATGTGCTCTGGATGACCGCTGCCAGCACCGTGATCGGGTTGATGGTGGTGTGGACACTTCTGGCCACAATTTATGCCCCGTTCATCAAGGGACTGGTGTTTTTCCGCGAACGCGAAGCCAGCCTCGCAGCGTGCTGGCGCCTGGCCGGCGCGGCGCTCATGCCCCCCGCGCTTTTTCTGCTCACCGGCCTCGTGCTCTATGGTCTCGGAGTGCTGGGCCTGATCGAGTTTCTGGTGCTGGCCGGGCTGCACGTGGTCGTGGCGTGGGTCTTTCTGATCCTGCCGATCACATACCTGCCTCTGCGCGCCGGCGCTGTCGTGAAGGGAAAGAATCCGTTTCAACCCGAGCCCGCGGCAACTCCGTCCGGGGCATCGGATGAGGATGATTCACCCGATCCGTCACGCGGGAGCAACCCATTTGGCGGCCCGCCGCGGAAATCTTGAAAGGCGGGACTTCCGCGTCCAGTTCAAATCACCAGCACTTCCTCTTGCGAGAGGAGATGAAGCCCGTGCTTGGTCAACGCCTCGCGGGCGTGGTCGAGGTCGGTGATTTCCAGCAGCAGTACGGCTTTCTGGTGCGTCTGGGTGACGAATCCCGAGGAGTTTTCGACGTTGATGCGATGCTTGGCGAGTAACTCGGTGATGCTGTGCAGCGCTCCAGGTTTGTCCGCCACCTCGACCGCGAGCACGTCGAGCAGCGACACAGGAAAGCCTTCTTTTTGCAGCGCGCGAACTGCGTCGTTGCTTTTATCCACCAGCAGCTTGATCACTCCGAAGGCGCCCGAGGTGGCGATGGTGACCCAGCGAATGTTGACGCCGGCATCCGCCAGCGCGCGCGTGATGCGCGCCATCCAGCCCAAACGGTTTTCTCCGAACACAGTGACGAGTTTGACGGCGTTCATGATGGTTCCTGGTTGAGATGTGGTGATCAGAGTTTGCGATGGTCGATCACGCGCTTGGCCTTGCCCTCGCTGGCGGGCAGCGAGCCGGGCGCGACCAGTTCGACTTTCGGTTTGGTGAGGATCTCGGCGCGCAACCGCTCGATCACATGGTTTTGCAGGCTGACCAGTTGCTCCACCTTGCCGGTGAAGCTGCCCTCGCCGAGCTCGACCTTCACCGTCATTTCATCGAGTCCTTCGAGTTCGATGAGATAGTTGCGTCCCAGTTCCGGGATGCCCATGAGCACTCGCTCGATCTGCTGCGGGTAAAGATTCACACCGCGGACAATCAGCATGTCGTCGCTGCGGCCGGTGATGCGCTGGATCCGGCGATGCGTGCGTCCGCAGGTGCACGGTTCGGGAAGGATCGCGGTGATGTCGCGCGTGCGGTAGCGCAGGATGGGCATGGCCTCGCGGCACAACGTGGTCAGCACGAGTTCGCCAGGGCGGCCGTCCGGCACCGGCTCGCTGGTCTTGGGATCCACGATTTCCATCAGGAAATGATCTTCCCACAGGTGCATGCCGTCCTTGTGCTCGCACTCAAAGGCGACGCCGGGACCGTTCATCTCGGAAAGGCCGTAGGAGTTGTAGATGTCGATGCCGTAGGCCTGTTCGATCTTGCGGCGAGTCTCCTCGGTGTAAGGCTCGGCGCCGACGAAGCCCTTGCGCAGCGCCAGATGCTGGCGCGGATCGATGCCGTGCTTCTCGAGAAAGTCGGCGAAATACAAGGCGTAGCTGGGCGTGGTGTGAAAGACCGTGCTGCGAAAATCCTGCATCAGCAGCAGTTGCTTCTCGGAATTACCCGGCCCGGCGGGAATGACCAGCATCCCAATCTTCTCCGCGCCGTAGTGCATGACCAGCGCGCCGGTAAACAGGCCGTAGGTCATCATGTTTTGCAACACGTCCTCGTCGGTGGTGCCCGTCATGATGAGCGAGCGCGCGATGAGTTCGGCGGAGTTGTCGATGTCGCGCCGTGAAAAGAAAATCGCCTTCGGTTTCCCGGTGGTGCCGCTGGAAGTGTGCAGGCGCATGACCTTGTCCGGCGTGGCCACCATCCCGGCGGGATAAGTCGCACGCAGGTCGGCGCTGGTGGTGAATGGGAGGCGGTGCAGATCGGCCACGGATCTGATGGCTCCGGGTTTCAATCCCGACTCGGCGAACTTCTGCTCGTAGAAAGGAACGCGTTTCGCCACGCGGCGGACCGTGTCCTGCAGCCGCTTCAACTGAAGCTGCTCCAGCGCGCGGCGCTTGAGCGTTTCGATTTCCCGGTCCCAGAACCTGCGATTACGTGCGTTCATTGAATCCCGCCATCCGTCACCGGCCTTGGGCTCGATAAGTTCGAGCGCGCTTTTCCGCCGGAGGCTTTAGTGCGAATGACTGGCCCATTTCGGCAAAGGTATCGCGGCGGAGCAAGAAAATATCCGGAGCGATCAGCGCCGGCGGAGCACCACGACGAGATTGTCGGCCAGGCACAGCCGGCGCAGCATCCCTTCGGCGGCGGCGTAAAACGGACGGGCCAGCGCCAGGGTCCGACTTTGCTTCCAGGCAGTCGTTCGCTTGAGCAAAGCCGCGCGCTCGACGTCGGGAACCCGTTCCGGGGCGCGACGCCAATCCTGCCAGATGACCACCGGGTTGAAATGAGTGGAGCGGCGCGTGACAAGTTCGAAGCGGGATTCCGTTGCCGCGAAAGAGTCCAGAGTCGCGCGCGAAAAGTAATTCACATGATCCGGCATCACGTAGCGATAACGCGCTCCGAGCAGCCGCATGGCGAGCGAGCCAAGGTTGGGCACCAGAATAAAACAATGGCCGCCCGGCCGCAGCAGATCGGCCGCTTTGCCAAGGAATCGGCGCGGCTCGACGAGGTGCTCCAGCACAGCCCAGAAGGTGATGGCATCAAAGCGCCCTTCTCCAAGATCGAGATCCAGCAATGAGCCGCGCCGCACGGAGATGCCGTGGCTTTCAGCGTGGAGCAGCGCGGCCTCCGTGACATCGTGGCCCAACGTCGTGTAGTCGCCGGGCCAGCGTGCCTGGAGGTTGTGGAGAAACGCGCCGGTCGAGCAGCCGACATCCAGCACCCGACCGCGCGCGCAGAACTCGCGGAACATTCTTAGTTCACGAGCGAATCGCACGGGCGCGTAGTCGCTTTCCAGCTTGGCCGGCGAGAGATAGAACGATTCGCCGCGCTCGTTGTAGAATCGTCCGTCGGCAAGCTTTTCGGGCACCGGACGCGCATAGCCCATGCCGCAGCGATGACATTTCACGACGTGAAGTTCGCCCTTCACCCAAAGCGGTGCCGCCGTCTCCGCATCGCAGACCGGGCAGACTCGTTTGCATGGAGTCGATGAGGGTGATGTGTTCATCGCAGCGGCAGAATGAACTTCGTCGGTCTCGTTCGCCAGCGGGAAGGCAAACGTGGGAACACGAAGGGCGCATCCGCGCACTGCCCCCGGCGCGCGGCCTTGAGGCCGCTTCAGCGTTCGATGGGTGTTGGCAACATTGGCGGACGGTCTCTCGAACGATGAAGCGACGTAAACGTCGCGCTCCAACCCGGTTGCCTTCGGGGGCAGTGTCGAGAGGCGCCCGAACACGAAGGGCGATTTGGACAGGCGGTCAACGTCAAGCCAGCCTCGCTGGCACGAACGATCATTGCGGATTCTCGTTGTGCTTTGCGCATGACTAAATGAAAACGACACACTGAATTGAGCTTTATGGAATGGAACAACTCGACTCTTCGCCTCGGTATCCTCGTCCTGCTGCTTGGCGGCGTCACCGCTGCTCTCGCCCAGGCGCCGAATGATCCGCCGCCCCCCGGTGGGCCGCCCGGCTTCGATGGACCGCCGCCCGCGGGTGGCCCGGGCGGTTTCATGCCCGGTGGCTTCGGAGGAATGAACCAGCCGGAAACGAAGTTGGTCACGCAGTTCGACAAGGACGGCGACAAACGGCTCAACAACGCCGAGCGCAAGGCCGCGCGCGAATCCTTGAACAAGCAGGGCAACAACCGGCGCGGCGGCGGTCCGGGTGGACGACGCGGCAGGTTTGGTCCTCCCGGCGAAAGGGCGGAAGCGGCCAAGCCCGGCCCGCGCGTCACGACAGCCGAGGTGAAATCGTATCCGGCCAATTCGCTTTACGCCTCCAATGTGCTGCGCACGTTCTTCCTCGAATTTGAAAATGCCGATTGGGAAAAGGAACTGGAGGATTTCCACAACACGGATGTCGAGGTGCCCGCCAGGCTGATCGTCGATGGCAAGTCGCACCCCGACGTCGGCGTCCATTTCCGCGGCGCGTCGTCCTACATGATGCTCGGCACCGGACAGAAGCGTTCGCTCAATCTCGCGCTCGACTTCGCCAACGAGAAGCAGGACCTCGACGGTTACCGCACCCTGAACCTGCTCAATTCTCACGGCGATCCCACCTTCCTGCGCGCGGTGCTCTACTACGACATCGCCCGCGCCTACGTGCCGGCGCCCAAGGCGAATATCGTGCGGCTGGTCATCAACGGCGAAAGCTGGGGCGTGTATGTGAACGTGCAGCAGTTCAACAAGGATTTCGTGAAGGAATGGTTCGACACCAAGAAGGGCGCGCGCTGGAAGGTGCCCGGTCGGCCCAATGGCCAGGGCGGCCTCGCCTACCTCGGCGACGATCCGGTGGCCTACAAGAAGAACTACGAAATCAAATCGAAGGACGACGACAAGTCGTGGGCGGATTTCATCCAACTCTGCAAAGTGCTCAATCAAACGCCGCCGGACAAGCTGGAGGCGGCGCTCTCTCCATTGCTCGACATCGACGGCGCGCTGAAGTTCCTCGCCCTCGAAAACGCGCTCATCAACAACGATGGCTATTGGGTGCGCACCAGCGACTACGACATTTATCAGGACGAGAACGGTCGATTTCATGTGCTCCCGTACGATGCGAATGAAACTTTCAGCCTGCCTGGCGGACCGGGCGGGTTTGATCCCGGGATGATTTTCGCGATGCAATTCCTCGATCAGGCGGACAAGAATGATGACGGCAAGCTCTCTCAAGACGAATTCGCCGCGCTGGCGGATGCGTGGTTCGACAAGCTCGATCCGGACAAGGCCGGCAAACTGACGCAGGAGCAATTCATCGCCGGACTGGGCGACGTCCTGCCGCCTCCGCCGGGCATGGGAGGCTTTGGCCCGCAGGGAGGTCAGGCGGCGGGCGGTGGCCAGGGAGCGCGCGGCGGGCGCGGCGGATTTGGTCCCGCCATGTTCATCGGACCGGGGCTTTTCGGCGCCGTGGATGCGAACAAGGACGGCTCGCTCGCACGAGCGGAACTGAAAGGCACTTTCGCGAAATGGTTTGGTCAGTGGGACGCGGACAAGAGCGGGGCGTTGCAGGAAGAGCAGCTCCGGGCCGGACTGAACGCGGCTCTGCCCGCTCCGTCCTTCGGCGGCCCCGGGGGAGGGCAGGGCGGACGCGGTGGCCAACGCGGTCCGGGAGGTGCCGGATTCGGCGGCGCGCCCCGGGTCAATGGTGTCGAACTCGATCCGCTCGTCGCGGCCAACGATGCGAACAAACCGCTCATCTCGAAGCTGCTGGCCGTGCCGTCGCTGCGCGCGCGCTACCTTGGCTACGTGCGCGAGATCGCGGAGACGTGGCTCGATTGGAAGAATCTCGGCCCGCGGGTGCAGCAGTATCAGGCTCTCATTGCCGACGCTGTGAAGGCCGACACGCGCAAGCTCTCGTCATTCGAGGCTTTCGAGAAAGGCGTGGCTGGCGATTCCGTGAGTGGAACCGGGAGCGGCCCGGGCCAGGTGAACAGCCTCAAGAGCTTTGCCGACCAGCGGCGCGCCTACCTCCTGAATCACGCCGAGACCAAAAAAGCCGCGCCCTGATCGGTTCGTTGCGGCGACGGAAACCGGCAGGGACGCACGTCCACTTTTGAAAAAAAGTGGTCATGAAAAGTTCGTCGCGCCTCCACTTTCACGAGATCGCTGGGAAGAAATTTCCCTCGCGACCCCGCGATCAAATGAAATCGTCCTCGCGACGGCTGTCGCCAGATATGCTTTTTCCGGTGGAGGCCGATGGAAGATCCTCTGGAAATGTAATTTGCGCGGCACAGCGGCAGGGATTTCCCAGCATTTTCGGGCGCAGGACGTTGTTGTCGATGTGGCCGGGACCACGCTGATGGGCACTTTACGGAGCAAACCTGGCTCTGGCCTGTCTCTTTGCTTTCGTCGTTTTCAGGCTCATGGCCGAACGGTCGCGGGTCAATTCGTCCACGGCGGCGGTGATGGCCTCGGGCGGCAGCGCGGGATTCAGCCGCTCCAACGCCGCGCGCAACCGGGACACCCATACCACCAAGCTGCGCACCCTCAACCCGGCCTGACGGCCACCCTTCTCCCACTGGGAGAAGGGCCGGGGATGAGGGTGTGGCAACGCCACTTGCTCCGCAAACAACCCGATGACGGGCTGCTCGACAAGCTGGTCTTCGGTGTAGGCGTGCGCGCTCATTTCAAAACGTAACGCCCGGTTTTCAATGTGCCGACGCGCTTGACCAACCCCGCTTTCACCAGTGGACGCAGCAAATCCATCGCGCCTTGCTTGGACACTTTCAGCGCCGCCCAGAGTTCGGATGGTGACATGCCGCCGCTCTTGCCGAGCAGTTTGAGCAACTGCTCCTGACGCGGACGCAGAATCACTTTCTCGCGCGCCGCCGAAACGGAGAGCTGCCCCATGCGTTCCCACACCCGCTGCAGTGTTTGCCGCAAACCCTCGGCGCAATACTCCAGCCACGAAGTCAGGTCGTCGCCCTCGCGTCGCACCGCATCGAGCGCCGCGTAATAGCGCGGGCGGTCCTCCCAGTAGAATTCATCCACCGCGAAGATGTGGTGCGAATCAAACCCGCGCCGGTAAAGCTCCCACAACGCCAGCGCCCGGCCCGCGCGCCCGTTGCCGTCCGCGAACGGATGAATCGTCTCGAAGCGATGATGCACGATGGCTGAACTCAACACCGGCGAAAGCCCCGGCGCTTCCCTGTTCCACCACTCCAGCAACTCGAACATCAGGCCCGAGACCTCCTCCGGCGGCGGCGGCACGAACTGGCCCACCCGCACCCGCATCGTCCGGTAGCGCCCAGCCTCGCCCTGGTCCATCACCTCGCCCGCGATGATGGCGTGCAACCGGAAAATGTCTTCGTGCGTCAGCCGCTTCTTCGTCGCCTGCTCCTCGACATGACGGAGCGCCGCAAAATAATTCAGCACCTCGCGTCGCGCCCGCACCGGCGCAGCCACGGTCGTCCCCTCCTCCAAGGCGCGAACTTCCTCCAGCGTCAGCGGATTGCCCTCGATGGCGGTTGAACTGTGAGTATTGCGCGCCCGCGTGTCCTTTTGCAGCGCGGGAATCCACGGCACTTGCACCGCCGCGCCCTGGATGCGCTCCCGCAGGGCGGCGATGCTTTCCACCCGCGTCAGCAGGGCGGACGTGATGGTGAATTGCGGTTGGTAACTCATGCGGCACAGTCTGCCAATGGGTCAATCATGGGTCAAGTGTCAGTCAAGTATCGGTCAAGCTTCGCACCCTCAATCCGGCCTGACGGCCACCCTTCTCCCACTGGGAGAAGGGACGGGGATGAGGGTTCGGCCTTGCCGAATACTCCGCAAACAACCCGATGGCGGGCTGCTCGATCCCCTCTCCCCGTGGGAGAGGCCGGGTGAGGGTGCGCTACGCTTGCGGGTCTTCGGTGTAGGCGTGCGCGCTCACGGGGGATTCCAATACGCAGTTTAATACCTAGTTTCCGGGTTAATACCTAGTTTCCGGTTTTCTCCCATTTTGCGCCTCGGCCTGTGCCGAGAGACTTGATCTTCTTTTCCTTTTGCAGCCGGGCCAGAACTCGGCGGATCAAATCCAGACCGACGCCGGGGCATCCAGTCTGCAAGTCCGCCACGCGAAAGGTGCTGATTTGGCGTTCCACCGCCGCCAGCACCGCCGCAGTCTTTTCGCCGCGTGGCGATTTGAGCTGTCCGACGCGCTGCTCGAATTCCTTGCACGCCTGCGTCAGGACGAAGAGCAGAAAGTTCATGGCCGGCCACGGGTCGTGTTTACCTTCGTGCCAGCGCTGGGAGCTTTGTTCCAAGACTTCGTAGTAACGCTCCTTGTTGTCCTCAATGATGCGTTCGAGGCTGATGTAACGCCCGGCCTCGCCCGCAATGGTAGCAGGCGAGCAAAAACAGCAGGCGCGAGGCGCGGCCATTGCCATCACGGAACGGATGGATGCAAAGGAAATCCAGATTCAGCGCGGCGGCCAGCACCAGCGGATGAACCCATTTTTCCCGCACCCCGCGCTGCCAGAGCTCGACCATCTCCGCCATCGCCTTGGGTGTCTGTTTGGCTGGGACGGTTTTGAAACGAACGCGGCTACGGCCATCCGCGTAAGTCTGGATGATGTCCACGTCCTTCTCCTTGTATGCGCCCGCATCCCAGATTTGGCCGCGACATAGCTTGTGAAGCTTCTTGATGGTGGCTTCGGAGATGGAAAGTTGCGCGCCGCTCTCGTGAATAAGTTTCAGCGCGTCGCGATAAGCGCGCACTTCCTCCTCGTCACGGTCGCGCAGCGTGGGCTTGCCGAACATCAACGTGCCAACGCGAGATTTCTCCACCTCGACGCCTTCAATGCGGTTGGAGGACACGGCACTTTCGATGAGGGCGTGTTCGCGAAGCAGTTTCAGTTTTTGCGGCGACTGCCGGGTGAACAACTCCTGCTTGCCGCGCGCCTCGCCGAGGTCGGCGAGATACCAAGCCGTGCGCGTGGGCATCGTGGGCGGTTCAGCGGCAAGTTGGCGAAGAGTCATCATGGTTTTGTTCAATTCGTTTTCAAGTTCACCTGTTCCGAAAACCGGCTCATGGCCGAGCAGTCGCGGGTCAATTCATCCACGGCGGCGGTGATGGCCTCGGGCGGCAGTAAGCTGCGCACCCTCAGCCCGGCCTTGTAGGCTCGCCATTTGTCCAGCATCCACGCATCGGCCTCAAACTCCTCCCGCTTCAGAATCTCCGGTGAAGTGCCTTGTGCGGTGTGGTGCTCAAGGACGGTGTGAGCAAACTCGTGCAACAACAATCGGCCGGAAGTCATCAGAAAGAAATGGTTGGCGGCTTTTACGTGCTCCAAACCACCGGCATGTGATGGGTCGGGCAGCATGTCCGGCCACTCCCCCTCGCGGTCTGCAAGCTTCTCTTGGCTGGCCCAATCCAGCAGTTTGAATGCGAGTTGATATTCTGCCGGGTTCTCGATGGCGGCGAATGCGCCGCCCGCTTTTTGGAGTTCAGTGGTGATGGCCGTGTAGGCGTAGCAATAAGCCCAAAGCCGTTCGAGAGAACGCAGCCCAACAAAAATGCGGTTGAGTTCAAAAATGCGGAACTCCTCGAACAGCCAATCCTTGGCGTCCGCCTTCAACTGAATCCGAATGCCATACTTGTCTCGCAGGTGGACCATTTCCGCCTCGCGCTCAGGCGCTACGTGAAATGGCGACGACTGGAACGCGGCCATCAATGACCACAACTTCGAGGGGATGTTTTCAGGTTTTGCGTCAGCGATTTCCATACAGTTTAAGCGTCAGTCATTGCGACAGGTCAGCCAGGTAGGACCGTGATTTTCCCAAGGCAACACTTCTTGAACTTCTTCCCGCTCCCGCAGGTGCAGGGGTCGTTTCGTCCAGGTAGCTTCTGACCCGGCATCGCTTTCGGACGTTCCTTTTCCAAAGCCTCATCCAAGACCGGATCTGCTTCCCACGGACCTTCCACCCAGAACGCAAAGTCGAAAGGCTTCGTCGTGTCGCCAGCGTCGATGCCCAGCGCAACTGACGTGCTGGCTTTCAGTCGGTATTTCTCAATGCTGGCGCGGAATGCTGTGTGCCGACGCAGTTCATCGGTTGCCAAGCCGCGCGCAGCCACAATGGACACGACAAGACCGCTGTCGTTGAATGTTACCCGCAGGAATCGCCCGTCTGGTCTCGCCTGCTTTCTGAGGTTGTCGAGGTCGCCTTCAATTCTCGAAACAGCGTCCTGAGAGAGGCCGAGCAGGGCAAATGCGATCCACCTCGCGCCGTCGTCATCGCGTCGCCTCAACTCGTCGATTATCGCCGAGAACTTCGGCGGCAGTTTTAGCCGAATATCCGGTCGCTCATCACGAACGCCCTGTTCTGCCTGAAACCACTCGTCGAATCTTTCCGAGCCGCCGGACAAGTGGAGCAGCGTGAACGCCTTGCCGTCATCGTCTTTGCGCTCCCAGAACTGCGATGGATGCAGGCGCGTGTCGAGATACAACCCGAACACATCCAACTCATCACCCATGATGTTCTTCTCGCTACGCTGTAGGTCTAGCCGGCGCTGAACGTAATGAAGGAAAACATCAGGACTGCCTGCGAATCGGGTGATGAGGTCGAGGTCCGCGAGTGAGACTGACCACGGGTAAGCCGAATCCTTGAAAAGCCCGATCCTCTTGAGCAAGGCCAACTGCGTGGCCAGCCCTCCGAAATGATGCAGCGTGACTGATAACGGGAAAATTCTACGCACCGCGTCCTTCTGAACAACCAGTTTACGCGCCGTTCCCTTCTCAACGAAAGTTGCCGTTGCGTTCGCTTCAATGAATCGCGTTGCTCGCTGCGCCTGCTCAAACGCCTCCTCGATGCTGTCCTTCAGGTCATCTCGCAACCGGGACGGGTCACCAACACGCGACCTTGCTCTGAATTGCTTGCCCTTCACTTCGACAAGGACGAGGAACTGCCCCCAAACCACAGCAGCGTCCAACTCAGTCTCGCTCCCCGGTTTGTCAGGGTCGGGATAGGTCAACTGTCGGTAAACCGCGCTTGATGGAAACAGTCGCAGGAGGAAATCGCAAACCTCTCCCTCCATCCAATGCGACAGGTTTGGCACGTAACGCTTGTCCCGGAAAGGGAGGTCAGTGCGCGTAAGCCTATCGAAAGCATCGAACAGCGCGTCGTAAACCGAGGAAATGTCGATGAAGATTAAGCGGTCGCCGCTGAGGTAATAGACCGGCCTGTCCTTGACATCACGCGGATACTGGATCTTCTGCCGCGACTCGGGTGTGAGTCCAATCAACTCCCGCAAAGCGTTCCATTCCTCTCGTGAAAGCCCAGCGACAGTCTTTGCGATCTGGTCAAACGAAGGCGGGATCATCAACGGCATTTCATCAATGAAGCGCGCGAACTCGTCGCCAAGAGCCTTGCGCTCAAGCTCGGTTTGCTCAGCCATCCCAGCGGCCTGTGATTTCTTGCCAAGCCGTTTGGCAAGGGCCTTCATCCTTGTCTGGATGCTTTGGAATGTCTCACGGTGGGCTTTGAAATTGTCGTTCCCAGCTTTCTCAAAGGCGTCGAGGATTTCGAGGGCGCGGACAGGACCGATTCCAGCCTTAGTGCCAAACCATCCGTCGAACGGACCTTGGATTTGTTCTATCCGGCGACGGGTTTGAGGAGGATACGAACTGCCACGGACAGATTCTGCGTAGAGGCGGAGATGAACCTGGAGCGACGCAAGCTCTGGGTCTGTGCGGTCCACGCTGAACGCCGTCGCCAAGCCACGGAACTGGTTTTGTTCGGTGAGCGCGTCGATTATCGCTTGAATCTGACCAGGGTCGCGTGGGCCACCCTGCCCAAAACGAGGATAGAGGTGAAAGGCTGCAAGTTCGACAAGCGCCGGAATAGGGCCGTGCTCAGCCTCAGTGTAGCCTTTGCCAAGCCTGAAGAGGTGGGAAGTCACAAGCGCCTGAAATGCGTATTCGGCATCTACGGTTGCGACGAGCGCATCGGTTTTTCGCACAAGCTCATCTTGCCCTTCGACGATTTTGGCACTGATGGCCTCCGGGTCGATTGGCTGCGGCTCTTGTGGAGGCGGGTTCATGGCTCAGTTCTCCTTGAGGTTGACCTGCCCCGACAGCAGACGCGGCTGCAGCGGGTGGCGCGTCCGGCGGAAGCAATGGATTTGGATGAATTGTGGGTGGCTGATCATGCGGGCCATCTGTCGTCGCTCAAAACTCCACCACCACGTCCTTGCCGAACTTCAGCCCCGCCACCTCAGCGGCGAGGCGGATGATGGTCTTCTTGAGGACGTTGTTCAGGTTCGTGGCAACCAGCCAGCCGCCCGGCAATGTCTCCCGCATGTCGCGGAGATCCTCACGATCAGGATAAAGCTCTTCCGGCGTCCGGGCGAGGTAGCGCCGCTTGCGCCCTTGCGCGTCCGGATGCTGGGAGCAGCGTTCGAGAAAGGAGTCATCGCCCTGCGCGAGTTCTCGAAGGGCGATCACCATGGCGTCCTTGGCGTTGTGGTATGGGTGCGCCTTGCCACGGAGAACCAGTTTGCCGCTTCGAGACGATTCTGTGACCGGACGCGAGATAATCGGGCGAAGGGATTCCCCGGTGCTCGGCTGGGTTGCGCCGGGCCGCTGCGTTTCAACAAAGACCGGCTTACTCAAACCGGCCAGATACTCGGCGACGTCGTCAGCGTCAGGCCGAACGCCCGCCTTTGACTCGACGGCGCTCGTCAACAAGTCCACGAGGAGTTCGTCGCCCTTCTCCACCAACTCCCGCCACGCCTCCGGGATGGCGGCTTTGGCCTGCGAGCGTCGGTTGCGGCTGCGGTATTCCTTTCGGGCGGCTTCGAGTGCTTCGCCGGATTCCACCCTGCTCCGTTCAAGGTAGCGGCGGAGGATTTCGCCAGCCTCGGCAGCCGGACGCTCGTAAAGGTCGAGCTTGTAAACGCGCCGGTCCTCCTAGCTGCCTTGCTCGGCGGGCAAGTAGAAACTCCAGGTTCGGCCGTCGGTCAGCACGACGAAGGGAACGCCCGCATGGAAAGCGTATTCGAGAGCCTGGCGCACTGCATCCTCGGCTTTGCCGGGCTGTTTGACTTCGGTGAATACCGCAGGCTTCGAGGGTGGGTGGCACAGCGCGAAATCGGCACGACCTTCGCCGGTTTGATATTCGGGCCAGACGACAGTGGTATCCCAGGTGTCCCAGCCGAGTTCTTGAAACACGCGGAGGACCACGCCTTGAGAAATCGCCTGTTCGTTGGGGAACTTTCCTTGGCGGAGGCGGGCCGTGATGTCGGTGAGTGTGGTTTCGAGGGACATACTGCCCAGGCAGTGGGATGGACGACACCCGGGCTGGGTAGGGCGCGTCTGTCCCAGCGCGCCGCGAACCACTCCCGGCCAACCCGACGGCGCGCTGGGGGACAGACGCGCCCTACCCGTGCGGGTTGGGACCAAGCGTCTTCTGGTAGCCCATCCCAAGGTCTTGTCAGTAAGTCCTATGGCGCGAGCTGGCGGCGGAGTTCCTGTTCAGAGGAGCGGATGTCGGAGGCGGAGTTGGCGCGAAATTGATCAGCGGCGGCCCAGAGGCGCTTTTCGAGCGCGGCGTTGTCGTGGTCCTTTTCGGAGGGGGCAATCCAGATCATGTGCGCGGCGCCGGAGGTTTCGATGCCGGCCACGGCTTGCAAGCCAGCGAGGCGAATGGAGCGGTGGAGCATCCATTCCAGACGTTTGGACAGGAAACCTTGTTCTAGGGGATTCATCGGCGTGCGAATTGTCATACGGGAAGCCCCGGCGATTTGCATCAAGAATCTCCCGTCCGCCTGATGAACGGGCTTCAGGGATTAGCCGTCGCCACCTTCGCCGCCGACCAGACCGTTCAGACGTTCAGACGTTCAGACTCGCGTGACAGCCCGCCAGCCCATCGGGTCGGCCCCGCGCGATACCTTTCATGGTGCCAGCCAGGTGGAAGTGGGCCGGGCGTTCCTGCGCGCAGCCAGCTAAGGCTTGAACTCCCTGCCGCCGTGCATTGCAATGCGTTTCATCCGACTGATGCCAGCGATTCTGAAAACCGAATTACTCCCGACGCACACGCCCGCTCTTTTTGAGGCGGCGGTGCGGCGCGCGGTGGAATTGCTGCGGACAGGCGAGGTGGTGGCGTTGCCCACGGAGACGGTTTATGGCCTGGCCGCCAATGCGCTGGATGAAGCGGCGGTGCGCCGCATTTTTGCCGTCAAAGGCCGGCCGGCGCACAATCCGATCATTGTTCATGTGGCCGACGAGGCGATGGCGCGGCGGTGCGCCTCGTCGTGGCCTGACGCTGCGGCCAGATTGAGTCGCGCGTTCTGGCCGGGACCGTTGACGTTGGTGTTGCCGCGCGCCGAGGAAATTCCCGAGGTGGTGACGGCGGGCGGGCCGACAGTGGGCGTGCGCTGGCCCAGCCATCCGCTGATTCAGGCGGTGATTCGCGCGTGCGGCTTTCCGCTGGCGGCGCCGAGCGCAAATCCATCGAACGAAATCTCCCCCACCACGGCCGGGCATGTGTGGAGGAATCTTGGTGGAAAGATTCCGCTGATTGTCGATGGCGGTGCGGCGCAGGTGGGCATTGAATCTTCCGTGATCGATGTGACCTCCTCGCCGACGCGGCTCTTGCGGCCGGGCATCATTTCGCCCGAATCCTTGCGCGCGGTGGTCGGGCGGGTGGCAACGGGTGAAGACGTCGTCGTCGGGGCGCTGCGCAGTCCGGGACAATTGCCGCGGCACTACGCGCCCAAGGCGCGGCTGCTGGTGTGGCCTTGGGCGGATGAACTGGCGTTGCGTGCCCGGATGACGGCCGAGGGCTTGGTGCCGGCACGCACTCAAGTCGTGGCGCACACGCGCATCCCGTTGGGCGGGGGATTCGCCGGCGTGAGCGTGATTCCACACGACGCCGAGGCGTTCGCGCGGGCGCTCTACGCGGAGTTGCACCGATGCGATGCGGTCGGCGCGGACTGGATCCTGGTGGAGGCGGTGCCCGAGACGCCGGAATGGCACGGCGTGGCGGATCGGTTGCGCCGGGCGTCAGCGACTGCAGGGTGAAGCGCGGCGCGCGTTGCCCCGCGGCGCTGTCGAATTTTACCCATGAGCGTGCCGTCGTTGCCTTGTCCCTCAATTTAGAGATGCTCACGCATGATGCCTTTGTTTGACGAAATGCCGAAACTCGATCAACGTCCGTTCCACATGCAACTGACTTCCGTATTCCCGTTGGTGCTGGCGTTATTGCTGGCCGCGATTTCCGCGAGGGCGCAGACGCTGACCAACGGCGCCGTCCGTCCGATCTCGCTTGATGACTGCATCCAGATGGCGTTGCAGCACAACCTCGGCCTCCAGATCAGCCGCATCAATCCGAGCATCGCGCGGCTGAATCTCTTCGGCAGCTACGGCGTGTACGATCCGGTCTTCCGCGCGGGTGCGGCGCACAATGAGGACACCCGCCCGGGAGGATTCAATAACACCGTTGGCATCACTACGCCGCCCAACACCACGCAATGGGGTGATTTCTCCGCCGGGTTCACCGGGTACGCACCCACCGGATTGCGCTACGGCCTGGGTACGGGCATGCAGCATACGACCGGGCAGACGCCGCAATTCGACACCAATCTCAACCAGTTCGTCCTCGTGGACCGCAATCCGCAGTATTCGAGCTACGCAAGGCTGGCGGAGGTCACTCAACCGCTTCTGAAAGATTTCTGGATCGATCAGAGCCGGATGACGATTCAGTTGAACAGGAAGAATGTGAAGATGTCGGACCTGGCGCTGCAGTATCAGGTGATGGCCACTGTCCGTTCGGTCCAGCAGACTTACTACGATTTGATCTCGACCCGGGAAAATGTGAAAGCCCTCCAACTGGCCCTCGAACTGGCTGATCGCCTCGTGGTGGAGAACAAGCGCAAGGTGGAAATCGGCACGATGGCCGAGTTGGATGAGAAGCAGGCGGAGGCGCAGGCGGCCCAGGCGCGTGCGGATTTGATCCAGGCCAGTAATTCGGTCGTGCTGGCGCAAAACACCCTCAAGCGCCTGTTCACCGACAACTATCAGGAATGGCACAGTGTCCGGTTGGACACGATCGATCCGCTCTCTGATTCTCCGGTGATTTTTAATCTGGCTGACAGTTGGACCAGCGGCTTGGAACTGCGGCCGGATTATCTCCAACTCAAGGCAGAGATTGAGAAGCAGAACATTGTGCTTAAGTACAATTACAACCAGCTCTTCCCCTCGCTTGACCTCTCTGGCTCGTATGGACGCTCTGGACTCGCGATGACCGCGGGTGATTCGTACCAGAGTATTGCCGCCAACGAGAACCCGAACTGGGGCGTCGGCGGTGTGCTCTCCTTTCCGCTGACCCGCCGCTCCGCGCGCGCCAATTACAAGGTCGCCAAGGTTCAGGTCAAGGAGGCGCTCCTGATCCTCAAGCAGAAGGAACAGGACATTATCGTGGACATCGACGACGCGACCAAGACCGCGCAATCGAGCCTGGAGCGCGTGCAGGCTTCGCGGCAGGCGCGCGTCTTTGCCGAGGCGGCGCTGCTCGCCGAACGGAAGAAGCTCGAAAGCGGCAAGAGCACCACCTTCGTCGTGCTGCGGTTGCAACGCGATCTCACGACCACGCAGGTGAGCGAGATTCGCGCGCTGGCCGACTACAACAAGGCCCTCTCCGAACTCTCTTTCCGCGACGGCACCATCCTGCGGCGCAACCGGGTGAGCTTCGAGGTGAAGTAAGGCGGTCGCTGGTGCGCGGTGGAAAAATCTTTATCGCCCGGCCATTTTTCCCAGGAGGCGCCGCAACCGTCCAGGCAGCAGGGCGCCGAGATCGTGCGCATAAGGCACTCCGAGGAGGTGGGCTCCGCCCAGATACACGAGGGTCGCCGCCAGCATCGGCAGGAACACCTCGCCCAGCTTCAACCCGAGATTCGCGTGGCCCAGCGAGCGGGTCCACCAATGCGCTAGGAACCACGCCACGGCGCCCGCCGCCGCGGTCAGCGCCAGCATCGCGGGCAGCCAGCGCCGCAAATCGGCCCAGTCGAGCGTCTTCAGTTTCTTGCGCAGCGCAAAGGCAAGCAGCGCGAAATTGATGCCGGCGGTGATCGAGTTGGCGAGGCCCAGCCCGCCTTGCTCGAAGGGAAACACCAACGCGGCCGCGATGGCCAGATTGAGCAGCAGACAAAACACACCCACCCTCATCGGCGTCCGGGTGTCGCCCAGCGCGTAGAAGGCGCGCGCCAGGACGTTTACCGTGGAGAAGGCCACCAGACCCGGCGCCAGGCACGCCAGCGCCAGCGCCGAACGGGCGGTGGAGGCGGCGTCGAATTCGCCGCGCTGGAACAGCAGGCGGATGATTGGTTCGGCGAGCACGGTCAGCAGCACCGACGCGAGCAGATTCAGGAAAACCAGATAGCCGATGCCCTGGCCGAGGGTCTGGCGGAACTCGGCGTGCTTTTTCTCCACCGCCAGCCCGGAAAGCGTGGGCAGCAGGAAGGTGGCGAGCGAGATGCCGAAGACGCCCTGCGGCAGCTCCATCAGCCGCACCGCGTACTGGAAGGATGCCACCACATGGTCCGCGACCCAGAACGCCAGGCATTGCGTCAGCACCACGTTGATTTGATATGCAGCCACGCCGAGGGTCACCGGCACCATCTGACGCACGACGCGCCGCACGGTTTCATCCCGCCAGGGGGAGATCCACGCGAAGCGGAATCCATCGCGTTTGAGCAGCGGCAGTTGAAACGCAGCCTGTGCGATGCCCGCCAGCAGGATGCCGATGGCGAGGCCGAAAATCTGTTTGTCGAGCGTGTCGCCCATCCGCGGCGCGATCAAGAACACCGAGCCGATCATCACCACGTTTAGCAGGGTGGCGCCCATCGCCGGGACAAAAAAATGCCCGCGCGAATTGAGCATGCCCATGAACACCGCCGCGAGGCACACGAACAGCAAATAGGGCAGCATCACGCGCAGCAACTCCAGCATCAGGAGAGTGCGCCCGGCAAACCGAGGGTGACCGGCCGCATCAGCTTGCCCGCCGATCAAGAGCGCCACGGTGAGGCCAATGGCGGTAATTGCGATGGCCGCCGCCGTGAAGGCGATCAATCCGGAAATCACCGCGTTGGCCGCGCGCCACATGGCGTCGTGGCCTTCAAGATTTTCCTTCTCCTTGAAGATGGGAATGAACGACGCGGTCAGAGCGCCCTCGCCCAGCAGGCGGCGGAAAAGATTCGGAATCTGGAAGGCGAAGACGAATGCGCTCGCCACCCAGGTGGTGCCCATGAAGTTGGCATAGACCATCTCCCGCACCATGCCCAGCACGCGGCTGGTCAGCGTGGCGGCGCCCATGGCTCCCGAGGATTTAAGCATTTGCGACATGCGCGGCGCGGAGGTTTCGGGGAAGCGTCGGCCAGCGCAAGGCTAAAGACTGGGGCGTTCGCCAGGGGGAATGTCCGGCTGTTCCGGGCGAAGTGGGATGGTGGGTGAATGTTGCGCTTCGCCGAGTAGAACCGCCCGGCACCGCGAACAGTCCACAACTAATGCTAAATCAACGCCAAGAAAGGGAGAGCCGGGCGAATTGAGATCCACTACTAGTGAGAACGTGAACACCATCCGACACTAGGTTCTCTCGGGCGACCCTCTCATTCGAGAGATCTGCCCGTAACCCATCCTGTCGGGTCTTGCCAGATGTTCGGTGGTGTTCAAAGCGTGGTTGGCGCGCTGGTTCGCTGATTGTTCAAGCGGGCCGGCCGGGGCGAACCACGCCATGATGCAATGGCTGCGGTGTGTTTCGTCAGGTGGGGCGCAGAAGCCCCGGCTTGGCGGAAGGGTTCCTGTCTATGAATGAAATCAAACGCACGATCAAATACGAGGCGGATCGGGTGGTGGGCTTTGGCCGTGAGGTCATGGATGTCCCCGGCTGTGAAAAGCTGGAAAGCTGCATCCAGTGCGGCACCTGCTCCGGGGTCTGTCCCTTGAGCATCTACATGGATTACTCGCCGCGCCAGGTGATGGCGCTGACGCGGTCGGACTTCAAAAACGAGGTGTTGCAAAGCCACACCATCTGGCTTTGCGCGTCCTGCTATGCCTGCACCGCCGAATGCCCGCGGCAGATCCGCATCACGGACATCATTTACGAACTCAAGCAGCGGGCCATCAAGGAAGGCATCTATCCCAAGCACTTTACGATCCCGGTGCTGGCGCAGGAGTTCACCAAGATGGCCTATCAAAACGGCCGCGTGACGGAAAACTTCCTCGCCGCCAAACTGTTTCTCAAGACCAACCCCAAGGCCGCGTTCGGCATGTGGCGGCTCGGCCTGGCTTTGATGCGCACCGGCCGTTTCGCCTACCGCGTCGAGAAAATCGAGAACCGTGGCGAACTGACCCGCATGATGGAATCGGCAAAAAAGCACCGCGACCATGTTTTCGCCGAGGAGGCACACGCCATCGGCGGCCACGGCTCCCACCAGAAAGCTCATTAACGAGAGGGTTCCATGACAAAATTCTCCTACTATCCCGGGTGTTCGCTCAAAGGCTCAGGTCGCGCTTACGAGGAATCGCTGCTGCCCGTCTTCAAGTCGGTCGGCGTCGAGCTGGATGAACTCAAGGACTGGAACTGCTGCGGCGCCACTGCTTACATGGCGGTCGATGAGGTGGACGCGTGCGTGATGGCCTCGCGCAACCTCGCCATCGCCGAAAAGGCCGGTCACAAGGAAGTGGTGGCCCCGTGCAGCGCCTGCTATCTGGTGCTCAACAAAACCAAGCACTACCTGCACGACTCCCCGGCCATCAACAAGGTGGTCAACCTCGCATTGCAGGAGGCTGGACTTTCCTACAGCGGCAATACGCCGGTGCGCCATCCGCTCGATATCTTCATCCACGACATCGGCCTGGATGCGATCAAGGCGAAGGTCAAGAAGCCGCTGAAGGGCCTCAAGGTGGCTCCATATTACGGCTGCCAGATCGTCCGTCCGTATTCGACCTTCGACAATCAATACAACCCGACGACCATGGATCGCCTGTTGGAGGCGCTCGGGGCCACGGTGCTCGATTTTCCGCTCAAGACCCGCTGTTGCGGCGGGAGCCTCACCGGCACCCTGCCGGAGCCAGGGCTGCTTTGCACTTACATCCTGCTGAAGGAGGCGAAGAAGCGCGGCGCCGATGTCATCGCCACGGTCTGCCCGCTCTGCCAGTTCAACCTGGACGGTTACCACGACAAGATCGAGGCGCGCTGGAAGGAACCAGTGCGGATTCCGACGGTCTATTTCACTCAATTGATGGGCCTGGCGTTCGGAATCTCCGCGCAGGAACTCGGCCTGCAACGCAACATCACCCCGATGAAACCACTCGGTGCAACGGCTGCCTGATGCTGCGAGCGCAAATCCCGCATAACTTTCAAAGCATGGAGAGAACATGTCTGTAAAACAAAATGGCAAAGAGGAAGTGAGGATCGGGTTCTATGTCTGCCACTGCGGGCATAACATCGCCGCGATGGTGGATTGCCCGGAGGTGGCCAAATATATTGAGACACTTCCCGGAGTCGTCCTGTCGCGCGACTACAAATACATGTGCTCGGAGCCCGGGCAGGATCTGGTTCAGCAGGACATCCGTGAGTACAAGCTGAACCGAGTGGTGGTGGCCTCGTGCTCGCCGTTGCTGCACGAACACACCTTCCGCAGCGCGACCGAGGCGGGCGGGCTGAATCCATTCTTCTTCCACATGGTGAACATCCGCGAGCACAACTCGTGGGTGCATACGGATCGCAAGGAAGCCACCGAAAAGGCGAAGGGACTGGCCCACGCGGCCATCCAGCGCGTCGCCCATCACAAGGCGCTCGAAACGAAACGGGTCGAGATCAACCCCGCCGTCTTGGTCGTGGGCGGCGGGATCGCCGGCATCCATGCGGCCATGACGCTGGCCAACGCGGGCAAAAAGGTCTATCTCGTCGAGCGCGAGCCTTCCATCGGCGGGCACATGGCTAAGTTCGACAAGACCTTTCCCACGCTGGATTGCGCCGCCTGCATTCTCACACCCAAGATGTCCGAGGTTGGCTGTCATCCGAACATCACGCTCTGGACTTACTCGGAAGTGACGAAGGTGGACGGCTTCGTGGGTAACTTCACCATCCAGGTAAAGCGGAAGCCCCGTTACATCGATCCAGACCTATGCACCGGCTGCCAGGAGTGCATCCCGAGTTGCGTCTTCAAGGAGCCGAAGTTCTCCGACGAGTTCAACGAGGGTCTGGGCAAGCGCAAGCCGGTCTTCATCTCCTTCCCTCAGGCGACGCCGCAGGTGGTCGTCATCGATCCTGAAGTCTGCCTTAACTTCAAGCGCGGCAAGAACCCCGATGGATCGGCGATAGTCTCGGACAAGTGCAAGAAGACCTGTGTGGATGCGTGCGGCGACAAGAAGGCCATTGATTTCACGCAGAAGGATATTGTCGAGGAGATCAAGGTGGGCAACATCATCGTGGCCACCGGCTTCAAGACCTTCGACGCCGAGCGCACGCCACAATATGGCTACGGCAAGCACAAGAATGTTTACACAGCGCTGGAGATTGAACGCCTTGTCAACGCCTCCGGTCCGACCGGCGGCGACGTCATCATGCGCGATGGCAAGACCCCGAAGTCCATCGGCATCATCCATTGCGTCGGCTCACGTGACTACAAGACCAACAAGTGGTGTTCGCGGGTCTGCTGCATGTATTCCATGAAGCTGGCGCACCTGCTCAAGGAGCACACCGATGCGGAGATTTACAGCTTCTACATCGACATGCGCACGCCCGGCAAGGGTTACGAGGAGTTCTATAACAAGATGCTTGAGGAAGGCGTTCACTTTGTTCGTGGGCGTGTGGGCGAGGTGACGGATTGGGCGTTTACGCCGGAGGAAGAAGGCAAGCTCGTCATCCGCGTGGAAGACACGCTCGCCGGCTATGTCCGCCGCATCCCGGTGGACATGGTGGTGCTGGCCACCGGTCTCGAACCGCAGGCCGATGCGCAGGATGTCCGCCGCCTCTTCAACATGAGTTGCGGCAGCGAAGGCTTCTTCCTCGAACGCCATCCGAAACTCGCGCCGGTCAATACCTTTTCTGACGGCATCTATCTGGCCGGTTGCTGCCAGGGGCCAAAAGACATTCCCGACACCGTCGCGCAGGCAGGGGCGGCCGCCGCCGAGGCATTGGTGCTCATCGATCGCGGTTACATTGAGCAGGAGCCAAACACGGCCTTCATTCTCGACGAGGAATGTTCGGGGTGTAAGTCGTGCCTCCCGCTTTGTCCCTACACCGCCATCACCTATCAGGAAGATAGAAAGAAGGCGGTCATCAACGAGGCGCTCTGCAAGGGCTGCGGCACCTGCGTGGGGGCGTGCCCGTCGGGTTCCATCGTGCAAAACCTTTTCGACGACGACGAAATCTTCAGCGAAATCGCAGGAGTCATGGCTTATGAGTGAGAAACCTTGGACACCGCGCATCGTGGCGTTCTTCTGCAACTGGTGTACCTACACCGCAGCGGATCTCGCCGGCGTGTCGCGCCTCAAGTATGCCGCCAACGCCCGCGTCATCCGCGTGATGTGCTCCGGGCGCATTGACCCGCAGTTTATCCTGGACGCCCTGAACCGCGGCGCCGACGGCGTGCTCATCGGCGGCTGCCACCCCAACGACTGTCACTACGTGGAGGGAAACTACAAGATGCTCCGCCGCTTTCAGCTCCTGCAACGGATGCTGGGCGACATGGGGCTCGAGAAGGAGCGTGTGCGGCTGGAATGGATTTCCGCCGCCGAGGGCGAAAAGGTCAAGACCGTGATGAACGAAATGGTGCAGACGCTGACCAGGCTCGGGCCGCTCGGGATTCCCAAGAGGTGGGACGAGTGGGACAAGGAAATGACCGAGATGGAACATCAGGCCGGAGCCCAGGAACCGGTCGCGTGCAACTGCGGCATCGCCAAAATCAAAGCAGAGGTGGCTCATGTCTAAACCCAAGGTGGCCTTCTATTGGTGCGCGTCCTGCGGCGGATGCGAGGAAACGGTCGTGGATCTCGCCGAGGATATCCTTGCCGTGGTGGAAAAGGTGGACATCGTCCTCTGGCCGGTGGCGATGGATTTCAAATACAAGGACATCGAAGCGATGGCCGACAACTCCATTTTTGCCACCCTGCTCAACGGTGCGATCCGTTCGACGGAGCAGGAGGAGATGGCTCATCTGCTGCGCCGCAAGAGTCAGTTCCTCATCGCCTATGGCTCGTGCGCGCACACCGGTGGCATTCCGGCGCTGGCCAACCAGTTCAGCCGCGAGCAGATTCTTAAGTTCAATTACGAAGATGCGCCGTCAGTGGTGAATGAGAACAAGGTCCGGCCGCAGTTGAAATTCGAGGAGGAGGGTCGTTCGCCGCACCTGCCCATGCTATGGGATACGGTTCGCACCCTGGACCAGGTCGTCGAGGTGGACTTCTACATTCCCGGCTGCCCGCCGACGCCGAAACTGACCAAGACCGCTTTTGACGCCCTGCTCAGTGGCAACCTCCCGCCCAAGGGCAGCGTGCTGGCACCGGATATGGCCTTGTGCGGCGAATGCCCACGCAAGGACAGCAAGCCGATCGATGTGGTTTTTACCGGGTTCAATCGTTCAGCCACCACGATTCTGGATCCGGAGAAATGCTTCCTCGCGCAAGGCGTCGTCTGCATGGGACCGGCCACGCGCAGTGGCTGCGAGGCCCAGTGTGTGGATGGCAACATGCCCTGCACCGGCTGCTTCGGCGGCACCTCGCGCGTGCATGACCAGGGCGCGAAGATGCTCAGTTCGCTCTGCTCGAACATCGAGTCGAAGGAGGAGGCTGGCATCAACAAAACGCTCGAAGGCATTCCCGATCCGGTGGGCACCTTCTATCGCTACGGCCTCGCCAAGAGCATCCTCCGGCGGCGCATCAACCCCACGGCCTGAACCTCATCGCGAAGAACCTATGGACAAAGCCACTCAAGACGCTTTCAACACGGGCAACGCTCTGGCCAATGCGGCTTACCAGTCGAAGAAGCGCAACGTGACCATTGACCCCGTCACCCGCCTCGAAGGCCATGGCAAAATCGACATCTATCTCGACGACAAGGGCGACGTCGAGCGCGCCTATTTCCAGGTGCCTGAGCTGCGCGGTTTCGAGGTGTTCAGCCTCGGCCGTCCCGCCGAGGACATGCCGCAAATCACTTCGCGCATCTGCGGCGTCTGCCCGACGGCGCATCACATGGCCGCGACCAAGGCGCTCGATGACCTCTACAAGGTTGAGCCAACCAGCGCGGGCCGCAAGATCCGCGAGCTGGTTTACAACGCCTTCACCTTGGAGGATCACGCGCTGCACGTCTTTGTCCTCGGCGGCCCCGATTTCATCGTCGGCCCGGAGGCTCCGCCGGAGTTGCGCAACATCGTCGGCGTCATCGGCAAGGTCGGCCTCGAGGCGGGCAGGAAAGTCATCAGCATGCGGCGGCGCGTGCGCGAGATCATCAGCTACTTCGGTGGCAAGGTGGTGCATCCCGTGCTGGGATTGCCCGGCGGCGTCAGCAAGGCGCTCAAGAAGGAAGACCTGCCGAAATTCCAGCAGCTTGCCACCGACGGCGTCGAGTTCGCTGAATGGACGCTCCAAATCTTCAAGGACATCGTTCTCAAGAATCCCGACTATGTGAAGATGATCCTCTCGGACACCTACACCCACAAGACGTGTTACATGGGAATGGTGGACGAGCAGAACAAGGTCAATTTCTACGATGGCAAGCTCCGCGTGGTGGACTGTGATGGCAAGGAAGTCTGCAAGTTTACGGCCCAGCAATACCGCGAGTTTGTCTCGGAACATGTCGAGCCGTGGAGCTACATGAAGTTCACCTTCCTCAAGCAGCGCGGCTGGAAGGGCTTCGTGGAAGGCCCTGACACCGGCATCTACGGCGTCGGACCGCTGGCGCGCCTCAACGCCGCCGATGGCATGGCCACGCCCAAGGCGCAGGCTGCTTGCGAAGAGTACTTCAAGACGCTGGGCGGAAAGCCCGTGCATCACACCCTGGCGACCCACTGGGCGCGCGTCGTGGAAATGATTCAGGCGGCGGAACGCATCGAGCAATTGCTCAACGATCCCGAGATCACCAGCCCCGATGTGCGCCGCGCTCCGACGAGTGTGCCCAAGGAAGGCATGGGCGTGGTGGAGGCTCCACGCGGCACGCTCTTCCACCACTATCAGACCGACGAGCGCGGGTGCATCACCATGGCCAACATGGTCGTGGCCACCGGCAACAACGCCGCCCGCATCGCCATGAGCGTGGAACGCGCCGCCAAGGGGCTGATCAAGGAAGGCCATGTGACCGAGGGTTTGTTGAACAAGGTCGAGATGGCCTTCCGCGCCTACGACCCGTGCCTGGGTTGCGCGACTCATGCTTTGCCGGGGCACATGCCGCTGATGGCCCACATCTACGATCACCGCCGCCAACTCGTCCAGGTTCTCGAACAATCGTGAGTGCTGCGGTTGCCAGCGAGCCCTTTGTTTCCAATGCTCCGGTATCTTTCCCCGGGGCGGAGGAATCGCTGGAAGCGCCCGCGCCGCGCAAGCCCGCTGTGCTCGTGCTGGGCTTGGGCAACGACATCCTCACCGATGACGCAGTCGGTCTGGTCGCCGCGTCGCAACTCCGCAACCGGTTCACCGGGCATCCGGACATCGCCGTAATCGAGAGTCAGGAGCTGGGTCTGGGCCTCCTCGATCAAATCGTCGGACATCGGGATTTGGTGGTGATTGATTCCGTCCAGACCGGACGCGTGCCTGCCGGCCATTTGCACGAGGTGGACGAGACGCATATCAACACCCTTCCGGGCATGTCTCCGCATTTTCTTGGCGTTGGTGAAATCCTCGCTCTGGGCCGCCTGATGGGGCAGCCAATGCCGGAACGGGTCTGTTTGTTTGCCGTGGAGGCGGAGGATTCTCATACCCTGGGCACGGAGCTCAGCGATTCCGTGGCATTGGCTCTGCCGGGCGTCGTCGCTCGTGTCACCGCGCGCATCACGGAATGGTCTGAAGGAAGCGCGACGATTTGAGGTTTAACGACGGATGGAGGCGGATGTGTCAAACCGCGTGATAACAGAGGCGATTGCAAAACCCCGTGGCAGCCGAGGTCACGAGGCTAAAATTTCAAGGGGATCAGAGCCTCCTGACGTCGGTTGCAACAGTTTTAGCATCGGCTCACCACTCTCAAATTCCGGGATCTGGCGCTGGCTGCTGGCTGGCGCGTTGGCGCTGGGGATGTGTTTCGAGGTGTCGCTTGGCGCGGCGCCTCCTCCGCCGTGGCTGCCCGGCTCAAACGCCGTGCGCCATGTCATCCACGCCAGCATTGACGGCTTGGGTGGCGTGTATCTCCGGGACTACCTGGCCACCACGCCGGGCGATTTTCCAGCGTTTTCCCGCCTGCTGTCCGAAGGAGCCTACACGTTCAATGCGCGATGCGACTACCATGTGTCGCTCACCGAACCCAATCACGCTTCCATTCTCACCGGCCGTCCAGTGTCTCAGCAACCCTTGGGCGTCGCTTTCAGCGCACCGCACGGCTACAGCGCCAATTACGATCCTGGTCCGCCTTGGACGCTCCACACCCTCGGCAATCCGGCCGTCCCCTACAAGGCGAGCATCTTCGACGTGATTCACGATCACGGCCTGTCCACGGCGTTCTTCGCCGGCAAGGAGAAGTTCGCGCTCTTCGTGCGCAGCTACGACGGCAACAACGGCGCGCCGGATGAGATCGGCGCCGATAATGGGCGGCAGAAGATGGATCAGTCCGCAGTCATCGATTGGGTGGCTCCGGGTCTGAGCATGACGAACAGTTCGAATCTGGTGACTCTGGCCGTGGACGCGCTCCGCAGCGATCAGCCGCCATCCTACACATTTCTGCATCTCGTGGACCCCGATATCTTCGGGCATTACCACCTGTGGGGCAGCCCGCAGTATCGCGACAGTGTCCGGCACGTGGATCAACAACTCGGACGGCTCCTGGCGGCGATTGATGGCAGCCCGGTGCTTTCCAATTGCACGGCGCTGGTGGTCACGGCTGACCACGGCGGCGGCGATGCCGTGGGCTCGCATCTCTATCCCAACGCCCTGACGGTTTACACGGTCCCGCTCCTGATCTGGGTGCCGGGTGTGCCGCCGGGCGTCGATGCCTACCTGCTGTTCACGAATCGCGTCGAGCCGGGTACGGCCTATCTCGACTACGACGCGCCGGGACAACCTTTGCGCAACGGCGATTCCGCCAACATCGCCCTGACGTTGCTGGGATTGCCGCTCATTCCGGGATCGTGCCTCGTTCCGGAATTCGGGCCGACACCCGCGCTGATGGCCATCCGCCGCACCGCCGACAGTCTCACCATCTCATGGCCCGCGACGGCGGAAGGATTCGGGCTGGAGTGGTCAGACGAATGCCTCTCGCCAGTCTGGCATCCGGTGGAGGACGGCGTAGCGGAGGCGAATGGGCGGAAGATTTTCGTGATTCAAAACCCCGCCGAATCGCCCCGCCGGTTCTATCGCCTCGTCAAGAATGCGTCGCCGTGAGCAGGCGACCGGCATGGCGATGACCGGCAGATTGCGTCGGCCAGCTTGAGGAAACTTCGCCGGTCCACGCAGCCGCACGAGGAGGAGGAACAGGGGGAGTTCACGGGAGCGGATTCAGAAAAGGGGTCAAAAAATGGGTCAGTTCTTGATATTGATATCTGAGGAGCGGTTTGGAGTAATCTTGGGCTCATGGCGCGCACGTTGAGAGTCGAGTATCCCGGCGTGATTTACCACGTGATGAATCGCGGCGACCGCCGCGAACTCATCTTCAAGGATGACGAGGATCGGCAGCGTTTCCTGGCCACGCTGGGCGAGGTTTGCGACAAAACCGGCTGGCAGGTTCACGCGCTTTGCCTGATGCGGTCAAATGGATCGCGAACCTTCTGCTCTATCGCCGGCGGAAGGCGCGAGGGCAATGAGTATTCAATATCAAGAACTGACCCCTCTGGCGAATGTTGCGCCCCTTGAACCTTCGGTTCTTCGCAACTATCCACTCGGCCGTCGTCAGAATCGCACCTGGATCAACTTGACCCCTTCCTGCTGTTTGGTGGTGGGGTTGACGATGACGTTTTGATTGCCGTCGCCATAGCTCATTGGCGCCAGCGGATTGATGAGATGGAGCGGGTTGGGCGCGCGCCATGCCATCGGAACAACCCCTTGATACTTGAGGTTGGTCCCGAAGACTCGGTTCGGCAGCGACATCTGGAACTGCACATAATCATCCACCCGCTGAACCACGGCCGGATCGACCTGGATTTCTGCCGCTTCATTTTTTCCGGGCGCGGCCTTCTCCTGCCCGGCCTTGTCCTGCGCCGGCAGCCCCCCAGTAACGACCATCATGGCCACCGCCACCCCCAAGATATGTCGTGTGTTTTTCATGGGAAAAACCTCCGCCCCGGTGCCGGTTTTGTCAACGAACAGCCAGGAACCATTTCAGGCTGCGGGGCGGCTTCATTTGTCGCGCATTCGACCAAAACATTTCGGCGTCGCTGAAACGCAGCAGGGGACTCGTGTTTGCTTTGGCGGCATGTCCTCCGTCCCGGCGACTTTTCGTGGAGGAACATTGCCTCGGCACGGGCGGCTTGCCAAGCTTTGCCCATGCAATATCGACGATTCGGGCGCACCGGGTTGCAGATGCCGGTCTTCACCTGCGGGGGCATGCGCTATCAGTTCAAGTGGCAGGACGTGCCGCCGGGCGACGTGCCGCGCGAAAACCAGGAAAACCTCGAAGCCACCGTCCGCCGCGCGCTCGAACTGGGCATCAACCATATCGAGACCGCCCGCGGCTACGGCAGCTCCGAGATGCAACTCGGGCGCCTCCTGCCCACGCTGCCGCGCGACCAGATCATCGTGCAAACGAAGGTCGCCCCGACCGCCACAGCGGCGGAGTTTCTTAAGACCTTCGAGATGTCGATGAAGAATCTGAAGCTCGACCACGTGGATCTGCTCTCGCTGCACGGCATCAACCTCCGTGAGCACCTCGACTGGTCGCTCCAGAAGGGCGGCTGCCTCGAAGCGGCGCGCCAACTGCAACGCGAAGGCCGGACGCGTTTCGTCGGTTTTTCCACCCACGCCACCACGGACATCATTCTCGATGCCATCCGCTCGGACGGCTTCGACTACTGCAACCTGCACTGGTATTTCGTCAACGACCTGAACTGGCCGGCCCTCGAGGAAGCCGCCCGGCGCGACATGGGCGTGTTCATCATCAGTCCGAACGACAAGGGCGGGAAGCTCAACACGCCGCCGAGGAAACTGATCGATCTCTGCGCGCCGCTGACGCCGATGCAATTCAACGATCTTTACTGCCTGGCCCGGCCGCACGTCCACACCCTGAGCATCGGGGCGGCGCGGCCGACGGATTTCGACGGGCATCTCGCGGCGCTCGCCCACTACGACCGCATGGAGGTGGCGATTGCGCCGATTGAAAAGCGCCTGCGCGCCGAGATGGACCGCACGCTCGGTGAGGAGTGGTGCCGGCGGTGGTTTGAGGGATTGCCGCACTACGTCGAGGTGCCGGGCCAGATCAACCTCATGGAGATCCTGCGTCTCTGGACTTACGCCAAATCGCTTGATCTCGTCGAATGGGGACGGATGCGCTATAACCTGCTCGGGCAGGCCGACCATTGGTTTCCTGGCGCCAACGCTGCCGGGGTGGATGAGCATGACCTCGCTGCCGCGCTGGCACGCAGCCCGTTTGCCGCGCGCATTCCGGAGATCCTCCGCGAGGCGCATGAAATGCTGTTCGAGGCGCCGGTCAAGCGGCTGAGTCAGAGTTGAGTTGGGTGCTAATCCGTCGTATGATGGCGGCGAATCAGGCGGCTGACCGCGCCGCGAATCGTCCGTGTCCTCGAAAGTATGCAAGAACGAAGCCTGTTAAAGTTGTTCCTGGTATTGAACGCCGCCCTCGCCGGCGGGTTCGCCGTCTATCTTTTCATCACCCATGCGCCGCAGCCCAAGGTGGAGGTGGTTTCATTTGCCGCCACGAAGACCAACACCGCCGTTGGCGCCACCGATCTCATTTCCACGGCGACCAATGGGCCGGCCATCACCAATGCGACCGTGGTCCCGCCCGCGCCGGGTACCAATGCCCCCGCGCCGAAACCAGCCTTTTCGAATCGACGCTTCACCTGGCAGGAGGTCGAATCCGACGCCTATCGCACCTATCTGGAAAGTCTGCGCGCCGTGGGCTGTCCTGAGGAGCGCGTGCGCGGCATTGTCACGGCCGACATCGAGGAATTGTTCGCCGACCGGCGGCTCAAGGAAGCGGTCGCTCAGGACACGCGCTGGTGGACCAATGACACCATGCGGCTTTTTCTGAATCCGCAGGCCAGTGCGCTTGCTGAAAAGGGCCGCACCCTGGAGAATCAGCGGCTCGCCTTGGTTGAAAAACTCCTCGGCTCCGAGGCCGCCGAAAAGGAAAGGGACGTGCCGGCCTTCTGGAGCAACGTGCCGCTCTCCGGTCCGGTCCTCGGAAAACTCGACCGCGAAAAACACACCGCCGTCCAGGAAATCTGCGGCCGTTCGATTGAGCGCAGCTACGCGATGCAAGCGGCTCGATGGGCGCAATTAAACGATCCCCAGGCGCAGGTTCCCACCGAGGTGGACCTCGCGAAGATGCGCGAGCAAACCCGGTCCGAGATTCGCAAGGTGCTCACGCCCGAGGAGCAGGAGGAGTTTCTGCTCCGCTATTCGCAAGTCTCCCACAATCTCGCCACCGAACTCGCCGGCTTTGATCCCTCGCCCGAGGAGTTTCGCAAAATCTTCCGCGCGGTGGACCCCATTGATCACAAGCTGCACCTCGAATTCGGCAGCGCGGCGGCGCTCAGTCCACAGCAGCGCGAGCGTTATGAGCGGCAGCGCAGCGAAGCTATCCGCGGCGCGCTTTCGCCGGAACGGTATCAGGCCTTCCAGGTGGCGAAAGACCCGCTTTACCGCCAGGCAAAGATCACCGCGAGCCAGATGCGGGCGCCTTCCGAGGCATTCCCCACCGTCTATGCCCTCGTCAAAACGAACGAAACCCGGCGCCAGAAAATTCTCGCGGATGCGGCCCTGGATGAGCAGAGGAAGAACGTGGCCCTCCAGGCGCTGACCGCCGAGCACCAAAAGATTCTCGCGGATGCCGCGTTGGATGAACTGAAGAAACGGGAGGCTCTCCAGGCGCTCTCGGCCCGGCAGCAGAAGATTCTCGCCGACGCCAACCTCAGCGTGCAGCAGAGGAACGCGGCCATGCAGCAGATCTCATTGCAGCAACAGCAGGAGATGCTGCGCCTTCTCAATGGAGGCGCGGCCACGCGCCGGGCAAATTGATCCGGTTCTCCGACGACCCGGTTCGCCCACCTCTCCGCCAGTTGCGGTGCAGGTTCCTCCACGACACGTTTCCACGCTTTCGCAACCTTTGCGCCGCCGTCTCGGATGGATTCCAAGGCCGTTCCCCAAGCCGCCCCTGAACTGCCGCCGGGAGGCCGCGCTCCCCGGATATTCCTCGGCCTCGTCCGGCTACGGCAGGATTTGCCTGGGACCAAAATCCGGTGTCTCGCGCCAGCGTCTGTCTTTTGGGAGCAGTGTCTTGTTCTGTGACAGAGGTGCAGGCGCCGCCCTTTTGGAATTCCACACTCTAAAAATTCTTTCTGATGAATCAACCCGGCTCCCACAAGCGGGTTCCCTGCGGAAATCCACGATTTTTGCCTGCCTGATGGCCCTTCTGACGAGTCCACTCCTCCCTCCGGCAAACGCTGGCATAATCGCTGCGAATGGCGGCAATGATTATGCGAGTCATTGTTGCCGCTTCAAAGGTGATCCAATTCTGCCGGGCCTGCGCGCTGGTCGTGATTGCGCTCGCGGCGCTCATGCCGGCGGCGTTGGCCGCCCCGACCGTGAGTCTGGCTTGGGATCCAAGTCCGGATGCCGATGTGACCAACTATCGCCTCTATTGGGGACCGGGCAGCGGCAACTACAACGGCTCCTCCGACCTCGGCAACGTCACCAACACGGTTTTCACGCAATTGGTTCCGGGCGGCCATTACTACTTCGTTGTGACCGCCATCAATGCTGGGGGCGCGGAGAGCGATCCATCCAACGAGATTGATTATCTCGTCCCGGGAAGCAACACGCTGCCGACGATCACGGCCATCGCGGATGTGAGCACGGCGGCGGGCACGGCCACGGCGGCGCAGCCGTTCACGGTGGGGGATGTGGAGACGGCGGCGGGCAGCCTGAGCGTGAGCGCGGCGTCATCGAATCCGGCGCTGATC
>JBBRWD010000062.1:0-42933 GCA_038249465.1 Limisphaerales bacterium | reverse complement strand
CTACAAGTTCGGATAGAGGCGCTTCAATTTGATCCGAGCATTTTCGGTGGTGAAACGCCAATTAATGGGTTTAGCCCGGTTGTTTCGGTCGCGCTGCCAGGCGGCAACTTCTGTTCGCATGAGATTGATATCGGGAATTCTTCGGTCCAAGCATTGGCTGTTGAGCGCGCTTAATTCGATCTCCGCGATGTTGAGCCAACTGCCGTGTTTGGGAGTGTAGTGGATTTCAAGTCGGCGGGCCAAGCTTCGAGCCTCCTCCGGTTCGAAGGTTTCGTAGAGGGAGGCCGCCCCGTGCGTGTTCAGATTATCCATCACCAGGCGAACCTTCGTCGCCTGAGGATAACGCTCCACCAGCATGCCCTTGATGAAGTAAGCCCAATCCTTGCGAGTGCGGTGTTCGGTGATGAGCACGTGACGGCGGCCGGTCAGCGGTTCAACCTCCAGAAATATTTCCGCCACGCCGTTGCGCACATACTCATGATCCAGGATTTGGCCGTGTCCCGGAGCGGGGGCGATGGGGGCGTGAACTTCGCCCACCAATTGTTTGTTGGATTCATCCATGCAGACCAGGGGGAATTGCGAATCGTAAGGAGCGTGATAAACGTCCAGCACATCTTCCATGCATACGACAAAGCTCGCGCACGCATCAGGCGGAATCTTCCAATACTTGCTCAGATGAGGCTTAAGCTCGTTTTTTTTAGAGAGCGCTGGACACTCATGGTGGAAACCTTCGGCGCGATCTTCAGTTCCACAACCTTTTCGGCCAGCAGACGCACGGTCCAACGTTTCCGGCCTTCGGGCGCGGGCGAGCAGGCCAAAGCTGTCAACCGGGCATCAAAGGCGCCGTCAAAGGTAATCTTCGCTACTTTGGTCGAAGGTTTGCGCTCCAAGGCAGCCTCGATCCCTTCTTCCACAAAGCGGGCCTTGAGGTGTTCAATCGTGCGACTGGTGACGCCCAGCGCCTGGGCCACGTCGACCACTTTCCAAGGATCGCCATGCGGACCGGCGTCGCACAGCAGCAAGGCTCGCGCGTGGATAAACTTCGATGCGGCGGTTTTTCCGCTGCGCGTCAATCCTTCCAGTTGATCACGTTCTTCTTGAGTGAGTGTGACTCTGTATCGAGGTGCCATGCCCCGATCATTCCTCGAAAAACAAGCAGGGTCAATATGCGAATTATATTGTGTTACGTGGTACCAGCCCAGTAACGCCATGAATCCGAAAATCATCGAATTCTCGGAAGTGACCCTGAATGAACCGCTGGCCTTGGGGATTCCCGCTGATCTCGTGTTCGATGACAATCCGCTGGATTCGCTGCTCTACGGAGCCAGACCCATCGCGCCAACCCCAGCCAGCGTCCTTGAACTGTGGGAACAAGGGATCGACCGCTCCGAAGCCTGCGCACGCGCCGTGGCCGCCGAGTTGCAGCAAAATCCCAACTAAATCGGCCGGATCAGCGATCTCGCCAGCCTGAATCATTGTCTGCAGCAGGCCAGGAAAATGAAACCGACGAAACGTGGCACACTGAAATCGCCGTGACTGAAATGAAACCGTCAGATAAGGGACCACAAAAGGTCGGGGAGTGATCAATCACTCGGGCAACAGGCTCAAAAGATGGGTGATGACGTAACGTCCTGCGGCCTGCGGGTCGTAGTGGATACCGTTACGCAGCAGTGGTTCCATGTCTGAACAAAATCCGCGGTCTCTGAGGTGCGCTACAAGAATTTCCACAAACTCCGCCCGGCCCGCCTTGGTCCGTTCTTGAGCCAGGTAATGCTGAAACGATGCAATGATCGCGGACGGGTCAACCGGGCCTGGTGATTTCGTCAGCGCCCAATACAAATCGAACAGATCCCGCCCGCGCTTCCGCTGGAACATGGCCCGCATCTTGGTGCCCAGCATCTCGTGAATATCGTAGCCCTTGAGGCGCGTTTGAACGGGCTGGTCCCGGAATGGAAAGCTGAACGGCATCTCCACCACCGCGCGGTGCGGCTTACGCTCGGTCACATTCGCCTCGACCACGATGTCCAGCGTCCGGCCCGATTCAATGATCGAACGCGTCGAGTAGGTCATCCGCAAGACCCGCGATGGCTTGACGGTGTTCCGTATCGCCAATTTGAGCGTGTCCCACACGGACGCTTTTGGCGCTCCCAAAACCTCAGTCAACACCCTCCGGATGGCGCGCCGGATATGTTCGGCCGGACGGGTTCCGACCACGACCAAATCAATGTCTTCGCTGTAGCGGGCTGGCGGCGCGAGATGGACTTTATGCAGGAGCGTGCCGCCACGCATGGCGATTTGAGAACTCAAGAAGGCATCATCGAACAGTGCGATCATCGCCCGGCACAGCAAAAGATCCTGCTCCACCTGATACTGTGCCGCCCACGGCACCACGGCTTGATGAGCCAGAATATCCTGGCGCGTGATGGGTGTCATAATCTCAGTTCGCCGGAATTGTTGAGAACCTGCCAGCGTTCAACGAGCGGGAGGGTGTCGCCTTTGTCCCTGGTCGGAGACAATGTCACCGGCGTCAACTTGTCGGGAAGCCAATCGCGGACAGCGTTGGCCAGCTTTTTGGCGCCACCGGCCTCAATGACAAACCCCAGTCGTTGTGCGACGGCAGGTTCGTTTTCCGCATCCAGCACGCGTTTGAGTTCGCGGGCGCGCAAAACAGGCAGGAGCGGACGGATGGTTTCCGCTGCTCGCTCGATGCCCCCAATACTGGTCGCATACCGAATCAGGTCAAATGCCGTTGCCTCCGGCGTGCTGACATAAAGCGGAGCCGCCGCCCCTGCTGGTTGTTGCGTCGGCGTTCGCTCAATCCCGCGCTTGACGAAAAACCTGACTTGAATCCGTCCCACCCTGATTGTCCGGCAAGGCCGGTCGGTCATCACTTGTGTGACCTGCAAGGCTTGCGGGTTTGAACCAAACGCACTGGCCGCAGATTGAAGTGCCAGATAATAAGGGCGACCAAGCCATGCAAAATAATCCTGGAGCCACCAGGCCGTCGGTGGAGCACCCATGCTGCGATGTTCCGGCCCGACGATTAGAAAAAACTGCTGCCTGGGCGTCACCCGGACGACTTTGTCGCCCAGCCTCGATAACTGACGTTTTGCCGCAATCATTGACAACCCCGTTTCATTTACCAAATCCGTCAGAGAAACTGTGACTCGCCCCAAAGCCATCCGCGCGTCAATAAAAGCCTGCGCCGCGCCAATGCGACGAGGCTCTTGAGAGTGCTTGGACCGTTTTCGCATTTCCGCATCGTATCGTCAGACGGTGCATTATGCAAACGGAATGCGAAGTCAAAACGGGCCAGATCACCTGGAATCACTCCCCAATGACAGGCCAAGGCGGTCGGTTGCGTCTGGACGGCGCAGCAGGCGGAGCGAACACAGAGTCGTCTCCGCCGAGCGCGACGGGCAGCGGCACGCCCCTCGGACCGTCAGCAGCTTTAGCGGGTTCGGCCGGGTTTGCGCAGGACGTCTTCCACGCGGGTGGCTTGCGCCTCGCTACGAACGTCGCGTGGCATGAGATCGTGAACATTCCCACTGAGACCACCAGGTTCAACAACTCAGATGATGTCGCAAACCGTCGAGGACATTTTTCGGAGGTCCGTTGGTTTCAACGCTCAAAACCAGCCCCTAACGTCAACATCGAGCACGACCCTTTAAATCAGCGATTCGTGGACTCTTTTCACCAAGTTCGCGTCAGCCGATGGCGAACGAAATGGCTAATAACTAGTGGTGGTTCAGTACTGGCCAGTAGTGGGTCATTCCGCTTGAGTCACCTCTGAATGTGTGCCACTTTGGCCTCCAAAACCACTGTGTTTGGTTCGATTCCGACCCTCGCCTCCATACCGCAAATGCCTTACGGCAAGCGGTTTGGAGAAGCAGATGGGGTGAATCTTCAACGATTTCTTCAACGATTTCAACTCTCGCTCACTATCCGGCACCTGCACGGCGCACGCACGCCGAGTGCCCGGATGCGAGTCCAAACCAGCCGCCATATCCTCATCACCATGAATCCGGATATGACGCAGCGGTATCGCAAGTTCAAACGCAGTTGGGGCGCCTATTACGCCTACGACAATGCCACGGGCAATTCGGTCACCCTCAAGACCCGCGACAAGGTCGAGGCGGATCTGAAGGTCCAGGCAATGAATGAAACGGAGCGCCAGCCTGCCATCAATCTAGGGCTCGCCCGCGTGTACATGAACGCAGCCGATCCGAAGCTGGCGACGCGAACGTGGCAGGAGGTGATGGAGCATATTGTCGCCAAAAAGACGGATGAGACGCGGCGGCGGTGGGAGGTCGCCATCAAGGACAGGAACTTTGATTACATCCGCAACCTGCGTGTGGCGGAGACGCGGCCCGAGCATTTCGACCGGGCGCTTGATGACGGGAAGGTGTCCACGAATGTTTATCTGCGGCGGATTCACAATCATGCGCTGGGCATGGAGTGGCTGCTCAAGTCGGTCATTCCGCGCCTGCAATGGCCGCGGCCGGTGTTCAAGAGCAAGCGGGCTATCACTGCCGCCGAACATGCCGCCATCGTGGAGCGTGAGTTGAACCCCGAGCGGCGGGATTTTTACGAGCTGCTGTGGCACACGGGCGCGTCGCAGTCGGATGCGGCGTGCCTGCTGGCCGAGGATGTGGATTGGAACAGCCGGACGATTTCGTATTCGCGCAAGAAGTTGAAGTCGCGCGGGACGGGCATCAAGCCGGCGCTGATCCGGTTTGGTGCGGAAGTGGAGGCCATCCTGAAGCGGAGGCCGCAGGCCGGGGCGCTGTTTCCATATCTGCGCACGGTGCGGGCCGGGGACCGGGCGACGGAGTTCAGGCAACGGTGCGGGGGGCTGGCGATCAAGGGCGTGACGTTGCACTCGTACAGGTATGCCTGGGCGGAGAGGGCTTTGAAGTGCGGGTACCCGGAGCGATTCGCACAACAGGCTCTTGGGCACAACAGCAAGGCGGTGCATCACGCCTACTCGAAACACGCTGAAGTCACTGTGCCATCGCTGGATGATTGGGAGAAGTCCTTCCGGACGGGCACGAATACTGGCGGCATGCCGAAGCCGACGGTGGTGCCGGTGGATTTTCAGAGGGAGCGGGATGGGCAAGGCAGCGCGGAGTGCGAAAGCCGGCTGGCGCAGTAAAGGACGGTGGAGCATGATTCAGGGTATGAAGGTTGAACCTAAATCCGGCAGTTCAACCGCAGATAGACGCAGATGGACGCAGATGCAGAGAGACTTGCAAGAAACCCAACCTTCACCCGGCAGGTGACTCCGACGATCCGGTTCAGAGCCTTCTGCAACATGGTCTTATCTGCGTTCATCCGCGTTCATCTGCGGTTTCTAGGTTGAACGGTGTAAATGCGAAACGTGCGGGGAGCGTGAGGCGAAGGTGTTCATGGTGGTCCGCGATGAGAAGACGACCAAAGCCCACGTGTGCCTGGTGTGTTTTGAGGATTTCCGGGAAATTCCGGGCGGTACGATTGAGTCGGTTTCGCTCCAGGATTACCGAGAAGCGGTGGAAGATTGAGGGCAGAGGCGCTGCCTCCCGAAAAAGAACGAGGGCCGGATTTGCATCCGGCCCGGCTCTTGAGAACAAATACTTTGCTCATCGACGCTGCGCTGCGGACCACGCATTGCTTTCACACACAGTAATCATGGAGCAAGATGTCTGGGAGTGGCGAGTCAAGCGGCTGAACCTCGGCGGCAAATACGAGTGGGTGTGAGCGAGGGCAAGGCTCAATTTCTCCAATGGCCGGGACTGACGGCTTCTCGCGGTCGGGAAATCGCCGCCGGCATTGCGGAAATGGCCACGAACATTACGGGAATCGGCATTGACAGCCCCGAAATCGCCACCCGGAGCCTCGAAATGGTCACAAACAGCCGGGATTTAAGATTCAACAATCAAGAAATCAATATTTTACGCATGTTTGCGCCCCAGTGCAAAGCACTGGCTTTCGACTCCGAACGCAAAGATTCTGCAGTTCACTCCAAGCTGCGAGAGCCGCTGGGATTCACGATCGATTCCATCGTCAACCCGGTTGGCGGTGGCTGATAATCGGTGGTGAGCCGAACTTGTATCCGACCAAACACCGTTCCATTTCTCAACTTGACGAAGAAATCGTTCGCGAGAATAGGCGTCCAATCCAGCGCGTCCTTGCTCATTTCGCAGTGCCACTTCTCCACATACCCACCCTCCGGAGCCAGGTGCATGAACTCATCGCTTGTGTCGAGCAAGCCGCCCCGAACGATTTCAAGCTCCGCCCGCCAAGCGTAGCGGACGTTTCGTGCCGGAAGCTCAACAGGGTCACGCACGAGTCTGACTTTCAGATCGCCCACCTCTCGCGACTTCTCGCCAGTAATCAAGTCGAAGAACACCGGTGTTCCATCGCAAGGAATGCCCGTGCGGGAAAACCGGTGCCGCACCAAAGCTTGTGGAACTCCGCTCTTCCACATCCTGTAAATGACAGGACTACCGGAATTGGCAGTGGCACCGCGAGTGTAGTCGAACGCGGTGATCGCTCGCGGAGACAGCACGTAACCGTCCTTCACCAATCCGCTGATGCTGAGCACATCTCCTCTTGCTTGGGTGATTGAGAAAACGCCATCTGTTCCGGTCGTGGCGGTAAGCGGCTTGTGTGTTGTATAGATTCTGGAGGGTGGAAGCAGGTGTGACTCGCGCACCTGGGCTGTGATGACGACTCCAAACAAAGGTTTTCCATCTTGATCAACCACCTTGCCCCAAAAGTTAATCGCCACGTTCCTCTCATCTACAGCCGATTTCATCTGGACAGCGCGGGATAGCGCACCCTCGATCTGGACCACAGACGGAATCGGGATCTCTGGACGGGGGCTGGCAGTCGTTTCAGAATCTGATGTCTTTGCGGCCGAAATCAGTTCCGCCGGATGACGATTCCTGGGCATGAGAAGAAAAAGACACACCAACAACAGAACCAGGCCCAGGCACACTAATAGGAGGCGTTTGATGGATTGGATGGTCATGGCGTGGCAATGCCAAATGTGTCCAAGAGTTGTCCCCAGAATTCAAATCGCTTCATGTTTGAAGAGCGGAATTGACCACTGTGGTATTTGTGCTCCGTGTCGAATCCAAACTGCTGTTTGAGATCGATTTGACTCGCGGTGGAGAAAACTCCGGCGACGCCGGGTTGTGCCCCAAGTGCAAAGCATCGGCTTTCGACCCCAAACGCAAAGATTTCATAAGTATCTTGAGGCGGTGCGAGCAGGCGAATCCGATCAGGGAAGAGGTGTTGCTCAAATCGGCCCCACAAGTTGTCCCACGCATAACCCTTGCTGCCCGTCGGCTTGAAGTCTTGGTCGGTTTTCCAGATGCCGAGAGCCCAGTCGTTCGTGTTGTAATAATTGATGCGGGTTACTGCGCCGGGCAGTGTGTTGAAATAGCATGGATCCCCAGGGGTCCAATAATGGGCGTGCCAGTCAGGTGTTCCGTTATCGAACTCGATTTGGCGCACCGGCGTGGCTGGATCATAGGCATGAGATGCAACCGCCGCCTCCATCGCCACATAAGTTGCCACAACGGGAGTTGTCGCTTGCCGCAGCGCTTCGCCGGTGACCACGTTGCCCATGCTGTGGGCGCACACCCGGACCTGGCCTGGATACCGGCTGTTCAGCCTGGTCAGCAGCCGCTTCAGCGTCGCGCCAGACTTCCACGACTGGAATTCGCTCTTGTCGTAGTTGTTGAAGTCAAATACCACGTCCAGCAGGTTGTTGAAGTCAAAATCGGTCGGCCATTTGAACACCCCATAGCGCCCTTGATACCCCTGCCAATAGAGTCGCTTGTAAGCCGTCTCGGCGAAGCGGTCCTTTTCGTAAGGCGGCGTGTTCCAGCCGTGAACGAACAGGATATACGGGGTGTTGGTATCCCGGGCGCGTGTGTATGGATATAGGAACTCGCGCACACCCGCCGGCAGATCCGAGCTGTCGGGCACGGCGTTCACCAGAGGATCTGCCGACGGCGAATCGCCCGCGGTCCACCGTTCGTACATTTCCTTGATGTCCTTGACTTGAAGGTAAGCCGAGGTTTGCACCAGAATGTTGGCGCCGATCCGCACCCGCAGGACCAGTTCGCCACTGCCGCGCGCCGCGCCACAGAAGAGGTATTTCTCCTTGAGTGGCACCCCGGGGCGGTTGAGTTGCAAGGGGGTCGTGGGGGTGACAAGGCCGACATACAAGCCGATCCCCAGTTGGCTGAGTGCGATGTTGGTGTCGGTGAGGTAATGATTGCCACCGTCGGACTCCGCCGCTTCGAAAAGACGGATGGTGGGATTCGTCGGCGACGAGGAACGCCAGGCCAGTTCAATCACTGCATTAACCGGCAGCCCCGACAAAAGGTTGGTGATTCCGGTAGTCCAAAGCCGGGCATAATCTTCCAAGTCACGCATTGAAGGGATGCCGGGGACCGAGATGTGGGCCGGTTCCAGAAGGTACGTAAAGGCGTAATCGGGAACCCTGAGAACCAGATCCTTCGCGGCCGGAGCCAAGTCGTCTTCCTCATAGTCGCAGTTGCCGCCAACGATGGGAGTGCAATCAACATTGTGTCCGCGGTCGTAGTCATTGTTCGCCCAGAAAACGAACGGACGCCCCGCGGTGGTCATGTCCGGGCCGGTGTAACCGCCGTTCATCTTGCCATCGTGGTTCACGTCAAGTTGCAGCTCCAGCACATGCACGATTGAGGTGACCTGAATGCTGTCGTACAGGTCTGGTTTTGTGACGAGAGCAACACGGCCTGGCTCGGTAGGAAAGAAATCACCATATTCCGAGAGAACCCCGGTCTCGCTGCTGGTCACGCTCCCGTTCGTGTCGACCCGGTAAGCCTTGTCGTAGTAAAGCTGAAGGTACGCCGGTTTGTTGGTGTAGCCATTCACGATCAGCTTCCGCGCCCAAGCCGACATGTGCAGCGATTGTCCCAGGCCCATGACGATTTCCTCGTTTTGCGTAGTGGGAGTCCAGTTCGGGTGTCCAGGGTAGTAAGGGAGCCAGACAATCGGACCGGAAACAACGAAGCATCCGCTGGTGGCGAGGATTGGCATTTCCGTTTGAACGTAGAACCAAGCGTTGCTGAGTCCGATGGCTGGGATGCGCTGGCCGGGACTGGCAGTAAATACTGCGGGCGGCCATTGGCTTCCTTGTTTGACCGCTCGCACTGACAAGATCGGGAGTCCATAGAGGTTTCGCGCACCCGACGCCAATGTCCAACCGGCGGGATCGTCGCTCCACGTCAGGCCAATGGCGCTCAGGTCAGCACCATCCGCGGCACGTCGGTGAAAAAGGTATTGAGTCACGCCTGGGGTGAGCCAGCGTGACGGCACATTGGTGTTTCCGGTCCGGACATAATCCAGCGAACTGAAGTAGAATTCCCACGTTTTCGAGATGGGCTTTTGCAGGCTGGTTCCGCCGAAATCCACGTCAAACGGATTTCCCTGTGAATCGAACCGGTCTGCGGAGTAGCAGAAGGCGCGCAACACAGAACTGTCTTCAAAGGGACGAAACGGATCGAAATTGTCAGGCGCAGACCGGCGCGTGTTGGCGCGCCAATTGAATCCGGCGGCAACATGGTCCGAAAGCATCCCGTAGAACGCTCCTTCCCCCTCTCCGAACAGCACTGTTGGAAAGTAAAAATCAAACTGCTGTGAAGCGTTTCCAGCCCGTAGCACAAAAGTCAAGTTGTCGAGCAAATGCTGGCGGCCATCGAGGAATGGGGTGGTGTCGTAGATGGCGTTCGGACTCGCATTACCCAAGCGCCCGTCTCTTCCAACGACCTGCGCATTCATGCGGTAATAGCCATAGTAAGGGAGAAATCCATCGCTCAAGCGAACGGGACCATTGCTCAAATTCGTGGCGTTCAAGAATCCAGTCAACGCGCCCGTGGCTGCGTAATATAGCGTGCGGGGATAATTTGTCGTGAATACGTTGAGCGCATCCTTGGGGTGGGCGCTCGGAGTCGGCTCACGAGTAATCGCAAACCCCTCCATTTCCGATGGGAGCTGTGACCCCACAAAGTGCAGCCGCCCACCCGGGCCCCTGGCGAACGTCCCAGGAAACGTGAGACCTGAGTCGCCGGGCGGCAATAAAGTGGAAACGAATTCCGATGATCCAGCAGGATAGTTCGCGCTGATCCGATACACCGCGGATGCGCCCGGTGGCAGGCTGCTATCCGTAAATGATGTTACATCGCTGGGGAGGTTTGTGATTGTCTGCCAACCGCTGCCAGTATCGCGCTGAACGGTAAACCCCGTGACGCTTGCGGCCAAGGGGAAAGCCCATTCCATGAGATTGAGATCATTGGCGTCGCGCATCTGCACCACTCCCACCAACGTCGGAGGGGTGTTGAACACGCCCGGATCTTGATGCCGACTCCATTCATCTTGGTTGGCCCATCCATCACCGTCAGCGTCCTCAAAGCCATCGGAAACACCGTTCGTATTGCTGTCTCCATTCAGAGGATCGGTATGCAAGATCCAACGCTCGTATGCGTCGGGCAGGCCATCGCCATCACTGTCCAAACCAGAACCTGCCACCACGAAGAGACTTGGGCGACCCGCCAGCGGGACAACGGTTGCAGTGGTTCCGTCCGCACCGGGGACATCGGCTTCGAGTTTCCATTCACCGCTCGCCACATTGGTCCGGCTATAGACGAGATAGTTCGTCCCTGCACCCGTGTTATGCAGGAGCACGGTGAGCGCATTGGAGCCAGGCTGTGCCTCCAGCCAAAGTTCATTGCTGAGGTAGGTGGACATGGCGCTCATCTGCCCGCCATCCAATCCGCCGTCAAGGAGCAGGCCCGTGCCTTCTCCGATGGTTCCCATGCCCAGCTCTGACTCGCCGCCGATGACCAACGATTCCTGCCATCCTGGAGGCTGGCGGGCTTGGAATATGTTCGCGATGCCCGCGGCGGACATCGGCTCGTTGAAGGTCTGCAACCAGTCCATCTGCCCGCGCATCTGCGCAAGGCCGGTCGAGTCGCTGCCGATGAGGAAACCGTTTGTTCGCACCTGCGGGCCGGGTACGAGGGAAATGCCCGAGCCATTGGTGATCCATTGGCCATCCAGATACAGCGCGCTGTTGCTGGGCGAATACGTCACGGCGACATGATGCCACACGTTCGATTGCCACGCGACGGGACATTCGAGGAAGATCGCGCCGTTGCTGTTGGCCTGCGCGGCAAGGTGAAGACGCGCTCCCGAAGGCTCAAGATAGAGGGACCACCAGCCGATGGCGGCATTGGTCGTGAGGGTGCCGACTTCCAGGAAGCGCGCCCAGGTGCCCGGCCCCGAACCGCCCGCGTTGGTGCCGCTCCAGTTGGGCTTGAACCAGAAGAGTACGGTGCCATTGGTGCAAAGCAGGTTCGCGTGTCCGTTCGTTTCGCTTTCCCGGTAACGCAGCCAGGCCGTTTGAGCGCTATCGATTTGCAGGGCCTCATCGCTCCAGGACGCGACACGTTCGACGTTGGTCGCAAGGAGGGGCAGCGCGCTGAAGCCGGCGGAAAGGTTGGTGGGATGAAACGCCCACAGATTCAACATGCGCAGGGTGGGCAGTGGCGGCGGGCCGTCGGCGCGCGAAGGAAGCGATGCCAGGCAGGATAAAATGGCGGTGACCGCGATCAGCAGACGATGAAGTCGCATGAGGTTCCTTTCTGATTTTTCACTCCGATGGGGTGCCGATTATAGAGCACAGAATCCGACGCACCCAATTCCACAACTAATCGGAAGCATTACTTATCAATACATATAAACGAACACGCGATAGTTAATCCAGCTTCATGCAGGCTGCAAGGCTTTTTCTTCAAATTGCCCCAAAGAATTCAAGCACATCCGAAGAACGCAGCATACGACAGCCATCGTTGACGGCAAGGCGGGCTTCCATTATCAAAGGGCATGACGCAGAATGAGTTTTCCCGACTGACGCCAGCGAAACGGGTAACATGGTTGAACGAGCTTTCCCCAACGAATTCGTGGAATCTTGGCGATGATGTCTTTTGCCTGCACTGCGATGGCGTGTTCAAGGCCGAGGATGTCGCGTGCGACGATGATGGTTATCCGACCTGCCCAGTCTGCCACAGCAGTACTCCGCTCGACTTTGCGCACCTGCCGTGGTGGCGTGACGACCTCACGAAAGAGGTGGATGGCGACGAGCAGCATCAATGGGCTGTGAAGCCCATCACGGCTGAGCCGGGGAAGCCGCGCAAACTTCCGAATAAGAATTCGAATTAGCGGACTGGTGCCAGAGTGCGGCGAGGTTCGACCTCGCGGCAGACAAGCGACCGGCAGGACCACCGGAAGCGGCAGAGAAGCGATGGACACTCTCATGCTTTCAACCTCGGCGAAGAATTGGAAAGACAGCATGAGACCACTGCCAGGCACAAGTTGAACCCGGATGCCGGACGCAGTGCGCGAATAGTAAAAGGCAGCTTTTAAGAAAAGAATGGTTTGCTGCTGGAGATCATTTGCCGCTCCGCGGCTCAGCCAACGCCAGCAAATACAATCCGACCGGCGGGAGTCGTGCAAGCTCTACTTTGTATTCTCTGTTCCTTTGTATGAGACCGCCACCCCAGTTCCGCTAACAAACGTATTTTTCGCACCGAAGGCAGAGCCAAAACCTCCAAAGTAGCCACCGGCTGTTTCCTTTCCCATCTTCACGCTTATGATGGCATCCGCTTTGTCCCCATACTTGGTAAACGCCACGCTCTTCAACCCGTCCTTGACAACCTTTTGAGCTTCTATCGAAAGCTCTAAAGTGCTTCCGTAGACGCCCCCCTTATCGTGTTTATACTCCACCTCCCCCAGCACGGTATAGGCTCGACTCGTGTCACCTTCAAAAATCAATATCTCTTTAGTCGGTGTTTTCAGCGTTAGCTTTTGTTCGGGCACTTGTGGGCCTGCATTGGGCGAACTTGATTGGCAACCGACCAAGAGATGTAGTGACACGGCGCTGACCATCGCCAGCATTATTGAAGAGAAGTTTTTGGCCATAATTTTGAAACGAAGTTAGAGTGAATGTGAATAGTTGATAGGATTGCTCTTTTCCGCCGCACGCTTGTGCGGAAATCAATTTCTGTCATTGAACCGTAAGGACCGCCTCCTTGCTTAAATCGTGACTCAAGCCATTGCCCACGACGACCTCATATTTGCCTGCGTTTCCGAATTGCACCTTGGTAATCGAGTAGAAGGATTTGGTCGCATTTGCAATCTGTGAGCCATTGTAATACCACTGGTAAGTGAAGGGCCCAGTCCCCGAAACTGCTACGCGAAAAACCACAGATTTACTCGCTTTGATTGTTTGTGATTTGGGCGGTGTCGTCACCACTACCGGTTTGACGACTTGGAGAAGTGCTGATTTGCTGACAATACTTTTCCCTCCCGTAGTCAAAGACACTGAATAGGTGCCGCCATGAGCCGAGGTAACCTCGTCGATCCAAAGCAAGGAATCGGTCTCGCCTGGCAAAGGCTTGCCTTTGAAGCGCCATTGGTACGACAAATACAGAAAAGGACTCGCATCAACGTAAAAATCCGCGCAATCACCCAAAAGCACTCTTTGACTCTGGGGTTGGTGCGTAATTACCGGAACGGGATTGGGGTCTTTGCCAGCAGTGGCAACAATGACATACAGGAGATCCAATGTTCCAACGTAAAAAACATCGCGCGAGCGTACCCAGTGGGGGATGATCCGAGCAGCTTTGTAGCCTGAATACAAATACTCGGGTATGATGGGACGTCCCGAGATCGGAAGAAATGCAGCGAGAGAGTCGTAGTAGATGGAGCCTACAATCTCCGAGAGTTGGACCCTGAACTGCCCGTTGTCGAGCAGATTGCCGGTTTCATACTTGAGTGAGCCATTCGTCAACACGGTGTAGCGTTCAATGACGAGCGTTTGGGAGATACTGCCACCGTGGACGGTTGGCGTTAGACCCATGATGAATGCAGCCACCCCGATGGCTACGAGTTGACGAGTTGAATTCATAGTATTACTGGGTTCAGTGGTGGTGGCAGAGTGGGTCTATTTTGCAGTATTGGCTGGCGCGATTACTCCGTTTCCACAACTCCATAAATCGGCCAGTTATCGACAGAAAATTTGTCGCTGTTGTACATGTCAATCTACTGCCTGTACCCGGAATCAAAATTGTAGATGAGAACATAGTCTTCGTCACTAGCGTAGCTGTTTGGTTCCCCTGGATACCAATCCAGGTAAGTCCTCGGCTGGCCGCTCGACCAGACAAACTGCCCTTCCACAGCCGCATCGTTCAAACCGATCCATAAGTAATAATATGGTGCCGAAAACGTGGTGGTAATCCATGCGTTTTCCGCCGCGTCGTTCACTGTCGCCAAATGCCCACCGAGCGCAACGGCTTCGGCCTCCGACGCCGTCCAAGTGTTCGCGTTGAGAAGGTAGTACTTGTGTCCGTTCGCGGGATTAACGATTGGCCCGCTGAGAGTGCGAGTTTGTGGCATCGCCCGATAGAACCGTCGCGGCCAATTCGCCGCGCTGGGATCGCTAACGACCATCGAGCCGCTTGCCGGAATCGTATTCGTTGAAAGTAAGGACCAATTGACAAGATTTGACGAAATCTGAATTACGTAATTACTCTCCACCGAGCCGTTCAGCGTGAAATGGGACAATCCGCCGCCGCGGCTCATTCCCGTCAACTGACGTGGCGTTGTGTCATCATCCACAATGGTCACAATCGGGGTGGCAGGATTGCCCAGCGTGGCACCGCCAGTCGGAGCGGACAGCGTAACAGTGAAGCTCTCGCTGCTTTCTACGGTGCTGTCATTCACAATGGGAATGGGGATGGGTTTGGATGCCGTCTCTCCGGTCGCCCAAGTGAGTGTGCCCGATGCGGTGGTAAAGTCGCCCGGTGCAATGGCGGTTCCATTGACGGTGGCATACTGCACACTCACTGCCCCGGAACTGCCTCCAGTGCGCGTCACGCTGACCGTCACCGTTCCCACATTCTCGTTCACCGAGTAATTCGCCTGTGCGAATCGCAGCGTGCCCGATTGCGGCGGATTGTAAGTCACGCTGTTGTCCGTGCTGGTGGACACGAGGTTCCCATTCCCGGCGGAATCTTGCGCCGCGCCAGCCGGAATCGTGGCGGTGACCGTCCCGTTCTGCGTCATGCCGCTCACGGCCACGTTGTAGGTTGTCCCGCTGCCCGTCACCGTTTTGATCGTGGCGCCCGCGGTTCCGCCCAGCGTCACATCGCTGCTCGCGAAGCCTGATACCGGCTCGCTGAACACCACCGTGAAGTTGATGGGCGAACCGCTGGTGGGGTCAGCTTGCCCCGCCGCCTGATTGATAATCACAGTCGGGGGCGTCGTGTCGCGTGTGATGGTAATCTGGTTTGGACTTGAACTGCCGATGTTATTGTTTTCATTCAATTCTGAAACCTGCATATCGCAGTCTATAAACGCCGTGACAAAATAAGCTCCAGCCGGAACTGAATCAGGTACGACGATGTCGGGAGCGGAATATGGCTGCGCTGCGCCACCTGCCAAGGTAAACATCGGACCATAGTAGGCAATCTCGTATGTTGTTCCATACGCGCTAGTAGCCAGAAATATCCTTGTGTTATGTGCCGTTGAGCTCGCAGCCGTTCCGATGTTATTCTCCGTCCAATCCACGCGAATCGTTCCGCCTGGAGTCACGGATGATGGTAACACGACTACTGGCTCAACAATTGTCAAGTCCGGTAGCGGGGCAATCCCTCCCGTTCCTGATGTTGTGATAGTGTTCACGCCACTGGTCGCATCTGAGTTAACCGTCACCGTGCCGCCATAGGGGCCGGAAACATTGGGCGAAAATGTAACAATAACATCCCGCGACCCTCCTGCCGGAATCGTGCCAGAGGACCAATTGCCGCTGAAGTAACTTGGATAGGTAATGCTACTAACGTTCAGCGCCTGGCTTCCAGTGTTGGCTATTGTCAGCGTCCGTTGTGCGGATGATCCACCCGCCACAGTGCCAAAGGCCAGGTTGCCGCTCAGCGAGATGATGCGCGTGGTCAGCGGTAAGTTGACGTAGAAGTAGTACCGGCTCGCGTTGGGCGTGCCGTAACCCGCGCCATTGTGCGAAGTCATGTTCCATCGATAATTGCCTCCGTCCTGCAATATTCTGTTCGGTAATTGATACGACGTGCCGATGATCGGGACTCCCGCATACGTCTCTGAGTTGAAAACAATGTCATAAGTGGAACCATTGAACTTGCTCACATACAATCCGTAACCATCAGCCCCCGCCGCTGCCTGCCACTGGAATTGCGGAGTCAAGGTTCCTACCGATGAACCCGGCCCTGTCGTCGTTCCCGGAGCAACCAATGTCGGCGGCGGTAGCGTGACCACGCTCGGCGTAGCACGGTAGTTGTAGTTGAAAGTGAACCAAGTGAGTGGACTCCGGCTTGTTTCGACCTCGAAGCCTGACATTGGTGTTGGGCGTACCCCCACACTGCCGCCACCAGAAAGCACCCTCTTTATTTGGAAATGCAAGTGCGGGCCAGTGGCATTGCCGGTGTGCCCGGAATACCCAATCACATCACCAGCTCTCACGGCTTGGTTTACGGAAACCACCCGGCTTGAAAGATGGCCGTACGCCGAACGGTACTGGTAAATCGCCCCCTGGTGCAGAATCGCGACGAAGATTCCAAGGCTGTAGTTTGGATCGGAAGAATTCGGTGGATTGCTTTCAACTAGAAACACCGTTCCATCCGCGACCGCAACAACAGGAGTTAAATCTACCATCGCAAAATCGACTTGATAACCGGTGTGGCTGATCCCGGTGTAGCCTTGTGAAACACGCCATGTGGTACCATCCCCGAAAGGAAGACGGAGTGCCAGGTCTCCATCTACCGCGGCGTCTCCGTCGGCGGCCGGAAGCCGCGCCGCGGCGACGAGGATCGAAGCGATGGCAAAGGTAACGTAAAGTGAGAGACGTTGATTTTTCATGGTTGGGATGAATTCTCTAGACCGGTTTTCCTCCGCAGATCCATCTTGCCAAGAGGCGCAGTCGTTTGTGTGGATACACCTTCTGAACGGCTTGCTGCGTGGTGGACACGCGGAGTTTTTGGTGAATGTTGCGAATGTGAGTTTTGATAGTCTCGGCTGACAAATTGAAACGCTCGGCCAGTTCCTTCCGTTCGTACCCCTGGGCCAACAACTCAAGCAGTTCGGCTTCGCGCGGAGACAGCTTGCCTTGCTCATTGACGGACGGCGGTGGATTGCGGAAGCAGTCCAGCATCAAGCGCAGCACTTCCGGCGAGAGGCGGTAGTTGCCTTGATGAACCTCCAGGATGGCGGACGGCAATTCCGAGAGAGAGATCGACTTGAGCAGGTAACCGTGCGCGCCACGCGAAACGGCTTGGAAGACGGCGTCGGAATCTTCCACAACAGTGAGGATGAGGAACCGCGTATCGGAGAGCTGGCGCGCGAGATCGGGCAGGATGTCGAGTCCGTCGCGTCCGGTGCCCAAGTCAAGGTCGAGCAACACCACGTCGGGCCGCCAGGCGGGCAGTTGCGCCAGCGCCTCGGCTTTGGTCTGGCAAAGGCCAGCGCAGTGAAGCCCCGGCGCCGTGCGCAACGCCCCCACCAGTCCTTGGCTGAACCGGGCATCGTCCTCGACGACCGCCACCGTGATGGCCTTGGTTGTTGCCGCGTTGTTCATTGCTTTCGAGACGGGGTTTACCTTGGAACGCGCCGGTTGCCTATCCCCCGCGAAGGGGTAGATGGATTGTTCATTCTCCGGGGTGCCTTTTCATGGAACCGAGGCTCGCGGGTTGTCCAGCGGCAGGCGGACAGTGACTTCCGTGCCCTGGCCGGGGGCTGATTGGATGTCAAATGAACCGCCAAGCTTGTCTATGCGGTTACGCATGTTCACGAGTCCCCGGCGACCCGCCGGCTGGGAATTCGGTTGGAATCCTTGCCCGCTGTCTCGAAAACATAGCACCAAGCACCCATCTTCAACGATCAGCGTGCTGATGAGTTTCGTGGCTTGGGCATGTTTGACCACGTTGTTGATGACTTCATGGCACACATAAAGAACCTGGCCGGACACGGCGGCGCTGACGGCAACGTCGGGCACAGGTGCCGGCCAGGCACTCAAGTCGGGCTCAATGCTGTGCGGCTTAAGTCGCTCGCGAAGGCGCACGCGGAGCCGGGCCGCCAGTTGTGGCAGCCGCTCGCTCTGCGGGGTGGCGGCCCAGACCAGATCGCCGATGGCGGTTTCGGCATCGCGTGCAGCGGAGCAGAGTTCGCCAATGCGGGTTCGCGTTTCCGGCGGAACGGACGAGGCCCCCAACATTGTCTCGTCGGCCAATTGGATCAGGTACGCAATGTCGGCGCTGGTGCGGTCGTGCAAGTCGCGCACGAAACGGTCACGCTCCTCGCGCTGAATGTGATGGCGCGTTCGATCAAGCATCTTCGGCAGTCGGCGTCGGGCCGTCCACCACCAGCAAGCCCCGGCGATGGCAGACGCGAGGAAACCGCCCCAGGCCCAAGGCCAGCCGCTGCGCCACCAACGCCACGCCGGAATGGCCTCTGCCGGCAGACACGGAAAGGGGAATTCGCCTGAACTGTATTCACCGGGATTGATGACTTCGACGGACCAGTTGCCGCCCGATCCAGTGAAATACGGCGCGATCGTGACGAAATGGTAGCGCTGGAACAGCACCTTCCGGTTGCGATACACTTCTCCAGTGTCCTTTCCTCGGAGAATCACCTCACAACCTTTGCGGAATCCCTCGCCATAAATCGTGAACGCCTGAGAACCGTCCAGCGTCGGCGGCGGGTAGGGGCTGACTTCCGTGATGCGCGGATGGACGAGCGGAACGAGAATGCGGAAGTAGCGGGTCTCGGATCGGCCTCCGTAATTCGTGCCCGCCATCGCGACCATGTTCCAGCGATACTCGTGCCCGGCGATGAGTGTGGTGAAGGCGTTGGTGGATTTGGCGTCGAGGACTTGTAGGGCGTTGTTGGCCGTGATGTCCCGCACGGAGAGAGAATAGCTCAAGGCGTTGCTCACGGGCTGCCAGATGAACTGCACGGTGGCGTCTTCCAGCAGCGGGCCCGGCCCGTCGGGCGTGCCTGGAGCGATCGCCAAAGGAGGTTCCAAATCACCCGCGTTCACCGGCACGACATGCGCCGCAGTCAAGTTGAGAATCGTTAGCGCGGTGAGCCAAGGTTTCGGCAGGAACGGCCTCAGCAGTAGTTTCTCTCGCCAGTTTGTTTTGTTCTCTTTCATCGCACGTCTGCGGGGTCAGTTCCGACGATTGAAACAGCCGTTTGGCCGGCGGCGGCGAATTGAATTTCGCGTCGGTGGGCGACCGTGTCCTTGGTGTCTGATGCAGGATGGTGTCCAGCGCGACATAACCCGCAGCCACAGCTTGTGGCTGAATCTACCAGCCGCAAAGGTGGCGGGATGGGCCTGGGCTTGGCCAAAGCCTGCTGACTTTGGAACATGACCAATGCCGCCACGCAGGCAGACACACCGGGCCAAAAACCTCCGCTGCTTTTCCACGATGTCATAATTCGCCCTTTCGTTTTCACGGGAATTGTCTGGCATCCTGATCATGGAGGCGCGGCCCGTCAAAACATTTTGATGTGCTCACGTAGGAAACAGTCCCCCTGCTTGTTCCCGTTAGGGTGGCTATCGTGGAATGAAGCAGCGACCGAAACTCAACGTGATTGGGCCTCTTGTCCGCAAATTGCGGGACAACAACGGCTGGTCGCAATCGGCGCTGGCCCGGAGGTTGCAGGTGCTCGGCTGGAGTGTCAGCCGCCATTCAATTGCCAAATTGGAACTGCAAATCCGCCGGGTGTCTGACTGTGAACTGATGTTTTTTGCGCGTGTCCTCGGGGTGAACCCCTCCGACCTCCTTCCCAAGAAGGTCGCTTGGAGGGAACTGGGAGCAAATTTTCAGACTTCCCACCGGACATCCATCTTCCCCACCCGCGGCGACAAGGGAATCTGATCTTTGGCCAATTGCACCGCCACGCCCGGCCAGCGTCAGAATTCAGGGCTTCGCGGCTTTGCTCCCGGCAGGCGGGACATTTCTTCCTGCGTCTCCATCACTTCGGGGAGCGCTCACGCGTCATCAACAGGGCCAGCCGGCTGCCGGGGGCACGATGTTCCCCGGCCCGCCAGCGCGAAAAGGCGGAAGTCCGATATTTCGTTCGTCTTCAGCACTCGATGTCGCGGCGTTTCTGAACGAGCTGGTGGATGATGCGGCGCTGTTGCGCTTCCGACAACGCGGGGCCGTCGAGGTGGAGGACGTGGGTCCGGATTTCCTTCTGGTTCAACACGGCGACTCCGTTCCAGGCTTTTCGCTCGACCCACCAGCCGGGCAACGTCAGCACAGGTTTGGCCGTTACGGGTCCACCGGTGGCGGTGGTTAGGAATTTTCCTAGCCAGACAGCGTTCCGCTTGGTTTGCGCTAGTTTCTCTTCGTCGGTGCCATCGGGAAATTGCAGGCGGTGCCCGTCGTAGATGACTTTGTGGTCGGGAGCGCCGGGCGACGCCTTGCCCTTGCGCCGGGCCTTGGCTTCGATGGCGAACACGCCCGCCGGAGCCACCACGATGTGATCGATATTGCCGAGCCGATCAGTCGGCAGATCGTGGAAGAGTTGGCGGCCAATGAGCATCCGCTCACGGTGCGGCAAGCAAATCGTGCGCGAGGGTGGCCCCCAGAACGAAGGTGCGGGAGAGTTTCCCCGCCAGGATAGCGCGGGCAATGGCCAGCTTGGAATGGGTGACGGAAGCGGGGCGCTGGTCGCTCTTCAGATCGTCCCGCTCGTAGCCTTTGAGCATGAGGATGACACGGTTGGCGTCGGCGGCGGACTGCAGATCGGCATAGGCGGGGCCTGGGTTCAGGTATTTCCGAATGCGTTCAGGTCCGCCGGCGGCGAGGGGAAGCTCCTCGCCATCGGCGGAGATGGGGATGAGGCAGATGTCGCCCACGGCGGCGCGCGGAAGCTTGATGTCCACCTGGCTTTGGAGCCATTTGAACAACATGCCTTCATCGGTGCCGGCGCCGCAGATGAGCAAGTCAAGGTGACGGACTGCGCGGGCGTATTCCGTGGCGACTTTCTCCGGCCAGATGGGACAAAGGGCAATGTGGTGGGCGCCGTAGATCTCGGCCATGCGAACGGCCAGAGCGTTGGAACTGAGGCCGTAATTCGTGGGGATGGAGGCGGAGTTGAGGCTGATGAAGAGGAGCTGCCCTGGATTTGAATCTTCGGGCACGGTCTTGTAGGACGGCAGGAAACGGACGACCCGGCTCATGGCGTAGCCGCCGGCATTGGCAATCACGATGGGCAACTCGCGCCCGCGGTTGCCGGCCAGGAGTTCGCTGATCCGGGCCGCGACGACGCGAGCCGTTTGCCGGCTGATGGCATCGGAGCGCAGAGCGTCCTCGACCATGGGTTCGGTGGAGTCGAGCGGTTGGTCATTGTTGACAACGTGGAAGGTGAGGCGCTGACCGAAACGTGCCGCCAGTTTCTTTTCGAGTTCCTCGTTGGTGGGACATTGCAGACGCAACAAGCCGGCTTCTTCCGCGTGGCGAAGGAGGCCGCCGATGCGCCTGATCGCCGTGGGTGTCTTGCTCTTGAAAATCGCCTTGGCGATCTTGCCGTGGGAGAACCCCTGAATAGCCATGGCGGCGGCTTGGTACGCGACTTCCGGGGTTGCTTGCCAATCAGATTTCATTGGAATGAAGAAAGTTTGGCCGCGCACCTGCTGATTGAGAAGATTTTTTTGCACGTCCAGAAACAGAACCCTGGGCGGTCCAGAGAATCGGCCTTCCTCCGGTGGATGAGCGGGAATGGCCCTGGTGGCTGAACGGGACTGGCAGACGTGCTGAAGAGGATAATTTTCGAGAGTTGAATGCCATGCCTGACGGAATCGAAGAGGCTGTTGGGATGATGGTTGAGCAATTGAATACCACCTGCATTGACCACTGAAAGCAGTTTGGTGGCAGGGGCGAAAGCGCGGCGCGATGGGGGCTGAAATTGCAGAATCTTCCCGATTGAATTCAATTTCATAAGAGTCTATACATCAATTACTTGTAATATGTTTTCTCTTCCATACTGGGCGAATATCACCATGCTGGTCTCCAATCACGAATCCACCACCGGGTCGCCTCAGCCTATGCGTTGTTTTGCGCCAGGGCTGATACACCGGAGGCATGGAGTCTCCGTTGACCTCGGTGCGTGGCCCGATGTCCGATGGGCCCGAGCGACCAAAGGGAAGCGTACCCGCGCTTCCACGAATTGACGCCGGCTGAGCAAAAGGCGTTGGAGGGCAGCTTTTCTCGTGATGGGGCAAACGAGACAATGGGGCGAGGGGAACAGATTCTCGGCTACGTGATGGTGCTGGGTCCGGCGAACGCGGAAGCGGGGGCGATGAGGGCCATGGTCGAGAAGCTGAAGGAGAAGTGTCTGACCTTGGAGATGCTGGCCAAGATTCAGAGGCAGATTGCGGCGATGGGAATCGGATACCAAGAGATGAAGACGGCCAAGGAGGAACTGGAACAGATGCGACGGGAACAGTTGTTCGCATTCACCAAACGCATGGATTCCGAATCGTTCCGCATATTGTGCGTGGTGCTGGCAAATGGGACGGTGGCCAAAGCGAGTCGCGCATTGAAGATGAAAGATGCCACCCTGCGGAGTCGAATCGCCAAATGGGTTGTGAACGACACGGACCGCAAGGCGATGCAGCAGCTCATTGACTGGCGGAAGGCGATGGGGGCGATGGAGACAGTGCCGTTGAACCCAGGGATCACGAAGGCAACCGCCGCGTCAGTCGATTTTCCCGGTCTGCTCTCGGACGTGCTGGATGGTCTGCTGTCAATGAATCCAAAGAATTGGGAGGAACAGGCGGAATTACTGGCCACTCTGCTGCGCCCGTACGTCCAGCGCTGATGTTCACGATTTTTTTCACGATTTCTCTATTTTCGCATTCTGTTTCTAAGCAAGGGGTAACGTCCATGTTACCCCTCTTTTCTGACCTGATTTCACGATTTCCAGGATAGGTGAAGTGGCGAGTGGTTCGCCACGGCAGCAACCCAACATCCGATATGGCACCCAACTTAAGAATGAAGGCGGCGCGGATTCTGCGCGGTCTGACGCAACTGCAACTGGCCGACAAGATCGGCGCCAAGGAAATCGACATCTCCCGTTTAGAAACGGGCCGCGCGCTGCCGGACGGGGAAACGAAGCAGCGGATTGCCGAGATTCTCCAGAAGCCGGCTTACGAAATCTTTGACTGCTGAGTATGAACACCGTTGACCTATCAGAGGTTCTTCCGCTGATGGCCCCGGCCTCTCCATCCGCGCCGTCAGCCGGCGGGCACCCGCCCGTGGGCGAGATGCTGACCGCCACGGAACTGGCGGTGCGGTTGAAGACGACGGTCCGCACCATCGAGAACTGGAAGCGCCGCCGCGTGTTGCTCAGCATCAAGGTGGACAAGGTGGTGCTGTTTTACTGGCCCAGTGTGGTGGCCCGGCTGCTGGAGAAGTATCAGGAAAGAGAGGAGGCAGGAGCCAGAATTCAGAAGTCAGAAGACCGAAGACAGGGGGCAGAGGTCAAAGGTCAGAAGACAGAGGTCAGCGGCACCTCATCCGGCGTGCGGCAGCCCTCACCCGGCGCTTCGCGCCTCCCTCTCCCATCTGATGGGCGAGGGAGGAAGACGGAATCGACACCTCACCCTGGCCCTCTCCCCGGTCGAGGCGGAGAGGGAAGAATTGCGAATGAGGTCCGGCATGATCGACGTGATTGAACGGGCGCGGCGGTACATCGCGAAGTGCGCGCCGGCCGTCAGCGGCCAGGGCGGGCATGATGCGACGTTTCATGTCGCCGCAGTGCTCGTGCATGGGTTCGCGTTGCCCGCAAACGATGCGCTGTTGTTGCTGCGTGAGTTCAACGGCCGCTGTCAGCCGCTGTGGAAGGAACGCGAGTTGTGGCACAAGGTCGCGTCGGCGATGAATGCGCAACATGGGATGCCGAGAGGGCATTTGCTGAAGCAAGGGACCAATGGGACGGATGGGACGACACGCCCTGCACACCTCATCCGGCCTGCGGCCACCTTCTCCCCATCCGACGCGGAGAAGGGATGTCGATGCGGAGAGGGAAAGCAAACGCCTGCTGATCCGGTGGCGGCGACGGAACGGTTTTTGCAAGGGCTTCGGTGCGATGAGGCGGATCTGTTTCACGCGAGCCCGCTCGCGCTTGATGGTGGTCCACGACTCGATGGCGCCCGGCTCGTGCGGGCGCTGTATGCGCCGGGCGAGCGCATCAATTTCGTGACGGAGTTCGCCGAACACACGGAAAAATACGGCGAGGTCAAAGCGCGGCCCGTGGGAAAAGGGATCACGCTGGAACGCGATGACATGGTGTCGCGCTTCGAGCAACACGGTTCCGACACCAGCGACGCGGGCGGGTGGCTGCGCATGAATCCGGTCGATGGCCAGGGCATCGCCGACGCCAACGTGATGGCGGGCCGGTTCGCGCTGCTGGAAAGCGACACGCTGCCGATGGACCTGCAGCTTGCGCTGGTCGCGAAATTGCCGCTGCCCATCGCGGCGATTGTGAGCAGCGGCGGTCGGTCACTCCATGCCTGGGTGAAACTCGACGCGCGCGATTTGGAAGAATACCGCGATGCGGTGCCGCGATTGCTCGGGCTGCTCGCGAAGTTCGGCATCGACGGCAAGAACAAGAATCCCTCCCGGCTCTCACGCCTGCCCGGCGCGCGCCGGGTCATCGGCGCCGAGGGCGATGGCCTCCAGCGATTGCTGTATCTCCATCCCGATCCCGAGCAAAGGAGCATCCTGTGATCGACCTCGATCAACTCGCCGGGGCCGTCGCCGACGAAGCACCCCGTCTCCCGGCGCCGCCGCCAGTGGGCAAACGGTTGAGTGAATTGATCCGGCCCGACGACAATGATCCCGCCGAACTCCTGAAACATCGCTTTCTCTGCCGGGGCGGCGGGCTGCTGTTGGTCGGGCCGACGGGCATCGGCAAAAGTTCGCTCTCCATGCAGAACATGATCCTGTGGGCGCTGGGCCGCGAAGCCTTCGGCATCGCGCCGGCCCGTCCGCTCAAATCCCTGCTGATCCAGGCGGAGAACGATGACGGCGATCTGGCCGAGATGCGCGACGGCGTGATCGGCGGACTCGGCCTGCCGGAAGAGAGCGCACAGCAGGCCATGGAAAACATCATCGTGGTGCGCGAAGACTGCCGCACGGGCCTGCTGTTCTTCCTCGAAACGATGCGGCCCGCGCTGGCGGCGCATCGTCCCGATCTGCTCTGGATTGATCCCGCACTCGCCTATCTCGGCGGTGAGGCGAACTCGCAAAAGGACGTGGGCGGCTTTCTGCGCAACCTGCTCAACCCGCTGCTGCGCGAGTTCGATTGCGGCTGCGTGGTCGTCCACCACACAAATAAGCCGCCGTCGGGCAAGGAGAAGCCCGACTGGCAGGCGGGCGATTTCGCGTATCTGGGCGGCGGCTCGGCGGAATGGGCCAACTGGGCGCGCGCGGTGATCGTGCTGCGCAGTGTGGGTTCGCACTCGGTCTTTGAACTGCGGGCGGCGAAGCGCGGTCCGCGCCTGCGCTGGCGCGAGCCGGATGGCGTGACGCCGGGCTTCAGCAAGATGATCGGCCACGCCACCGAGCCCGGTGTGATTTGCTGGCGCGAAGCGGATTCGGGCGAGGTGCCGGCGGACAAAAACGCGAAGCGGATCTTCACCCGCGAGGACGTGCTGGCCCATGTGCCGGTGCAGGGCGAGATTTCCAAGGAGGCGCTCCGCAGCAAGGCGAACCGGGCGGGCCTTCCGATCAACAAGGTGAACGGACTGATCGCCGAACTGCTTGAAGACGGACTCCTCCACGAACGGCGGGTGAAACGCCCTGGGACAAATCCGCTCACTGTCTTCGCGCGCTCACCAGAACTGCAACCGGAGTTGTGCCAATGAGACGCATTCGCAAACGGACACGCAAGGTGACGCGAAAGACCTTTCGGAAAGCTTATCGGAAGGGTTTTCGGAGACTCACACGGAGACTCACACGGACAAAAAGAGCCTCCGTGCGAGTCGTGCAAGTCTCCCCGGAGAGACACGCACACACGCCCCCCTATAAGGGGGGCGTGTGTGCGTGTCTCGCGGCCACCCCCGAGACTCACACGGAGACTTGCACGGAGATTGAAAGGAACCGATGACCATGCCCGCACCCTACGAACGAAAACCGGACGAAAGCGCCAAGGCGTTTGCCGCCTTCACCACCTACGCCCACCTCGGGCCGAAACGCTCCCTCGCCGCGGTGGGGCAGACGTTGGGCAAGAGTCAGGGCCTGATCGAGCGTTGGTCCCGCCGCCATGACTGGGTGAACCGCGTGCGCGCCCATGACGGCCACCTGGCCGCCGTCGAGCGCGAAGCGGCCGACGCCCAGACCCGGGCCAAGGCCGACGAATGGCTGCGCCGCCAGGTAGAACTGCGCGAACAGGAGTGGGCCATCCACGACGATTGCATCCGCGCCGGGCGCGAGGCGTTGAAGCGCTTCCATGACAACGTGCGCCGCGGCGCCACCCTGGGCGACGTGAGCCGCATCATCGAGGTGGCCTCGAAGATGGGCCGGCTCGCGTCGGGCATGGCCACGGACCGCACGGAAATCACCGGCGAGGACGGCGGGCCGGTGCAGCTCGAACTCTCGGCGGCGTTGAACAAGGTCTATGGCGAGATCCTCGACGTGACCGGGGATCGCCGCGTGCATCCGCCGCTGGATGAGCGGCAGATGCCGTTGCTGCCGCGCGGCGATTGCACCGATGCACCGCCAGCCAGCAAGTCCACGAACAAACCCAACTCATGAACTCCACTTCTCTCGAAAATTATCTCGAAGCCGGCCGCCAACTTGGCTGTCCGCGCGAGCAAATGCACCACTTCGTCCGCGCGGGCGTTTTCCTGCAACCGCGCCAATTACTCGCCAGCGCGGCGGCAAGATTGTGCGACCAGCCCGACGGCCCGACCGCCGTCGGCTATGGCGGGGCGCGCGGCGGTGGCAAATCACACTGGTTGCTCGCGCAGATGGGCGCGGACGATTGTCAGCGTGTGCGCGGATTGAAATGCCTTTTGCTGCGCAAGGTCGGCAAGGCCAACATGGAGAACTTCGAGGATCTGCGGCGGCGTTTGTTCCTGTCGTTGAAACACGAGTTTAGCGCGTATCGCGGCGTGCTGACCTTCAAGAACGGCTCGCGCATCGTGGCCGGCCATTACCAGGCGGAGAAGGACATCGACAACTATCTGGGCCTCGAATACGACGTGATCGGCATCGAGGAGGCCACCACGCTGAGCCACCGCAAACACCAGGACATCACCACGTGTTGCCGCACGAGCAAACCCAACTGGCGTCCGCGCATCTACAGCACGACCAATCCCGGCGGCATCGGGCACGCGTGGTATCGCGCGAAGTTCATCGTGCCTTACCAGCAGGCGAGGGAACTCGACACGCGCTTCATTCCGGCGCGCGTGACGGACAATCGCTTTTGCAACGCCGAGTATGTGAAGGTGCTGCAGAACCTCAGCGGCTGGCAGAAACGCGCGTGGTTCGATGGCGATTGGGACATTGCCGCCGGACAATACTTCACGACGTTTCGCCGCGACGTGCATCTCGTCGAGCACTTCGACGACACGCGGGCGCGCGAATGGTTCGCGGCGCTCGACTACGGGTTCACGCATTACACCGTTGTGCTGCTCGGCTGCATGGATGGCGACGGCAACGTGTTCATCGTCGATGAACACGCGGAGCGCAAATGGCTGCCGGACCGGCACGCGGCGGGCGTTCGCGCGATGCTCGCGCGACACGCGTTTCAGCGTCGCAGATTGGAGATCTCAGATTTGAGAAGGTTCGTGGCGGGTGCGGATGTGTTCAGCCGGCAGAGCGACGGGTCCACCGTGGCCGCGCAATACGCGGCCCTGGGCATCCGGCTGCAGCCGGCGAACATGGAACGGGTGAACGGCTGGGCTGAGATCTTGCAACGTCTCGGCGACGTGGACGCGGGCATTCGCCCGAGGCTGTTCATTCACCGGCGATGCGCGCGGCTCGCCGAAACGCTGCCCGCGCTGCAACACGATCCGGCGCGGCCGGAAGATGTGTTGAAGGTCGATGCCGACGAGGATGGCATCGGCGGCGATGACACCGCCGACGCGCTGCGTTACCTCGTGGCGACGAAACCGCGCGTGATCCGGATGCGGAAATTGACGGGGTTTTGAGCGGGGCGAATGCGTGTCCAGAGGCCATGCCTTTGGCGGGAGGGGCCGGGAGGAAGCCGCCTCCCGGAAATTTTCCAACGCGAGGAGTCGAGAGGGCGAAGCCCTCTCGCGCGGGTCTGGGCCGGCGTGAGGCCCAGCGGGTGCGATTCTGCGCGGCGAGCAACGCGAGCCGCGCGAACGGGCTACCGCTGGCGCCCGTTGCACTCCTGCGGTTTGGCGTTCGGGTCGGAGGTGTAGATCAGCGGCTGGCCGCAATGATGGCAGTGGGTCCAGTAACAGCCGCGCTCGCGCTCGCGCGGGCTGCGGCAATACCAGCGGATGCCGCATTGCGCGTGCTCATCGGGCGTGCGCTCGCGACGGGCTTGGTCGCGCTTGCGACGGTTCGCGCTCTTCCGGCTCTCCTCCTCGGCTCGCCGTTTCACGGCGGCGGCTTGGCGCATGATGCCGGCGACGCGGCGCGCTTCCTTCTGGCGCTTGCGCTCGGCGCGCTTGGCAAGCTTCGCCTGCAACTTCGCGAACTCGGCGGCGATCATCGCGTTGCGGTGATCATGCTCGAACTGGAAAAGGATTTGGGTTGGGCGATTCATGGGGAAAGCACCACCTCACCCCGGCCCTCTCCCCCGCAAGCGGCGGAGAGGGAGGGGCAAGGCGCGTGGTCAGTCTTCGTCCGCCATCATCACCGTGATGGCTGGCTGTGGGTCGTCGATGTCGAGCGGGCCGCACACGGCGACCAGCTTCACCAGTCGCGCGGGGCGGTTGTCGGCGTTTCTGACGTAGAGCGCCACCGGGATGCGGTCGCCATGCTGACGGCTGCGGATGATGGCAAAGCGCGTCATCCACACCACATCCCAGAGGCGCCCGGCTTCGTCCTGACAGGAAACCTCCGGCGGGACGGCAACGTGGTTGTCGAACACGGCGCGGGTGATGAACATGGGGAAGCGGATGCCAGCCGCGGCGGCGGTCTTGGTGACTTCGATCTGGAAGCCGTCGGCAACGGCCTGCGCTCGGGTGTAAGTGTAGATCGGCTCGCCGAAAATCTCGGACAAGCTCGCCGATGAGTTGGGGGTCTGGTCGTTCATGGGTCTTAGTTGGGGTTGGGGGTGAATAGGGCGGATTGATTGCGGCTGGCCTCCTCGCGGTCGCGCTCGGCCTTGGCCTGCTCGCGGGCGATGCGCTCGCCGTCGGTGGTGGATTCGAGAATCAGGTTGAAATGGTCCGCCGCGAAAGCGAACTCGCGCGGCGGGGTTTTGAGTGCTCGGCGCTTCATGGGTCAGCGGCGAATGATGGGAAGTTTGGAAGTCGCGCAGATCCGGATCGTGCGCGGGCTGGGCTGTAGGCGAACGAAGTCGCCAAACAGCGTGGTGAACTCGCGGGGCTTCTGCGGCACCTCCAACACGGCGCAACAATCGGTGATGCGGATCACGCGGCACGGCTGCCGGTCGAATAACACAAGGTCGCCTTCGCGAATGGTCTTGGTGGACATAACAAATGCGGGATGGCTCACGCGGGCTGCGCCTCGTTGATCAACTCAATGCCGCGATCCGTGGCCATCACGTTGGCCAACTGCGCGCCACGCTCGAAGCTGTGGCAGGTGTAGGAACGGCTCACGCGCTCGCCCTCCTTGGTGCCGACATACACGATCCACGTCGGAACCTCGTCGCCATCCTTGTTGCGGTCGGACTCCGGCCCGTGAAAGAACACGCCCCGCCACTGTGCGGCGGCCTTCAATGCCTCGAACGTCTTGCGGGTGACTGCGCCGAAACTCGCCCGCGCTCCCTTGGTGTCCGGCTGTGCCTGCTGCTGCTGCTCAGGCTCCCCTTGATGATTGCTGGATCGAAACCCGTGCTCTGAACCGGAACCCGGAATTTTGCTGCTCCTCTTGGTGCTGGTCTTGGTCTGCATGTTTGGTTTGTTGGTTTTCATAGATTTGATGATTGCCGTTTCGTTCCCGTCGCCCTTCGCCCCAAGTTCAGCGCCGCTCTGGCCCGCTCCTTTGGGGAGTGATCTTCAGAGGGGACCCAAGAAGGCGCGGGACAGTTGGGTTCGGCGCGTTGGGGGGCGACGGGAAGGAAATGGCACTCAGCAATGCCTGTTATGAAAACCAGCAAACCTCCGGCAGACCACGAGCAGCGCGGACAGCAACAAATCCACCCCAAGCCTGCGCGGCGTCTGAGCGTGTTGTTACCAACCCACCTTGGCGTTGCGCAGCATCGCCCGAAACGAACGGCAGTGAGTGATCTTGGATTCCGCGCCGTCGCTCGGAGCGTCGGCGCCCGTTCTGGCGGACAGTCTCAGTGGCTGGCCAGCGGTGATGGCAGCCGACGGCCTGGCCCGCGCCCAGACACGCAGGAACGAGTATCGTAGCGCGGGGCAGGATGGCGGATGACAGCGCTGCGCCGTCCAGCCGCTGAGTCTGTCCACCAGCAGCCTCGGCAAAACCATCTTCGCCCTGGGCATTGGCTTCGCGCCGCCGCCAATCAACCAATCCTTGCGGAACGAAGCCACTGGCACGCGGGATGCCGGCGAGGGGTGAACGCCCAGCCTCGGAGCCGAGCTCAGACGCGCAAGCATGAGCATCGTAGCGAGGCGAGAAGCGTGGCGTTCACCGTGAGCCGCCCCGGTGATCATATATCACGATGTTGTGCGCGGTAACTTCGCCCCGCGGAAGGTGCCTCACAGGAAGGGGCCGCGGAGTTCCGGCGATTACTGCGACACAACATCTGATATATGCACCGTTGGGAGAGCAAGGCAGACAGCCAGCCGCGCAAGGAATACCTGGACTGAGCAGCGTTTCTGTCTGCCGTTCCCGCGTGCCAGTGGGTGAGTGAAGCCAGCGATTCTTCGGCGGCGCGGCCCGTCTCGGATGATCCAAGGAACGGAGCGGCATGAAGTCGCCGGAAGCGATGGCAGCACAGCCGCCGGGCGCGTCGTTTAGGTCGGCGGCGTGCGACTGAGCTGGAGGCGCGGCATGGAGCGCAGAGAGTTGGATCGGCCGAGTCGGGCCTGTAATCCCCGGCGGCAGTCAGCGGATTTGCCAAGGACGGCGCGGCTCCGCAATGGAGGCCCAGCCTCGCAGGAACGAGAAGCGTAGCCGGAATGCGGAGGCCGCACCGTTCCGCCGGCAAGGTCCGCAGTCTGCCGCCGCCTCGTGATCTTCGCGCCTTCCGTCGATCGGAGGGCGCGCACTGCTGACGCCCGCCGCACCGGGAGCGCTGGGCAAGCTTGCGCAGCAGCGGCTGCCGGTGCGGCCTCGTGATGCTCCGCGACTTCTGATGGCTGGCGCATCGAAAGCCGACCCACTCGGACTCGATGCGCCAGGCGGCAGAGGTCGCGCTGATCGACTCGATAGCCTCACGCCATCGCGGCGATGGGGTGAGGCGTTGGCGGTAAACGCTCGCGCCAGGAGCGCGACTCGATAAGCCGTTGATTGCTCAGGCCCGCGCGGTAGCGCGGGCCTTGTGGTGGCCGCGATAGCGGCCTCCTCCCCAAAAACCATCATTCGCCAGCCGACATCGCGCGCAAGAAACGCCCGAACGGCGACGCGCGTCGGACTGGAACGAGCGGGTGCGGGGGGTGAGGCGTGAACTCCGCGCGCGATGTAGCGAAAGGCGCGCTGGCCAGACCGTCCGAACACCAAGGACGAGCGCGCCGGTGCCGGGCCGTGGGCGCGTTAGCGCCCGGCCCGGCATGAGCGTCGGCTTGGCGCGCGCGGCCAATGGCGTTCAAGTGTGGAAACCGTGAATCTGTTCTGCGCGTCTCGAATTGCCCCGGAGGCTGGCTTCGTGAACGTCGAGCTGCAGCGAGCCAATTTCAGGGAGGCGCGGTTACGCGCCGACGTGTCGGTGGTTGTTGTTGGGCGTGCTGTAGGCGCGAAACTGAACCGCTACCACCTACCAGAGCGACGGGATGACGATGAAGATGAGGTGACAGATACCTGCGAGAATGCTGACGGGAACCACCAGAATGATGACCGCAAGCACCGGTGCCAACAGATGCTCGCCGATGATGGGAAGGAACACCTGACGCATGAACTGAGACTCGATGACGCCCACGATGATGGAGGGACGAACACCGCACGAACGCAAGAACCGCCGACCAAGACGCCGCTGGTAACGCTGACGTAACGACGCCTGACGAACGGCCTGATACTGGCGACGCACTGAACGACTGAACCGCACGAGCTGCCACCAGCCGATGAACGGAGAAACCACTGCCGCGCAAGCCGCGTAACTGAACCAGTGGTAAACCGCCACAAGTGGGTGCTGTGCCTGCTGCCGGACTGGATGTGTCTGTGTGCTCATCTCACAGTTTGGATGAGCACACAGACACAGCCAGGCTGGCAGCGCGCCCAGACCTGTGGTGTGCCACGACCAACGACGTTCGCCAGCCCGCAAGGAGCCAAAAACACCATCTTAAAAGTCCCCCGCGAAGTGGCAGCTCGCCAGCGGACCAGCAGCAGGTGTGACAGCGCTGTTGTGTAGCGCTGGCGCACCTGCTGCCCGCTGGTGAGCGAACGAAGCGTTGGTGCGCTCCAATTGCGCGAACGCAAACCCTGTCAAATGTTATTTTGAAGGCAACTTTCGGTATGGTTCGGCACCATGCGGTCGTGGTTCGGTATGGTGCCGAAAGTTGAATTCGCGCGCCAGGGAGCGCGAAAACAGCGTGCTAGTTTCGCACCGTGGCCGCAAATACCACTCATCCTGAATACGACGCCAGCCTGCACGGCTGGTTGCGAGTGCGAGATGTCATCGCTGGCGAAGACGCCGTCAAGGCCGCCAGCACGCGTTATCTGCCGCGTCTGGAATCGCAAACGGATGAGGAGTTCGCCGCCTATGTCCAGCGTGCCTCGTTCTTCAATGCCACCGCGCGTACGGCGGATGGGTATCTGGGTCTCATCTTCCGCCGTTCACCGTTTCTGAAGCTGCCGGGAAGTGCAGAGGTCAGCGGTCGGAAGTCAGAGGTCAGAGCGACGACGCTCGGGAAAGCCCTTGCGGATTTCGCGCATGATGCCGACATGCTCGGAACTTCATTGGAGAGTTATGCCAAGAACGTCGTGAAGGAAGTCATCTGCCTGGGTCGCGCCGGGACGCTCATCGACTGGGAGAGTGAAATCGAAAATCGTGCCTTTGCCACGTTGTATCCCGCCGAGAGCATCATCAACTGGAGAGTCGAGCGCGTGAATGGACGCAACATCCCGACCCTCATCGTGCTGCAAGAACAAGTCGAAGACACCGCTGCCCGCGAGGATGATTCCTTTGCGTGCGAGAAGATTGAGCAATTCCGAGTTTTGCAACTCGTAACACCTGTAGGAGTCCCAAGCCAGCAACCCGCAACTAAACGAGAATACCAATGCCGTGTCGAAGTCTGGAGACAGGTCGAATCCAAATCCGATGCGAAGAAAACCGAGTGGAGGGTCGTGGAGTCCCACACGCCGTTGCGTCGTGGAAAGCCTCTTCCGCTGCTGCCGTTTGTGTTTCATGGTCCCCGTCACTCGCTGCCCGCCGTCGATAAGATCCCGATTGATGACATCATCGCCGTCAATCTCGACCATTACCGCCTTAACGCGGACTACAAGCATGGCATCCACTACACCGCGCTGCCCACCGCCTGGGTGAGCGGATTCGATGACAAGGAAGAACTGCGCATCGGATCAAAGACCGCCTGGTCCACGCAGACCATCGGTGCGTCCGCCGGATTTCTGGAGTTCAGGGGGCAGGGCCTCGGGACGTTTGAAAAAGCCCTCGACCGCGATGAACGATTGATGGCCGTCCTTGGTTCCCGTCTGCTCGCCGAACAGAAGCGCGTTGGTGAAACCGCCGATGCCCTGGAAATCCGCCAGAGTGCCGAGAACAGCATCCTCGGTAACATCGCCACCAGTGTCAGTGGTTCGCTAACACAAGTCCTGCGCTGGGTCTATTGGTGGAACTCCACCGAAGAAATCCCGGATGCCGTGCCCGAGTCCGAAGTGATCCTCACGCTGAACACCGATTACAGCACCAAGGGACTCGCCTCCGATGAAGTCACCGCCGTGCTGAAAGCCTGGGAGTCCCGCGCCATCAGCACCGATACCATGCACGAATTGTTCCGCCGGGGCGGAGTGGTGCCCGACGGAAGAAGCAACGAAGAGGAAGAAACCCTGATTGCCCAATCCCCACCGCCCGCAACCACGGCGGACGGACCGCCCTCTAGTCTCAACCCTCAACCCTGAACCAGCCATGCCTCTGCCCTACCAACTGAAATCGAAGAACGAAGTCTCGGATGAATTGAGCAACTACTACGTCGAGCGCGATGGCGTCTTCGTGCTCGACGTCGCCGGTGTCGTGGACAAGAGCCACGCCGATGAACTGCGCAAGACCAACTCCGACCTGCTACGCCAGCTCAACGAACACCAGCAACGCTTTGATGGGATTGACCCTGTTGAAGTGCGCAAGCTGAGTGACGAGAAGCGCAAGCTGGAGGAACAGCAGCACTTGAAAGCCGGTGAAGTGGAAAGGGTCGTGGAGTCCCGCGTCAAGCAAGCCACCTCCACCTGGGAAAAACAGCTTGGGTCCGTCACCTCCGAACGCGACGCGCTGAATGCGCGGCTGTCGGTCATCCAGATTGACCAGGCCATCGTCACCGAGGCCACCAAACGCGGTTTGCGCGCCACGGCGCTGCCCGACATCACGGCCCGCGCGCGGCACACGTTCCGATTGGTCAATGGAGTCCCGCAGGCTTTTGAGAGCGATGGTCAGACGATCCGCGCCGGCAAGGACGGACTCACTCCGCTGTCTCTCGCGGAGTGGATCGATCTGCAAGTGTCCGAGGCGCCGCACCTGTTTGAAGCCAACGTCGGCGGCGGCACGCCGGGCAACGGCTCGGCCGGCGCCGGCAAGCTGAAGAACCCGTTCCGCAAAGGCGCGGATTGGAACCTCACCGAGCAGATGCGCCTGCTTCGAACCGACCCGCCACTGGCGGCGCGATTGAAGGCAGCCGCGTGAAACTTGAAACGGGGAATGGGCGAGCCGGCGAACCGGCGAGGCCAGCCCCGTAACCCTCAACCATCAACCCTCAACTAATAACCAACCTATGGCCAAGACAGGTATTGCAGATGTCATCGTTCCCACCCTCTTTGAAGGCTACGCGATTGAACGCACCGCGGAACTCAGCACGTTCGGACAGTGCGGCATTGTCGAATACGCCCCCGAATTCGATGCCCTCTCGGGCGTTGGCGGGCGCGAGGTCAACATGCCGTTCTGGAAAGACCTGACGGCGGCGCGGCAGCTTCTCAGTGACAGCGCCTCGCTCGTCGCCAACAAGATCACCAGCGGCCAGGATGTGGCGCGGATTCAAAACGACGCGCAAGTGTGGTCGGTCAACGACCTGGCGGCGGCACTCTCCGGCGATGATCCCATGCAGGCCATCCTCGACCTGGTGGCCGGTTACTGGGCGCGCACGGATGAGGGACTGATCATCTCCAGCCTCAAGGGCGTGTTCGCCGCCGCGAGCATGGCGGGCAACCTCCTCAACATCGCCAGCGAAACCATCGCCGGCCAGAGCGCGGCCACGCGCTTGAACGGAGCGACGTTCATTGATGCCTGCCTGAAACTGGGCGACCGCGCGGACCGTTTGACCGCCGTGGGGATGCACAGCGCCACCGAGGCGGCGTTGCGCAAACTGGACCTGATCGACTTCATCCCCGACAGCGAAGGCAAGGCGCAGTTGCGCATTTTCCAGGGCCGGCGCGTCATCGTCGATGACAGTCTGCCGGCGCGCGCCGGCACCACGGACGGCACGGTTTATACGACGTTTCTGTTCGGGCCGGGCGCGTTCGCCAAGGGGGCCGCGCCGTGGAGTGATGAACCGTTGCTTGGCGGGACCGGGACCAAGGGCGTGGAAATCGCGCGCGATGGACTGGCCAGCGATACGAACTTCATCAACCGCCGCCGTTACATCCTGCATCCGCGCGGGGTGAAGTTCACCGCCGCCGCCGTCGCGGGCGACACGCCCACAAATGCGGAACTGGAGAACGGCGCCAACTGGACGCGCGTCTGGGAGAACAAGAACGTCCGTGTGGTCGCGGTCACGCATAACAACTGACCCCTGCGACTTATGGGCAAGGAACTTCCCTGGAGTTTTCAGAAGATTCGCGGCGGCCTCGCGCTGTCGCTCAAGCAAGGTGGATTTACCAACCTGGCTTCACTTACCAATGCCGGGCTCACCGCCGCCAAGTATCCCGGCGCGGTGGTGTATCTCAGCACCGGTGGCACGGGCGGCGTGCCGTGCGTGGCCATCTCCGATGGCACGAACTGGAAGCAAATCGCCATCGGGGCCAACTGCATCTGAGCGCGAATCAAACCGACCATTATATGAACCAACTCTATCCCATCATCCGCCGGATTCGTCGGCCGCTCGTGCCGGTGGATGACCCTTGTGGCAGCCGACGTGAGGAGGCTCCATCGTCGCAATCCGCAATCGTCCAGAGCCTCGTAACCTCGGCTGCTACGTCCGCTGGCGAACCGTCCGCGCTGGTGTCGCCTCTGCCGGCGGTGCCGGAGCCAGTGCCAGGCGAAACCCAACCACCCAAACGCAAATCCCGTGGCAACGCATCGTCCAATCAAGAGTGGTCCGAGCCGTCGCTCGTCTGACCTGCGCAAGTTGCGCCTGTTCACCGCGCTCTACTTGCAGCATCGCCGCCGCAAGCGGCGAGGCATGGGCGTGGTGCCTTTCGAGGACTATCTGCTCGCGAACTACGCGGCGAACCTCAAGGCGTTCTATCCGCTGGCCTTTGACATCAAGGATCAGAGCGCCTCCGCCAACCACGGCTACTCCTATTCCGGCGTGACGTTCTCGGGTCCGACGCCGCGAGGGTTCAAGTATCCCATCGCCGCGAAGTTCGACGGCGCCGCCGCGCAGGTTCGCCTGGAGAACACCACGTATCTACTGGGCATGGCGCGGTTCACGATCTCGTGCTGGTTCAAGAAAACGGGCGCGGGTGTCACCGCAACCACCGCTGGCGGAGCGGATGGCTTCCCGACCGGTGATCCGATTGTTCCTCTCGTGACGAAGGGGCGAGGCGAATCCGACGGCTCCAATGTGGATTGCAACTGGTTCCTCGGGCTGAACAAGGTCAGCAACGGTGCCACTTACAAGCTGGCCGCCGACTTTGAAGACATGGCCACCGGCGGCAATCATCGCATCGTCGGCACCACGAGCATTGTCGATGGCACCTGGTATCACGGCGCCGTCACGTTCGATGGCGCGGCGCTGAAGCTGTACTTGAACGGCACGCTTGAAGCCACGGTGACGACCTCGGCCGTGCCGCGCAGTGATTCGATTCAGAAAGCCGGCATCGGCACTTCCTACACTTCGGGTTCTGTCGCGGGCGGATTCTTCGCCGGGCTGCTCTGCGGCGTGGCCATCTGGAGCGAGGCGCAATCGGCCGCCACGTTCGCCGCGTTGTATGCGAAGGGGAACGAAACGATCCGCAAGACGGTCACCTTCACCCAGGACGCGCCGGACAGCGCTTTCCAGCATGGCGATTACTTCGACAACTGGCACGCGCCGGGAGTCACCAAGAACGCCTCGAACATGATCTTCGCGCACACTGGCACGGCGCGGGTGAGTGTCTTCAGCGTGGCACCGCTGACGGATTACTGGTGCTCGTTCCTCATCTCGGCCCGGACCAACGCGGTGTATCTGCGCGTGAAGACGGCGCTGGCCGACGCCAGCCTCGGCTTCAACGATCCCACCGCCACGCTGAGCTACGTGAACCTGAACTCGTTCACCGTCGGCAAGCGGGCCTACGTAAAGTTGCGCACGGCCAGTGGTGCCACACCGGTCTTCCTCCAGCTCGAACTCACGAATTCCATCGCAGGCGACACGCTCACGCTCGATGACTTCCGGGTGTATCCCGTTCCGTCGCGGAGCAGTGCCAAGGTCGCGATTCTTGGCGACCGCGCCGGCGGCTTTGATGCGACGCGCGGAGCGAATGTGGACAGCGCCATTCTTGCGGCGGGTTCCGACACGCTGAATGTCGTTTCGACTGGCGACCTGGGCGATTCCACCACGACGTTTGAAGCTGCCAATGACACCATCAAGGCCGCCATCCTGGCACGCGGCGGCAAGCTGTATCCGGGCATGGGCAACCATGACTACGACGGCACGCTCGAAACGCAGTGGGGCACTTACTTCGGCACCACCGGTTACAACGGCGGCAAGTCATATTACTCGAAGGTTCTCGGCGAGGCGGAGTATCTGATCACGGATGATTGGAACACCGCCGAGCAACCGGATAACGGCGGCGGCTACACCGCCACCGCCACGGCCGTGCAATGCTCGCTGCTGGGCCAGCATCTCCTGCGCAAGCTGGCGGAGTCTTCGGCCCGCTGGCCGATCTGCATCATTCATCACGCCGTTTACTCTTCCTCGGCTGCCGGCACGGGCTGGGCCGCCGGGCGCTGGGATTGGACCGGTCTCGGTGTGCCGCTGGTGTTGCAGGCGCACGTTCACGGCATCGAGCGCTTGTTCAAGGATGGCATCACCTTCTTCACCACTGCCATGGGCGGCGGCAATCACCACGGCTGGGGCACCATCGATGCCGGGACGAAGTTCCGCGTCGAGGACACCAACACGTCGGGCTTCCTGAAGATCTACGACGGCCCCAGTGAACTCGTCCTCGAATACTACGACACCGCCCTGAACCTGCTCGACCGGACGAAGATTGTGAGGGCCGAATCGTGAGGGCGATCTTCTCCATCCTGCCGCTCCTGTTCGCGCTGTGCGCCAGCGCGGCTCCGTCCATCACGCTCGAATGGGGGCCATCGCCGGACGATTGCATTTTCAGCAACGCGCCCGCCTCGCCGGAATGCGTGAACAACTACCGGCTTTACTGGGGGCCGGGCAGCGGTAACTACACCGGATTCCGCGACCTCGGGAGCGTCACCAACACGGTGTTCACGAATCTCGTCGCCGCTGCTCACTACTTCTTCGTCGTCACCGCAATGAGCGCGTCGGGTGCGGAGAGTGATCCCTCGAACGAGATCGACTTCGTGGCGCCTCCGGCGAAACCCAAACCACCGACGGAGTTTCGCATCACCCAAAGCCTGCAGGCCGCCGCGTCACCGGCCGGCCCGTGGAGTGCCATCGGGACGAACGTCGTTTTGCGGACGGCAACGAACGAAACCGAATTTTACCGGGTCGTCCTCGCCATCGAGAAGGAGCGCTGAAACCCATGGCCCTTGTTTTGATCAAAGAAGACGGCAGCGGATTGGTGGACGCGAACAGCTACGCCAATGCCGCCGACGGCGACGCCTACCACGCGGGCCATCTCTACGCCACGAAGTGGACGGCTGCGACGACCGCCACCAAGGAGGCCGCGCTCGTCATGGCCACGCGACTGATTGATGCCTACTTCAGCTTCCTCGGCGTGAAGTCGGAGGCCGCCCAGGCCCTGCGCTGGCCGCGTTATCGTTGTCCCGATGCCGAGACCGGCGGCGAGTTTGCGGCCACTGCGATTCCCTCCGACCTGGTCCGCGCCACGTGCGAACTGGCGCGCGAGTTGATCGCGACGGATCGCACCGCCGCGCCAGCCGGCGAGGGGATTTTGAAGACCTGGCTGTCGAGCACGGGCACCACTTACGACAAGTCGGATCGGCGGCCGGTGATTCCGCGTCATGTGGTGCGGATGCTCGCGCTCCTGGGCAGCAGCGGCGAGCGGCGGTCGGGAAATGTGCGTTTAATCCGCTGCTGAAATGAGCGACGCACTTCCCATTCTGGCGATGGAAGCGGGACAGGCCGCGCAGATCTTTGCGAGCTACGCGGAGATCCTGACGCCGGTGAACTTCGCGGGCGACGTGGGCAGCGTCGGCGGCTTCAAGGTGCTGATTGTGCCCGTCGCTCTGCGCGAAGCGGATGGGGTCGTCGTGAAGCCGGGCGACGACCGAATCTTCGTGCTGGCCTCGGACCTGGCCAGCGTGGGTATCCCGAAGATCGGAGACACGTTCACCTCGGCCACGAGTGGAACGGTGTGGACCGTGGTGGCCTGCGAGGTCAGTCCCGGCGGCACGCTCTACACAGTATTTGGAAGGAGATCATGAAATGAACACTGATGCTGTTTTGAAAGCGGCGGATCATGCGGCGGCGATGTCCGACCGCTGGATGTTCGTCGCGACACTGTTGGTCTTCGGCCTGTGTGCCGTCGCGGTGGCGCGTTATTTCGTGCGGCAGCACGAGCGGCTGATCGCGGACCACAAGGAGGCGCGGGACACCTATCAGACGAGCCTGCGCGGCATGGTCGTCGAGCAGAGCGCGGCCAATGCCAAGCTGATGGTGTGCCTCGATAACAACTCACGCGTTTTGGAGGAGTGCCGGGATGAACTCAGGCACTCAAGACTGGAAAGGAACAACACATGAAAACACAAGTCGGAACGCAGAAGTCGGGAGTCAGGATGAAGCAACTCGTGTCGGTGACGGCCGTCGTCGTCGCGGCAGGGTTATTGTCGGTCGGGTGCGGCACGCTCGATCGGGCCTACAACAAACAGGTGACCGCCGGGACGGTGCCGGTGGTCACCACCGCGACGAACGCGGTGGTGTCATCGAATCAAATCGCGGAGGTCGTCACGCGCTGGCGCGCGGTGTACGAGACGAACGCAGCCGGCATGGTGTCGGTGGCCGATGTCATCGAACCCGTGGCGACGAACTACGTCACCAAGCTGGTGACTAACTTCGTGCCCGTGTTGCTGACAAACTATGTCTCGGTCCCCGTAACGAACCTCGTCGCCAAGCCCGAAGCCGAGGCGACGATTCAGGCCGCCGGTGCCGTGGTGAATACCTTCCTGCCTGGCATTGGCAGCATCCTCGCACTCGCGATGGGCGGGCTGTATCACGGTTATCGCCAGGTGCGGAATCGCAAGGTGAACGAAGCCTTGGTGCAGGGCGTCGAGACCGCCCGCGCGATCCTCGAAACCACACCACAGGGACAAGCCGCCGATGCGGCGTTTGTGAAGTGGCTGATGACGCACCAAAAGGAGAGCGGCGTCTTCACCACCGTCTCGACGCTGGTGGACAGTTACACCGACAACCCTGCCGCCAAGCTGACCGCGCAACAAATCCTGGAGCGGGTGCAGCGGGCGGAACCGCCGCAGGCCAAGGCAGCCTGAGACGGTGAGAGTCTGACAAACGGAACCTCGTTTCGAGTATGAGCAACGATGTCATTCACGCGGCGATGGCCACCTGGGCGGCCAAGGATCTGCCGGCGCGACTTTACGCCGCACAGGTGGCCAAGCTGCTGAACTGCTCCACCGAAGACGTCGCCATCCTCGTCAGCGCCGGCACCCTCAAGGCGCTGGGCCGGCCGCGGACGAATGGCGTGAAGCTGTTCAGCACCATCGAGCTGTTCACGCTGCTGGCGGATCGGGAATGGCTGGATGATGCCACCAAGGCCATCGGTCAATTCTGGCGGCGGAAGAATGAGCGCCGCAAGGGAATCTCGTCGGACGATGGTCGTGCCCCGGCGCGTCAGAGTGCGCCGCGCAAACCCAGACGGCCGGTATCGGGCAGCATCGCCCCGAGCAGCGCTCCTTTGCAGACCGGGAGCGAACAGGCGGCATAGGATGGGGCCGGGAGTCCGGGACATCGCACCCGGCCCATTGGTTTAATCGAAGTTTCGATTACCAATATCAATTGGTGCGGTGCGGTGGGATTCCTTAGAGTGGCTTCCATGAAAACCATGGAAAGCCACTTCTTCTTTCTCTCTCGCCGGATCAAACTTCTGTGCTGCCAGGTTGGCGTCGCACTTGTCCTGGGCCTCCTGCTGGCCGGCTGCAATCAAGAATCGGGTGCCGCGAAGGACTCGGACCCCGCCGGCACTTACACCCTGGCGACCATCAACGGCAACAAGCTGCCATTCACACCGCCGCACGAGGGCGGCGCACCCGAGGTGCAGTCGGGCAGCATCAAGCTGAATGCCGATGGGAGCTTCACCAGCTCCATGAGCTACGGCCTGCCGGCCGGCAAGGTGTCCAGCCGGGATTTCAGTGGCACCTACACGCGGGAGGGTACGAATCTCAAGTTGCAGTGGAAAGGCGCGGGAGTAACCTCCGCCACCCTCGAAGGAGACACGTTCACCATGAACAACGAAGGGACACTCTTCGCCTATCGCAAGCAAGGTGGAAAGTGAGTAACAAGCCACCCGACCCGCAAAAACCTTCAACGAAACCTTCAACGATTTCTTCAACGACCGGGTAGGTGGCGTGTAGGTGGTGGGCGCGTGGAGAGCAGGTGGCGGATAGTGTGAAAATGTGCTTGAACCCCAATAAACTCAGGCTATTCTAGGTGCTGAACCAGAAGATGTTGGCGGTGGTTATCGGTGAAGACCGCGTTCGATTCCGACCCTCGCCTCCATGCCTAACTGTGATTGCAGCAAAGGTTTAGGAGGACAAGCGAACGTAACTGTGCCTGAAAGTGTGTCTAGTTTGGCTACTGGCCCATTACTCGGCCACAACTGGCCAATACTGGTTCACTAGTCTCTGGCCGAAAACGCCTGTTTTTGGCAACGGCATGGGATATCGGGCGTGGTGGAGGCCTTGTGAACGGCTGGTTTTTGCGCCGAGCACCGGCAAACTGTCAAAATACTCCGGCGCCGGCGACACCACTCCTGTCGG
>JBBRWD010000061.1:0-43022 GCA_038249465.1 Limisphaerales bacterium | reverse complement strand
GCGGGCCGCCTCTGGCTTCGCCAGAGGCCGGTGCAGCCAGTGCCGCAGAACATTCCAAGTCTTCTGAGAGATACATTGGATTTTGCGCAGCCGGCACGCCGGCGGCCGGGGGTCACGATGTTCCCCGGCCGCGCCGCTGATTACTCCTTCACTCTTCACCGATTAGGAGGAAACGACTCACCAAATGCGGTGTTGCTGGCACTTTTGCTGGCACTAAAACCATTCAAGAAGTCCCGTCAATTTTGCCTAAATTGGCATTCCGGCGCTCCGCCGGATGACGTGACGCCCGCGCAGATCAAGTATGAGTTGAACAGCGACTTTGAGGCGTCGCTGTTGAGCGCGGCGGGGATTCAGGCGCTGGTATCGGCCTAGCAGCAGGGCGCCATCAGCCGCGACACACTGCTGTACAATCTGAGGACAGGCGAGATCCTCCCGCCGGCCCGGACCAATGAGCAGGAGTTGGAATTGATTCGGAAGGAGCCGCGGACGATGTCAGTGGTAGCCCTGCAAAAAGCAGAGCCTCCGGCGAGGGCGTGAACAGTTGATCTCGTAGACCGTTTCGAGAATAAACTGCCCGACATAGCCGGGGCAGTCCCAGCCATGACCGAAGACGATCCGGGCGTGCCGGGTGAAAGAACCTCTCACCACGCCCCTGGTTGACCGGGACAGCGCCACGAGGCGGGCAAGGCGTTTGGCTGTTTAGTCTGATGTAGTCGAGCTTTGCTTCCTTTCATGCTGCGTTCGCAACCGAGACACGATTCGCGACAGCGAACAACCCAACTTGGGGCAGCCATCTCGTGGCGGGCTTGGGAAGCCTCACCTGGCCCGGCGTTCATTCTTCATGGCATCACGCGTGCTATGGTTGCCGTGTCGAGTGCAATTCTGGTTTGTCCCTGTCCAAAACGAAGCCCACGCCATACGACGAGGTAGGATTGCCCGCATTGACGTTGTTGGGCGGTTCATTGCCCACCGGCGGCGTCCCGCTGCCGCCGTTGTCGGAGTTGGGAATGGCCACCGCCTGAAACATCACGGTGCCGCCTTGATTGACCGGCACGTTTTGCGCCGTCCAAGTGTAGCCGCTGCCATTGGGGACCAGCCGCCCGCTGTTCTGGAGGAACCGCCCTGGCCGGCGGCAGCGTTTTGGCTACCCGACCTGCGACATGAGGTCGCTCGATCAGTTGTTTGTTATGCAAGCCGCCGATGCCGCCTTCGTGAAATGGCTGATGACGCACCCGCAGGAGATTGGCGCGTTCACCACCGTCTCCACCCTGGTGGACTCGTACAACGACAACCCGGCAGCCAAGCTCACCGCCCCGCAAATCCTCGATAGAATCCAGCGCTCCCAGCCATCGCAGCCGGCGAAAGCAGAGTGAGGAGTGGCGGACGGCAGAAGCTTCGGGGACCATCGAGGGGATGACGGCGAGGGCGCGCCAGCAGGACGACGCGCGGTGGCGGTTGTCCAGGATGAAACGCCGCCGCGGGGCCAACCTCGAAAGGCTTGCCTCGGACACCGGCTGATGTAGATTTCTTCCATGAAACTGTCCACCTACCCGCTGGCCATGCCGGCGGATCTGCAACGAGAGGTCAAATCCACCGCCGCGGCCGTGGGCGTGAGCATGGCCGATGCGATGCGCCAGGCGATCAAGCTGGGCCTGCCCAAGCTGCGTGAGACCATGGCTTCCAGCAGCTTGGCGCCGATCTCCGCCAAGGCGCTGCAGGCGGCCTACGCGGAGGAAACCCCGGCGGAACGACAGGAAGCCGCGCGCCTGGTCCGGGTCTCCGCCCGTCCGCGCCCGGAGGATTTCGCGTGAAGCCATTCGAGGTTTACGACTGGGCCTTCGAGTTTGGCACGCACCCGGCGATCATCGTCAGCCCGGCGGGGCGTTGCGCCAACGCGGATCTGGACACGGTGAACGTCATCGCGTGCAGTTCGCAACGCGCGGCCAGGCCGGCGCGGGTGCATGAGGTGCTGCTGGATGAGGCTGACGGGCTGGAGTGGGAGACGCTGGCGCGGTGCGACGTGCTTTATCTCGCGCCCAAGAGTGAGCTGAAGCGCCGGCGCGGGGCGCTGACGGCCGAGCGGCGCCGGCAACTGGGACAGAAGGTCATCCAACTCTTTCAACTTTGGCAGGCTTGACCTGAACCGACGGACCGTAACCGTGCGGGTGAGGCCGATTATTTGCGTTCCAGGCTGACCCCGATCGGCGGGTGATTCTCGAGAATCGGAGCGACAGTCCGCCCTCGTGCAGCCAGAACGCGCGGAAGTGATGCGTGATGAACTCGTCCTTGCCCGCCAGCAGCACCGCGAGCGTGTGCGCGCCGTTCGAGTGCCCGCCGATGACGCTCCGTTCCAAGTCCACATTCGGCACCTCGACCAGCAGCCGCGCCAGCATCGCGCGATACGCCGTGCTCAAGATGGGAAAATCTTCCGCCGTGACGGGACGCGTCGCGCCGACGGGCTGCGACTTTTTGAACAGCGGCACCTGCATCGCGACGAAATCCCGCGCGCCCACCATCTCTCGCGCCATTGCCCGCCGTCATCCAGCCCGCCGCTGCCGCCCTTGAGATAAACGAAGAGCGGATGCTTCGTCGCCGTCGAATAGTTCGCCGGCAGGATGGCGCTCAACTCGGCGACTTTCGTTTTGCCCGCGACCATCCCCGCGAGCGTGTTCGGCAATTCAGGAAAGGCAAAACGCAGCGTGGCGTCCGGGCGGAGTTCGGCGGCCTGCGCGGCGGCGAGGGCGAAGGACTGCGCGAGCAGGAGCAACAGCCGGAGACGCAGCCTGGTTTGCTGCCGGGCGCCGGCGTTTCTGGAGTAATGTACTCACGGCGGTTTATGTCTGAACCCATGCCTGACCGGATACCTGCCGTCGTTTCATCAGCCTCATGGCACGAGTTCAATCATGGCGTCGAACAGTTCGCCGTGGCGCCGGCCATCGCGGGTGATGTCGAGTGCGAGAAGATGCACGCCGGGTTTCGCATCCGGTGATGCCGTGACGCGGACGGTAAACTCGCGCCGGGATTCGGTCTTCAGTCGCGCCTCGATCACCGGCGGTTCGGCGCGCAGGCCGGGCGGCGTGTGAATCTCGACGCGATACGACTGATCGCGGGAGAGAAAGTTGCGCAGGTGGATTTGGAGTTCGACGAAAGCGCCGGGCTGCACGCGGCTGCGATACGGCTCGGCCCGCACCCAGAACGGATCAAACCAATAGCGGTAGTCCTTCTCCGGACTGAGCGCGCGGAAGGCGTCTCGCATTTCGTAGCTCCACTTGCGGTAGCGCTCGATGAATTTCGCCGGATGGTCCATGACGAAGGAGTGACCGCCAATGAGGATGTCCGGCTTGAGGCGCTTCAGGTATTCGCCGGCGTAGAGGTAGCCTTCCTCCAGGACGGCGCTGTTGTGCGCGACCATCGCTTCGTGCCCGGTCTGGGTTGGGTCGTCGGGATCTCCGAAGATGTTGTCGCCGGTGAAAGCGACCTTGCGTCCATCGATTTCGCCGTGCAGGCACAGAGCGAACTCGGTCTGGCCCGGCATCCAATCCACGGTGAACTCGTAGCCTTCCCAACTGAAGCCCTCGCCGGGCTTGAAGGCGCGATCCACGCGCACACCGGTCATGCGTGAGCCGTCGGCATTCTTCTGGCCGTAGGCCTGGATGGTCGCCGCGTAGTCGAACCATTCCGGGTGCTCCATCTTGTCCACCATGTTGTCGAGCGCCCAAATCGGCGCGCCCCATTTCTCCCGCAGGTGAGGCGCCTCGAGGAAATGGTCGCCATGCATGTGCGTGATGAGGACGGCATCGATGGCTTTCAAGCCGAAGTGCTCGCGCATCCCCGCCAGCGCCGTGTCGAGGAATTTCTCGTCGAGCAGGCCGCAGTCCACGACGAGCGCGCGGCCGCTGTCGGCGAGAATCAGCCCGAAGTTTGGCCAGAAGTTCGGGCGCTTGAACTTGAACAGGTGCGGCGAAACCTGAACCACATTCGAGACGACCGTGGGTTTGGAGACCTTGTCCTGATACGCGACGGAGCCGGACTCGGGGTCGTAGCCGCGCACGTAGAGCTTCTCCAACCGCGCCAACTTCTCGGCATATCGGCTCAGTTGCGCCTGGGGGGCGCGGATGGCTTTCCCGTGCGAAGGCAGCAGCCATGCGATGTCGGAATCGGCGAGTCGCGCCACAGACTTGCGCAAAGCCCGGATGCCGGAGGCGAAGCCGTAGTCCCACTCGGTGTCGAACCAGGTGTGCATCTTCGCGCCGTCAAGCATTACGTCGCCGCTGAAGGCGAGCACGCGACCATTCTCGCGTAGCCGATACGTCATGCCGCCCGGACTGCTCCCGCGCGTGTCGATGCAGGCGAACTCGCGACCGCGCCAGACGAACGTGTCATTGGTCGCAAACGCACGGTCGATTGGAATGGCTTGGATGGGCGGGCGCACGAAGCTCGCGCCATGAATCGTGAACGCATCGCGGAGGCTCACGTTCATCTTGCGAAAGTCCAGCGGGCGCTCGAACAACGCCCGTTCCGCATCGGGTGCGGCGACCTGGGTGCCGCGCTCACGCCACGGGCCAAGCTTCGATGCACCCTGGCATTGCTCGCGATGATGGTCCGTGAACAACACCCACTCGACCTTCTTCACCCCGAGCTCTGGAAGATGTTCCAGCACACTGCCGTCGCCAAGACTGACCAACAGCGCCACATCGCCATCGCGCAGCACATAGACGTTGCAAGTGTCGGTCCAGGCGAACAGGTCGGGCGAACCATCCTTGGCGAAGGAAGTCCATCGACCTGGCGAGATGGATGGCGAGGAAACGAATGGCTGGGCGGGTTGCGCTCGCAAGGTTGCACCGAGAAGCGTCGCCAGAACATAGGTCAGAAATAGTCTCATGCTTTGGATGTATTATGTGCCACGGAATGGAGGATGGCGCGGCGGGAGCGTTGATGGAGATTGAATCGGTTCATTGTTTGAAAATCATTCCGGTTCGGTTCTGGCTGGCGCGGATGATGAGACGCAGCAATTTCACGTCGGTGACACCTTCCGCGCGGGGTGTGGGCGGTTCGATGCGCAGATCGCGGAGCTGCGCGAGCAGGGCTCGCAATTCGGCGTCGTCCGGTTCCGCCCCTTCGGTCCGCGCCCTGATGTTAGGGATGACGTGACTCGGTTTGTTCACGCCGCTGCCGACGCAGTTGAGGAGGGCAGCGGCGGCTTTGGGATCGCTCACGTCCTGCCAGACCTTCGGCAGGGTGATGCTGTTTTCCGAGGTGAATTCGCTGGCGGCGACGAGGGCGCGGCACTCGCGTCCGTTCCCGGAAATCCGCACGAAGAGCGATCCATCGTTTTCCTTGTAACCGCTGGCCATGGCATTGCCGACATAGGCGAGCGTGCCTTTGAAACCATCGAGATTGAGGAACGGCTGCGTGGTGGAGGGTGTGCCGGCCCAGCTCATGCCGGCCACGCTGATCGCGCCCGCAGAGTTCGGCCCGAGATCGAGGAGCGCGCCGGGCTTGGGTGTTTCGTCGCGGAAGCCGCACGCCACCACGCGGCCGCCGGACTGGACGTCGATGAGACGGTATTCGTTATTGCCCAGCGCGCCTAGCAACAGGGCGACTTGTCCGGGCGCGGTGCCGCCGGCCGCGCGGGCGGGGCCGCCGCGCACGATCACGCCGGCGCGGGTGAATTCACCCCAGCCGCCATTGAGATACGTCACGTCGCTGTTTTCCAGTCCGTCCACTTCGATGCCCACGGCGCACCGTTTGCCGGCATCGCTGCCGCTGCTCAGCACCTGATCACAATAGATGCGTCCGCCGGGTTGGTCCGCGTTTTCCACTGTCAGCGCATCGGCGCCGCTGCCGGAAAAGGCGAGCGAGAGATCGCGCAGGGTCACCCGGCCTGGCCCGGTCAGGCGGAAACCTGGACCGATGCCCTCGCCTTCCCAGCGGACGACGGAGCCGTGCTCGCTCGCGCTGTCGCCGACCAACTGCAGAGCGACATTCGCGGGGAAATTCACCGTGCGGCGCAGCGCCCATTTTCCCTTGGGCAGATGAATGACCGGGATCGGGCCACGTTTTTCCGCCGCTGCGGCGTCGAGTTGCCGTTGGATTTCCGCCGCATCGTCGCCAGTGCCCGTGCGTATCTCAAAGACCCTGCCTTTCGCCCGGCGCGGCGGTCCCGGCAGGCGCAGCGTGGCGGGCACGGGCACCTCGTCGGGCGGCACGATTTTTTGATCGAGATGGCGAATGCGCCCGCTTCCCGAAGCGATGGGATTGGCCACGGTGAAGAGATTGCCGGCGAAAACATGGCTGTCGTTGGCCGGTCCTATACAAGGCCCCGCGTGGACGCTGCGGACCAGATTGTCGATCAGGCACTCGGCGGCGGGCATGGCGACCGGGTCCAGCGTGTTGTAAATCTTATTGCCCTGCACATAACCACGGGCGGCGAAGGGACCGATGAAGCGTTTCGAGCCAATCGAGGTGTTGTTGACGATGTTGAAGACTTGGTTGTTCTGGGTGCCCAGATCGCTGTCCTTCGAACGCAGGAAGGCATTTCCAAACGCCTGATACCCGCCGTGGGTGTTGTGGATGCCGCGTCCGCAATCCTCAAACAGGCACCACCAGATGTAGATGTCCATCGTGTTCCAATCGGACGTGAGGATGCCGGTGCCGCAGCGGGTGAAGCGGCAGCGCTCGATGGCGTGCTCCGCCTGGCCTTCGTGGTTGTTCGTGCCGCTGCCGAGGCAAATGCCGGTGCCGGCGATGTCCTTGAACCAGAGGTCGCTCAGTTCGCAGTAGGTGGAGAACTGATTCCACCGCATCAGCCCCGTGCCCGCCTTGCCGCGCCCGTCGAAGGTGAAGCGGCTTACTTTTCCATACCACATGTCGAGGCCCCACATCCATTTCCCGTCTTCGCCGTCCCAGCGCAGGATCGTGGTCGCGGGATCTTCGCCGATGATCTGGCAGCCCAGCCAGTCATTGTGCTCTTTGCGCTGATTGAGCAGCGTTTTCGTGATCCGGTAGGTGCCGGCGGGGAAGTAAAGCGTGCTCCAAGCATTGCCGGAGACGTTGCGCAGATCGTCGATCGCCGCCTGAATGGCCGCCGTATCGTCGGTAACGCCGTCGCCCTTCGCACCGTAGTCGGTCTGGATGTTTTTCCAGCCTGGGAATGGCCCGGCGAATACCTCGCCGGTTTGGAAATACTCGACAGTCTGCGCCTGAAGCAATCCGGTCAGAAAGAACAATGCGGCGATGATGCGAAGACTCATGGGAATGATGAATGTTAGGGATTTCAAGGCATCCGGCCCTCGCGGGACAGCGCGGTTTCGGTTTCGAGTTTCACGTCACCGGCCTCCACGGTGCCGGCGGCGAGCAGGGTGACGAGCAGGCGTCCGTCGTTCCAACGCTTCACTACGGCGGCAGTGCCGGTGAGTTTCAGCGGGCCGTCGCTCACGCTCGCCGGCTCTTTGCTGAGCAGGATCCAATGGGTCTGATCGGGTAAGGTCAGCTTCGTGAGCTTGCCGTCGGCGAGCGACTCGACCTTCGGCTCCGGCTCATTCGCCTTGCGCGGATAAAGCACGGCGAGGAATCCCTGACCACCCTTGGGGCCATACACGCGGGCGAGTTTCTGGTTTTCCTCCAGACCTGGATTGCCAACGAGGAAGTTTTGCCGGTGCCCCCACTCGCCGAGCTGGATGCGGCCTTCGCGCGGGGCGACGACGTGCATCTCGCAGTCGAGTCCGTGCTGCCCGGTGAAATGGAGACGACGCGGTGCCGTCTCTTTCACCTCACTGGCGAGGCACCAGAAATTGAACGTGGGCGTCAGCTCGGTGTTGCCAGTTAGATCGTCGGCAATGACGAGATACGCCGGGCCGTCCGGTTTCTCGTCCTTCACGAAGGCGAACTGCCGCACCCAGCGGAAGGGTTGTTTCAATTCCGACTGGTTCCACTCCGTGAACTGCGACCACGGACTCGGACTGCCTTCCCCGCGCCAATAGTAAGGACGGCGCTCGAACCAGCGGCGGTTCGCCTCGCCGCGCACGTTGTCGGCGGCGGGCTGCACGGCGAAAGCGGTGACCTTGCCATGCACCTCGGTGAACTCCGTGCTCGCGCGATCCGTCATCGGCTCGATCAGACTATGCGGCTCGAAGTCGTGTTTGTAGGCGTTCTTGCCCTGGTAAAAACAGTCCGCATGATCCGGGCCGGGGCACTTCACCTGGGTCTCGTGTTCGCGGTGATCGTAAGTCAGCGTGCTGTGCAGCCACGCACCCGGCGTGTGCGGCGTGTACATGGTGGCGAAATCCAGCGCCAGCGGGATGCCGCGCGCATACCAGTTGATCGAGCCCGCATCGTTATGCGTGTGATCGAGGGTGAAATCGCCGAAGCGGATGCCGACATAACTTTCCGCGTCGCTGCCGAAACCGTGGCGTAAAAACGCGCCCCAGCCGGGATAGAGCACGCTCTTCAGATCCGGTGCTTTCGCTGCCAACCCTGGCACGCTGGAATTTCGCAAGCCACCCTCTCGCGCGGCCCAGAGCAGGTTCGCCGCGAGTTTCGGATCGCTGTCCTTGAAGACCGGCGCAACCGTCGCTGCCTGCTGATGCTTCTCCCAATAGCCATCGCCCACCGGCGGCACCAGCCGCTGGCCGAAGCGCACGTCCACCGGCGTCACCATGTCCACGAGGAAGCGTGCGGCTTTGTGGAAACGCGGGAAAGCGGCCGCTTCGTTGGTGATCGCGCCGCGCTCCCTGAGCAGCCGCGCCGTGCTCACCGCCGCATCCGTGAGCAGGCTCATGTAGTGCGGATTCGATTGACCCGAACCATCCTCGCCAAAGCTGGCATTGATGACAAAGCCCATGACCTTCGCGGAAGTTTTCAGCCATTCGCCGGTCATCGGATGATCGGGCAGCGCCGCCGCCGCATCCATGCGCCCGCGGGCCACGCTTACGGGCATGTTGGCCGAGCCGCCGCCATAGCCGTTGCGGCGCGGGGGGAAATAATCATCGTCCCACAGCACATAGGCCAGGAAGGCGGTCTGCGCGCGGAGCAAACGGCCCTGCGCGGCGGTGAGTTGGCCGGATTCGAGCAAGGCGCGGGCGCGCTCGGCACGGGTGGCGACGTTATTGGGAAAGGAGTTGATGCCTGTGCGTTCGCCTCCCCGCGGGTAGTCCAGCGCCTCGCGGATGAAGCGCGAGAAGAGGCCGCTCACCTCCCGGAATTCCTTGTCCGTGCGTGAATCCCGCGCCGCCGCCGTCTCCGTGTAACGATGCGCGTCGGGCCACTCCAGCGCCCAGTCTTTGACCTTGTCCAATGGGAAGCCGCCGTGTTTCGCCGAAAGCCGCGCCAGCGGCGTAAAGTCGCGCGCGTCCGTCAGCGTTCCCGGATTTTTCAGCGCCGCGATCGCCCACTCACGACGGCCGAGATGCAGCGGAGCGCGCACCAGCACTTCGCCTTTCGCCGTGGAGTAAAGGCGCAGATCGCTGGTGTCGGTGTGTTGTTTGATCTGCGCCGGTTCGTGCGGGAGCATGTCCGGGTTGCGCCAGTGTGCCGGACGGCAGGGCAGCAGGGCCACGATCTCTGACGCCAGATCGGACGGGCGATAAAGCGCGTAGAGCAGCGCCTGATCGGGTTGAAACTTCGTCAGCGCGTTGAGCGTGAACTCCAGCCGGTCCGCATCGAAGGGCAGCGCGTATTCGTTCTCGCCGCGATCCAGCCCGAAGTCCCGCCCCTTGGTCGGCGTGGTCGCGTTGTGCGCGATGCAGCGTGCGTGTGTCGGCTTGAACAGCCCACCGTGCGTGACGCTGAAACAGAAATTGTCCGCAGCCTCGTGTGGTCGCCATTTCCACCAATCCCACAGCGCCTCCTCCGCCTCGCTGGCAAACTTCGGTTCCTGATAGACCGCCGGATCGCCGAGCGAAAACTCCTCGGTGAGATAGATGACTTCTTGCCCGGCAGTGATCTGCGCCGTGCCGCGATAGACGTCGCCACCCTCGCCGCGAAATCCATCGAAGCGATGCTCGAAGGCAATGCGTGCGAACACCGGCCCCGACTCGACCAGCGCCACCTTGTAGCTGCGGCATTTCTTCGGTGTCTCGAACCACCCGCGTCCCGTCCACTCTCCGCCGTGCAACTGCACCGCCGCCAAAAATGCCGGCACTTCCCTGGCGAGGACGGGCACCTCGAAGCGCTTCTCACCGAGATGGAATCGAGCGCCGACCAGGCCGTTGCTGATTTCCACCCGGTCGGCAGCTCGTGAGACTTTGAGTTCGCTGCCCGCCTTTGACTGGCCCGGTTGCAGCCTGAAGTGCGTGACCCCGTCCGGTTGAAGGGAGATCAGTAGCCACACCTGCGCATTCTGAATGGACCCGTCAGGGTGCTTCGTCACCGCGCTCAGTTGTGCGGGGACTTCCTTCCCGCTGGCATCCACCATCCGCGCATCCGCCGCACGCCATTCGCCCGGTGCAAAGGCATAGTCGTAGTGGATCAGCTCGTTGGGCCAATCGCGGTCGAGATGCTCTTTCAAAGTAATCGTATCGCTCAGGCGATGCGGAGCGGCAGCCAACTGCCCAAGCTCACCAGCGATGAGGAGCAGAAGGGTGGCGAGGATTGCACTGTCTCGTTTCATGGTGTACATCATGGTTTGGATACTGGTTTGGTATCTTTACCAGCTTCGCGGCGCTGGTCTTCGACGAGGACCTTGGTCTCGATGGTGTTGCCTTCCAGATGCACCGGCCCGACCCCTTCCTCCAAGCGGAGGCCGGTGGTCTGCCGGCGAGACGCGGCCGGTCGGGTGTCGCGGATGCGGTTGTTCTTCAGGATGACGTCCCGGGTTTCCCCGCGGATTCGAATGCCGGCCACCTCCTGACCGCGGCCGTTGTTCTCGATGAGATTATTCTCCAGACGATTGCGATGTCCGGCCATGCCCAGGGTCTCGTTGCGAAACAGGATTCCATCCTCCGCGTTGCCCCGAACCTGGTTGTTGCGCAGGAGATTGTCGGTGTCCTTGTGCCCAATCGAAATCCCGTTGCGCCCGTTGCCTTCGAGCACGTTGTCCTCGAACACTCCGTGCCGGACGCGCCAGCAGAGGAACAGCCCGTCCGCACCGTTGTTTCTGGCCTCGCACTTGCGGATGGTGGCGCGCTGCGAACCACTGCCGGGGTGCAGTCCCAGGCCGGCGTTGCCCTCGCTGACACATTCGTTGATGAGGACATCATTCGATTGCTGAAAGCTGATGCCGTCGCCGCTATACCCGCGCACCGTGCAATGCTCGATGACGGTGCCAAAGCCGCGGTAGAGGAAGATGCCGCCGCCACGGCAGCCGTCGAGCGCCGGGCTGTGTTCGCGGTTGCCCTCGATGATCAGATGCTCAATCCGCACTCCTTCCAGGTCATAGCCGCTGACCACTGGAAACACCGTGGCGGCTTTGGCTCCGTCACCGACCGTACAGTCGGCGCCCAGCGGGTGGTCCAGAGCCAAGGTGGAGCCGTTGCGCCCGATAATGCGAGCCACGGTGACGTGGAAGCCGTTGACTCGCTTGCTCCAGATGGCCACCCCGCACCCAATGTCGAATCCTTTCGGATTGGTGACCGTGATCTGTTCCTCGCCAAAGTCGCCGTCGATGGCCAGTGGAGATTCAACTGCGTCGGCCTTGCGAAGGATGGTTTTGTCTGGAGTAGCACGAACAATGACCTGTGGGCGCAAGTGCAGGGAATCGCGCATGAGGAATTCACCAGGGCCAATCTCCACGATGCCGCCGCCGAGCCCTGCGACGTAATCCACCGCCGCCTGGAGCGCGCGATTATCCGTGCCCAGGAGATCCGCGTTGGTCTGGCCCACCGTGATGCGGGCCAACTCCGGCATGGCCGACCGCATCTTCCGCGGCAATTGTCTCTCCTTGGCCGGCGGCGACCAGTCTTTGCCTTCAACCAGAGCCGGTCTTACACCGGAGCGCTGGCTGGGCGGCACCTGTTCAGCGGCTGGCGAGGCCGACGGCATCCAGGCCCAACAAAGGGCCAGCAACATCTGGAGTCGGCCCCAGAATCCAATCAGAGTCTTCATGGCCCCACAGGCTACCCGCTCTGAGGGAACCCGCGAAGTAGGGAAATTCCTTACTCGTCGGCGTGGGTGTGTTGCGGCACCATTGGCCCATGTCAGTGCCAGGGAAGACGCCGGAACGGACAAGACAGGTTCGCATTGACGAAACGCATCGTTGTCCGCGCGACCAGACCGCCTTGCTGGTCGTGAACATGCAACATGGTTTCCTTGATCCAGGCGCCTCGTTGGAAGTTCGCCGCTAAGCCAAGCATCCCTCGATTCCGCTGATGCGGACGGATTCCAGGCCCGAAAGCAGGACGTGAAGCAGGGAAGCTGCTTACTTGGCTTGGCCGTCTTGCTGCGGCGCCGCTGGCGCCGGTTCCACGCCGACAATGAGGTCGAATCGCTCGCCGTAGCGTTGACCATCGAGCGTCACGTCGAAGGCGACTTTGGCGTCGATTCCGTGCAATCGCGGCGCACCCCGGCATTGCTCGCGGTGGTGGTGCGTGAACAACACCTCTCGACGCGCTTTATGCCAGTCTCGCCAAGGTGGTCGAGCACCCTGCCGTCACCCAAGTCAACCAGCAGGGCCGCATCGCTGTCGCGCAGAACATGGACATTGCAGATGCCGGTCCAGACGAGGAGGTCGGGCGCCAACCGTGAGTCCACCGGCGTGGACCGGGCTGCCCGAGTTGGGAACGTGAATCCTGCCAGAGCCGTCAGCAGGACGATGGTCAGTCTATGTCTTTTCATGCGTTGCACGGGTCAATAGCGCGCGCTGATAGAGTAGCGGACTGCGTCAGGTGAGACGAGGCGGACCCATTCCTTGCTCGCGTCAAAGTCGGACCACGCCCGGCCATTGACGGTCACGGATTGCATCGGCTTCCGCTGCGGATGGCGCAACCGGACCAGCAGCGCGGCGGGTGGCTGGCGTGACGGGGGGTCGAGGGTGACGACGATCTCGTCTGCCGCCACCCGGCTGTCCACCGAGAAGCTGACCGGACCAAAGTAGGTCGGGGCGCGTTCCACCCGGAGGCGTTTGCCGTCCGCCAGCCACGCGCGCGGGACGGCCTGGCCGATGAAGAGCGTGCCATCGCCGCTGAGTTCGTTGACCAGCATGTTGCGATACAGTTCGAACCACGCGCCGTCGGTGCTGGGCGGCATGTAATACTGTCCCCAGGCCCAGCGGTGCTCCAGCGGCGTGAGTTGATGATGCGAGAAGGCGCAGGCCATCATGCTGTAGAAGGCGCGGATGGCGGCCTCGGGTTCGTCGCGGTAGAGATAGGCGGTGGCCTGCTGGTTATAGACCGGTTCGTTGGCCGCGCCCCACTGGTCGAGGAACAGGTTGTCTTCGTGGTCATGGAGCATGGCCGTGGTCAGCCAGCCGCGCGGATCAATCGCCGCGAGCCGGGCCAGGTGCAGGGGGCCGCAGTCCACGTCGGTGGGATACCACTCCTCGATCATCCGGCGCGGGGTCATCGCATCGCACGGCACGTAATTGTTCCAGGTGCCATCGGCGAGTTGCACCACCGGTGATTTAACGCTCGCGCGGGCAAACGCGGCGGTCACGTCGGCCTGCATCTTCTTCGCCACGGCCCGGACTTCGGCGGCGCGTGGATGCCCGTAAGCGGCCAGCGCCCGCCCGAACGTGTCCAGTCCGGCGACGAAGTAACCGTTCGGGAAACCCCAGGCGCGCTTCTCGTGGGTGAGGTCGTTGAGCGGCGCGACGATGAGGCCGGGCGCTTCCTTCGATTGCTGCCCCTGCGCCACTTCCTTGAGGCACCAGTCCATCGCCTTGAGCGACGCGGGCAGCAAGCGCTCGAAGGAGGCGCGGTCGCCCGAGAGCAGGAAGTTTTGCGCGATGGAGTAGAGCATTCCCGGCGAATACACACCCCACTCCGCATAGCCGCCGACTCGCCCGTCGGCCTTCTGCTGGCTGCGATACATGGCGGCAAACTCATCCTCGGCCACCGCGAAATGACCGCGCAGTCCGTAAAGCATGTAGTCCACATACACGGCCTGGTTGATGGGCCAGTCGGCGTTGAGCTGGCCATAGGCGAAGTTTGAGTAAGGCAGATCGATGCGGTCCTGGTCGCGAAAACGCGGCAGCATCAGCGCGTGCCAGAGGTTCGCGCGGAAGAGGTCATTGACCGCTTTCTCCGGCACGTCGAACTGGGCGCCTTGCGCCAGCCAGTCTTCCCAGTAGCGCACGGTGGTCGCGCGGGCTTGGGCAAAATCGAGCGGGGCCAGGGTTGAGGCGGCGTCCGCGGTGACGACAGGCGAGGCGAGCTTGAGAACGATTTCGCGCGTTTTACCAGCGGCGAGCTGGCCCATACAGTCAAACTCGATGCGCGGCTCATTTTCGTCCGCCATGGGTGCGCGTGGTTTCACCGTGAGGCCAGAGCCGGGCTCAATCATCAACCACACCGATCCCGTCTCACGGTCCACGATGCAGGAGCGACCGGCCACTTCGCGCAACTCGGGATGACGATTCGTGCTCTCGGTCGCAAGGCGAAAGCCGAACTGCACTTCGCCGGGTGCGCCCGTGATCCGGATCTTGGTGAAGAAGACACTCGCGATTTCGCCGCGTTGAGCAGGAGGCGCATCCCGAAGCGGCGCGGCAAGCTGTTCGATTTCACAGCGCTGGCCGTTACGTTCGAGGATGGTCACCATCACGGGCAAACCATCCACGATGCGTTGTCCCGTCCACTCGCTGCCAGGCCAGAGCGGGTCGAAGCGGAACTTGTGCGGCGAGGCGAAATCCGGCCGGACGCTCGCCCAGCGGTCCACGCCGAACTTGTAGAGCGAGCCGTGCCGCGCGACGAAGCCGGTGAGCTGGCCCTTGGTGCCCAGCCAGGAGGTTTCCTGTCCGTGATGGGGCCGCGTCGGATTGCCGAAGTCGGCCCATTTGTTAGTCCACGCGGCGAGCGTCGCCTCCGGTTCGCGCTTCACACGGTCGAGCACACGCTCACCCTTGAGCGTGGCGAGGTGCGTCGCGAACTGCACCGGCGCATCGGCCAGCGTGATGAAGGCGTCGTGTTCCGGCAGCCACATCGCTTTGTGCCGGGCGAGTTGTTCCAGACCCATGGAGAATCCCCGCGTGCCGTCCGCCGCGGTGAACACGGTGAGGATCGGCGCATTGGGTTGCAAACCGGGGTCGTCCTTGAGGCGGGCGACTTGGCCCGGCTCGCCGTGGTCGAGCAAGTGTTGCCAGATCGAATGCGGCTTGCGCGGCGGCTTCGACGGCTTTGGCCAGGACACCTCCGCCGTTACCGAATCGACCGCGCCCGCTCCAACGAGGAGCGGCTTCGTCGCCGCAACGACTTCAAATCCAGGCGAGCCTGCGACCAGTTGTGGCGTGATGGTGATCTGCTCTGGCGCGCGGTGGCCGAAAGAGATTCGGACGTTGAGCGTCTCGCGAACCTCGCCGGCGCGCAGGGGCGAACAGAGGCTGGCGGCCAGCGCGACCGCGGAGGGGAGCAAGCGGATGAGTTTGCAATGGTGCAAGGAGGTCATCATATCATTCTCCGGTAACAGCCGATGTGCGTCGGCTCTGGTTCTGGGATAATGGAGCAGACTCACGCCCGCTGCTACGAGCATCCGCGCTTGTTAGTGGAGGCAACGGCACTTGCTGCCACCCTTCCGTGCCGAGGCGGAGGTCGCGCTCGACGAATTCCCACACGACCACCTTCTTGTTCTTGAGCAACGCCGGGCGTCGGTGGAGTTCCTGCCGAACGAGCGTCGAAGCGCCGCCGTCATTCACCAGCGAGGTCACCGGCTGCTTCAGTTCCTTCGCCAGGTGGGCGATGAAGCCGGCGGAGCCGGGTTCGTCCTGCTCATAGATGCGCAGAAAGCTGTCGCCGAGGAGGAGAATCTCGGACTCCGCGTCGTCACGGAAGGGTTGGCCGTTGTCGGTGCGAATCACTTGAACGCAGGGAACCTGCTCCGGCACGGACGCCCGTGCGATGCGCGCGGACTGCATCATCCGCACCACGTCGCCCAACCGCTCCACGGGTGCGGGGCGTTCGCGGTATTCCACGGTTCCCGGTTTTGCCCAGGCGATTTCGACCAATCGCCGGGCCACCGCCTTCGCGGCGAGAGCGACGCCCGCAGGCGACCAATGGCTGTCTTGCTTGAGGTAAAGTGGCCGCGCGTTCGACGCGGTCGCGTTGCTCCGCGCGTTCGCGAAGACGGCGAACAGGTCCACGCACTCGACGTTGGCGGACTTGAGCCGTGCCAGCAGGTCGCGCGTCGCGGGCGACATCACGCCTTGGTCGGCGGCCATGCGCTGCGTCAGCCGGTCGGGATACACGCTCTCCTTGTTTGGCGCCGGCACGACGAGCAGGTGAATGCCACGGGCCTCGAGCGCATCGCGCCAAGTCACGATGGCGGCAACTGGGTCGTTAGTCGAGTTCGCCGTGGGATGGGCGCGGGCCAGCATGTCATCGCAGCCCGGCTTGTAGAAGAGCCAGTCGTCGCGACCGAGGAGAGCTTTCTCACCGCCATCCCGCAGCCAGGCAAATTGCGCGAACTGAAACCAGGGCCGGAGCGCACGGGCCACGACACTGGCGTCTTCAAGATTGCGCTCGTAGGCGCGGAGATTCGCCGCGGTAGGTTTCTGCCGGAAGACCTCCAGCGCGCTCAGCCCATCGCCCCGGCGGAGTTCGACGATGGTTTGAATCAGAAGCCCGCTCGCCACCAGTGCGAGAAAGAAAGTGGTCAGGACAATTTCCGCCGCCCGGTTTTCGCCTGAACGCGATGGCGCGGCCACACCTTGGGGAGGCTTCGTGTCCAGGCTGGTTGAGGGATGCTGTTTCATGCCGGCTAGAACTGGAAATAGAGGAACGGGTTGAACGCCTGCGAATACATCGTCATGAGTGAGAGAGCGAACAGCGGCAGGGCGACGGCCACGCGCGGCCAGTCCACCGGACGCAGCGCCCAGTCGTGCGCCTGCATCGGCTGGAACACAAGCAGCGCGCAGACGAGAAGCACGAGCACCCGGTAAGGCGTGTAAAGGGTCGCCGCCAGCAACGGCGCGGTGTCCGCCACCGGCATCACCCCGAACATCGCCCCGTAGTAATGCCACGCGGCGGTGAGGTTGTCGGCACGGAACAACACCCAGGAGAACAGCATCAGCAGGAAAGTGAGGCCGACGCGCAGCGGTCCGGGAAACGATTCGTAGAGGCTCGTCTTGCCGCGCCATCGCTCGTAGCCGAGCAGCAGGCCATGATAGGCGCCCCAGGCGATGAAGTTCCACTTCGCGCCGTGCCACAGTCCGCCGAGCAGCATCACCACGGCGAGGTTCACGTAAGTGCGCGCCGGGCCTTTGCGGTTCCCGCCCAGCGGCAGGTAAAGGTAATCGCGCAGCACGGTGGACAGGGAGATGTGCCAGCGGCGCCAGACATCGGTGATGCTGTCGGCGCGGTAGGGCGCGTTAAAATTTTTCAGGAACTCGAAGCCGAGCATCCGGCCCAGGCCCACCGCCATGTCCGAGTAGCCGCAGAAGTCGAAGTAGATTTGAAACGCATACGCCAGCACACCCACCCAGGCATCCAGCGGCAGCGGATTCGCCGCGCTGAACGCCGCGTCGGCCACGCTGCCGAGCGGATTCGCCAGCAGGATTTTCTTCGCGAAGCCGAGCATGAAGATGAGCGCTCCCGACGCGAAGCGCGACCGCGTGTGGGTGCGCGTGGCCAACTGCTCGGCGAGCGTCTTGTAGCGGATGATGGGCCCGGCGACGAGGACGGGGAACAGCGCCACGAAGGCGGAGAAATCCGTGAACGACTTCGCGGGTGTGGCGTCGCCGCGGTACAGATCGATGATGTAGGTCAGTGAGTGGAACGTGTAAAAGGAAATGCCGATGGGCAGCACCACCGTCAGCACGCGGAACGGCTCCGCGCCGACGGCCGCGAGGAGATGGTTCAGCGTGCCGGCGGCGAACATGTAGTATTTGAAGAAGCCAAGGAAACTCAGGTTGGTGATGACGCAGGCGACGACGGCCAGTTTCCGCTGCGTCGCGGTCGCGCCCGGCCGCGTGATGACCTTGCCCCAGATGAAGTCCATCAAGGTGGTGAACATCATCAGGCAGACGAACCACGGCTCCCACCAGCCATAAAAGACATAGCTCGCCACCGTGATCCACAAGTTTCGCCAGGCACGCGGCAGACTGAAATAGACCGCCAGGAACAGCGGCAGGAAGTAGAAGAGGAAGATGTGCGAGGTGAAGACCATCGACTATTCCGGATTCGTCCACACCGCCCAGTAGAGCGGACCGGTTTCCTTGCCGAAGTATTTGTTCACGATGCCGCCCATGAAGTGGTCGTCAATGGGCACCTCCAGCGCCATCCGATGCGTGTCGCCGGCGCGGAATTGCTTCAGCGTGCCGCCGATGCCTTTGACGCGTTTGTCCGCCGCTTCGGCCCGCGGCTTCCAGGGATTGTAGTGTCCGACGAAGAGCGTATTGGTGGCCACCTGCCCGCGATGCACTCTGACGATCTCGTATTTCAGGATGGTCGTGTAGTCGTAGAGGTCGCGCTTGAAGATCGCGCCCTCTGGGACCTCGACCAACTTCGCGGTCACCTCGATGGCGCCGTTGGTGGATAGGTGCGGATCCCCGGCTGCTTCGTTTGGCCCGCCATTTGGTTTCCCACAGGAAGCCAATGCCCATGCGAGCGCGAGCAGAGTGGGAATGGTCAAGCCGTTTCGGAGAATGTGGTTCATGGGCGATTTGCGTCTTCTGTTCTTGAGGCTGCTGTTGATGCCGTGGCGGCTGGGGCAAGGTCCACCGCAGTCCAGCACGGTTCCCAGCCCGGCCCGAGATCGAGCCGTGGACCTGTCCGCGCTTCGGGAAGGCGCTTGCGCAGGGACTCACCGTCGCCGCCGCGCATGGGCGTGTCGGCCCAGCGGATGATGGCCATCGTGGTGTCCTTTAGCTCAATCCGGGTCGCATCGGCAACATGGCGGGTGAACACCAGATACTTCATGTCTGGCGAGGCGCAGGCGCCGTAGATGTGGTGTGATTCCTCGGCATAGAGCGGCTGCGGTTTCTGGCCGTCGAGCGTGGCGACCCACAGTTCCGCGCGCCCGGGTTTCTCGGGGATGATGCCGCGGGCATAGACAATCCGGCGCGAGTCGGCGACCCAGTCCGGCGTGCAATTGTAGCGATCCGTTTCGCTGACGGCACGGATGTCGCCCGTCCCGGCATTCATCCGCGCAATGTTCCAGAACGGCCCCAGATGGTCGGCGGTGCCGGTGAACCAACGTCCGTCCGGCGACCAGCCCAACTGGCTTACGATGCCTTGGCGCGGCAGTTGGCGGACGGTCTTGCGGCTCGCGACTTCCACGATCTGAATGCCCTTGGGCGCGAGGCACGCCACCTGTCGCCCATTGGGACTCCACGTCGCCCAAAAGTATTGGCTGCCGAATACAACCGGCTCGCTCCCGTCGGCGTTGGCGATGACCAGTTCCCCCCGGCCATACTCGTTGTTCTGAAGCGGGTCGGACTGGGGCAGGCGATAGAAGAGGACTCGTTTTCCATCGGGTGAGAAACGGACGCCGCCCTCGTTAAACCCGGGCATGCCGATGAACCTCCGCCGGTCCGTGCCGTCCGGGCGCATGTGAAACAGATCCCAATCGCCGCGGTCGGTCTTGCTGCTGAACACGAGCCAGCCGTGGTCGTGAAGTTCGGCGGCGAGTTGGGTGACGTTGGGTTGATCGGACGAATGTGTCGCATCAGACCGCTCGGACGAATCGGCCGCCGGCGCTCCCGGCAGTTCAGCAGAGGTCCAGCACGGCTCCCAACCCGTGGGCAACGTCAACACCGGGCCGTTCGTCGCGCCCGGATGCAGCGAGCGCAGCTCAACGCTTTCCCCGCCGATGATCGACGCGTCGCTCAACCGCATCAGACCCATGGGCGCGCCGGCATTGCCTGGATCGCCATCCTCCTGGAGGTTGCCGGTGAACAGCGCGTATTTCCCATCGGGCGAGACACAGCCGCCATAGACATGACGTCCGTCCTCGCCATAAACCAGGCGGCGCGATTTCCCTTCGGCATCGGCCATCCAGAGCTGGGTCCAGCCGTAGCCCTTGTTTGCCTTCTGCCCTGGTGGCCGCCAGGAGAAGATCACGCTCCGCGAATCCGGGAACCAATCCGGCGTGCAACAATCCACCCGGTTGACCGCTTCGGATGCGCCCGTCGCGACTTTCATCCGGGCGATGCTCCAGCCGGTGCCGTACGAGTTGGCCACGCCGACCAGCCACTGCCCGTCCGGCGACCAGGTCACCTGTTGGAAGAAACCCTTCCGCTCCAGCTTGCGCACGACCTGCCTGGTGGCGACGTCGATGAGAGCGATGCCTTTGATCGACAGGCTGGCGACTTGCTTGCCGTCGGGGCTCCAACTTGCCCAAGGCCACTCGCCCTCCCCGCCCAGCACTTGCGGGCTCGTGCCATCGCTGTTGGCCACGACCAGTTCGCCCTGCTCGCCATGCCGATTGTTATCGAACTTCTCGTCGCGCTTGACCCGGCGATACAACAGCCGCCGCCCATCACGCGAGATTTGCGGAGAGGACTCGCTGAATTCAGGCGTGCGCGTGAGCGGGCACACCGCCGAACCATCCGGGCGACAGGCGAACAAATCCCAGTCGCCGTGAGCCGACCGCGCGCCATAGACGACCCAGCCCAGGCCCCGAACCTCTGCGGCCAGGCGCGTGACAGCCTCGTGCGGCGCAGGAGAGGCCGCGCCCCGAGCGTCCCCGGCGGCGGCCCCAATCGTCATCCCGATCAGGACGGCGGCATGAAGCCAGCGCAACCGGTTACCGCCGAGTGTCCGGCAAGCGTCGCGGAGCCGGGGCCCGCCGAGGAGTTCCCGGCCCGAGCCCTGGGCTGAATTTCGTGGCACACAAGTCATATCGTTTAAGGTCCGAATGGCGTCAGTATCCAGGAAAACCCGCGGCGGCTCTACCAGGATTCCGCCAGAAACTGAACCGATTGTGCCATCGCAATCGGTGGCGATGGGATTTCATTCGACCTCGATCCACCGCACGTCCCACGGCTTCAGCTTCAGCGGCACGCTGCCGAGATCATTCGCGCGGCCAAAGTGGATGACCTTGATGTTGTTGACGGGCGCGGCGGAATCGAGCTTCACCACGCGGCTGTTGCGCCCGTTGACGCCCGCCAGATCCAGCCGCACCTCGATCTCCTCGGGGCCGCCGTCCTCGTAGCGCCACACGATCAGATGCTTATAGCCGTCTCCGTCCCCGGCGATGGCGCGGACGTTGCCCTGCTCGCCCTCGACGGCGTAGCGCGGCCCATCGAGCTGGCCGAGCAGACGAAACGCATACCAGGCGGGACGGACCCGGCCGTGATGATCGAAGAGCGCGCTGTATTGCGGCATCGTGTTCCACCAATGCGCCATGAACCGGCGCCCGCCCGGCGACATCCAGTCGAAGTCCGCCGGGTCCACGAAGCAGTCGCGAATGTGGTAGTAGGCGGCCATGTCGAGCTTCGCCTCCCCGTAACGCCGCATGGTTTCGAGCACGAAGCACGGCTGGAATCCCGGGGCGAGGTTCGGGCGCATCAGGTCCATGTTCCACTCGGAGATGAAGAGCTTGACGTTTTTCAGTTGGGGGAATTTCGCCAGCCGCGCGCGCTGTTTGGCGATGTTGCCGGCGTGGGCGCCGGGCGAGTCCGAGTAGAGATGCCAGGAAAGAAAATGGAGCGGCACATTGTTGGTGGCGCAGTGCGCAATGAGTCCCTCGACCAGGAAACTGTCCGCCGAAGCCACGGCCGGACCTCCGACCTGCGCGTCCGGGTCGCCCCGAAGCAGTCCCGCCACGGTGCGGGTGTAGAACCGGTTGTAGTCCTCGGCATTCTTAAAAAACTGCGGCGTACCGCCGGACTCGCCAATGTCGGGCTCGTTGCAGACCTCCCACGCGGCGACGTCGAACTGTTGCTCCCGGCAATGCCTGGCCAGGGATTCGCACAGTCGTTCCCACTCCTCGTAGTTGTTCGGATGCACGATGAAGTGGTCCACCTTGGGATAGAGAACCGGTGGCTTCATGGCCAGCGAGAGCGTGGGCCGCGCGCCGGTCGCGCGCACCGCTCTTAGTTCGCGGTCGAGCTTGGTCCAATCGTAGGTGCCGTGGTCCGGGTAGATGCGGTAGTATTCGCTGAGAAAGAGCCGAATCGTCCGCGGCCGGAGCTGGCGGAGTTCCTTGAGGTGCGGCTCGATCATCGGGTCGCCCTGCAACCCGCCCTGCCCGAGCGCGAGCGCCGGCATGTTCCACGCGCCGTCGGGTTTCGAGAAGTCAACCCGGAGCCGGACCGCTTCCGCGGCGCCGAGATGGATCGCCGCGAGCAGCGCGGCGAGGGTGAGGAGAGGAACTGGTTTTTGCATGGACGGGCTCATGGAGTTGAAATCAGGATCATCGAAGGAGTTTCTCCAGTTCGGCGTTGGCGCATCGCGCGGTAAGACGACTGGGCTGGCCGGCGAGCAGGTAATCGAGGGTCTTCGCCAGCACGTAGCTGGATTCGGGTTCGTTTGCCAGGAGGTCCAGGTTGCAGAGGATCAGATGCAGGTCGCGGTGCCGCCAGTCCAACTGCGACCGATGTTTGCAGGAGAATTCCAGCCAACCAGTCCGGGTGACGAGACAAGTCGAGGATGTTCATGGAGCGCGATGATAGTGCGGAAAACGGAGGCGCGCACACCCAATTCAAGTCTGAGGCAATCGTGCCCGGGTGGTTACCACAGGCGAATGCGGTAATACGCCTGTCCGCCTGATCCCAACGCCCCGTCATCGGTGAACTGCTGCCCGGACAAGAGGCCGCTGGCCGGCAGGAACGGCCCCACCACTGAAGTCGCTTTCAGCACTTGGTACCTGTCCTGGCCCCCGACCCAGCGCAGCAAGACGTCCCCCGTCGCCGGGTTGGCACTGATTTGCACTATTCGCACCGGCGCGATCCCTGACGGATCCCCGTAAGCAATGTCGTCGATGAAGCCCTCGTTTGGAAAAGCGCCCACCTCGACCGTGACCGTCGCGGCCGCCGCCTGCCAATCGGTCACGACCATTACCGGGGTGTCATTGGCTGCGAAGGTTCCACTGAGCTCCGGGTTGACCCCGTCAGCGATCCTCCAAGTGCCGCCGGTCTTCGAACTAAGCCGGATGGCCTTGAGCACTTTGCCGGCGGGCAGGGTGAAGATGCCGGACGAAGCTGAGTAATTCGCGGATCGGCTCATCCCCGCCCAGTCGAGGAAGCCAGTCCACGCTCCGATTCCGAAGTCGATGCCAGCATGGCTGCCATCGACGGGGAAGAAATCGTCGGTGACGTCCTCGAAACGATAGGTGGTGTCCCCCGATTCCGTTCCGGGGACAAAGATGATGTCGCGGCCGTAGTCGCCGTGGTTGAAACTCGAGGTCGGCTGGGCATCCTTGGTTTCCGTGAACTTGCCCGCATCGACCGGATAAGACAGATGCAGGCCGTTGTTGCCGCCCGCGGCCATGTCGGACAGGTTCGGGTAGTTTCTTTTCTCACTGGTTCCGGTTGAAATCGAGACGGTATAGTCGGTGTCGGCCTCGATATCCACATCCAGGATGTCGAGTTCAATCCAGCCCGTGACCCCGCCATAATTCCAGATGTAAGGCCCGCCGATCACGGTGTTGTCGCTGTTGCGCCAGAGCCGGGCCGTGTGATCCCCCGACTCGCTCGCGAGGGAATAGACGCGCAAATGGGTGATCTTGCCCGGAAGCGAAGCCCGGAAGACCGTGCCCAACTCGTAATAGGTGCCATCGAAGTTGACGTCCGCAAGAGTCTTCGCGTCCGGAAAGAGCGATTCCCGGCCGCCGGCAACACCCCCACCCTGGATACTAAACGTGTAGGGATTCTCGTTGGAGTCGTTGTTGGTGATCGTGACCGTGGCGGCGCGGAGTCCGCGTGCGGAAGGATCGAACCGCAACGTGTACGTGGCCGTATCTCCCGGGGCGATGGGCGAAGCCGGGGGAGATGTCACGGTGAAATCGCCAGCATCGAGACCGGTGATGCGGACCTGGGGTGTCCCCGTGAGGGCAAGGGGCGCATCGCCCGCATTCGTGATGGTGAAGGTGCTGTCCTGAAAGCCACCGCCCACGCTGAGGGTGCCAAAAAAGGTGCCGTCCAACGCAGACGGGCTCGGGTCTCCGGACGCAATCAGCTTCCCGTTGCCTCTCACATCCATCTCCGGCCCCGTGGCTGTAGTGATCGGCGCTCCCTCCGCATAGATGCAGTACGTCCGAGCGGGCGGATCGACCGTGCCCACCGTCATACTGATCGGGTCCGGAAATTCCCCGGAGAGACCCAGATAGGAATAGTTCCCGACAGAATATGTGCCCACTGTATCTGCCGAGAGCCGCGCGTCTCCAGAATCCGACCAAATGACCAGCCAGTAAAAGTCGCCGCCCACCAGGTCAAGAGGTGTCGTGAGTGGAAATATGTTCCAGCCGTTCGTCGCACCAACCACGGCCACACTGCTCCGCAGCAAACGGTCGGCCACGCCGGCGTTGTCGGAATAAACCGCGCACTTGAAGGTGCCCGCCAGCGGCAAAACCAGGGCACGCAACTCCGTGATCTGCATGTTGAGCGGCGCCGGAAAGCGATTCCCCTGAATCTCGGTTCCACCACGCGAGAAGGCTCCGGGGCTGTCGTTGCCGATCACTCCCGCGCCGCCGCCAAGGTCAGCACCGCGCAGGGTGGAAATGGAGTTCATGGTAAGAAGCGTCAACCCGAGGCAGGTTGAAAGCATTGCGGCGAAGTTCCAGCAGGTTTTCATAGTTTTTTGAAAGGAGGTTCTTACGTTGGCCCATCCTCCACTTTGAGTCATTCCGAGGCTACACCGGTTGCGCCAAATGCTGAACGGATCGCGCCATCCTGGCAAACCTGGACTTGCGGGCGGGAACTGCGTCCGATATGAAGCCAGTGCCTTCTATGAACGCGTTTGACCAATTGCTTGCGCTGCCGGACTTGCGCCGGCTCTTTGACCTCACCTATCGCACCTTCGGCGTAAATCCGGCGCTGGTTTCGATGGATGGCCAGCGTGTCGTCATCTTCGACCCGCAGGTCCGCGCCCAGCCTTTTTGCCGCGCTCTGAACGCGGTGCCCGGCGGGGAGGAACTGTGCGCGTTGTGTGATCGGTCAAAATTTCTCGAAGCCCGTCGCGACGGCCAGGCGCTACGCTACCGCTGCCACGCGGGGCTGCGGGAATTCATCATTCCGGTGATCCGCGATGGCCAGACCATCGCCCTGCTGCAATGCGGCCAGGTGCATGACCGGATTCCCTCGGCGGCAGAATGGCGGGAAGCGCGCAAATCCCTCGTGAGCGCGGGCATTCGCGTGCCGGTGTTGCGCAGCTTGTTTCAGCGCAACCGCGTGCTCTCGCCCGATCAGCAGGACGACCTGCTCGACCTGCTCGTGCTCGTCGCGGCCCGGTTGGCCCACTCCGACGAACGCGAATTCCGCACCTCACCGGGCCAGACACAGGCCGCGCTCGGCCGGGCCATAACCTACATCGAAACCCATCTCGCCGATCGCCTCACGGTGGAGGCGATTGCGCGCATGGCAAATCTTTCCAAGCGCTCGTTGATGCGGCTCTTTCAAAAACAAGTCGGCTCCACGCTGGGGGACTTCATCCAGCGGCGCCGCATTGCGCGGGCCCGCCAGTTTCTCCAGCAGGAGGGCCGCACCTGCGCCGAAATCGCCTTTGAATGCGGTTTCGGCAGCGTGCAACACTTCAATCGCATCTTCCGCCGCCACGAGAACGCATCGCCCACCGCATGGCGGCTGGCGGCAAAGTGAGGGGATTTCGCGTGGCGCGATCGGTTCGTCTTCTGGCGCAAGATGTGTAGCGGGAAGTTGGCATTCGGATGAGAGTAAGAATCATTTGAAGACCATCGACCCAGTCTTGCCGTTCTGCCGCGCTGCCGCGGCTGTGGATGCTCGTCTGCCGATTTCCGCGAACCCCCCCATCGGCCGTTGCCTCCGGGTGTTGACGCTCGCGTTCTGCCTGCCGGCGCTGGCCGCCAGTCCCGCGCCGCAAAGCTTGTTTCCGGCCAGCAAGACGGGCAATGACTCGGGACCGGAGGGGACCTACTACGATCTCGGCACGATCTTTCGCGCAAACATCGCGGGCAGCATCACCCATCTGCGCGTGTATGCGCTGGCGGCGGAGTCGGGCAATCACTCGGCGCGTCTTTGGCGGAATTCGGACAACACGGTCATCGCTGGGCCATTCACCTGGAGCTACGGCGGCACGACCGGATGGACGAACCTCGACATCCCCGACCTGCCGATTCTCGCCAACGTGGATTACACCGTTGCGATCTCGACCGGCGGCGGCGGACGCAATTATCCACTCCTCAATGGCGACCTGGCCGCTGCCGGTGGCAACGGAACGAACCTCACCTACCCGGCCGGCGCGGGCGTCTTCATCACCACGGCGGGCGCGCGTCCGACGCAGGTTTTTCAGAACGCGAATTATCTGCGCGACGTTGTGTTCGTCGCCGCGACAATTCCGCCCACGAACGGGCCGGTGCAAATCACGGAGTTCATGGCGGACAACGCATCCGGTTTGCGCGACGAGGACGGCGCTTTCGCTGATTGGATTGAGATCTACAATCCGTCCACCACGCCGATCGCGCTGGGCGGCTATCAACTCACGGGCGGCATCACGAACTGGACGTTTCCGGTGATGTCGCTGGGCGCGCAGGAGTTTCTTGTCGTGTTCGCATCGGGCAAAAGCCGCACGAATCCCCTCGCGCCATTGCACACGAATTTCCAACTCGACCGCGACGGCGAATACCTCGCGCTGCGCGACGCCAGCAACAACGTCCTCAGCGAATTCGCGCCGGCCTATCCCTCGCAGCGCGCGGATTACTCGGCCGGGCGCGGCACGAACGGCGATGTCGCGTATTTCTTCACTCCGACGCCGGGCGCGTTGAACAGCGATTCATGCAAGGGCTTCGTCGAAGAAATCGATCTGAACGTGCAACGCGGTTTCTTCGACGCGCCGGTCACGGTCGTCATCACGAACTTTACGGTGGGCGCGGCCGTTTACTACACGCTCAACGGCGGCACGCCGACGGAAGCCAGCGCTGCCTACACGAACCCGCTGACGATCAGTGCCACCACCACCCTGCGCGCGCGTGCGATCAAGTCCGGCTTTCTCCCGACGAAGATTCACACCGGCACCTACCTTTTCCTCTCGGACGTGCTCCAGCAGACGGTCGCCAGCGCGCAGGTTTACGGCTGGCCGGCGGGGCCGGTGAACGGGCAGGAGTTTCGTCACGGCATCAAGACCAGCTTCGCCGCGCTCTACACCACGCCGCAAATGCTGGCGGCGTTGCGGCAGATTCCATCGATCAGCGTCGTGACCGACCAGCGGCATTTCACCGATCCCGCCACCGGTTTCTACGTGAATCCATCGGGCACCGGGCCGGCGTGGGAGCGGCCGGCGTCCATCGAGTTGATCCAGCCTGACGGCAGCCCGGGGTTTCAGGAGGATGGCGGGCTGCGCATTCGCGGTGGCCAAAGCAGCAGTACAGGATTTCCCAAACATTCCTTTCATGTGTTCTTCAGCCGCGACTACGGCGCGCCCAAGTTGAAATTCCCTCTCTTCGGCTCCGACGGCGCGAGCGAATTTGACACCATCGATCTGCGTTGCGAGCACGGTTACGCCTACGCCGATCCTTACAACTACAGCGACGAGTTCACCGCCATCCGGGACGTCTTCTGCCGTGATCTGTGGGGCGCTGCCGGCTACGCCTCCACGCGCTCGCGCCCGTATCATCTGTATCTCAACGGCCAGTATTGGGGCCTCTACCAAACGCAGGAGCGCGCGCAGGAGGACTATGGCAGCACTTACTTCGGCGGTGCGCCCGAGGAATACGACACGATCAAGGCGACCGGCCTGCCCCAACTCACCATCGAAGCTTCGAGCGGCGATTTCACCAACTGGACGCGGCTGTGGAACGGCGCGCGCGCCGTGGCCGCGAACCCGACGGACGCAAACTACTTCGCGCTGCTGGGCCGCAACGCCGACGGCACGCCGAACCCGGCCCTTCCAGTGCTGCTCGATCCGAACGAACTCGCCGCTTACATGCTGGTCCATTATTACACCGGCCACGCCGACGAGCCGCTTTCGATCTCCTTCAACTGGGAAAAGCCGAACAACTTCCGCGCGATTCGCCGGCGTGGCATGACCGACCCGTTCCACTTCTTCGTCCATGACGGCGAGTCGTCCATGATGGCGCCCGAATGGTCGAACAACCGCGCGCTCGTGGTGAACCTGACCAGCCCAAATCGAAACAACCTCGTCTATAGCAATCCCGAATGGATTCACGAAGACCTGATGGCTAATACCGAGTATCGGATGACTTTCGCCGACCAGGCGCAGCGGCTTCTCTTCAACGACGGCGCGTTCACGCAGGCGAAATCACAGCCGATCTGGGATGCGCGCGCCGCGGAGATTGATCAGGCGGTCATCGGCGAATCCATCCGTTGGGGCAACGACTTCGCCAAGGCCCGGCAGTCCGTCTGGGCCGCCAGGATCGCGCAGGTGCGCACGAATTTTTTCCCGACCCGCACGGCCACGATCATCGCGCAATTGCTCCAGCGGAACCAGTATCCGGCCACTGCCGCGCCCACGTTCAGCAGCTGCGGTGGCGTCGTGCCGGCCGGCTTTGAGGTTTACCTGACCAACTTCGTCGCCGGCAGCACGCTTTACTACGCGCTTGGCGGGGCTGACCCGCGCGTGCGCGGCGGTGGCATCAACCCCGCCGCCCTGTCCTACGCGCCCGGCATGCCCATCACCCTCAACGGACAGACGACGATCAAGGCCCGCATCCGCAGTGGCATGAACTGGAGCGCGGTGGTGACGGCGGTGTTTTACACCACGCAGGACTTCACGAAGCTGCTCGTCAGCGAAATCATGTACAACCCGCCAGACGTCGGTGCGACGACGGGCGACAACTTTGAGTTCCTCGAATTGAAGAACACCGGCACCAACGCGCTCGACTTGAGCGGCGTCACCTTCACCGTCGGCATCGTCTTCACCTTCACCAACGGCACGTCACTCGCGCCGGGCCAGTTCTTCGTGCTGGGCCGCAACGCTTCGGCGCTCACCAACAAGTATCCGGGCCTGATCGTCCACGGCACCTACGCCGGCAAACTCAACAACGGCGGCGAACAAATCACCCTGACGCACGCGCTGGGCGGACGGATTCTTTCCTTCGACTACAAGAACTCCGGGCGCTGGCCGATTACGCCCGACGGCTGGAGCTTTTCGCTCGTGCCGCGCCAGCCGAACGCGAACCCGGACCACGGCAGCCCGTCGAACTGGCGCGCGAGCACGAACCCCGGCGGTTCCCCCGGCACAGACGATCCGTCCGCCACCCTCCCCCCCGTGCTTGTCAACGAGGCACTCACGCACACCGACTTGCCGGACGTGGATGCCATTGAGTTGTTCAATCCCAACGGCGCGGACGTGGGCCTCAGCGGCTGGTTCCTCACTGACGACCCGGCGCAACCGAGGAAGTTCCGCATTCCCGACGGCACGATGATCGCCGCGGGCGGCTACCGCGTGTTCAGCGAAACGAACTTCAATCCCAACCCGCTCTCGGACACCAACAGCTACGCGCTGAGTTCGAGCGGCGATCAGGTCTATCTACTCTCCGGCGACGCGGGCGGCAATCTCACCGGCTACAGTCACGGATTCAATTTCGGCGGCGCGGCGAAAGGGGTCACCTTCGGACGCCACATGATCAGCACGGGCGATGAACATTTCGTCGCGCAAATCGCGCCCACGTTCAATGCTTCGAACGTCGGCCCGCGCGTCGGCCCGGTGGTCATCAAGCAAATCATGTATCACCCCATCGACCTGCCCGGAGCGGTGGACAACACGGCGGACGAGTTCATTGAGATAGCCAACATCACCGCCGAGGCCGTGGCGCTCTTCGATCCGGCGGCGCCGACGAACACCTGGCACGTCCGCGGCGGCGTGAGCTTCGATTTTCCCACCAACGTCACTCTCCCGCCCGGCGGCGCGCTCGTCGTTGTGAACTTCAATCCCTCCGACGCCGCAGCACTCGCAGCGTTCCGGGGCAAGTTCGGTGAGTTCGCCGCGACACCCGCCTTCGGCCCCTACAGCGGCAAGCTGGACAACGGACGCGACACCGTGGAACTTAATCGCCCCGACGCACCGGATACCAACAGCGTCCCACGCGTCGTCGTCGATGAAGTGACGTATCGCGACTCGGCCCCATGGCCCGTCGCCGCTGACGGCGGAGGCGGTTCGCTCCAACGCATCAGCCTTACGGCCTACGGGGACGACCCGATCAACTGGTCGTCCATCGTGCCGCTGACGATCACGTTGCAACCGGTGGGCGTCGCGGTCCGTCCCGGATCCAACGTCGTTTTCACCGTCGCCGCCATCGGCACCGGCCCACTCTCCTACCAATGGCGCATGAACGAAACCAACCTCGCCAACGGCGGCAACTACTCCGGCGTGAACGCCACGACGTTGTTGGTGACGAACATCGACGCGCAACATCGCGGCGACTACACGGCGCTCGTCACCGACGCGAATGATTCCGCTTCCAGCCTGCCTGCCACCCTGACCGTGCTCATCCCGCCGACCGTCGTCGTGCATCCGCAGCCCGCGACCGTCGTGCAGGGAGACTTCGTCACGCTCGGCATTTTAATCACCAACACAGCCGCACTGCCCGTCACCTACGAATGGCGGCTTGGCTCCGTGCCGCTGCGAACGAACGTGGTCAACGCGGTGACAAATAGCTTCACCTTCAGCGCCATCGGCACCAACACGACAGTGACCAACAGCTACCGCGTGGTGGTCAAGAACGCCGCCAACCAGTCCCCTGGCGTGGCCAGTGCCATTGCGGCGATCATCGTGCTGCCCGACGCCGACGGCGATCACCTTCCGGACAGTTGGGAAGCGCGGTATGGCTTCAACCCGACCAACGCCGCCGACGCGCTGCTCGATAGCGACGGCGACCGCCTGACCAACGCGCAGGAGTTCACCGCAGGCACCGACCCGCGCGACCCGCTCAGTTACGTGAAGCTTCAAGCCGCCCGCAACGGGAACGGCGCCATTCTGAGTTTTAGCGCCGTCTCGAACAAGACCTACACGGTTCTATCGAGCGAGCATCTGGGAGGAAATCCTTGGCAACGCCTAGGCGATTTTGCCGCCGCGCCGACCAACCGCGTCATCACCCTCGTGCCTCCGCCTGGCAACGTTGAACGCTTCTACCGCCTCGTCACCCCGTCGCCGTGACAGGCAGTTCTCGCCAACCGAACCTCGCTCCGTGCGGACCTCTCTGGCCGGGCATCCAATCCACCGTAAAGCGGTGGCCTTCCCAGGGGAAGCTCTCACCAGGTTTGAAGGCGCGATCCACGCGCACGCCAGTCATGCGTGAGCCGTCGGCATTCTTCTGGCCGTAGGCCTGGATGGGCGCCGCGTAGTCGAACCATTCCGGGTGCTCCATCTTGTCCACCATGTTGTCGAGCGCCCAAATCGGCGCGCCCCATTTCTCCCGCAGGTGAGGCGCCTGGAGGAAATGGTCGCCGTGCATGTGGGTGATGATGACGGCATCGATGGCTTTCAAGCCGAAGTGCTCGCGCATCCCTGCCATCGCCGTGTCGAGGAACTTCTCGTCCAGCAGGCCGCAGTCCACGACGAGCGCGCGGCCGCTGTCGGCGAGAATCAGCCCGAAGTTTGGCCAGAAGTTCGGGCGCTTGAACTTGAACAGATGCGGCGAGACTTGGAACAAGTTCGAGACGGCGGTCGGGGTGGAAACCTTGTCCTGGTAGGCGACGGAGCCACCCTCGGGATCGTAGCCGCGCACGTAGAGCTTCTCGAGACGTTCCAGCTTGTCCGCGTATTGCCGCAGTTGCGTCCGCGGGTTGCGAATGATGTTGCCATGGCCGGGCAAAAGCCGGTCCGGTCCTCTCGCGCTCAGCCGCAAGACGGATTCCCGCAAGGCCTTGATTCCCGCGGCGAATCCATAGTCCCACTCGGTATCGAACCAGGTGTGCATCTTGGCCCCGTCCAGCATCACGTCGCCGCTGAAGGCCAGCGTGCGATCCCCGCGCCGTAGCAGATAGGTCATCCCGCCGGGGCTGTTGCCCGGGGTGTCGAGGCAGAGGAACTCGTGTCTGCGCCACGAAAAGGTGTCATTAGTCTGGAACGTTCGGTTCAGTGGGATGGGCAGAATGGGCGGGCGAACGTAGCTGGAGCCGTGGATGGTGAACGCGTCGCCCAGGCATACGTTCATCTTCCGAAAGTCCAAGGGCCGCTCGAACAAGGCCCGCTCCGCGTCCGGCGCGGCGAACTGGGCGCCGGTGCCATTCAAGCGGGGCGCGCCCTGGCATTGCTCGCGATGATGGTCCGTGAACAACACCCACTCGACCTTCTTCACCCCGATCTCTGAAAGATGTTCCAGCACGCTGCCATCGCCGAGGTCAATGAGCAGCGCGGCATCGCCATCCTTTAGCACATAAACATTGCAGGTGTCCGTCCAGACAAATAGGTCGGGGACAAACTTGGGGTCAACTGGAGTAAGTTTGGCCGCAAAGGCGGAGATGCTGAGGCCCGCCAGAATAGCCAAACACCCGATAAGCTGAACCTGGAAATGCATTTTGAAGTTCATATTTATTCAATTCCTATTTCCGCCTGCAAAGGCTGCCACTTGTATTCATTATGGCGATGCCTCTTATCGAACAATACGGTCAGAGACAAGCGTGTCAGCTACGCCCGACACGATCAATTCCGTGCCGAGAGAGTTGATGGAAGGACGTTCCTGGATGGCCGCCGCGAAGGCAGACGTAATCTCTTCCTGACCGAATGAGACCGGCACGCGGGCATTGCTGTCGGAGCCAGTCGATGCCAGGATGGGCCGGAACCCTATGTCGTCGCCATTGTTATCAGGCAGGAGGATGAACCGGGTCGCCGACCGGCAGTCCCAGCCATAGCTGAGCCAACCACCTCCGCGAAGCGGGCGATACAGAGCCTTATTCGGACCTTGAGGGTCAGTCACACTCCCGCCAGGAAGCGAACCCGCATACCAGTTCAAACACCACTCCCACACGTTCCCGTGCATGTCGTATAGGCCCCAGGCGTTCGGGGCATAGGATCCCACTTTGGTGGTTCTTCCTAAGTTTGGCCCCTTGGCGGCTTCGCCATAAGGATAGGCTCCCTTAAAGTTCGCCTGAGCCGAACCGAGGCTGTTCCCATAGGTCGTGGCGGTTGTCGTCCCCGCTCGAGAGGCGTATTCCCACTCCGCCTCGGTCGGCAGTCGGTATACATACCCTGATGGCAGCCGCCCCGCCGCCCGCTCACGAACCGTCAGCCTGGCGCAATAATTGGTGGCATCATCCCAAGAGACCTGTTCGACGGGGCACTTGAGATCTCTTTGAAAGTTGCTCGGATTATTGTCCATCACCGCCAAATACTCTTCCTGAGTTATTTCGTGCTTGTTCATGCAAAATCCCTTGCTGAGGGTCACTTGCGTCTGGGGGCCTTCGTCGGAACGTCGAGCCTTTTCGGTCGATGGACTGCCCATCGTGAACGACCCGGGCAGGATCCAAACCAAGTGCTCGGGATCGGGATTCACAAGAGGTGATTGTTCACTCACCGCAGGGGTCAATGGCTTCGGCGCATTCGTGCCGGCTGTGTCCGCATACGAACACAATAAGGCGGCGCCAAGGAAAACCGCCAACCAGGCTGTTAATTGGGCTTCGTCAACGTTTTTAATGGGTATCAATAACATGGTGTCCTCAACTTACCGGCGACGAAGTAGAGCATGGCTATTTGATACTCGCTACAACGGTAACCTCTGGCCTTGCGCTTGGTCGCGGAGAACAGACTGTTGAGGCCTTCCAGAAGCTCATTGGTGTTGTTTGTTAGAATTCGTCGAAACTGATTGTGCTTCAGGGTTTCCGGCGGGCCAGGGTCTTGACTTGCTCCACGCTCAACGCGCGATTGTAAACTCTCACTTCATCCAAAAGTCCGTCCAGATAATCACCGTGGGCGGTGTTGGCGCAGTATCCCAAGCGCATCCACTTGGCCACGCCGGCGGTCGAATTGACCGCGCCCGCCCCCTGCGCCACTCCATCCACGTAGAGACGCTGCTCGCGCTTGGCACTGTCGGTCACAAAAACCACATGATGCCATTTGCCATCACCGAGCGACCCGGCGGCCCCGCGCAGTTCTGTCGCGGCCAATCCTTTTGTCACGGGCACCCCGTTCTCGTAACGCAACGAAAACAACGTCGGAGCTTCATTGCCCCGCTGGCCAGACGCTGCCCCTTTGACTTCGAGCAATCCGCCATCGGGGAAGCTGCTCTTGACCCAGAGGGCCACGGAGAATTCGCTCACCGGAAATTCGATGGCGGCTCCGGTCTGGAATTGATGGCGGTGATAGAAATCATCAGTGCGCCCATGAAATTCCAGCGCTCCGCCAAAGACGCCGCGACCCGGGGCCCAATTCGGTGTGGCCCCCGACATGTCCCGGCGCGTCGCCAGATGCAGGTTCTGTCCACGACCCGAACGGTCATAGCCGAGGTTTCCCTCCAGCCGCCCCAGCATATCGGCAAACTGCTGATAGCGCGTGGACATCGGACCGTCCTCATCCAGCGGGTAATAGGCAATCAACCCCGCGGTCACGACGGTGTCATTGTCGGCTATCGTGATGGTGGCGCTGCCATCACTGCCGTCCGACCGGTAGGCCGGATTGGGCGCCAAGGTCAACACCACCGTCTCCAATCCTTCGGAAATCCGGTCATCAATCGGTTTGAGAACAATGCGCGCGGAGGTTTTGCCGGCCGGTATTTCCACGCTCCCAGCCAATGGCTGGTAGTCACCCGCGCTGGCGGATCCTCCGAGGGTGTAGTGAACCGTCAACCGTTGCGGCGGCGGCGGCGCCACGGTGACCACCCACACGCCCGGCTTTTTCTTCTCCTCCGCCGTCTGGGACTCCTCCGCTCGAACCGAAACCACGGGCACTGCTGCCGATGGCTGCGGATACAGATACGTTTGCGGAATCATCTCCCAATCCACCGTCCGACTGCCCCAGGTCAGACCAAATTCATTCCGTTTGCCCGCCGCATGGCGATATTCGATCCGAATCGCGTAACGTCCCCCGGCTTGCAGCCGGATCGGCTCCGACTGCCCATAGCCATCGCCCTTCCCGCCGGGCCATTCGTCTATGATCAGTTGGTCGTTCAACCAGAGGCGGACGGAGGTGCCAACATTACCATCCCAGTAAGCGCCTTTCTGGCCATAGGCATCGTGCACTGAGTCGTAAACGCGAAGCCAGAAATCCTCGGTGAAGGGCACTTCCAACGTGCCGGACCAGCGGATGGTGCAGGCGTCTTCTGATTTGATCCCGGGCACCGGCCCGTTCTTCCAGGGAAACTTGTCCTTCGCCCACCACCAATTCCGCTCCGTGAAAAAGAGTTGGGGATCAATCTGACTTACCAGCGGTTTTCCGGCGAAGGCGTCGTTGGCAAAATACTCGCCGCTTAAACCCGTCCCACCCGCCACCGCTGGCGGAGCCGGGGCCGCGACCTTGACCGTTCCCTTCAAGCGCGTCCAACCATCCCAGCCGCCAATCGTGTAAACCGGCACATTGTTGTTGCCCACGGCAAACCACACGACCGTGCCGTCCTTCCCTTGCGCGATGCTGGAGCCGAAAATCCAATCATAGGGCAGCAGCCCCATGCTGCCCTTGGCGCCGATGAACCAGGCATAGACATCATCCGGCAACCCATCGTTGGCGCGCCGGTCCAGGAAATAGCCCGCATAAAGGCCATCGCTCGTCCAGACGGTCGCGGGATTCCAGACCCGGTCGCCGAGGACCACGCTGTCATTCACCAGGCCAAGGATCTTGATTGGCGTGTTCATCGTGCCGCTGGGATTGGCACCGCGGGAGAAATCTTTTCCGACCGACCATTGCAGCGCACCGGTGGCGTCGTATTTTGCCAACCGCGACCGATTCCGTCCGGTCGTCGGCCACGACAGGTAATGCTCCCCTTCCTCGCCGGAGAAAAACACATAGCGGTTCCAGTCCACATCCGTTGCCACATCTCTGGCGTGAGTGCCATGGGAAAGCGGGTTTACGTCCCGAGGCAGCACGCCCGCCCCGGTGGCCGCCGCCAAATCCCAGCGCGGCGGCTCGGTGGCGGCAGCCCGGTTCGGGATTGTCACATAGGCTGACTTGTCAAAAGGCGCCAAGGGTGGTGATGAATTTCGGAAACCAAAATGGATGTTCCAGTCCGCATCCAATCCAATGTAGATGCCTCCCAGATAACCGCTCTTTCGCACAGGAACCTGTGACGTCTCGTCCGCATCAATCAGATGATTGCCATTGCGATCCGACCAAGCCCGTCCGCCGTTCTCGAAATCAAACCGCGCATAAGGCCACAGCTTGCCAGCCGCCTTGTCCACGGCGAAAATCTTCACTCCGTCCTGCCGAGAAAGCAGATACGTTACGCCCTCCCGACGGGTCACCTCGACAATACCAAACGTCAGCGTCCCCAGCGGGCTCCTTGACTCCGCCTGATAAACCGCTTCCAACGTCTCCTGGCCCGTGGCGTAGTCAATCCGGGCCTGGTTGATGATCTCCCCCTTCACTCCCTCGATCGTCGCTTCCCCGTTGTTGTAATACGCCTCCGTCACATCTTCGTTGCTCGCCGCCGCCTGATTGCCAAAGGGAATCGGGCCCAACCACTGCCGGACCAAGTGGCCCTGGCGATCCAACCACACCATCCGGCGCGGCACTTCTTCGCACACAAACAACCCGCCGTCGGGAGCGAAATTCACAGTGGTGATATTGAGGAAGTCTTCCGGGTTAAACGCGCCCAGCTTCCGTCCCCCGGCACGGCCATAAGTCTGGAGCAGCTTGCCGTCGGTGACGCTGAAGCGCTTGACCACATGGCTGCCATTGCCCTCCGACACCAGCAACTCATTCCGGCTCTTGTCGAAGGCCAGCGCATCGGGACGGTGCAACGACTCGGCCGCAATCAGCGGCGTCACCACGCCCGCTTCCGTGACCGTGACAATGGCTCCCCCCGACACCGCAAACACCTTGTCGTTCGGACCCATCGCAATCCCGCGCAACTCGTTCAGGCTGGCCGTGGCCTGCAACTTGCCGTCCATGCCATACCAGCGCAGGGCGTTGCGGTGCGGGTATCCCACCACGATCCGCTGCGGCGAAACGGCCAGGAATAGTTGGGGAAATCCCTTGTCCCCTTCCCAATAGACATCAATGCGCGACTTCTCCTCGCCAGTGGCCGGGTCGGAGATGACGACAACTTCTTTGCATACCTTTTCCCATTCGGCACTGGACAAATCAAACAGGCGACCGTCCACATAGGCCAGCCCCCAAGCGGAGCCGGCGATGATCCGTTGGAGCTGTTTCCAGAAAACCTTCTTGCCGTCCAGTGAAAATGAAATGAGTTGGGGCGTGTTCTCAGCCGGTGCCGACAGATAAATCGTCTGCTCGCCGTCCCAGAGCACGGCACTAGGGGCCGAGTGATTGCCGATCCACATCGAGTATGACGGATCGGCGCTGGTGGCGAGCGAAGTCACATACTTCGCCTCAAAACCGTCGGTCCGCAGCACCCGCCACTCGTAAGTCCCGGCGGGCGCCGGCTGTCCATATTTGTCCAATCCATCCCAGTGCAGCGTGTGGGGTCCTTTGTCCAGGTGCTCACCCATCAGCAGGGTGCGCAATTGCTGGCCTTGCGCGTTATAAACCGCCGCCGAAACCTGTCCCGGTTTATCGAGCCGAAAGGTGATGTCCTGATTGCCGGTGACGGGTTCAGCGGCCCTGGCCGGTTGACTGGTAAGGGTTAGCAGCGCGGTTACGATCGCCAGTATTGCTGGCAGTTTAGGGAGAATACGCATTTTCATAGGAAGTCCTTTCAGATGATCACCGAGGGGAGAGTTGGCGCACCAACCCAGTTGCAGGCCAAAGCTCACTCGTTTCCAGTCCGGCCACACGATCCAGAATGCCACCATCACCGTGGCCGTGCAGTTCCTGATCCAGCTCGGCCCGCAGCATGCACATCTCGAAGAGGCATTCCAATTTGTTCTTGGAATGAAAGCCGCCCACCTCAACCCGGATTGGAATACGGGTCGTCTTGCCCTCAGTGGTAAGGAGCAACGTGCCTTGCACATGGGGTGGGAGATGGCCATTGGTATCCTCCCACACGCCGGCATATTGGACTCCCACATCCACTTTCGCGCCCGCGCGCTGCAAGGTATCGCTTAACTGATCCCGCGTTTTTTTGGCCTCCACCTCCAGCAGAAGAGTGGCGACCTTGTCAATCCGTTCGCCGAATTCGCGGTATTTCCTGCCCAGTTCCGCTTTCCGGAGTTCGTTCGTGGAAGGGCGGCTCTTGGCAGTGGGATCCGTCCCATCGTATTTCAGGTATTTTTTGGCGCCGTCAAGCGGGCCAACCCAAAACATAATCCGGCCGCCGCCTTTTTCCGCGATCTGGATCGGGCCGCCCAGATGCGTGCAGGGAGGCCAGCCGTTGCCGCCGGACTCGACGCCAGGCACGCCCACGAAGATCAAATACGCCGGCCCTTGATAGGCCTTGAATATGACCGCTCCCGGATCCAGACCGGTTACGAGCTTGGAGGTTCGGTCCCCGGATTTGGAACTGCCGAGGATCGACCATTGCAACGACGGCGGCCAGAGCGTGTTCACGGACAGGTCGAGGGAGCGCACCAGCGTGTCGCCTTCCAACCGGTTCTGGGTCGCTCGTTCCTGGCTGCTGAAAAACGGGCTGAACGTCTTGAAACAGAAACTCGACAAATCAATCTTCCCCATGTTCTCGGTGGAAATCCAGTATTCGACCGACGGCCCGTCCACCCAAGCGGCGAACTTGATCTTCTTGCCATCCTTTTCCCGCTCATAGCTGATCCGACGTCCGCCGTCCTCGACTTTCCAGTCAACATTCCATTCGCTCTCAGCCAGGTAAGGCCACTGGTTGGCGCCGCCAAAGGGGCCGTAGGGGCCTTCGGGGGAATCAATCGTCCACACGCTCTCGGGGAACCACGGCACATGGATCTTGAACGTGGAGCAACCCAACGGCTCAAGCCGAATCGGCTCTTTGAGAAACAGGTCCGCCCGCAGTTCCACCGGCTTGGGCAATTGCAACGGCGGCGCCTTATATTTTGGCTGCGTCACCAGATTTTGCGGTTGGCTGTCGGACACGCAGCGGAAGCCGCTGTCATAAATGCGCATGTCATGGCTCCAGGAAAGTCGGCGTGTGACCATGTGATTGTAGCGCATTTGATGCAGTGGGGCGGATCCGGCCAGGAACTGAGTGCTGTCATCCTGGCGACCGGAGACTGAAGCCACGGGCGGTGTGATTACCACATCAACCCACTGCAAGACCGAACCCACGAGATCAGACACGCCATACGGACTGTCGCCGTCCGGGAAGGAACCCACCGGAAAACCAGCGTCCAACGGCAGGTTGCCGGGATTGGTGTAGCAGGCCGTATCCTTCCAAGTGTTGCCCCAGGGATACAACCGGCCATCGGTGCCCCGCGCGGCCTTTTCCCATTCAATCTCGGTGGGCAGCCGTTTGCCGAGCCATTTGGCATAGGCGGCGCCATCCGCCGCGTTCACACCGGTGATCGGCCAGTTCAGTTTGGCCGGATCGGAGAAGGGATCCTCCAGCAATTCCTTCCAGCCCACGAGCCAGCCATTGTAGGGAATCTTGTAGCCGGTGGCCTTGAGAAAGCCCAGGAACTGGCCGCGCGTGACCGGATACTTATCAATCCAGAATTCCCGGGTGTTCAACAATGCCGGTTGGAATGGTGGTGCAGCATCTCCGGATGCACCCCGGCTTCCTTCGCCGCGACCTGTTTCTCCTGATCGGTCATGCCGAAGAGAAAAGGCCCCGCCGGAATGCGCACCATGGCATGGTCCAGCTCTTCGGGCGAGTAACTGGCTGGTGTTTGGGGCTGGGTCTCCGCCACAGAGACCCCAACCCGAATCAGAAACAGCAGGGAGATGATAATAGAACACGTCGTCGGAAAAGAACGGATTCGATTTGTCTTCACGAGTTTTGCGATCTTTATTCTTACTCTTATTTTAACTGGATTACCCGTTTCATTTAATGACATATTATTTATACGCTCCCGAACCGCATCGAAGCCGTAATCCACATATTGAACATTTTGCATACTTTCATGGGTTTTGGGTGTTCATCGAACACGATGGTTGATGGATCAGCTCGAGTGTGTTTTTCATAAGAGGCGGTCATCGATAGACGGCGCGTCCCCAGGTCGCGGCGCGTTCCCAAGTGTAGATACGGAGGGGTTCGGTGGCGTTGCGGATTTCCGTGTGCTGGCCGCGCCACAGACGGCCCGAGTCATCGCTCCAATGGGCGGTCCAGGAGGCGGCCAAGGTGTCGCCCGTGCGCGGCGGATCGCTGGCGGCACGGAGCAATGACCAGGGAATGGCGTATTCCAGCGTGTAACCGCGCCCATCGGCGTCTTGGCGGAAGGCGCCGCGGTAGCCAGCCGGGTTAGCCGCCCCGCCGTGCAAGTTCATGCCATAGGAAATGTGCAGGCAGCTCTCCGCGGACGGCGCGCAGTGCCAGAGCGTAAGATGCGCCAGGCGATCGCTGGTTGCCTTCGCCAGGTGACTGGCATCAGGGGCGAGGCTGCGGAATTGGTAATAGACGGGGGCGTTGGCGTCCACGGGCCAGCCCATTTGCCGTCCCGTGGACAGCCGCACCAGGAGGCCGCCGCCGCGCCACCCCAATTCGCCATCGGTCGCCGGGTTGACCACATTGCGCATGGGAGCGGGGTCGCCGATGTGCGCGGCGATATAGAGAAAGTCCGCGTCGAACATCATCCGGCCTTCGACGAAATAGCCCGCCCCGGGCGCGCCTTCACGCTCGCTCCGAAATCCACCTTCGGCGCTCCACTCGGAAAGGTCGCCATCCACCACCACGCCTTGGGTTGGGCGGGTGACCAGGATTTCATCAAAGCGGCTGCGGTTGAAATCCGGGGAAGGGCCGCCCTTGAGTTCAATCGGCTGGTCCGCCGGCAAGCGGCGCACGAACCGGTCCGACGCGAAGGCCAGCGGTTGCGACACGGCGCGGGTGTCCTGGGTGAATCGCGCGGCGTGGCCGGCCGTGAGCCGTTGGGGAAAGCTGCCCGCGGCGTTGGCTGAAATGGGCGTGGTGATCACTTCACCGTCATAGACCTGCACGTCGGTGCTGAGGCCCGGCCCGGTCTTCACGGCGAATTCCGTGCCGAGATCCACCACGTTCGCTCCGGGCGTTTCCAGCCGGAATCCCCGGGCGTTCGTCGGCACGCGCGCCACCACCTGACCGGCGTGAAGGATGGCACGCATCGGGGTCAGCAACTCGATTTCACCCGGTCCCTCGAACACCATCGTCACCCCGTTGGTCAAAGTGATTTCCACGGCGCCGGCGACCAGCGTGAAGCGGCCCGGCGCCAACTCTTGACCGGTCTGAAAGGCACTGGTTTGTGCGGGCACCCGCGGGCTTTGCGCGCGCGTGACGCGGGCCAGCCCGGACGACCGCGCAACCGGCGGCTTCCACCTCCAGAGGGGCAGCGCGGCCAGCGTCAGCAGCAGAACGGCGGCGCCGGCAAAAGCCCAGCGGCGCCAGCGCCGCACGAATCCCTTCAGCCAGCCCACAGAGGCGCCTTCTGCCGGATGGCGCGGCCGCGCTGGCTCGGCATGGACGAACGCACCTGCTGATTCTCGCTGAATCTGGCCGATGACAGCGCTGCGGATCTGTTGCTCGAAGAGATTGGCCTCCACGAACGCGCGGAGATGATCGGGATGCGTTTTCAGCCAGGCCGTCAATTCAGCGCGCTCCGCATCTGAGAGCGCATCGTCCAGATAGGCGGCGATCAGAGGTTGGCGATCGGTCATGTCGCCCGCCTTTCCGTCCGCAACTGCTGTTCGACACAGGCGTGGAGCTGCTCCCGGATGCGTTGCAGCGCCACGCGCACGGCGGCGCTCCTGCTGTTGATGCGCCGGGCGATCTCCTCGGAGTTCAGTTCGTCGAAGTAGCGCAGCCGCACCATTTGTCGCGGGCGGGCGGGCAGACGCTCCAGGCAGACTTCCAAGGCGGACGAGCGTTCACCGGCGTCCGCCGCGGTTTCCGCCCACATCTCCGTGAGCCGATCGAACAGCTCCGTGTCGAAGCAGACCAGGCTCCGCGCGGCGTCCCGATGGAAACCGCGCACCTGGAACTGGGCGACGCCCAGCGCCCACCCAAGAAACGGGCGTTCCCCGTCGTATTCGCCGAACCGGCGGAACAAGACCAGCGCGGTTTCCTGCGCAAGATCCTTGGCGGCGGCGGGATCGCGGACCATGGCGTGGATGTAATTCACCACGGCCTGCTGGGATTCCGTCCACAGCCGCATGAAGCGCTCTTGGTCTTGGTTGTTCAGCATCGTCACCGTGTATTGCCACGGGCAGGCCCAAGTGTAACAAGAAAGTTCGAAATCGTAACGTCGGCTGATAGAAAACGATGGGGCGTTGTTGTTTTCATTCTGTAAACATCGCAACTGGCTGGCACCCAGTTGTCCAGCACTGAAGTTGCGAGCATTTGTCTGCACCGCAGGTGCATCCGGTGTGCTTCGGAAATTAATCCCCGCTTTGGGGCGGCGCGGCGGGAAAAGAAGCCGAGAATCCTGGTTGGAGCACTGAGTCAGAAGGGCGCACGGCCGGAGACTGCCTGCGGCGGATCAGCCGATAATGTCACACGATTTGAAGCGGGGGATTTTGCCAGGCGAAGTCGGGCGGTGGTGGGAGTGAGGGCCGGGTGGAGGACGACGATTAAACTCCCCCGGTGACGACGATTAAAATTTGCCAGTGAGCCGGCAGCATCGCGGAGCGGTTGGGCCGGCGGATCGAGGGGTCCGCTGAGTGCCAAGCCGCGACGAGATGATCACCAAT
>JBBRWD010000060.1:0-43135 GCA_038249465.1 Limisphaerales bacterium | reverse complement strand
CTCACTTCTCACTTCTCACTTCTCACTTCTCACTTCTCACTTCTCACTTCTCACTTCTCACTTCTCACTTCTCACTTCTCACTTCTCACTTCTCACTTCTCACTTCTCACTTCTCACTACTCACTTCTCACATCTCACTTCTCACTTCTCACTTCTCACATCTCACTTCTCACTTCTCACTTCTCACTTCTCACTTCTCGCTTCTGCCTTCTGCCTTCTGCCTGACCTGCACGCCTCCTTCAGATTGAAGGATGCCGCGCTGTACACCGCAATCATGTTCCAGCCAAACGGCACTGGATGAGAAGAACCTCGTGCTCGCAACGAGGCGTGGCCGAGCGGAGCTTGATGCAGCTCTTTGGTTCAAACATCCTGCGTGAAAAGCGCTGGCCTCGCGCCGGGAGCGCTGGCACCATCTTCAATTGTGGGAGACCGCGCAGGACGCGCGGCCCCGCCGCAACCAACAATTGGAGGAAACTAATATGGCATCCGCATTCACGACTGAAATTCTGGGACGTCCGTCAACGATCCGGCGGCCAGCGGCGCGTTTTAGGTCCCCGCGCTGGTCACGGATGGCCGGCCCGTGGCGGATTGGGTGAAGCCGGTGGCGGGAGAGAAGCTGACGTTCGAGACCCAGGGCGTGGGGCGTCCGCGCGACGTGCGGTTGGAGCCGTTCTTCGCCATGCACGATCATCGCTACACGGTGTACCTTGATGACTTTAATGCCGCGCAGTGGCAGGCCAGGGAGGCCACTTATCGCGCCGAACAGGAGCGGCTCAAGAAGCTCGAAGCCCGCACCCTGGACGTGCTGCGCATCGGCGAAATGCAGCCGGAGCGCGACCACGATTTGCGCGGCGAGAAGACCAGCGCCGGCGAGGCCCTGGGCCGCAAATGGCGCCATGCCATCGATGGCGGTTGGTTCGCTTTCAAGCTGAAGGTCCAGCCCGGTCAGGCCAACGAACTCGTCGTCACCTACTGGGGCAGCGATGGCGGCGGCAATCGCCTTTTCGACATTCTCATCGATGACCGGACGATCGCGACGCAGAGACTGGAGAAGAACCGGCCGGAGGAATTCTTTGACGTGACCTACGTCATCCCGCCCGCGCTGACGCAGGGCAAATCCGAAGTGACGGTGAAGTTCCAGGCGCACCCTAATTCGTGGGCCGGCGGCGTCTTCGGCGTGCGCCTGATGAAGCCGGAGTGAGCGCCCGCCGACTCTTCTCCCAGAACCCGCGTTCAACTGAACGCAAAGGCGCTGAGATGCAAAGGCGCGCAAATCTCTGAAGAAAATTCATCCCCACCGTTGAACTGATTCTGAGCCTATCCACGGGTTTGGTCCCGCTTCCCCGCGTCTCTGCGCCTCCGCGCCTTTGCGTTAAGTGCGGCTGAAGCGATTCATGGTGGATCGAGTCACACCGCGCCCGGCTCCGCCCCAGCCGCGCTCCCGCGCTGCGCCGTGAGCGTTCCCGCCTTCACCTCCCAGCGATGCAATTCGCACCCGAGTTCGACGGGCCAGTTCTCGGCGGTGCAGGTCATGAACACTTGGCCGCGCGATTGCCGTGAGCGCTCGAGCAACGGCAGAAATCCCGCGCGCCGCTTCGCATCAAGTTCGCCCATCACGTCGTCGATGAGCAGAATCGGCGGCACGCCATGCAGTCCGGCGAGGTATTCGGCCTGCGCCATTTTCAGGGCGAGCGCGAGGGTACGCTTCTGTCCTTCACTGGCGAATTGGGCGGCGGATTTATCGTTGAGCAGCAACTGGAGATCGTCGCGATGCGGCCCAAGGAAAGTGACGCGGAACTGCCGTTCGCGAGCGCGGGATTGGGCAAGCTCGACGGCGAAATCCGCTTTCACGCTGGGCTGGTATTCGAGGCGCAATTCTTCGGCGTCGTTGGAGATGCGCCGGTAAGCCAGCCGCGCCAGCGGGGATAGCCGCGGAGCGAGTTCACGGCGCAGGCGCGTGATTTCGCTGCCGAGCCGGACAAGTTCGGCGGTAAAACTATCGAGCGCGTCCTCGTCGAGAATCGACTGCTTGAGCAGGGCGTTGCGGGAGCGCAGCGCCTGGGCATAGCGCTGCAGGGTGACGAGATAGCCCGAGTGTGTTTGCAGCAGCAGCAGATCGAGGAAGCGCCGACGCACACGGCCGGTGCCTTTGACGAGCTGCAGATCCTCCGTGCAAAACACCACCGCACGCAGCGCGCCCAGGTAATCCGCCAACCGCCGCACCGGCTGACCGTCGAGCGAGAGTTTCCGTTCGGCGGCCGACCAATACATTTTGATCTCGTGGTCGCCTTGCCCCACCACGTGGCCCCCTACGAAGTAGCCTTTGCGACCATGCCGGACCATCTGCGCGCCGCCAACGCCGCGAAACGAGCGCAGCGTGGCCATGAGATAAATGGCTTCGAGCAGGTTGGTCTTGCCCTGGGCATTATCGCCCAGCAGGACGTGGAACCCGGGCGCGAAGTCCACGTCCAACCGCTCGCAATTGCGGAAATCCCGCAGGCGCAGATGGGCCAGATGCACGCGCGGAGATTAAGAAGCGGGGCGAAGGCGGCGCGAGCAATTTTCCCGGCCCAGCACAGTTCATCGACCTGACCGTGTCCCACACTCGCCAGAGACAGCCGTCAACTCCATGAGTTTTGGAAGAACCGACTCAACCGTCAGGCCAGTCAAAACGAGATGCTTTCCCCTCGCCGCATAGACCTGAATAATTGTGCCCCCCGCCATTTACGCCGCACAAGGCGCACAAGGCATAACCGTTTGACTTGAGTTTTGGGCACCCGTACATTCCGCAGCAAATGCTGGCCTCCGAGACCAGACCGAATCTCACCCCGGACACAGGCGCCGTCTCCCCCATCAAGGGCGACGATTGGAAGGCCATTGTCACGCCGGTGGAACCGTTTCTGCAGGCGGTAGCCAACCAGCTTTCCGCCCAGATTCAGGAATTTGACTCCGACATCGCCAGCTATGCGGAGTATGCCCTGACCGCGCAGGGCAAACAGTTGCGCCCCGCGCTCGTGGCCCTGGCCGGAGGCGCCGTGGGCGAGGTCAACGGCGATCACGTCCGCGCCGCCGTCATCATCGAAATGGTCCATCTGGCGACGCTGGTGCATGACGATGTGATGGACGAAGCCGGTCTGCGCCGTGGGCGTCCCACGCTCGCAGCCAACTGGGGCAATGAAATCTCCGTGCTGGTCGGCGACTGTCTCTTCGCCCAGGCGCTCAAGCTCGCGGCGGGCTTCCCCACCACGGAGATCTGCCGTGCGGTGGCTTCCGCCACCAACACGGTGGTGACCGGCGAAATCCTGCAGACGCAACGCCGGAATCGTTTTGATCTGCCGCGCGCCGAATATTTCAAGATGCTGGAGATGAAGACCGGCGAGCTGTTTGCGCTCTCCTGCGATCTCGGCGCCTACCTGAGCGGTTCCTCGACCGGACAGCGCGCGGCCCTGCGCGATTACGGCATGACCGTGGGGACGGCCTATCAGGTGTACGACGATTGCCTCGACCTTTACGGCGTCGAATCCGTGGCCGGCAAATCCCTCGGCACGGATCTGGCCAAGGGCAAACTGACGCTGCCGGTGCTGGTGTTGCTCGAACGCGCCAGCAACGAGGAGCGCCAGCGGGTTTGCGCGCTGCTGCGGGATTGGGATCCGGCAAATCACGGTGCGGTGATGAAACTTCTCCACCGCCACCATGTGCTGGCGGACGCGCAGGCCAACGTGCATCGACTCCTTGAAGCGGCCGGACGCGCCCTGAAAGCGCTGCCGGAATCCGACAGCCGCGGCAGCCTGGCGGGGTTCATCAAATTCCTTGCGCAACAGACGGATGGCCTGGAAAGGAAGGTCTGACCATGCCCCTCCCCGGCCAGCCGCTGCCTGTAAAACGTGACGAACTGGCGGAGGCTGCAGACGCTCCACCAACGCCTGAGAACATCAGCGCGGAGAAGGGGGCGGAAGATGCCGCACTGGTGCGGCGGGCGCAGGAGGGCGACCTGGTGGCCTTCGACGAACTGGTGCGGCGATATCAGGAACGGGTTTACGCCACCATCTACCACATGACCGCCAGCCACGAGGACGCGGCGGACCTGGCGCAGGAAACCTTCATCAAGGCGTTTCAAGCGCTAAAGACCTACAAGGGTGACGCGAGTTTCTACACCTGGCTGTACCGCATCGCAGTGAACAAGACGATCAACTTCCTCAAGACCCGGCGGAACAAGACGCACCTCAGCCTGAATGACCTGGATCTCAACGCCGAAAATGACCCGGGCCTGGTGGCGCTGATTTCCGACAAGACCCCGCGACGCGAACTGGGACTGACCGAGCTGCAGGAGAAATTGAACGAAGCCATGATGAAGCTGTCCTCCGTACATCGGCTCGCGGTGACGCTGCACGATGTGCAGGGATTACCCCACGAGGAAATCGCGCGGATCATGGATTGCAACGTGGGCACGGTGCGCTCGCGCCTGTTTTACGCGCGCCAGCAATTGCAGGCTTACCTGTCGGATTACGTGAAGTGACTATGGACAGCGAGAACCAGAACTTCGACGAGTTGCAGAAGCTCCTGGCCTTGAAACGCCGCGAGCAACCTCCGCAAAAATTTTTCCGCGGATTTCCCGGCCGGGTCGCCCACCGTCTGCACGATCCGTCACCTGCGCGCCCCCTTTCTTGCAGCGAACGTTTTGGACTGGATTCGCCCTTCCGGCCGGTGTGGTTCTGCGGTCTGGGCGCGCTCGTCTGCGGATTGCTGGCCGCCGGGACATTCTACGCGCTCCGGGTACCGCCCGAGACCAAGGAAAAGGCGGCGGCGCAGGTTGGTGCCCCCGGAACCTTGCCCGAAGCCGTCAAACCCGGCGAAGCGCGGAGCGTGGTGGAGCCGGTGGCCTCACCAGGAACCTCGCCACTGGAACAACGCAGGCTGGATCCTTCGCCGGTCAGCCGCTGAGTCGGTTTACTCCCACCGCAAAGTCCGGGTGACGATACGCCCCGGTTCAAAGGCACGGGCAATCAGTTCTGACTCTGGCTGCTCATCCTGCGCGACATTGCGAGACCTCGGGCAACCGAGGATCTGGGATGGGATGAAGAGGCTGATAAAGAAATTGCCCGCGAATTCCGGCCGCGATTTTCCAGGACACGAAAACCCGCGCTGCGATCACTTCTCGAAGACCACGGAGACATTGTCCCTGGCAGAATGGAGCTTGTCGCGATCCACGCGGGCGGGCCCGGTGAGCTGTTTGCCAGCACCGGAGAACTTGAGTTCGTAACGTCCGCCGCCTTCGCCGCGCCAGCTACCCGTGAGCAGAGTCGGCGGCTGATTGGCTTCGCCAGCGGGGATGGCAAGCTTGGCGGTGCTGTCCACGTAGGCGGTGAAAACACTGTTGTTCAACACGCCGAGCGCGCGCCGCAGCAGCCTCGTCTCGGCGAGGGACATGTTCGGCTTCTTGCGCTTGGTTTGCGCGAAGGAGGCGGCATAGTCGTAGGTCCACTTGCCCAGAATCGGCTCGTTCTCGAACTTCGGCGACTTGCCGGTCAGGAGATGCGTCTTCAGATCTCCCAGGTCATTGTTCAACATGCTGAGGACGGTCTTGTAAAGCTCGGTATCGTGGATTAGCGCACCGACATTGGGATCGCCGATGAACTCGTTGAAGGACATGCTGCTGAGCCAACGCCCCTGAAACGTCTGATCCTTGGCCACTGCTTTGATCTGGGCGTTGTCTTCGAGATTGAGAAACGGCGGATAAGTGGCGAGACGGCTTTGCAGCAAAGGTTGATGGAAGACATAGCCGATGACATCCACGGAATCGTAATAGAGCGGCTGGTTCGGCATGAAAGAGGCCACCGCCTTGTCCATGCGGCTGTCGCGCAGATGGTCGGCGGCGAGATTGGCCCAGCTCATGGAGGCGGTCTGCTCCGGCGTCTGCACCTGCTTGGTGAAATACCCGACAACGTACACCCCGAAGGCGAGGAGAAAGACGTAGAGCGTGGCGTTGACCACGCCCAACGCAATGCCGAGACGAGAATTCACCCGCTCGAAGAGCAGTCGCCTGGTATCGGAATCCTTGTACTTGAAATAGGTGTCCACCTTGCGATGCACGGCGAAGCCGGCGCTCTTGAAACCGATCAGCACGATCAGAAAGGCCACAAAGGGTCCGATGAACGCCAGCGCCACCGGATGCACCACGCCCAGCATCGAGACGATCGGCTTGACCAGATACCCCAGCGGCACCGCCAACAAAGCCGCGACCAGCAGGCCGATCAGCGAGAAGCCCACTCGGATGGCGCCCTGATAGAAGCCGATGACACCCAGGCAACCCAGTAACACGAAGGCGAGAATCCAGAAGATCATGGCGGCCAAAATATAAACCTTTGCTCAGAAAAGCACGCAGAAAAAAGGGGCGGACATTGCCGATTTGTCCAAATACCCGCAGCAAGGAACCGGCCCCGGCGACGCAACCAAAAGCCGGCCAATCTGGCACGCCGGGTTCTGACCTCGCGTTGGGGTCGCGCTTCCTCGCGGGCTGGCCGGCCGCCGCCATCCATGGTCGGCCCGCTTAATCGCTTGCCGATCCGGCCGATACGAAGGGGAATTGTCTGCTGCTGTGCATTACTCCCGCGGCGATGGTGGCAGACCCAGGGCCGGATCGCGGCTAAACTGATTTCGCCAATATGAACTCTCGATTGATGCGTCTTTGTCGGACGCTCGGGTCTGAACTGCTTGGGTGCGCGTTGCTCGCACTGCTGGGCAGCTCCCTCACCGGGCAGTCGTCCCCATTTGCCAGGATTATTCCCTTCATCCAACCGGATGGCACGCCCATCCAAATCTGGGGCCGCGGCGACGAATTCCACGCCATCTTTGAGACGCTGGACGGTTTCTCGGTGATCTACGATCCGGCACGCCGCGGATATTGCCTGGCCCGACTCTCCGCCGATGGGAACGCACTCGAATCCACCGGCCAACTCGTCGGCCAGACCAGCGGTGAGCGTCTGGGATTGCGCAAGCATGAGCGCATCAATCCGGCCGAGGCGAAAAAGCAGGCGGAAGTCCGGCGCCGGAAATGGGAGGCGGACCTCGAGTTGCCGCAGCGCTGGAATCGGTTGAAGGGGATCACCCGCCAGAATGCTGGTCTTGAAGCCGCCGGGCTGCAAACCGCACCACCCGCACTGCCAACACTCGGCACGAAGGTTGGTCTGACGTTGCTGATCGATTTCGACAACGATCTCGCCACCATTCCGCAGGCGGAGATCGTGAACTTCCTCAACGGCGACAACTACACCGGCTTCGGCAACAACGGCTCGGTGAAGCAATACTTCCTCGATAACTCGAATGGCCAGCTCACCTACAGCAACGTGGTGACGGTTTACCTGCGCATCCCCACCAGCCTTCATCCGAAAAGCTGGTACAACGACCTCACCAAGGATTGCGGTCGCCAAGGCAACCTGCTCATCCGGGACGCGCTGCAAATCCTCCAGGCTCTGCCCAACTACCAGACAGAAATCCTGCCCTCGCTCCATGCACTGACCACCGACGACTACAACCGCGCCATCGCCTGCAACGTCTTCTATGCCGGCGGCAACGGCGGCGTCTGGAACAAGGGTTTGTGGCCGCATTCCTGGGCGCTCTACGACGTCGGGGAACTGGAGTTGTCGCCGGGTGGCAAAAAAGTGTGGGCCTATCAGATCACCGACATCGGCAGCAGTCTGGCGTTGGGCACCTTCTGCCACGAAAACGGGCACATGCTCTGTGACTACCCCGATATCTACGACTACGGTTATGATTCCGAGGGCGGCGCCGGGATGTTCTGTCTGATGAACAGCGGCGGCCACGGCGCCAATCCGGCGCAAATCTGCGCTTATCTCAAATACAAATCCGGCTGGGCCACCACCACCGAATTATCCAGCAATTCAGTCATGTCCGCCACCGTCACCGCGAGCGCGGGAGCCGGATTCAACCATTTCTACCGCTACGCCAAACCTGGCGTGCCCACCGAGTATTTTCTGGTTGAGAACCGGCAGAAGATTGGTCGCGACTCCATCCTCCCGGCCGGCGGCATCGCCATCTGGCATGTCGATGAACTGGGCGACCACGACAACCAGAGTCTCACGCCCAATGCGAGCCATGCCAACTACGAGGTGACGCTGGTGCAGGCCGATAACCGCTGGGATTTCCAGAACAACGCGAACCGCGGCGACCTCACGGATCTCTATTACGCAGGAAACTCCGGGGCCGGTTACCCCAATCGCTTCTCGGATACCACCGCACCGAACTCGCATTGGTGGAATGGGTCAGCCTCGGGATTGAGCTTCCGGGATTTCAGCGCGCCGGCCGCGACCATGACCTTCCAAATCGAGGGCACGGGCAATCCTTCCCCGTTGATTGTCACCCCGCCCGCCGCCGCGATGGCGGTGGCCGGCACGGAGGTCTTCCTCACCGTCGCCGCCGCCGGGCAGGCGCCGCTGGCGTACCAATGGCGCAGAAACGGCGCGAGCCTCGGCAACTCGACACACCTGAGCGGTGGCAACACCGGCACGCTCATCATCAGCAACGCGCAACCAGCCGACATGGGTGGCTACGATGTCATCGTCAGCAACAGCTTCGGCAGCGTCACCAGCGCGCCGCCCGCGAGCCTGACGGTTTACACCGCGCCGGTCATCGTCTCGCAGCCGAACGGAATCACCACCAACGCCGGGAGTGAGGTCACATTCGCCGTCACCGCGATGGGCGTCGCCCCGCTGACGTATCAGTGGCGGAGGAATCTGATTTCCATCGCCGGCGCCAACGGCCCCAGCTACACGCTGCCTGCGGCCCAGACCAACGACTCGGGCTCCTATTCGGTGACGGTCACAAACGCTTTCGGCGGCACCGCCAGTTCCAACGTGGTGCTCGCGATTGTTGCGGCCATCTCGATTGGCGAGGCGGTTGACAACCCTTCGTTGACCTGGACAACCGGCGGCAACGCGCCGTGGACGGGTCAAGACGCCGTGAGCCACGATGGAGAGGATGCGGCGGCCAGCGGCAACCTCGCAACCAAACAGCAGTCCCACTTCTCGACGACCGTCATCGGCCCCACCAACGTGAGTTTCTGGTGGAAGGTATCCTCGGAAGCCAACTTTGATTTGCTGGAGTTTCGCGTCAACGGAACGCTCCGCGCCAGCCTCTCCGGCGAAGTGGACTGGACGCAACGCAGCTTCCATCTTCCCGCCGGCCCGCAAACGCTGACTTGGACCTACTCCGAGGATGAAAGCATCTCGGAAGGCGCGAGCAAGGGCTGGGTGGACCGGGTGACCTTCAGCCCCCCGCTCATCCTCAGCTTCCCCGACGCCGTGGATGCGCCCGGCTTGACGTGGATCCTCTATGGCGCAGCGGATTGGGACGGGCGAACCGAAGTCACGCACGATGGCGTCGATGCCGGGCAAAGTGGCGGAATCGGAAACTCCAGCTATACGGGCGCCAGCCTGGAAGTGGTCGGACCGGGACGGCTCACCTTCTGGTGGAAGGTCTCGTCAGAGCTCGATTGGGATTTCCTGGAGATTTACCTCGACGCCACTTTGGAGGCTCAAATCTCTGGCGAAGTCGATTGGCAGCCGCGCGCGCTAACTCTCGGCGCCGGCACGCACACGGTGGATTTTGAATACAACAAGGACTCCTCGGAAAGCGCCGGCGCAGATGCCGGCTGGATTGATCAGGTGCTCTGGATCGCCGACAACGCCCCGCCACAAATCATCACCCACCCCGTCGGCAAAACCGTCGAATCCGCGCAGCCCATCGACTTCTCGGTGCAGGCCGTGGGCGCTGGGACACTCACCTACCGATGGCGCAAAAACGGTTCACCCATCGGCGGCGCCACGGGCACCAATTACACAATTGCACCCGCCACGCTGGCCGACGGCGGCACATACTCCGTCATCGTTAGCAACGCCAACGGCGCGGTCACCAGCTCCAATGCGCTCCTCACCGTCCTGCCGCCCATCGCGCTGGGCGATGCGGTGGATGCGCCGTCGTTGACGTGGCTGACGGCACTGCCAGGAGACAGCGCGCCGTGGAAAGGTCAGGCAGCGGTGACGCAGGACGGCATCGATGCCGCCCTCAGCGGGAGCATCGCCGACGGCCAACAAACCTCCCTCCAGACCATGATCACCGGCGCCGGCACAGTGAGCTTCTGGTGGAAGGTTTCCTCCGAAACCAATTTCGACTTCTTCTATTTCTACGTCGGTGGCCTCGAACGCGCGCGCATTTCGGGCGAGGTCGGCTGGCAGGAACGAACAATCAGTGTGCCGGAAGGATCGCAGACGCTCCGCTGGGTGTATGAAAAGGATCCCAGCCTCCACGCCGGCCAGGACGGGGTGTGGCTGGATCAGGTGATCTTCACCCCCGCCAATCAGCTGCCGGTGATTGCAGCAATCAGTTTCAATCAGCAGATTTTCTCGGCCGCCGTGCCCACGCTGGCAGGACGCAGCTACAGGCTGGAGTTCAAGACCTCGCTCAACCAGACCAACTGGACGGCTCTCCCCGCGGTCACTGGTGACGGGGCCATCCTGTGGCTATCCGACCCGGCCGCGACCAACGCGCAACGCTTCTACCGCGTCCGCTCGCCGTAGGAAGAACTTCAGCGCGCCAGTTTTTTTACCAGCACCTTGGAGTTGCGTCCGCTCTGCTCGAACTTCTCGCGGCGACCCGGCGGAAGATCCTCGGGCGTGCCTTCGGTGAAGCCGCCCTTGCTTTGGAAGTAAGTGAACGCCTGGGTGGACAACGCGAAGACCTCCGCCAGTCCAAGCTCCCGCGCCTTGCTTTCGACGAACTGAAGCAGCTTGCTCCCGATGCCCAGGTTCTCGTGTGAGGGATTCACGAAAAGGCAGGCGAGTTCCCCCTGGTTCTGCTCGGGATAAACGTGCAGTTGCACGCAGGCCACCGGGTTGCGGTCGATGTCGAAGATGTAGTAGTCGCCGAGGTCCTTCTCGATGGTGGCGCGGGTGCGTTTGATCAATTCATCATTGGCCACGCCGCTCTTGGTCAGCAGGAGAATGCTGCGCACGTCCTTCTTCATCGCCTTGCGGATCTGGGTGTATTCGTTGGCGTAGATGAGCGTGCCGATGCCTTCGTTGGAAAACACCTCGGCGAGCAATCCCTCGTCCACATGGCCGTTGATGATGTGAACGCGCGGCACTCCGGCACGACAGGCCGCGGCGGAGTGGATGGCCTTGGAGAGTTGCTCAGTAAGGAAATCCTGTTTGCGCGTAGTGATGAGTTCCTCCATGTCGCTGGCCAGCATCTGGCGGATGAGCTGCTTGTTAAAGAGCAGGCCGTCGCGGTTCGTGATGAACAGAACCTTCGATGCCTTGAGCGCCTCGGCCACGGCGACTGCGACCTGGTCGGAATTCACCCGGTAGGTGCGCCCCTCGCCATCGAAACCCAGCGGAGGAATGACCGGGATGAATCCCTGCGCCAGCAGCGCCTGGAGCATCTCGGTATCGACCCGCTCAACCTTGCCGGTGAAGAGATGATCGACGCCCTGCAAAATGCCGAGCGGATGAGCGATGAGTGCGTTGGTCGTCGCGGCCCGGAGATCATTGGCCGAAAGCCCTTCCAGAATCTCGTGGGTGAGGCGGTTGGCCGCGGTCAGCGCGAGCTTGAGCGTCTCGGCATCAGTGACGCCCGAGCCGTCGAGATTGGTGGCCGTCACGCCCTGCTCGGTCGCGAGCGCGGCGATCTGCTGGGACGCGCCGTGGACGATGACCACGCGGATGTTGAGCGAGCGCAGCACCGCCACGTCGAGCAGCAGGTTCGGGAAATTCTCGTCCGTCACCACCGAGCCGTCGAGGCTCAGGATGAACGTCTTCTCCCGGAACCGCGGGATGTATTGCAGCATGGCCCGAAGGTCCGTCGGTTTCATGGGGCGGAGTTTTAATGGCTCATCGCGAAAATCCCAAGAGGAAAGGTGGCTGCCCATTTGGCGTAGCGGCGTCTCGGCAGAGCGCCGCTGAAATCCGGCGAACGAGATTGGCAATGCCATCGCAAAAAAGCGGTGTCGCCGCTGGCGCTCTGCCACCGCACTCCATGACGCACCCCTCTTGGACTGCGCCGACAGAGCGCAGCGGCGACGGCGCTTTTCGGACGGCGTGGGACGAATGAAATACCCGAGTCGCCGTCCAAACCCCCACCACCGCTGGAATTTAACCTGCGAGTGGCGACAACCTTAATCCAATGAAACCGATTCCACGCCGAAGCTTTCTCACGTTGACCGCCACCGCGTTGGTGGCCGGCTGCACTGGCCCACTGTCGTCGAGCCATCGTGCTGCCGGTGCAACTAGTTCCATGTCCAGCATTCCGGTCATCTACAGCACCGACATGATGCACCCACACGAGGACCCAGATGATCACTTCGATCTGGCATGCCTGTACGCCTTGCCGGAAGCGGACCTGCGAGCGGTGATTCTCGACAATCGCGCATCCCCCATCCAACTCCCCGGATTCAAGCCCGTGTGGCAGCTCAATTACCTCTCCGGCCATCATGTACCCGCTGCGGTCGGTCTGGGCGCGAAGCTCAAATCGCCCAGCGACCGTGCGTTGGATCAGCCGGCGGAATTTCAGAATGGCGTGAATCTCCTTCTCCAGACGCTGCAGGATTCCCGCGAAAAGGTGGCGATCATCTTCGTGGGAAGCGCGCGCGACGTCGTGGCGGCTTTCAATCGGGAACCGGAGTTGTTTCGCGCCAAGGTGCGCAGCATTCACGGCTTCATCGGTGAAGCGTCGGATCCGGAGTTCATCGAATACAACGTCGGCCTCGACCCGATGGCGTTCGTGGGGTTGATGCGCTCCGGCCTCCCGTTCTACTGGATTCCGTGCTTCGACGGCGGGCTCTGGCAGAATCGCGGACATGCCTCCTTCTGGAAAATTCGCCACCGCGAGGTCATTGAGCACGCCCCCGAACCGCTGCAACGCTACTTTCTCTACATGCTGCGCAAGTCGGACGCCGATCCCGTGGCCTTCCTCTCGCAACCGACCTCGGCTACCGATCAGCAATGGCTGATGGACGGCGAGCGCAATCTATGGGTGGGCGCGCTCCTCGGACTGGCGCTGAACCGCCCTGTTTGCTTCGAGGGAAAGGACGTAGCCGGTTTCTCCAAAGTCAAGGTCACCGTGGACGAGCGCGGCATCGTTCGCTACGGGAGTGGGCCGGGCTCGAATGCGGTCATGCGTTTTGAGGTTCGCGACCAGGCTCATTTCGCCGCGGCAGCCACCGCGGCAACAGCGGAATTGCTGACGACGTTGCCATTGACTCGTCCTTGAACCTCGTAGCAGCCGACGTGAGGAGGCTCTGATCTCCATTGTCCGAATAGTTTGAGCCTTCTCACGTCGGCTGCTACAAGGTTCAGCGTGCGAATGCCAACAACGTCCCGCGCTCGCTCTCCAACCACACCCGCCCGCTCCCTTTCACTCTTGATGAAGTCCGCTCTGATGGTCACCTTTTAACCATGAAATCCACGCTGCCACTCGCTTCGCTTTCTTCCATCCTCACACTCGCCTTGCTGTCGGCGGCATCATCTCTTCACGCTGCGGAATCGCCTGCCTCACCGGGCGCCAATCTCGCCGTGGTCGCACGCAGTTCGACTTCCTTCGTCTCGGGACACGAAACCATAACAGCCCTCAACGACGGCGCCGCACCGCGCAATTCAAATGACAAGAGCCACGGCGCCTACGGCAACTGGCCGCGCACCGGCACGCAATGGGTGCAATACGAGTGGAGCCAGTCCATCTCGACGCGCCAGATGGACGTGTATTGGTTTGATGACCACGGCGGTGTGCGCCTGCCGAAGGCCTGCCGCCTGTTGTTCTGGGACGGCGCAGCCTTCGTCACCGTCACCAACGCCGCGGGTCTCGGACTCGCGGAGAATCGCTTCAACACGACGACCTTCCCCGAGATCACCACCACAAAACTCCGGCTGGAGTTCGACGGCGAAGGCCGTTCCTCGACCGGCCTGCTCGAATGGCGCGTGTACGATTCCGGCAAGTCACCCAACTTCGCGCCATCCGTCGAAGCCGGCGTGGACCGCGTCGTCGTGCTGCCGGGGCAGACCTACCTCGATGGCAAGGCGAAGGACGACGGCAAACCCAAGCCCGAAGTGGCCCTGCGCTGGAGCAAGGAATCCGGATCGGGCGAGGTCACGTTCGCCGACGCCACTGCCGCCTCCACGACCGCGCGCTTTTCGGCGGTCGGTGATTACGTGCTCAAGTTGACGGCGGACGACGGCCAGCTTCAGTCCACCAACACCGTTCGCGTCACCGTCGATCCGGCGCCGCCCGCGTCGCATCTCAGCGCGGTGCGGACCACGGCTTACCAGATCACCAGCCCGTTCTGGCGGGCGCGGGCCAGGGCGCTCATCGCGAATTGGATTCCGCACTGCATCCAAAAGATCGAAGACCCGGCGACCAAGGAGGGCGGCATCGAGAACTTCGCGCAGGCCGGCAGGAAGCTCGCCGGACAGCCGGGCGCGAAACACGTCGGCGCGGTGTTCGCCAACACCTGGGTCTATAACACCGTCGAGTCGATGTGCGTGGCGCTGATGGTCGATCCGCAGGGCGATGCCGAGATCAGCGCGGCGCAGGCGGCGATGCGCCAGACGCTCGACGATTGGATTCCCAAGATCCTCAGCGCGCAGGAACCGGACGGTTACCTGCACACGATGTACACGATTCAAGGCATCAAGCGCTGGAGCAACCGCCACGATCACGAGGGTTACCAGGCCGGCTATTTTCTCGAAGCCGCGATGGCCTACGACGTGATGACCGGCGGCAAGGACCCGCGCATGTATGCTGCGGCGAAACGGCTGGCGGATTGCTGGGTGAACAACATCGGTCCCGCGCCGAAGAAGGCGTGGTTTGAGGGGCACCAGGAACTCGAACAGGCGCTGGTGCGCTTCGCCGGGTTCGTGGAGGAAAAGGACGGCGCCGGTCTGGGACGAAAGTATGTGGACCTCGCGAAGTTCCTGCTCGATTCGCGCCAGAACGGCGACGAGTACGATCAAAGCCATCTGCCGGTGACGCGTCAGTATGAAGCCGTCGGACACTCGGTGCGCGCGGTCTATTCCTACTCGGGCATGGCCGACATCGCGATGGAGACCGGCGACATTGATTACCACAGCGCGGTCAAATCGCTCTGGAACAGCATCGTCAACCGCAAGTACTACGTCACCGGCGGCGTGGGCAGCGGCGAGACGGCGGAAGGTTTCGGCAAGGATTACTCGCTGCCGAACGGCGCCTATTGCGAATCCTGCGCCGGCTGCGGCGAACTCTTCTTCCAGCACAAGCTGAGTCGCGCCTATCAGGACGCCCGCTATGCCGACCTGTTCGAGGAGACGCTTTACAACGCGATTCTCGGCGGCGTGGATCTCGATGGGAAGAATTTCACCTACACCAACCCGCTCGATTCCTCGGGCAAACGCTATCTGTGGCACGTCTGCCCCTGCTGCGTCGGCAACATTCCGCGCACGTTGCTCTCGCTGCCAACGTGGATGTACGCGAAGGGCCCGGACAGCCTCTACGTGAACCTCTTCGCCGGCAGCGTGGCGAATCTGGGCGACATCGCGGGCACGGCGTTGCGCGTCACGCAGACGACGGATTATCCGTGGAACGGCCGCGTGTCGCTGACGCTCGATCCAGCGGCACCGAAGAAGTTCGCCCTCAAGATTCGCGTGCCCAGCCGCAGCGTCAGCGAACTCTATTCCTCAACGCCCGACAGCGATGGCCTCCTGTCGCTCTCAATCAACGGCGCGAAGATGCAGCCCGTGATCGAACGCGGCTACGCCGTCATCGAGCGCGAATGGAAGGCGGGCGACAAGGTGGAGTTCGAGCTGCCGATGAAGGTGCAGCGCATCAAGGCCGTCGAGCAAATCGCCGCCACGCGCGGACGGGTGGCGCTGCGTTACGGCCCGCTGATCTACAACCTCGAAAGCGTGGACCAGCAGAACGTGGACTCGATTCTCGATCCGGTATCCCCTCTTGCAGCCGAATGGAAACCCGACCTGCTCGGCGGCGTGATGGTCATCACCGGCACGTTCGCGGACGGCAAGCCGCTACTGGCGATTCCGAACTACGCCCGGCTCAATCGCGGCGGGCGATCGATTGTGTGGATCAAGGATCGATAGATCGCAGCCGCATGAAAAACGCCAACGTCTTCGTAGATGTGGACCTCACGCTGATCGATGCGAACGGCAAGCTATTGGACGGAGCACGCGAGGCTTTGCAGCGGTTGCGCAACGAGGGTTGCCACCTATTCCTCTGGTCGTCAGTCGGCGTCGATTATGCCCGCAAGGTTTCGACACTCCACGGACTCACGGAGTTGTTCGAGGGTTACGCATCCAAGCCTGACATCATCATTGATGACATGCCCTCAACAGCGGTCGCACCATTCGTCTTCAACGTGCAGGACGAGGTTTCTTGGCAGAGCATGGCCGAGCGGATTATCGAGAAGCACATTGACTGAATGTTAGACCAACGTGGCCTCCCCATGAACCGATGGCTTGTGGGACGGGTTTGCAACCCGTCGGGCGGTCGAATGGCCTCCGAGACGGGTTGCAAACCCGTCCCACGGTTCAGGGATTCAAAGCGCGAACTTGTTCGGCGAATTCTAACCCGGAGCGCTTTCGATTGCGCATCTGTTCATGCCCAGCCTCGCTGGCGCAGGGTCGGAGCGTTCATCGGTAAACAGTTTGGCAAGCCCACCTTTCCGCCAGCGCCGGACCCGCGCATTGACTCGCCCGCGCCGCTTTCCTAGCTTCGCCCGATGATTATCGCGCCATCGCTGCTGGCCTCGAACTTCGCCCACTTCTCCCGCGAGGTGAAGCGCGTCACCGCGGCCAAGGCCGACTGGCTGCACCTCGACATCATGGACGGGCATTTCGTGCCCAACCTCTCCTTCGGCCCGGCCCTGGTGAAGACGCTGCGTCCGCTCACGCGCCTAACCTTCGATGTCCATCTGATGTGCGACCAGCCGGAGATTCTCCTCGAACCGTTTCGCACCGCCGGCGCCGACTATCTCACTGTGCATGTCGAACTGGGCGAGCGCGTCCTGCCGCTGCTGTGGCGCATCAAGGCGCTCGGCGCGAAGGTAGGTCTGGCCATCAACCCGCCGACCGCCATCGCCCAGGTCCAGCCGTTCCTCGACAAGATTGATCTGCTGCTGGTGATGACGGTGAATCCCGGGTTCGGCGGGCAGCCCTTCATCCACGAAGCGGTTCCGAAGATGCAGCAGGCCGCGGCCTGGCGGCGCGAACGTGGCTTGAAGTATCGCATCGAGGTGGACGGCGGAATCAACTGCGACACCGCCGCCGAATGCGCGCGGGCCGGAGCAGACACATTCGTCGCCGGCACCGCGTTGTTCGGTCAGCGGCAACTCGCCAAGGCCGTTGCCAGGATGCGACGGCGCGTCACCGAAGCGGCGGCCACCACTTCGGCGTAGCGGCGTCTCGGTAGAGGGCCGCCGTATTCACCACCGCGGCAGGAGCGCGGCGTTCTTCTGATCCTCGCAGCAGCCGACGTCAGGAGAAACTCACGGTCGAAGACCGGGCCTCGCCGCCAGGAACCGGGCTTCGCAGGTAGGACGCGTCTGTCCCAGCGCGCCGCACCGCTCGCCAGCCAAACGGCGCGCTGAGGACAGACGCGCCCTACCTTGTGAAGTTCCTGGATTGGCTCATTCAATTCTCGATGCAGGAAGTCAGAGCCTCCTAACGTCGGCTGGCTACGGTTCAAAGTGCCATCTCCGGTTTAAGTCCCCTGCCCGTCCTTCCGAAGTGAACTGTGGGCACCATGGCCAGCCGGGGTGTATCTGGGGCGGGCCGATTATTTTCGTGGCGAAGAGCAAGTCTCAACCAATGACAGCGTGGATCGCGGCGGCCAGCGGAGTGCTGGTGGTTTCCGCGGCGCTGGCGGTTTACTGGCTGCTGGTGCTGGTGGGCGTGCCAGGACTCCCACACCTGCCCGCCTCATGGTGGCCACCGGCGCAGATGGCCAGCCTGCTGCTGGTGACCGGACTGAGCGGGTGGCTCGGGTGGTCGATGTTGGGCGAGATGCGCCGGCTGCGGCAGACCAGCCACGATGTGACGCGCTTCACCGAAGCCGTCAACCGCACCGGCAACGCCGTGTTCCTCACCCAGCCGGATGGCGTGGTGGAGTGGTGCAACGAAGGCTTCACCCTGCTCACAGGATTCAGCGCCGAGGAGATGCTCGGCAAGCCGTTGTCCGCCCTGGCTCGCGGGCAATTCCAAGGCGACGCACCCGCGCAGAAATGGCGCGAGCGTTTTGCCGCGCAACGACCCTTCAGCCTGGAACTCCCCTGCACCCACAAACGCGGCCACCGCCTCTGGCTGCAAATGGATTTCACCCCCAGCCGCGACGAACAGGGCCGCCTGGTGAACTACGTCGGCGTCGGCGCCGACACCACCAGCCGGCGCAAGGCCGAGGAGGAATTGACGCGCCTCAACCATCGCACGGCCATGCTGCTCGACGCTGTCGGCGAGGGCGTGTGCGCGGTGGATCTCCAGGGCAACATCACCTTCTGCAACCCGGCGGCGACGGGGCTTCTCGGCTGGACGCCGGTGGAACTCGTCGGCCGGCCGGTGAGCGCGTTTCTCCACCAGCTTCGCGTGGATCGCCTCTCGGGCGGCGCGGATGATTTGTTCAGCGCCGCCGCCTTTCTCGACGGCACGGTGCTCATCGGCGACAGCGATTTGTTCCGGCGCAAGGACGGCACCCATTTTGCGGTCGAATACACCAGCACGCCGGTGAAGGAGGGCCAGGATCTGGTGGGCACCGTGGTGGTCTTCCGCGATGCCACCGAGCGGCGCCAGATGGAACTGTTGCGCTCGCGGCAAACGAGACAGTTCGCCTTCCGCGCCGAGGTGGCGTTTGCCCTCAGCGCGGGCAGCACGCTGCACAGCTTTCTGGAACGGACCGCGCAGATCATCCTGAAGACGCTCGATGGCGCCTTTGCCCGGGTGTGGACGCTCAACGAACAGGAGGCGATGCTCGAGTTGCAGGCCAGCGCGGGCCTCTACACGCACATCGACGGGCACCACAGCCGCATCCCGGTGGGCACGCTCAAAGTCGGCATGCTGGCCAAGCACCGCCTGCCGGAGGTGAACAACGATCTGGTGAATGATTCGAACATCGGCGACCGCCCGTGGCTGCTCCGTGAACGCATCATCGGGTTTGCCGGCTATCCGCTGATTCTGGAGAACCGGCTGGTGGGCGTCATCGGCGTGTTCACCCGCAACCGCCTGCCCGATGACACGATCGAGTTGCTCGGTTCGGTGCAAGACACCGTGGCGCTGGGCATCATTCGCAAGCGCGCCGAGGAGAAGATTGTCGAACAGGCCGCGCTTCTCGACAAATCGCAGGATGCCATCGTGGTCATCGATCTCGACGGCCGCTGCACTTTCTGGAATCGCTGCGCGGAACGACTCTACGAGCGCACGGCGCAGGATGTTCATGGATACGCCGTGGACGCGCTCATCTGCCCGGACCGCGCGTATTTCGAGAGCGCGCGCAGCGCGGTCATGACCCACGGCGAATGGCGGGACGAAGAATGTCAAATCCTGCGCGGCGCCGAGGCCATCACCGTCGAGAGCCAGTGGACGCTGGTGCCCGGCGACAATGGCGCGCCCAAATCCATCCTCATCGTCAACACCGACGTCAGCGAGCGGAAGAAGATCGAGTCGCAATTCCTGCGCACCCAGCGCATCGAGAGCATCGGCACGCTGGCCGGCGGGATCGCGCACGATCTGAACAACGTCCTCGCGCCCATTCTCATGTCGGTCGAAATTCTCCGGCAGAAACTGGCCGACGAACAGAGCCAGCGAATGCTTTCCATGCTCGAAGCCACCGCCAAGCGCGGCGCCGGCATGGTCAAGCAGCTCCTCACCTTTGCCCGCGGGGTGGATGGCGAGCGCATCCTGCTCCAGCCCCGGCATCTCATCAAAGAGATCAACAAGATCATCACCGAGACCTTCCCCAAGACCATCAAGTTCAAATCAAAGATCGGCGACGGGCTCTGGACCATCAAAGGCGACGCCACGCAACTCCATCAGGTGCTCGTCAATCTCGCCGTCAATGCCCGCGATGCCATGCTGGACGGCGGCCAGATCTCGCTGACGGCGGAAAACGCCGTGATCGATGCGCAACACCCGGCCGCGGGCGACGGCATCAAGGCCGGATCGTATGTTCTCATCAAGGTGAGCGACACGGGCACGGGCATTCCGGCGGAGATTCTCGACAAGATATTCGAGCCGTTCTTCACCACCAAACCCGTGGGCAAAGGGACGGGCCTCGGATTGTCCACAGTCCTCGGCATCGTCAAGAGCCACGGCGGTTTCCTGCAGGTGGAGACCGAGGCGAATCGCGGAACCACTTTTCTGATCTACCTGCCGGCAAGCGATGCCGGCGAGACCGCCGGGGACGAGGCCGTCCTGCACAGCCTGCCCGTCGGCCAGGGTGAAGTCGTGCTCGTGGTGGACGACGAACCCGCGGTGCTGGCCATGTTGCGCGAGACGCTGGAGAGTTTTGGCTATCGGGTGTTGACGGCGGCTGACGGCACCGAGGCGGTGGCGATTTACACGGCGCAACGCCGCGAAATCAAACTGGTGCTCACCGACATGCTCATGCCGCACATGGACGGTCCGGCCACCATCCGCGTCCTGCGCCGGATCGATCCCTCGCTCAAGATCATCGCCGCCAGCGGCCTGATGGACAATGAACGCTTGCGCGAAACCACCGGCGAGGAGGGCATCCCGCTGCTCTCGAAACCGTACACCGCCGAGAGACTCCTCGTGACGGTGAGTCAGATGTTGCAACCGCAGGCGCCCGGCGCGGATAAAGTCGCGGCCTGAAACACCGCCTCACTTGGCAACTCCACTGTCGCTCCGCGGCTTGGCCCCTCCGCTTCCGCCACGCTGTCGCTTCAACAACAGATCGCGCAGAAAGGCGTCCTCGGGCGCCTGCTCGTCAGCGGCCCGCCAAAGGTCGGACAGCATCTGCGCGGCTCGCACCAACTGCGTCGCAACAAACTGGCGACCCTCCTCCGGCACGACTTCGCCGCGACCGGAGAAGCCGCCGGTTTTCTCCAGTTGGTAGAGCGGTTCGACCTGCCGGTGCTGTTCGATCAGCCATCCGGTCACGACCGGGAAAAGATTGCTGGAAAGCCCGCCAGCGTTGGTCGCCACGATGGCTTTGGCGGAACGCATCCGCGGTGACAGATCAGATTTCGTGAGGCCGGCGCGTTTGATGAAGCCGCCATCAATCCACTGATGAATGGAGGCGTTGGTCGGGTAGCCTTTGGGATTCGGTCCCACCCAGCCATGATGATGCACGGTGGTATGCAGAGGCTGCGAGCCGTCGGCAACGAAGTGCCCCATCACGCCCATGAGGTAAATGACGTTTTGCTGCGCATTGGCAATCTCCTCCGCCGTGCCACCGAATTTTTCAAAGGCTCGGAGGTATGAGAAAGCCGATTTGAGCTTCGCCTGCTGTTCCACGATGGCCCAAGGGAGGAAGCCCACCCACTCGCGCGTCCGATCAGAATTCTTGAGGGGGTCAATCGGCGGCAGCTTGTCGGCATGAGCCGCGCGAGCTTGGGCGAACTGGGTGGCGAACTCATAGCGAAAAGGGCTGAGAGATTTCGCATCCAGCCCCACCACGTCCAGTTCCTCGAAGTCGATGTAGTGGTCCGGCGAACTGGCGTGCTTGAAAGTGAGTTCCGGCGAGTTGCGCCAGCGGTCGGCCTCGCCACCGAGGAAAGCGATGCGCTCCCGGGCGGCCGGCGTCTTCACGAACGCCGGAAAGTTCGTCGGCAGCGCGTCCAGCGCAAGCTGATTGACGATGCGGTGACCTTCGTAGTCCCATGCCCCCAGCGTCGCCACCATCGGCAGCGAGATCGCCAAAGCTCCCCCCGCCACCCACCGGCACAAGCTCAGGATTTTCATAAAGCGGCGGCAACGTAGGCTGGCCGACGGTGCGTGTAAACGGGCAAAAGCGTTCATGCCCGGCAGAGCGCGGGCGGTTTCGTGAGTTCCCACTGCGGACGGATTTTCGTGTTGCTCCGCGCCGCTGGTCCGCCGTTTACTCGGGCCATGCGATTGATCTGCTGGTTGCTCTTGAGCGTCGTCCTGGCCGCCGCGGGATGCGGCACCTGGAAATCTTCCCGCGGGAACACCAAGCCCGCCAAGAGCGAAACCATCGTAACGCCGGGAGATGGACTCACCGGCCGGGTGTCGCTGGTCAACAAATCCAGTCGTTACGCCATCGTGAGTTTCCCGGTGGGACGCCTCCCGGCTTCCGGGCAGTTGCTCGCCATTTACCGCAACGGCCTCAAGGTCGGCGAGGTCAAGGTCAACGGCCCGCAGATGGACAACCTCGTCACCGCCGATCTCGTCACCGGTGACTGTCGGGCGGGCGACGAGGCCCGCCTTCCGTAGCTGAACGCTAAGAACACCCCGGATGCGGGTGGCCCGCGTGTTGAGGCGTTCGGATGAAAACAAGAGAAGGCGCACCTGCCGCGCTGCAAGGCCGCGAATTCCAAGACCACGATTCGCGGTAGCGAACCGCCAAACCGGGGCCACTGACTTGTGGCGGGCTTGGGAAGCCTCACCTGCTACGGAATCGTTTCACAAATGGGTGGCACATGCCCCGCTATTGGTTGCCGCGGGTCTAATTGATGGGATGGTTGTGAGGTCACATTGGCAAAAGTGGTCAACGGGTCCACACGATTCCTTCCGTCATTTATGGTGCGTTGGTGACCGATTGCACGCGGAAGAAGACTGCCGGGTTGGTCATGGGCACGGCGAGATTGGTGGCCGTGGTGGCAGAACCGATATTTGCCCAGATAGCGGCAGTCACGCTGGTCGCCTGCTGCACTTGATACAGCCCGCTGCCCCCCTGCCACTCGAAGTTGAACTGGTTGGTGCGGATTTCCGCCTTGGTGACGAGCGTCGGCATCCGGACGATGGCCACGATGCCATCACCGCGGCCGTAGGCGAAGGTCTTACCGTCGGGAGCGACGGCGACTTGCTGAACTTCCGGCAGATCCTCGTTGTAGCGAACCAGCATCCGTCCGTCCGAAACGCGCCAGAGCACAACGTGGTTGGTGTAAAAGGTCGGGTTGTAGGGCGGTATGTTGTGGGAAACGGCGAGCACCGTGAACAGAAACTTCGCGTCGGGTGTTAGCGCGGTGGAGAAGACAGCCAGGTCGGGGCGGACTGTTTGCAGCCAATTGGTGGCTCCCACCTGCCACAGCCGCACGTCCTGCAAGTGGTATTCACCGCCAACGATGACCGTATTGGAGAGGAGGGTCACGATGGGCGGACCATTGGACAGGACATTGATGGCGGAAACCCGATGATTGGCGAAGTTGGTCTGCCAGAGCAATTGCGGCGGCTCCACCTGCCATCGCTGCACGGTGCCCGAATCGTTGCCCATGAGGAATGTGGTCCCGTCGGGTGAAACAGTAAGGCATGTCACTGTCGGCGGCGGATAGGTACTGGGCCATCCTGGGTGGGCTGATCCTAGAAAAGCGGTAGGAGCCGAAATCCACGACACATTGGTTTCAGCGTAGAAAACAGACCGCTTCTCAGCCCCGGCCGGTCCCGCATTCAAGAGAACTCGAGGATTGCTGTTCACGGGGGAAATGGCCAGCACGTTGGCCACGTATGGCCCACTGTCGTAAGTGCTGATGTTCAGCACCGGCAGCACCGGGCGAACCTGAACTACTTGTCCGGGACGGCCCTTCGAGCAACCAAATCCAACGATCGTGTTGTCGGCGGAAAAGGAGATTGAGGTGGGCAGCCACCCCTCACGCAGTTCGGCGTAGTCGTTCCAAACAGGGGCGAGGTCTTCGGTGCGCCACACGCGGAACGCAGGGGCGCTACCGTTGTAACCTCCACTTCCCAGAAGACTGCCGTCTGGCGAGAAGGCGACGAGTGAGATTTCGTCCCTTACCGGGACGTCGTTTGTGCGTAGAAGGTCGGGCGCAGTTGCCGGGCATGCGCACACCACCAGCATCTGCATCATGCCGGCCAAAATGAATCGTTCTTTCATGGGAGTTCTTCTCAATACCTTGTGATCACGGCCGCGTCCGTGTAGTCCTCGCCTCCGAATGGCGGCAGGCTGTTGGTGCTTCGATCCGTTCCATCCACCGTAAAGTTGTTGGCATTGATGGACAGGCCAACTGTGCCTACCCATTGCGTTTCATTGAGCCAGGTGACGGGTAGGACCGCCCCGTTCGTCCGAATGAGCACCGCCTCGACGGGAGCGTATCCGCTGAGGTCGAAGGTGGCTTGATTGGTCACCGAAGCAGAGGTCGTCAGCAAGTGGAACGACGGGCGTACCCGGGCGAGCTGGTTGGTGAGCGAAGTGAACCGCTGGCTCATCCATGAGTTCAGAGCACTGTACCCCGGATCGCTTAATCCATTGCTCGCCAAGACTTGGTGGTTTGCGGCGGATGCACCTTGCAATTGCGAGAGCCGCATCGGACCGTTCTGGTCATTCACCAGCGCCCAGAATCCTCGCCAGTAAGCGCGTCGAAACGCATTCGTGCTCCAAAGGTTTGTAATGACTGAATCCGAGAACTGATCAAAGACTGAGGCGCTGGACGAGGCACTGCCGCTGCTGCCCATGCTCAGTTCGGGAAAGGGGTCGGTTCCTAGTTTTGGTAACTCTTGCCGAGGAAGGAGGTTCATGGGGCGTTGGTCAGGGATTGGACGCGGAAGAAGGCGGCGGGGTTGGTCATGGGCACGGCGAGATTGGTGGCCGTGGTGGCAGACCCGATATTGGCCCAGACCGCGGCATTCACGCTGGTCGCCTGCTGCACTTGATACCGCCCGCTGCCGCCCTGCCACTCGAAGTTGAACTGGTTGGTGCGGATTTCCGCCTTGGTGACGAGCGTCGGCATCCGGGCGATGGCCACGATGCCGTCGCCGCGACCGTAGGCGAAGGTCTTGCCGTCGGGAGCGACGGCGACTTGCTGGACTTCCGGCAGATCCTCGTTGTAGCGAACCAGCATCCGCCCGTCCGAAACGCGCCAGAGCGCAACGTGGTTGGTGTAAAAGGTCGGGTTGTAGGGCGGGATGTTGTGGGAAACGGCGAGCACCGTGAACAGATACCTTGCGTCTGGCGTCAGGGCCGTGGCCGTCACGGCCAAGTCGGGGCGGATAGTTTGCAGCCAGTTCGTGGTTCCGATTTTCCACAACCGCACGTCTTGCAAATGAAACTCGCCGCCCACAACGACCGTGTTGGAAAGCAGTGTCACAATAGACGACCCGTTTGACAGAACATTGATGGCGGAAACCCGATGATTCGGGAAATTGGTTTGCCATAACAATTGCGGCGGCTCAACCTGCCAGTTCTGTATTGTGCCGACGGCATTACCCATGAGAAAGGACGCACCATCGGGTTGAAATACCAGCGCGGTGACGCGATCCCCCTGTGACGAATTGGGAAATAAGACGGGCGGTCCGCCTCCAGCGCTCACAGGATCCTCGTAATAGATAGGGCGCTTTTGTATCCCCCTAACGCCAGCGTTGATAGCCAGACGAGGACTGTCATTGACTGGCGAAATTGCAACCGCATTTCCTTTGAAGTCATCACTCGCACTCAATGTGGCCCCCGTGAAAACCGGCGGAATCCCGCTCAAAATAGCTCCCCCCCGAGAACATCCAAAAGCAAACATGGTGTTGTCGCCGCTAAATGAGAATGAGGTGGAGACACCCGCCTCCGGCATTACGCCCCCAGTGTCCAACCGGCTCAAGTCGGCCGTCCGTAAGACTCTCACCTCGACATCGGGCTGGTTGGCTCCGACTCCCAACAATCCGCCGTCGGGAGAAAAATCGACAAGGTAAATCGGTTGAAACAGCAGGGCAATATTGGTGCGAACGATGTCAGGAGCTGCGGCCGGTAAATGCGTTCCGGTAAACACAGCTAACGTGCAGGTCAGGATCGCGCGTAAATCTCGTGGCTTCATATCGTGAGTTCTCTGGTCAATTACGAATGACGGTATTCGTTTCAGTGTAATCCTCAGTTCCGTATGCGGCGAGCTTTCGCATATTGCGGTCGTAGCCTTCCAGGATAAAAGTGTTCGTCCCAGGCGAAACGCCAACGGTACTAATCCACTGCGTCGCGCTAATCCAATTCACGGACAATGGCTGACTATTGGTGAATGTCTGCCGATTGGTGCAGATAAATGCGACCTCGATTGGGGCTTGGCCGGCTAGGTCGAATGTTGTTCCGCTCGTAGAACCGGTTGTTGTCAAGCCTCGAAACGGTGGCCGCACAGCAGCGATTTGGTTGGTAAGAGAATTATAGCGGCTGTTAATCCATGTGGTCAGGCTGCTATAGCCTGAGATCGTGAGGCTGTTGTTGGTCAGCCACTGGTTATTTGCCGCCGCCACAGTCAGTATCTGGGAAGGCCGCATTGGTCCGCTCTGGTCGTTCACAAGTGACCAGAAGCTCCGCCAATACGCCCGCCGGAATCCATAGAAGTTCGTGGACCATAAGCGGGTGATTGTAGAATCGGAAAACTGGTCAAAGACGGACTCGGTTGTGCCCGCGCTGATGCTCCCAAAACCCAATTCCACGTCGTACAAGAGCATTCCCCACCGAGCCTTCGCTGGATCGGGCGAACTTGGCCTGTAGGCAAACATGTTCTGTCCGATTTGGTACCCGTAACTGTCAATATTGCGGATCGCATGCTCCAGACCCAGTGCGTGGCCCCACTGTTCAATGTCGGCCGTGCTGCTGACGGCTGTGATGTAGCTGGCGTCATTCGTGTTCACGACATCCACCAGCCGGAAGAAGTTGGTCCAGTCGTTGTTGTTGGCGTTGCCCGCGGCGCGCTTTCTCCAGTTCCATCGGTAAGCGGGCACAATCTTTTGGCCGGCGCTGTTCGTCTTCAACAGCAGGTTGGCGTTTGTGGACGGCGCGTTCCCCACCAAGTCCTTGGTACTCCCGTAGGTCTTGCGCCAAATGGCGATCTTGTAGAGGTCTCCCGCGTCCCGGTCCTCGTACCATTCGGAGAGGAAATCGCCGCCTGGCGATTGGATGTCCATGTACACTTTGACCGCCGAAGTGCCGTAGTTGGTGGTCCACTGCCGGCTGGTGGCAGCGACGCCATTCACCAGGAGCGACACATAACGGCGATGATTGTAGGGAAGGCCAACCTGCTCGGCCAGCCACCAGGTCAGCACCTCGCGCTGGCCGGCCGTATCCTGGCCTGAGAGGTCAAGATCAACGCTGCTGCTCCCCAGAAAACGATCATCGCTCGGCACTCCGACGGCATATCCGCACAAAAATCCGGTGGGGCTGTCGAAGTACGGCGAGTTGACATCACTCCCGCTGTAGGCGCCGCCGCAATTGTAGATGACCCGATTCGTGCCATAAACCAAGGTCAGATCCTTCGGGGTGCTGTCAATCCTGGATTGCCCGGCCCAGGCGTTGACATTGCTCTGCGTGATCCAGAGCCGATAGATACCGAAAGAACCGGATGGAGTCGAGTCGCCGAAGCGGACGAGACATTCCCGGAACGGCGCGTCGTTGGGGAAGCGGTTCGTCAATGGAGTAGCCGCGTTATCCACAGCTTCAACGTGGAAAGCGATCATCTTGCCCGACGCGAACCCCGGGATCACGCCGGAGAAAATTCCGTCGCCAGCGACTTGATCCCCGGCGCCGCCATCGTCGCGCAGGGTCACATTGGTAAAGGTGGTCAACGGGTCCACGCGATACTTTAGCACAGCAGTGGCCACTCCGTCAGGATCATCGAATCGTGCCGTCACGAGCACGGGTTGGCTGGCCGCGGGCACGGGCGGGAAGTGTTGCACGTCATTGATGGCCGGACCCACATTGGTTTTGGCGATGCTGTTGGTGAGGCCGGGCGAGCCGAGGTTCAGGGGAACCGGCAGCGTGGCCACGGACTCGAAGCCGTTGCCGCGCAGGCGGACCAGAAGCTCTGGATTGCCACGCAGCCAGCGAGCGACAAAGGAATTCGTGACCACGATGTTTGTGGCGATGGTGGCGGACAGGCGGTTGGTTACTCGATTGTCCAGATATTCGACCCGGCTGACGCCGCGCACATAGAGGCAATCGGAAGCGTCCGGGCCAAGGCCGACACCCAAACTGGAGCGGTCGTACGCGCCTTCAAAACCCCACGAGTTCAACGCCCCGGCGAAGTTCCCGTTCTGAACTCGCTCGGCGCCCCCGGAAGGAATCAGCGACACGTTGTCCAGCAGACATTCACCGGAGTCGAGCAGACCCAACTCGATGACGTTGGCGGTGCTGGGATCGCCCAAGCCGACCACGGTGCCGGTCACGCTATTCGTGAGCCAAACGCTTTTGTTGGTTTCGACGCTATCACCCCAATTCAGAGCAAACCGTTCGTCGGCGCGCGCATCGATCAATTCAAGGCTGCTGCCGCCGCCATCCGCCCAGCGGCCCCACCGGCCGCCGTCGTGGTAACACACCTCACTGATCAGGTTGGAATACTGGTTGAACAGCATGAGGCGCTGGCCGCGATTACTCAGATTCTCGGCATAGTTCCCGCCGCTGTTCCCTCCATTGAGATGAGGATGAGCAGCCCGCATCGTGCTCTTGCTTCGGAGAAGTACGACCGAACCGCCGGGCAATATCGGGGAATAGGAGCCGATACTGGGCGCGGAGTTATTATCTGTGACGCCATGCAGCAGCCATCCAGTGACGTCAATTGTATTCGTCGAGCGATTGCGAAACTCAATGAATTCGTAATTAACATTCCCCGAGATAGGATTATACATGATTTCGCTGATGACAATGTCCCGCCTCAGCCTCGGCGTGTTGGCTGAACCCGGCGTCGGCGTGGTCATTTCGCAGAATCCCGCCGCGCCGTCCGGGGAACGTCCAAAGGCCACGCCTGGGGCTTGCGCCGGGAAGGCCAGCGCATCCAGCACGCGCTGGCCGTCCGGATGGGTGAGAAAGAGCGTGCCGCCGCTGGTGCCACGGGTCAACGGCAGCCCATTGGTCCCCGTGAGGAAATAGACCCGCCCGCCCGCCGGGATGGTCGTCGGTGACGGAATGGTGAAGAGACCCAGGGTCGCGGCATTCGTGCTGATCAAAGCGCCAGAAACGTCCACCGGGTAAGGACTGTGATTGTAAAGCTCGACAAACGCCGTCTGGCCATTGGTGGGATTGGCGAGAAACTCATTGAGGCGCACTCCGCGCAGGCTCGTCCAGCGATTGGTTTCCGCCATTCCTGGCGAGCCGCCAATGCGGTCGCTCGCCGCCCACGCCCGGGGATCATCCTCCCCGTAGGAGGGCCGGGCCAGCACGAGGGAGTGGCCGGTTCCTCCCGCCGCCTCGGGCCAGGGCCAGTCGTGGCGATAGTTGACCTCCAGCAAGATGGCGTCCTGCCGATTGCGCAGGCGAACTCTCCCATAATAGCGCCCCAGCCCATGCGTCCATTGGCTGGCATAAACCACGGTGAAGGCTCTTGGAGCGAGCGGTGTGCTGTTCGTCCAGGTGTAGTCCGCGCCCCCGGAGATGCTGAAGCCTTGAAGGTCATTGGTGAGATAGCCCGCGTTGTAGATCTCAATGAACGCCTGCTGACCTGCGGCGGGGGCGTACATGATTTCCGAAATCACCAATGGTGTGCGCCGGCTGGACGGGCCAAGGGGTTCGGTCGGCCGAATGAAGTTCTCAAAAGCGCGATACTCGTCGCCGTTGGCTATGCCATCGCCGTCAAGGTCACCGGAGGCGTCGTTGGCTTTCGGATTCAGACCATTGGCCACCTCCCAGCCATCGGGCATGCCGTCCGAGTCCGTGTCCACGCTGTTGGTCAGTGTCTTCGACACCAGATGTTCAAACGCATCGGTCAGGCCATCGCCATCGCTATCCGCAATGCCCGCCAGGAGGAAGAAGGCTTGGGGATACGGGACCGACGGCAGAGTCCAGTTCGTCTGCCCTTGCGCCGTGCGGTACACCCACGACCAGACCAGGTCATTGGCGTAGTTCGTCAGAGACGGGAAATTGGTCACGATGAACAGATCGTAAGGGGGTAGATTCGTGTCACCGCCGCCGTAGGACATCATCAGGTTGCCGTTGGTCCAGAAGGGAGGTCCAAGGTGAAGGTTGGTGCTGCTAAAGGAATTGGTTCCCGCCCAAGGAGTGTTCGTCCCTCCACCTCCCCCGCCGCCCGGCGGTGGCGGCGGCGAATCCAGGCTCATCACCTGCCCGGAGCGGAGGGCTTGAATGGTGAGCAACTGCATCTGGTCTTCCTCCACTGATACCGGCCCCAACGCCGCGCGCCGCGCCTTGCTCGCGTAAATCCAGGCAACCTCATTCGTGCGCAGTGGATGGCGGTAGGTGGTCAGTTCCTCAAATTCGCCCTGGGCCAGATTCTCTCCGGCCATGTCGCTGCCGAGAGCGAAGCCAAGGCTTTCCTGCGCTTTTGCCCCCGGCACCAAAGTCACTCCGGCACCCTTCGCGGCCAACTGGCCATCGAGATAAAGCATCGAGCCTTGCGCATCATAAGTCAGGGCGACCTCATGCCACTGCCCTTGTTCCCAAGCGACATTGGCCCGCAGATACTCGGCGGTCTTGCCGCCAGCCTGTGCCCGGAAATGAAGGGTGTCTCCCTCCGGGCTGAGATGCAGCGACCACCAGCCGAAACGGGCCTCATCCGTGAACGCCCCCGCTTCGATCAACCGCGCCCAACCGCCCGGTCCCTTGCCGCCAAGGCTCTGACTGCTCCAATCAGGCTTGAACCAGAAGCGCACACTGCCGGCCTGACAGTTCAGATTCGTGGCGCCGTCGCTCTCCACGATGGCAAAGCGCACCAGGGCGGGCGGCAGACCGCCCATACGGAGCGCGTAACCGCTCCAACTCTCGGTGAAATCCGCATTCGCCGCCTCCAGCGGCGACCCGCGCAACGGCGACAGGAACGCGCCCTCATCGAAGCGCCACTGCCGCAAGACCCCGTTCTCCGGCAGCGGCGGCAGCGGGGAACGGGGCCGGGCGTGAAGCGGCACCGGACCAAGCGCCAGGTTGAGCAGCAGGATGGTCGCGCCAAGAAAGGTGCGGGGGAAGGCGGAAGGCAGAGTTTCAAAGAAGCGGTGCCTCACCGGCGATGTTTTCTTTTTCATTTTGATTCCTTCCGACCACGGCCCGAGGCTACCGCCTCGACGCCAAGACCACAAGATGAACACTTGGCGATAGTATTGTCTGAGCCAAAGTGTGCGTGGAACGGGACGCCCGACAACTTGCCAGCATCGTTCCAAAGGGTCTCGACGACAGGGTTGAGCCATTCCTTCAACGAATGCAAGAGTATATTCTTATCTAAGCCTCGCTCGCCCTCATCGCAGCGTTTGTGAATGCGTCGTCGCCGTTTGGAATTCTCAGATGCATTTGCGCTGGTGCTGCAGCGGCATCGGACAGCCAAGAAGCTGAGCCGGCAGTCGCTCGCGCAAAGGGCAGGACTCCATCAGACGTACATTGGGATCATTGAGCGTGGTCTGAGCAACCCAAGTTTGGATGCGGCCAATGCCATCGCCGAGGCGTTGGACCTGCCCTTTTCGCAACTCATCGCCGAAACTGAGACGGTTCGGGCAGAGTCCGAATCGGGCCGGCGTTGACCGGCGGAAGCGCCCGGTCAATTTGAGCAAGGTGGAGAATCCTCATTCGTTTCGTGCTTGCTGCTGCACTTCTCCCGTTCCCGGTGCGTGTTTTATGGCTAGCGGTTCTGCGGACGCGGACTTTGTCAGGATTGGAGGCAATAGGCGCAAGTAGCTGATAATTAAGAAGTCGTGTGCGCCCGAAAGGCGCTCGGCTCAACGAACCGGGCGCTCAGGGTCGAGAAACCGACGCTCGGCTTGGCGCGGACGGCACTCAGGAACGAGCGGACGATGCTCCGGGTCGCGCGGACAACGCTCAGGAACGAGCGAGCGAGGGTCGCGGTCAGGTAAAGGATGCTCCTGGCGGCGCGGACGGCGCTCGGTTCGACGCGCACGGGTCTCCTGGTAGCGCGGACGAGGCTGAGTGTCACCCGCACGACGCTCCGGGCCAGGCGGGCAACGCTCCGCCTGCCGCAACAGGGTGCCGGCGGCTGGAAGTCAGTGGTTGACAGGATGCGGGCCACTCTCAAGAATCCGCGAAACCCTATGAACCGAGACCAATTCAATCGCACCGAAATGTGTAACACCGTCAGCGCGTATCTGGCCAGGAACAAGTCCATTTGGGACGCGATCAAGGCGATGGGCGATACCGTGGACGAGTTGGATGCCAACAACACCGCCATTGCCGAAAAGGGCCGCAAGCAGCAAACCCCCATCACCGGCGCGGCGGAGGAAAAGGAACAGGTGCGCCTGGATTTCGAGGAGAAGATTCTGGAGCTGGCCGACCAGCTTTCCGCGCTGGCGGAGAAGAAGAGGGATGCCAATCTGGCCGCGCAATCCGAGTTGACCTTGTCCGCTCTGGACAAACTGGCGGATGATGAGTTGGAAGAGACGGGCGGGCGAATCTCCGCCCTGGCGGCGGCGAATCAGGCGGCGCTGGCGGACTACGCCATCACCCCGGCGGATGTCACGGCATTAAGCGAGTTGAAGACAAAATTTCATGCCGTGAAAAACGCGCCGCGCACGGCCATCGCGGGACGCGCAGGCGAGACGAACACGCTGCCGGGCTTGATTAGCAGCAACACCAGCCTGCTGCGGAACCGTCTGGACAAACAGATGACCAAGTTTCGCAAGTCCAGCCCGGAGTTTTACGCGGGCTATCGCAGCGCCCGCGTCATCGTGGACCGTGGCGGCGGCACGACCCCGGGCCAGCCTGCGCCCACGCCACCGCCGGCCCCGCCGAAGTAGCCCGCGACTTCTCCCTCACGTTCGCCTCCACAGGCCAACTCCTCACGGCACGGCCAGCAGACGCCGGTGCCGCTCGTCTTTTGGGAGCTTCGCAATCCGCCGGGCCTCCTGGTAGAACCTCTCCAAATCGCCGCCCTGCTCCCGCAGCAGCCGTGCGAAGCCCGGCTGCAGTCCGTGATAGGCGTTCACCGTGTTCAGATGCGCGTTATTCAAGGGCCGGGCAAACCAACGGTCCAGCCGTGCGTCGCCGCCCCAGGATTCCTTGAGGCGTTCGTAACCGGCGCGCATCCCGTCGAAGATCTCCTTCTTGCGCGTGCGACGTTCCGAGTCATCACCTACCGGTTGCGCATAGTCGAGTTCGAGCTGGCGACGCGTCTCGATGACTAGGGTGACAAACTCGCGCTCGCGCGCCACATCCCGCTCGTATTCCTCCAGCGCGGCGGGCGGTCTCCGGGCGCGCAGCCAGCGCCGGACGTCGGCCTGCTCGACGGTGGTGGCAAAGGCCTCGTTGAAATCGGTGTCGCCGCTGACGAAGAGTTTCTGGTGCGCAAGCTCGTGGAAAAGCACGCCGGCCAGTTCCGTCTCGGGATAGTGGATGAAGCTGCTCAACACCGGCTCGCGAAACCACCCCAGCGTCGAGTAGGCATCCACCGGCTCCACGGCGACATCCACACCTTTGGCCTCCAGTTTTTCGGCGTAACGCTGGGCTCCGTCTTCGGCAAAATAGCCGCGGTATTCGAGCCGGCCGACGAGCGGATACCACCAGGTGCGGGCTTCCACCGAGAACTCCGGCGCGGCGAAGACATTCCAAACCACATGCGGCCGGTGCAAATCAACGTAGCTCAGATAGTGCCGGCCGGCGGGAAGCTTCAGTTCCGCCCCGGCAAACCCGCGCATTTGCTGGAAGAGCTCCAACCGCTGCCGGAAGGCGGCCGGGGTGTTGGTGCTGGCGATCAGCCGGGAGATCGGCTCGCGGTCCACGAGGATCTGCCATTGCCCGTTGACGGCCTGTCCGTAGTAGCCAGCAGTCCGGCAGCCGGCCAGCGTGAGCAGCGCGATTCCACCCCACAGCACGACGCGCGCCCGGCGTCGCCGCCGCGACGGCCCCAGCAATTTCACCATGCCGGCACCGGCACGCAGGGCCGTTTCCCGGAGAACCGATTTCAAGCCGGCCCGGCCTTCTCCGCCGGCGGTTCGGGCGGGCGGGCGTGTTTGTGGATGACCTCGATGAGCGCGTCCACCGAGATGGGCTTGGCGAGAAAGAGATCGCCGCCGGCGTTGAGTCCGGCCTTGCCCGCCTCGCGAACCGTGACGGTGGCGGTGAGAAAAACGATCGGCGTGCCCCGGAGATGCGGATCGTTTTTGATCTTCGCCGCCACGTCGCCGCCGTCCATCGCCGGCATGATGACATCCAGAAGGATCAGGTCGGGCTTGAACTCGCGGGCCGCAGCCACGGCGTGCAGGGCGCGGTTCTCCTCACGCACCTCGTAGGGTCCGGCCTTTTCAAGGTTGAGTTTCACCATGCGGGTGAAACCGGCCTCGTCGTCGATGATCAGAATGCGCCGTTTTTCCTGGGTGTTTTCCATAGTCAGACCTTAAACATGGTGGTGACGATCACGCCGCCTTCCTTGCGGTTTCGCACCTCGATCGTTCCGTGGTGAAGCTCGACGATTTTTCGCGTCACCGCAAGCCCGAGTCCGGTGCCTTTTCCGGTGGGCTTGGTGGTGAAGAAGGGATCGAACACCCTCGACAGCATTTCCTCCGGAATGCCCGAGCCCGAGTCCATCACGTCGGCCACGGCCACGGTGTCGCCCGCGCGAAACTGCCGGGCCAGCCGCGAGCCGGGATCGCGATTGACCTCCTCCGGCTGGAGGGTGCGCGCGTAGGTTCGCACCGTGAGGGCGCCGCCGGCGGGCATGGCGTGAATGGCGTTGGTCAGCAGATTGACGAACACCTGCATCATCTTGTTGCGATCCGCCCAGATCGGCGGCACGTCGTCGTTCAGCTCCGCGACCAGTCGAATGGGCGTTTCGCTCTCGTTGAAGGCGTAGCGCACAAGGTTGAGCGACTGCCGGACGATGGCACTGAGGTTCTCGTTCTGGGAATCGAGCGCGTAGGGCACGGAGAAATCGAGCAGTCCCATGATGATCGAGTTGGCGCGGTCGATCGCGGTGCTCATGTCGGTCAGAACGGGCGCCACATTGGGGTCGGTGGCGGGCAGGTTGCGCTGGAAATAGTCCACCCCCATGCGCAGGACGCTGAGCGGGTTCTTCACCTCGTGGGCCACGCCGGCGGCCAGCCGGCCGATGGACTGCATCTTCTCGGCCTGGATGAGCTGATCCTGGGCGGTCTTGAGCTGCTCGTGCGCGAGCCGCAAATCATCCAGCGCGTGCTGCAACTCTGATCGGTGCTGGGCCAGATCGATGTTGGTGCGCTGCAATTGCTCCTCGGAATTCTTGCGCTCGGTGATGTCGCGCCCGATGCCCACCAGGCCGACGATGTGTCCCTCCTGATCGCGCAGCGGCACCTTGGTGGTGACATGCCATCGCCGGTTACCGCAGCCATCCGTGACCAGTTCCTCCTTGTTCAGCAGCGCGTGCCCGGTGCTCATCACCGCCAGATCATCGCGGGTCAGTTGCTCCGCCACCACGGGTGGAAACAGGTCACCCGCCGTTTTGCCCTCCACCTCCTGCGGCGTGCCGGCGCCCACCAGGCGGCGGTGCGCAATGTTGTCGAGCAGGTAGCGGCACGCGGTGTCCTTGATGAAGATGTAATCCGGCAGGTTGTCGATCAGGCTGCGCAGGAGATTCCGTTCCGCCTGCAATTCCGCCTCCGCCTTCTTCAACGCCGTGATGTCGCGCGAGACCCCGAAGACACCCACGATTCGGCCCTGCTTGTCCTTGAGCGGCAGCTTCGAGGTGAGCGCCCAGGTGACCTCTCCGTCCGGCAGCGTTTCGCGCTCGATTTTGCCCAGCAGCGGCTTGCCCTGCTGAATCACCCAGCGCTCGTCGGCCAGCGCATTCTCGGCATGCTCGGCGGTGAAGAAGTCGCTGTCGGTCCTGCCCACCGCCTCCGACGGATGCCCGAGCTGAAACTGCGCCGCCACGGCGCGGTTGATGCGGAAGAAGCGGCTGTCTGCGTCCTTGAAATAAATCCGGTCCGGGATGTTATCCATCAGCGTGTGGAACAGATCCCGTTCGCGCGCCAGCGCCTCCTCGGTGTGCTTGCGTTCGATGGCGTAACGAATGGACCGCACCAGCAGCCGGTGATCGAGGTCGGCCTTGACGAGGTAATCCTGCGCGCCTTCATGCACCGTCTGCACCGCCACCGCTTCGTCGTCCAGGCCGCTCATGACGATGATGGGCACCTCCGGCGAGTGGTTGTGGACGTTCTTGAAGGTGTCCAACCCCGCGCTGTCGGGCAGGCTCATGTCGAGCAACACGAGGTCGAAGGACTCCGTCTCCAGCCGCGCCAGCCCGGCGGCGAGCGTCCCGACAACATCGAGATCGAACCGCGTGCCGGCCGCATCGCCCAGATGCTCGCGCAGCAGCCGCGCATCACCGGTGTTGTCCTCGATGAGCAGGAGGCGCAGTTTCTTGGTGGTCGAGGCTGGATTCACATTTTGATCATTTTAGCCGGCATACTCTGTGACACCGCCGGCTCTTTTGAGATCTCAAATTTTCAAATTGCAAACCTCACGCACCCGGCAGCGTGAAATGAAAGGTTGAACCATGCCCGGGGCTGGATTCCACCCAGATGCGCCCATCGTGCCGTTCAACGATCTTCTTGCAGATGGAAAGCCCGATGCCGGTGCCCGGATATTTATCGCGATGATGCAGACGCTGAAAGATGACGAAGATTCGCTCGAAATCCTGCCGCGAGATGCCGATGCCGTTGTCGCGCACGAAGACGTGCCAGTCGGCGCCCTCGCGCACCGCCCGCAGGTGGACGCGCGGCGGCGCCTCGCCGCGAAACTTGATCGCGTTGGCGATGAGGTTCTGGAAGAGCTGAGTCAACTGCACGGGGTCGCCCGGCACCACCGGCAGGCCCTCAGCAGTCACCTGCGCACCGCTTTCTTGAATGGCGACTTCCAGGTTCAGTCGCGCCCGCCGGAAAATCTCCGCCAGATCGACTGGCTCGAAGGGCCGCCCGCGCGTGCCGACGCGCGAATAGGTCAGCAGATCGGCGATGAGCCGCTGCATGCGCGTGCCGCCATCGAGCGCAAAGCCGATGAACTCGTTGGCGTTGCCGTCGAGTTGTGGACCATAGCGTTGCTGGAGCAGTTGCATGTAGCTGGTGATCATCCGCAACGGCTCCTGCAAATCGTGCGAGGCGACGTAGGCGAATTGCTCCAGATCCTCGTTGGAGCGTTTCAATTCGGTCGTCCGCTCGATGACCCGCTGTTCAAGCTCTTCGTTGAGCCGGCGCAACGCCTCCTTGGTCTGCTGCAAATCCGCCACGCGCTGTTCGAGCGCCACCGCCATCTCGTCGAAGCCGCGCGCCAGTTCGCCGAGCTCACCCGGCGTGTACGTCACCCCGGAGCGCGCTGTCAGATCGCCGTGGCGCATCCGCTGGGCCGCCCGCACCAGCCCGCGCACCTGGCGCAGCACGAAGAAATCGCCAAAGGCCCACGCGGCGATAAAGGCCAGCAGCGAGACCACGCCCAGGAAGGCGAGATTCTGCGCCAGCAGGCGGTTGGCGGTGGCGTAAGCCACTTCAATCGGCATCCCGACAATCACGAACGCATCCGGCAGCCCGCCGGTGCGGCTCAATGGCGTGAAGGCGTAGAGGCGCTTGACACCATCCAGACCACGCGCCATCAGGCTGCCCTCGGCTCCCGACTTGAGCACATTCTTCGCGGCGGCTTCGCTGGCCAGGGAAACGCCGATCACATCCTCCCCCTCCGGCACCTGTCCGTAATGCATGAGGATGACGCCCTTGCGGTCGAGGACGGTAAGCGTGGAGCCTTCCTTCAAATCGGCGCGGGCGGCGAGCTGATTCAACCACTTCAAATCCAGCGCCACATAAACCACCCCGGCCAGCGAGCGTCCATCGAGTGTTTCCACCGGAAACGCCATGTTGACCGACGCCTTGCGGGTGATGCGGCCAACTTGGTACTCGCCCACGGTGAATTTGCCGGTGTCGCGCGCCAGCCGGAAATAGGAACGATCGCCAAGGAATTCGTTGGTTTGCGCCAAAGCGCTGGCCACCACCCAGCCGGCGGGATTGATGAGTCCGAAGTTGAGGTAAACCTGGTGCAGCCCGAGGAGATTGTTGAAAAGCGCCTCGCACTGGAGCCCGTTGGTACGCCGCACCTCCGGCAGTTGCGAGAGGGTGACGAGCAATTGGCGCGACGCTTCGATGTGCTGTTTCTGCGCGGAGGCGGCCAGGCGCGCCATGCGCAAGGCGTTGTCCCGCGCGTCCTCCTGGGCGGTGCGCCGCTGCTCGAAGGCATTGAAGAGGACGAGGAGCAACGCCGGCAGGATCGACAGCAACACCAGCAGGAGCAGGCGCACCCGCAACTTGGAGAACACCCGCAGCCGGCGCGGCACCTCCACCGGCGGACCGGCGGCGCTCGGAGGGGCGGGTGGAGTCAGGTTCATGGCGCGGCGTCCCCGCTAATCTCCCGGCAGCTTGACGGTGGCCAGCCAGAAGTTCTCGATGCTGCGCACGACCTTGATGAACTGATCGAGATCGACTGGCTTGGTGATGAAACAATTGGCGTTCAGATTGTAGGCGCGCAGGATGTCCTCATCGGCCTGCGACACGGTCAACACCACCACCGGGATGCGCCGCAACCGTTCATCGCTCTTGATTTCGGAGAGCACCTCGCGGCCGTCTTTGCGCGGGAGATTCAGATCCAGCAGGATGAGATCGGGTCGCGGGGCGCTGGCAAAGGCGCCTTCCCGCCGGAGAAAGGCCAGCGCCTCGACACCGTCGCGCACGTGACTCAGGTGGTTGCTCACCCTGGCTTCGCGCAACGCCTCCAGAGTCAACCGGGCATAACCGAGGTTGTCTTCCACCAGCAGAATCTCAATCGCGCGTCCATTCATGATGCGGCAAAATCACTGTAGGGAAGCGTGAAAAAGAAAGTCGAGCCTTTCCCCGGCTCGGACTCCAGCCAGATGCGTCCGCCGTGACGCTCAATGATGCGCTGGCAAACGGCCAGGCCGATGCCGCTGCCGTCGTATTCCTCGCGGGTGTGGAGACGCTGAAAAATCTCGAAGATGCGCTCGAAGTACTGGCGCTCGATGCCCAGGCCGTTGTCGCGCACTGAAAAGACCCACTCGCGCGCCGGGGCCGCCGTGCCTGCGAGTTCCACCATCCGCGCGGAGACATGAACGGTTGGCGGAATACCGCGCCGGAACTTGAGCGCGTTGCCCACGAGGTTTTGCAGCAGTTGCGTGAGTTGCGTGGCATCGGCCCGCACCCCCGGAAGCGCGTCGCACGTCACTACCGCACCGCATTCCTCGATGGCGATTTTCAAATTCTGCCGCACGGCCAGCAGGACAACCTCGCACTCCGTGGGCGCCAGCGGTTTGCCGCGGGTGCCCACGCGCGAGTAGGCGAGCAGGTCGTTGATCAAGCCCTGCATCCGCGTCGCTCCATCCACCGCAAACTGGATGAATTCATCGGCGTCCTTGTCAAGACGTCCGCGATAGCGGCGGGCGAGCAACTGGGTGTAACTGGCGATCATGCGGAGCGGCTCCTGCAAATCATGCGACGCCACATAGGCGAACTGTTCGAGATCACGGTTCGAGCGCGCCAGATCGGCGGCGGTGCGCGCCAGTGCCTCCTCGGCCTCTTTGCGCGCGGTCACATCCCAGAACATCACCTGCATGCCGATGGTCTCGTCATGTGCGTCCAACACCGGCGCCTTGATCACTTGCATCCAGACCATCCGGCCATCGGGCGCGACGTGCGACTCGATGTCCTCGAACACCTGCCGCGATGCGCAGACGCGCCGGTCATCGGCCACATATTTCTCCGCCAGGTCGTGGGGGAAAATGTCGAAGTCCGTCTTGCCGAGCAGATCCTCGGGCGCACGGCCCAGGGTCGCGCAGGCGTACCGGTTGCAGAAGGTCACGCGGCCGGAGAGATCCTTGCGCACAATGTTGATCGGCAGCGTGTCCACCAGTGAATGGTAGAGCGCCTCCGAATTGCTCAACGCCTCCTCGGCCAGTTTTCTGGTGGTGATGTCGCGCGAGATGCCGAAGGTGCCGATGATTTCACCGCGCTCATCGCGCAACGCCTGCTTGGTGGAGGAAACCCACGTCACCGAGCCGTCCGGCCACGTCTCCTTTTCCTCGCTGGCCACCAGCGGCACGCCGGTCTGGAGGATGCGCTGCTCGTCGTTGAGCGCCTTCTGGGCGTGCTCCGTCAGAAAAAAATCGAAATCGGTCTTCCCCACAGCCTCTTCCGCATCGTTCAGGCCAAAGCGCCGCCCCATCGCCCGGCTGATGCGGATGAACCGGCTCTGGCGATCCTTGAAATAAACGTGGTCGGGCACATTCTCCAGCATGGTCGCCACCAGCCGGCGCTGGCGTTCGGACGCCTCCTCGATGAACCGGCCTTCCAGCACCTGCCCCAACTGCTGGCTGAGGCGCTCGATCATCGCGCGGGTTTCGGCGCTCTGCGGCGGCAGCTCCCGGTGAAAAAACTCCAGCACACCGAGCAACCGGTTGAGGCCACGCACCGGGAAGGCGCTCGCGGCGTGCAATCCCAGGCGCAACGCGACAGGTACCCGCGGATCGGCATCCCGCGCGAGGTCGGCCACGCAGATCGGCTCATCCGCATCCCAAACGCGCCCCGGCAGCCCAATGCTGCGCGAAAGGACACGCTGCCGGTTTGCGGGCTCGAAAGCTCGATCCGCCAGGTCGTCCGCCTGCCAGAAACCCTCGCAATGCATCATTCCCGTCTCGCGCTCGGCGCGCCAGAAAGCGCCCGACTGCCATTCCATGCTGCTCGTGATTCCCCGCACCGCACCGTCCAGCGCCGTATTGACATCGGCGCTGCAGGCAAATGCATCGGTTACGGTGTGCGTCGCCTTCTGGAATCGCCCCGCCTGTTTGTGCGCAGTGATGTCCCGGGCGATGAGGGTGGCGCCGGCGAGCGCACCCGACTCCTCGCGCAACGGCGACGCGGTGACAAACAAATCGATTCGCCGCCCATCCCTCGCCAAACCGGTGCTTTCCAAGTGATCAACAGCTTCGCCGCGCAACAGCCTTTCCAGAATGCGCCCCACCTCGACAGCCCGCTCCGGTGGGACGAGCGCAACAACCGGTTTGCCCAGCATCTCGGCCTCGGAGAAACCCAGGGTCGCGGTCGCGCCCGAGTTCCAACTCGTGATGCGGGCATCCAGGCCAATGGCAGCGATCACGTCGCGCGATGACTCGACAATGGCCGCGAGCTTGACCAGCTGCTGGTTGCTGCGGTGCAGGTCGCGCGCGAGCCGGCGATTTCGATCACTGATGCGACCGAGAACCAACACCGCGGCCAGCGCCGCCAGCGCAATCGCGCCACCGGCCCCAGCGATGTTTCCCGCGAGTTTGCGGACGGGTAACATGGCGTCATCAAGCGGTTGCTGCGCCACCACCACCCACGAACGCCCCAGCACTGGCACCGACCGAAAGCTGGCCACCATCGTTCTTTGCGCCAAGGGATCAAAATAGTTGGTGGTCTGCTCGAAATTCGCGAGCGCCTGCCGCACGGCCGGGATGCCGGCATATTCGTCAAACTCGCGGGCCGCGAGATCGAGGTTGGTGCGAGCGTGGGCGGCCAGAGTTCCCGTGTGATCGACAATGAAAACCCCGCCTAAATCGCCGACGCGCACACCGCGCAACCAATCGGAGATTTCACCGAGGCGATACTGGAAGACGATTGCGCCCAGCACAGCCCCGTTGGTTTCACGGATGGGCGCGGCCACGGCCACCACCAGCAAGCGCGGCTGGGCGTTGCGCTTGTACACCTCGGAGACGACCGGCCTCCACCCGTTGGTCATGGTGCGATACCAATCGAGATTGGCGAAATTCTGGCCCAATGATTCAGGCGCCTTCGGGTAGTCGCTCCACTCCCATCCGTCGCGATCAGTCACATAAATCCGCTCCACGCGCGGGAAGGATTGCCGGGCCAGGCGCAGCAGATCGCGCGTGGCGTTTTCGTCGTGCGCCCGGACGCTGTCCACCAGGCCGGGCAGCGAGGCAAACGCGCGGGCCACGGTGACCTCGGTATCGAAATCGCGTTTGACGAGATCCCCCGCGATGGAGGCGGCTTGCCAGTTGTTGGTGAAGACGAGGCTGCGCACCGCCAGCGAACCGGCCCGGTAAGAATACCAACTCAGGAGACCGCTGGGCAGCAGCGCCAGCAGCACCAGCAGACCCCACATCCATGTTGTGCCCTTGAATTTCATGCGCGGCGGCGCCCCGGCCCTGACCCGCCCGCCGGACGGTTAGCGCGTCGGCAATTGCACGACGTCGAGCCAGAATTCCTGAATCGTCCTCGCCACGCGGATGAATTCCTCCAGCACGACCGGCTTGGTGATGTAGCAGTTCGCGTTTAGTGAATAGGCGTGTTGAATATCGTCCTGCGATTGCGAAGTCGTTAAAACCACCACCGGGATTCGTCGCAAATCCGCGTCGCCCTTGATCTCCGCCAGTACCTGCCGGCCGTCTTTGCGCGGAAGGTTCAAGTCGAGCAGGATCAAATCCGGTCGTGGTGCGGCGGCGTGCCGGCCTTCGCGGCGGAGAAAGTGAATTGCCTCCACGCCGTCGTTGACCCAATGCAGCGCGTTCGTGGAATGCGTCTCCGAAAATGCCTCCCTCGCCAGGCGCGCATCGCCGGGGTTGTCCTCAACCAGCAGGATATCCATTACTTCGATGGTTGGCATACAAGGCATGATGGCTCGGCCGGTTAATTGCCTGACTGGAGAATAATTGCTGGTTTCATTTTTGTAATCAACGCAAAACCGCGAGTATTTCACAAATTGAACTTTGCTCAGAAATCACGTCCAAAGATTCGCCAAGAGAGACGACTGCTGCTGCTCCGCGAGATTGTTTCATTGTAAAATCTCGGGATCGGTGGGTGGGGCTGCTTCCTGGCCAGTGATGGTGCGAAGCAGGTTCAACACCCACTCCGACTCCTAGCGGAGAGCCATCGAGTGCTTTCTGGAATGCTGCCTGATAACATGCTAGGTAGTAAATCAACATCCACTCGTCGATATCCTCTTGGATCATATAGGAAATCGTAAAGGCATCATACTGCTGGACCGTGATTCCAAAGCG
>JBBRWD010000059.1:0-43214 GCA_038249465.1 Limisphaerales bacterium | reverse complement strand
TTCCAACCCCACCTTGGCTTTGAAGGCTCCACTGTGTCGTTTTCTTTTTGTTTTGCTCATGGCTCGGCCTTTTCTCACCCCAGCCTGAGCCGGAAAAGTCTAACTTAGCTCCTGGTCCGAATTTTGGGGTCCATTTCTCAGAGAGCCATTCCAGCGCGAGCTTCTTTATGTGAACGCGGATTCGCGACTCCGCGAGCAGGCGGCCAAGAGTACGGAGATAGACTGTGGATTCACGGTCCCGCTCGTAGGTGAGAATCTGCCGGACTTGTGCGCGGCGATAGAGATGCTGCTCGCCGCCTTCCTCCGACAGGAATTTGATCAAATTGCGACCCTTGCGCACAAATTGGCGCGCAAAGGCGTAATCTCCGAATGTCTCGTGGAAGAATCGCCAGCGGCGATTCTCAAGGAGGAAAACTCCAACCGAGGCAAGCGTCTTGGCATCCTCGGCATGCAGATCGAGGACGTCAGCCGGCGCGCTGCTTGCCCCGTTGCTCAGAGCGTTCGCAAGTATGCTGATGCATTCATCCCAAGCTTGGGGGGCTTTTAGATTGGGCGCCGCGATGGCGGACTTGCGGTCCCAGAATCGGTCGAACAAATCTTTCACCGAGCGGAACGTCGCAAATCCATTTGGATCTCCTTGGAGGTAAAGCTGGAGGTTGAAGGGGATACGAAGCACTTCTGTCTGTTGTGAATTGAGGTGCTGTGGGTCACCCCCGCAAATGCGTACCGCTTCATGCACCTGCGCGACATCAAGGGGAGTGAGGTCTATGGTCGTCGCAATCCCGTGTTCGCCGGTCAGCGCACGAAGCCGTTCGTCGTGCTGGAGGTCAAAGGCACGACATGCCAGGAGAAGTCGCATGTTTGGCACCCGACCAACCTCGGCAACGAGTTGGTCGAATACCGGCCACAAGTGGTCATTGCGACCCGACACCAAACTCAGCGCGTCAAGTTGATCCACAACCAGCACGCAGTCTCGACCGTTTGCCATACCGGCAAGAACTGTGGCGGGAGATCCGGGCAGGCTAAATGCGTTGCCAAGGTTCTTCGTCGTCAGAACGTGAGGCAGATTGTCGAGGCGGAGGGCCAGCACGGGTAATCCATCCATGATGAGGCGCGCAACTATCTCTGCCATTACGCAGCTTTTGCCCAAGCCCGCGGCCCCAACGACAAGTTGCGCCTTATTTCCGGTGGATGTGAAGCCCTCGATTGCGCGCCTCACTTCGATGCGCGCGATGAGGCTACCGTTGATGTACTGCTGACGAATCGGTCGAAGGTGGATTTCATTCAACTCGGTAACTCGGGCGAGCAAGGAATGCTCTTTGGCCCACACCCGCAGGTAATAGCCATGCTGCTCAAGCTCAGCGCGCACGTCTGGGTTTCTGACGGTTTGTCCCAGGCGTTGCACGACGAACTCACCAAGAATCTGACGAACTGCCTTCGTGTCGACCTCGCCGCCGTCGGGTCGATAAACCCTCTGCTCCGTCTTCTGCGCCACCCGCTTGATTAACTCCTGTTCCTCAAATGGCAGAGATCGCAAACGTTGCAAGCGATCGAGGGCGATGTCCCGTCTATTGTCGCAAAGAGGAAGCAAATAGCGTTCGAAATCCTCCAAGATGTGTTTTGAACACTCCTGTAGTTGGCTATCCCAGTCAACCGGTGTTGCACAGCGCCGTGCGCGGTCGTGGAGGTCCATTAACTCGTTCGCGCCCGTTTGAGAAATGAACACTGCGCGAGCGTGCGACTGGCGTGTCAGCTTCGCCAGCAAGTCGCCAAGAATGGACCGTCCGTTCGGCTTCGTCCGCGCCAAATCCGCCAACGACCACGCCAAACCAATCTTCTGACGCTTCGCGGAGTGATACTCAAGAGTGCCGTCTTGCAGTTCCTTGATGAACTCGATTCCTTCAGCCTCGGTGTGGCCAAACGGCTCCAGAGCCACCGACACCGCCTCTTCGGACAAGAGGTCCAGCAGGCTGTCCGCTGTCCAAATGCGTTCGTAGTAGTCGCCGAGTTTTGCAGCTTCGCCGCGTGAGCGGGGCATGAGCAAGACTATGGCCGACCTTCAATTGCATGGCCACACGAAATCCGGTGAGCGGACTTGAATTCCGCAGATTCTCTTTCTGGCAGCGCCTTAACCACAATCGGTCCTGCGAATTGCGGTATTTGATAGCTCCAAGCACGCGTCAGACCCGGCTATTGCTCGCACAGTTGCATTCCCCGCTTGGCCCCAAGTTACTTATCCGCGATGGCGGAGGAATTCAGACGCATGGTAGGGACGCTTTCCACAGCGTCCCCGTCTTTGTTCCGGCTGGCAGAGGTTGGGGACGGAGTGGAATCCGTCCCTACCGACGCGCTCCGCGGCCTGTTTCTTTTTGGTGAGCGCCGCCGCCCAGCTGAATGGACAGGACGGTTCGGGTTCGTCAGCAGAGAGGCCGAGACCGATGCAGCCTGGACGGCTGTGCTACTTTGGGAGCATCGCTTCGGCGTGTTTTCGCGCCGTCTCGCTCTGGCCGCCGAGCATGCGCGCCAGTTCGGTGATGCGCGCCTCGCGGTCGAGCAGATGAATCTCGGAAATCGAGCGCCCGCCTTTCACCTGCTTGGTCACCTCGAAATGCGCTTCGCCGTGCGCGGCCACCGGTGCGAGATGCGTCACGCACAGCACCTGACGTTGCCGCGCAATCTGCCGCATCTTCTCGCCCACGGCATGCGCCGTCTCCCCGCCGACGTTCGCGTCCACTTCATCGAAGACCAGCACGGGAATCTCATCCACCGCAGCCAGCACGGTCTTGAGCGCCAACATCACGCGGGCCATTTCACCCGACGAGGCGATGGCGCGCAGCGGGCGCGGCGGCTCGCCCGGATTCGGTGCGAATTGAAATTCGATGGTGTCCAGTCCCGACGCCGTTAGTTGCGCGGCGGATGACGAGGTCGGCGTGGCGGTGGTGAGCGCGATGTCGAAATGGCTTTGCTTGAAGCCCAGCGCCGCCAGTTCCTTGACGGCGGCTTTGCTGAGCTGCGGGATGAGCTTTCGCCGTTTTGCGGAAAGATCCTGGCCGCGCTGCCACAGCTCGGCGTCGAGTTTCTTCAATTCGGCGTTGAGCCGGGCGAGTTCCACGTCGCGCTGCTCCAGACTGAGCAACTTGCGAGCGGCTTCGGCGCCGAAGGCCATGACATCCGCGAGCGTCGCGCCATATTTGCGCTTGAGCGAGTGCAGGAGGTTGAGTCGCTCTTCGAGTTCTTGCAGGCGCGCCGGGTCGAGATCGATGCGGTCGGCGTAGTGCGATAGTTCGCCCTGCAAGTCGCGCAGCGCGGCGACGTTTTGTTCGTGCGCCGTTAGCAGCAGACCGGCCGAGGCATCGACGCGATGGAGTTCCTGCAACGCGCGACCGAGTGCCCCGGCTTGCGAGAGAATCGAAGTCTCGTTTTCGCTCAGCAGCGCCAGCGCGCCCTGGCTCAACTCCACCAACCGGGCGGCGTTGCTCGCGCGCCCGTGGTCCTGCTCAACCTCCTCATCTTCGCCTGCGCGCAGTTGCGCCGAGGCGATCTCGTGCGACTGAAAGCGCAGCAGATCGATCTGCTGGGCGTAGGTCTTCTCATCGACAATCAACGCCGCCTTCTCTGCCTCCACGGCAGCACGTCGTCGGACGAGTTCTGCGAACACTTCGCGCGCCGAGTGCAGGTTGCCGAACGCGTCGAGAATCGAGATCTGGCGAGCAGGGTGGAGCAGCGACTGGTGATCGTGCGGACCGTGAATATCGACGAGCCACTCGCCGACGGCGCCGATGGTCGCCAGCGTCGTGGGTGAACCGTTGACGAACTGGCGGTTGGTGCCCGCGGCGGTGAAGGTGCGTTTGAGCACGAGTTGGCCATCCTCGCAGGGTTCGAGCCCGTTTTCTTCGAGGAACGACTTCAGCGGCGCACGCAGCTTCGTGATGTCGAACACCGCCTCGACCGTGCAGGCATCGGCGCCGGTGCGAATCGAGGTGCGGTCGGCGCGCTCGCCCAGGACGAGATCGAGTGCCCCGATGAGGATCGATTTGCCCGCGCCCGTTTCTCCGGTGATGACGTTGAGCCCGGCCTGCAACTCGAGGGTGAGATCAGCCACGAGGGCGAGGTTTTTGATGCGCAGCGTGGTCAGCATGGCGTTTCGACACCCGGACTTTGGCAGGGCAGACCAAAGCCCGGCAAAGGAAATTTCGCGGTCGGGCGATTTGGAAAATGCCACACCCGGCGGCACTTTTCAGGGAAGGACCGATTGGCTTCCCAAGCCCGCGCCCCATCGGTCTTTCCTGACAGGATTCCCGCTTCGCGAATCGCGGTCCACTTGGTCACTGCTCACGAAGGAATGAACATCACGGGCGGATTGAAATCGTGCGGTGGTGCGGCTGCTTCGGGTCCAGTTCGAGCAATGAATTGCCGGCTGCGGTTGTCCAGCCGCCGAAGTGAACCACCACCTTCCGGCAGGTCGGGTCGGCGAGTGGTTCAAGGTGCAGGTTGGCCGTCCGACCGTCGGTGGAAACATCGAGATCCATCGTGAGCGGGCCGAACGGGGTGGCGAAGCCTTGGAGGCGCGTGACCGAACCGGGCTTGCTCCACTCCGCCGGCAAGCCCTCGAGGAGATGCAGTTCATCGCCGCGCTCGAGCGCGAGCAGATAAATCGTGAGGCGGATGAATTCGGCGCTGGCCCAGTTGTGCGGCAGTTCGCTCACTTTCTTACATTTCTCGCCCTGCAGGGTCTGCTCCTCGCGCCACACAAGCGTTGGCGACGCGTGATTGGCGAAGGCGTAGAGAACCTCCGCCGCCTTGCGCCCATTGCCCTCCCAGAGCCAGGCGTGCCCGTTGAACGACGCGAAGTAATTCCAGATGCCGGTTGCGTCCCAGCCGGTGCCATAGACCATGCCTTCGCGCTCCGTGGCTTCAAGCATCCCCATGGTGCTGGCCAATCGTCCGTGGCAGCCTGTGGCGAAAGCAGGCGCTGCTATCGGCGCGCCTGCCCGTGGTGCGGACATGGCGCAGGGCGGATGGGCTGGAGATTCTGTAAGAGGCATCCGGGTGTCTCGATCAGCCGCCCCGGCCCTTGGATCGGGGGCAGATTTCCTTTTGCCCAATCGCCGCCCGGCCCGTAGTTTAGGCGGTGTCATGTGTGGCAACACTTCAGTTCATCCTGACGGCGGCGCTTGTTTTTACCGGCGTCGCTGGCTGCCGTGATTCCGCCCCGCCCTCCATCCCTCGCTTAACCGTGCCTCACTCCACGTCCTCCGCCTCCCAGCACGCCAACCGCCTCGCCCGCGAGAAGTCGCCCTACCTCCTGCAGCACCAGCACAATCCGGTGGACTGGTTTGCCTGGGGTGAAGACGCCTTCGCGAAGGCGCGGCGCGAGAACAAGCCGATCTTCCTGAGCATCGGCTATTCGACCTGCCATTGGTGTCATGTGATGGAGCGCGAATCCTTCGAGAAGGAAGCGACGGCCCGGGTGCTCAACGAGCATTTCGTCAGCATCAAGGTGGACCGCGAGGAGCGTCCCGATGTGGACAAGATTTACATGACGTTCGTGCAGGCGATGTCCAGTCAGGGCGGCTGGCCGCTGAACGTCTTTCTGGCGCCGGACCTGAAACCCTTTTACGGCGGAACCTACTGGCCGCCCGAACCGCGCTTCGGCCGGCCGAGTTTTCAGCAGGTGCTGCAATCCGTCGCGGGCGCGTGGCAGACGAACCGCGACCAGATTGTCGCCCAGTCGGCCGAGATGCACCGGCGTCTCGTGGAGGTGACGACGCAGGAATCGACGCACGCGGTGCTGCATCCCTCTGTGGTCACACAGGCGGGGCGCGCGTTGCAGCAGGGATTCGATCCGGTCTTTGGCGGCTGGGGCACCGCTCCGAAATTTCCCACGCCAAGCCTGCCGTCATTTCTGCTGGGCTACGGCGTGCGGCACGATGACCGCAACGCCGTGAAAATGGTGTTGCTGACCTGCGACCGCATGGCGGCGGGTGGAATCTACGACCAGCTCGGCGGCGGCTTCGCGCGCTACTCGGTGGATCAGCAATGGCTCGTGCCGCATTTCGAGAAGATGCTTTACGACAACGCGCAGCTTCTCAGCCTTTATCTCGACGCTTATCTCATCAGTGGCGAGGCGCGCCATGCTGCGGTGGCTCGCGACATTATTCGCTACGTGCTGCGCGACATGACTCATCCCGGCGGCGGCTTCTACTCGGCGGAGGACGCCGACAGCGAGGGCAAAGAAGGGAAATTCTATTGCTGGACACGCGCCGAGTTGTCGAGCCTGCTCACCCCCGGGGAATTCAACGTCATCACAGATTTCTTTGGCGTGACCGAGGAGGGGAACTTTGTCGATCACAGCGATCCCGATCCGTTGCCGAAACAAAACGTGCTCAGCGTGACGCAGACGAATCTTCCGCCCGCTGACCTCGCGCTGCTGGATTCTGCGAGAGCAAAAATGTTTGCTGCGCGGGCGAAGCGGGTCCGGCCGCATCTCGACGACAAGGTTCTCGCTTCGTGGAACGGCCTGATGCTGGGGTCGCTGGCCAGGGCTTTCGCGGTGCTCGGCGACGATGCGTATCGTGCCGCCGCGGAGCGCAACCTGCAATTCCTCCGGGGCAAGTTGTGGGACGACTCGACGAAGACGCTTTATCACCGCTGGCGCGATGGTGAGCGCGACACCGCCCAGTTGCTCGATGCGTATGCGTTCCTGCTGCTCGGCGTGATCGAACTCTATCAAGCGACCCTCGATCCCGGGGAACTGGAGTTCGCAGTGACGTTGGCGGAAGCGATGCTGGCGAAGTTCTACGACGCGAAGGACGGCGGTTTCTGGCAGGCGCCGGCCGGCACGAGCGATTTGATTTTGCGTGTGAAGGAGGACTACGACGGAGCCGAGCCATCCGGCAATTCCGTCGCCATCCTGGCGTTGTTAAAGCTGGGCGCCCTCACCGAACGGCAGGAGTTTTCAGACGCCGCCGCGAAAAGTCTGCGGCTCTTTGCCGAACGCTTGCAACAGCAGCCGCAGGCCGTGCCGCTCATGCTGGCAGCCCTCGACTTCAGCCTGACGCCACCGCAGCGCATCGTGGTCGCCGGCCGTCCGGATTCGCCGGAGACGAGGGCCCTCCTCCGCGCGGCGCACGCTGTCTTTCAGCCGCACAAGGTCGTGCTCGGCACCACCGGGCCAGTGGAGACATTTGCGCGAACTCTGGAGCCGCAGGGCGCGGCGGCGACCGCCTTCGTTTGCGTGGGAACCACCTGTCTGCCGCCGATCAATGCCCCCCAAAAGTTGAAGGATAGTCTGCAAGCGAAGCGCGGCGAGTGAGGCGTCAGCGGCTCTCTTCCCGGGTCGGAAGAGGCGTTTGCTGCCGGGCTTGTCTTTTGCAAATCGCGTCCTAGACTTGCCTCATGAAGAACGAAGTCGTGCCCGTCCAGATTCGCGGCATCCTCCCGGCCAACAGCGGCTGCGCCATCTTCGTGGGCAATGAGGAGAAGGTCTTCGTCATCCAGGTCGAGCATAACATGGGCGCGATCATTGGCATGTTTCTCAAGGAGCAATCGAAGGAGCGTCCGCTGACGCACGACCTGATCAACAGCATCTTCAAGGGCTTCGACATCACCATCGAGCGAGCCGTGATCACCGACCTGAAGAATTCCACCTATTACGCCCGGCTCATTCTGCAGATGCAGAACGAACTCGGCCGGAAGATCGTGGAGGTGGACGCGCGCCCAAGCGATTGCCTGGCGCTGGCCTCCGCGCAGAAAAGGCCGCTCTTTGTCGCCTCCGCGCTTTTTGAACAGGTGGAGGACATGTCGAAGTGGCTGGAGGAAATCAATCAGCAGGGCAGCGTCGATAACGATTGAGCGATGCCTCCGGCCGCCGCCACTTCCGCGCCGCTGGCCTTGATCCACGGCGACGACGATTTCGCCGTCAAACAGCGCGCCCGCCAGATCTACCAGCAATGGTGCGCCGAACTGGGTGGGATGGACCACGAAACCATCGACGCCCAGGTCACCAACTCCGGCGAAGCCAGCCGCGCGCTGGCCCGTCTCCGCGAATCGCTGCAAACTCTTCCGTTCTTCGGCTCCGGCAAGGCCGTCTGGCTGCAGAATTGCAGCTTCCTTGGCGACGACCGCACTTCGACTTCGGGGGAGGTGACGGAGAATCTCGTTTCGCTGGCGCAGGAGTTGAAGGAGTTCTCGTGGCAGAACGTCCGGCTGCTGATCAGCGCCGGCAAGGTGGATCGCCGGAAGACCTTCTACAAAACCATCGAGAAACTCGGTGCGGTCGAAGCCTTCGCCGCGCTCTCCCTCGAGGATCGCGACTGGGCCGGCAAGGCGGAGACCATCGTGCTGCGCGAGGTGCGCGCGCGCAAAAAGCAGATCGCCGACGACGCCCTGGGCGAGGTGGTGCAGAACATCGGGCCAAACAGCCAGCAGTTGATCACTGAGGTGGAGAAACTCTGCCTTTACGCGGGCGATGCGACCGAGATCACGCTCGAACAGGTCCAAGCCATCGTCACCCGCAACAAGCAGGCGCGGGCCTTTGCCGTGGCCGACGCGCTGGGCGAGCGCAACCTGCCGGCGTTGCTCCGCCGGCTGGATGAGGAGTTGTGGTCGATGCAGTTCGACAAACAGAAATCCGTCATCGGCCTGCTTTACGGGATCATTTCAAAAGTGCGGACGATGCTTCTTTCGCGGGAGATGATCCGCGAGGGATGGATTCGATCCGGCGCAGGCGGGCCATCGCTCAAGACGGCGCTGGCCCGCGTGCCGGTGGATCAGGTGCCGGCGGACAAGCGATTCAATCCGCTGGCACTGCACCCGTTCGTTCTCGAGAAGGCCATCAAACACGCCGCCAATTTCACGCTCGACGAATTGCTGGAAGCGATGGAACTGCTGCTCGCTTGCAACCAGAAACTCATCTCCAGCCAGCTCGATGACGCGCTGGTGTTGCAACAGACGCTCGTCCAGATCGTGCGCCGGCCAACGCCCCCCGGGGGCAAGCCGGTGCGATGAGCGAGGCAAGGGAGGCGCGATTTTCGTCACTCGCGGCCGGACCGGTTGCTTGACTCACCCCGGCGGCAAAACCATAGTCATCGCCAGCAAACACGTCGTCATGAATGGCCCTGTCGGCAATTTAACAGTCATGGTCGGTGCGCAAGTGGCCTGCTTCAAACTTGCGGGCCGGGCCAACTTCAATGGCAGCGCCGAGTTCAAGAGCCTGCTGCAAACCCTCCAGGCGCGTGGCGTTGAGCGCTTCATCCTCGACCTGCGCGAGTGCGTGCTGATGGACAGCACCTTCGTGGGCGTGCTGGCCAAGTTCAGCCTCGGGATGGCGGCCGGGGCTGTCACCGGCGCCGCGACGCACATCGAGTTGCTGGGCGCGGGCGAGCGGGTGGATGACATGCTCGACAACCTTGGGGTCAAAGCCCTCTTTGGCCGCCTCGCCAGCGCGCAGGAAATTCCCGCCGGTCTGACGCCGCTCGACCTCACCTCCAGCCCCGCTCCCAGCCGCCGGGAGCTGACCGAGACCAGCCTGGAGGCGCACCGTGCCCTGATGGACCTGAGCGAAGAGAACCGGAGGAAATTTGGCGATGTGGAGAAATGTCTCGTTGAAGACTTGAAAAAAACTCCGCCAGACCCGAAAACTTAGCCCATGAAGCAACTACCCTCCCTGATGTTCCTTGCTTTGGTGCTCGCCGGATGTGCCACCAAAGCGCCCGACGTGACCACGCAGGTCAACCAATTCACCAACGAGCGGACCGACGCCATGGAAGATGTGCTGCTTCCAGGACCGGGTAATCCACCGCGTGAATTGATCTGGCTCAGCGCCACCCGCTACTCGAAGGAGTTCAGCCGCGCCCCCATTTTCATCGGCATCAAATACATGGCCCGCGTGGAAACCGGCGCGCTGGCCATCGACCCGGGCCAGTCGCTGACCATCCTTGCCGACGGGACGCCCTACAAGCTCACCGGCAGCGGCAGTCTCAACGCCCGGACCAACACCAGGGAGAACGGTCAGGAATTTGCGCAGGAAAGCGCCGTCTATGAAATCCTGCCCGCGCAACTGGCCCGCATTTCGCAGGCAAAGAAAATCCAGATCCTCGTCAAAGGCCAGCGCGGCCTGGTCGAGCGGGAACTGGACGCCGAGGCGATGAACCGCCTCCGTCGCTACGTGGCGCACATGGCGATCTGATTTTCCACCATCACCGGCCGAAACCTCCCGCGGAGCCTGTGCGCCGCGGGAATTTTTTTGCGCGTGGTGCGGAACGGTAAAGGCTTCAGCCCAAGGATCGAAGCGTCGGCGTTGGGAAAAGCGCCACGGTTCGCCGCGCGCGGGACTACTTGGCGAGATGCAGCAAGGCGAGCGTGAGGACCGTGACCAACGACATGAGTCCCGCGGGCATGAACTTTTTCGTTTTGCCAAGGCGGATGAGGAAGACCACCAGCAACACGACGAGGAGGATGTCCACCAGGTGCGGGACGTTGATGACATGCGCCGCGCACAGGCAGAGCACCGCGGCAAAGCCCACGGACATGATCAGCGAGACGCGACTCTTCGCCTTCACCCAGCCCATGATGCCGCCGACGACGAGGAGGACGATGTAAACCCAGAGAATTCCATTTGCAGTCATAGTATTGATTAGCGGCGCGCACCGTAGCGGACAACCTGGCGCGTGAACACAGGAAATTTTCCACGGTTTTGGGGCGGGTCACACTCGATGTTCCATCAACGCGCCATTGGCCCCGGTTCGCCCGGGATCTCGATTCGATGACCAGCATTCAATTGCGTTCCTGACCTCACCGCAATCCAACACAGGCTTGCCACCGAACCTCCCTCCGTGATTAACCTCGGGCAGCACAACATCCAAAACCCATTCAACGAAAACGAACCATGACTGATACATCCTCTCTACTGACCGCCTCGACACGCCGCGATTTTCTCAAGACCACCGGTACCGCCGCTTCCGTGCTCGCCTTCGCCCAACCGTTCCTGGGTCTCGCGCAGGATGCCGTCAAGCCCGTCGTCGTGGCCTTCGTCGGCTGCGCGCATATTCACACGCCCAGCTTCGTCAACCTCCTCAAGGGCCGTCCCGACGTGAAGGTGAAATACGTCTGGGATCCCGATGTGCGCCGTTCCGAAGTCCGCTCGAAGCAACTCCCCGGCAGCAAAGTCGTCACCGACGTGAACGACGTCTGGGCCGATCCCGAGGTGCAGGCCGTCGTGATTTGCTCGGAAACCGGGCGTCATCCGGCACTCGTCGCCGCGGCGGCCAAGGCGAAGAAGCACATGTTCGTCGAGAAACCCCTCGGCATCACCGCCGCCGAGAGCAGGCAAATGGCCGACGCCATCGATCAGGCCGGACTGCTCTTCACCACCGGCTACTTCATGCGCACCGACCCCAAGCATCTCTTTCTCAAGGAACAAATCGCCCAGGGCAACTTCGGGAAGATCACCCGCGTGCGCGCCTCGAACTGCCACACCGGCTCGCTCGGCGGCTGGTTCGATGAGAAGCCCGACCAGCCGGCGGAATCGTGGCGCTGGATGGCTGATCCGAAGCAGGCTGGCGTCGGCGGTTTCGGCGACCTCGGCACGCACATGCTCGACATCATGATGTGGTTGCTCGGTGACGTGGAATCCATCACCGCGCAGGTCAACGTCGTCACCGGCCGCTACGGCGATTGCGATGAGTCCGGCGAGGCGCTGATGAAATTCAAGAACGGCACGCTCGGCACGCTGGCCGCCGGCTGGGTCGATGTCATGGACCCCGTCACCCTGCAAATCAGCGGCACCGAAGGCCACGCCGTCATCGTCAACGGGCAACTCTACTTCAAGAGCAGCAAGGTGGACGGCGCCGATGGCAAGAAACCGTGGACCACGCTGCCGACCGGGCCGCAAGCGCCGCTGCACCAATTCATCAATGCCGTGCAGGGCAAAGCCGGCCAACCGCTGGTCACACCGCGCGAAGCCGCAGCCCGCGTCAGCGTGATGGAAGCCGCCTACCAGGGCGCGAAGAACAATGCATGGGTGAAGCTGCAGTAGTGCAAAGGCGGGCGAGGATCACGCGCCGACGCTGAATAGTTTTTGAAGACCTGTATTGGCCGTTAGCCGATAATGAATGCGTCGTCCCAAGTCTTTTTTGCAGGGACATACACATATCGCAAGCCGCAGATTTTGCTCGGTGGTTGCCTGTTTCTGGCGTTCGGGATCATACCGTTAAGGTATCTCGTGCTGGGCATCGGCCACACAGCCTGGTCTCTGAAGGCTCTGGGAGCGGCGATCTTCATCGGCGGGATTGGATTGGTCTTAGCTCTCGGTGGCTTGTTTCTCCTCAAGAGATGGCTTACTCGAACGAGCATCTCGCTGGAGATCTCGGCTGCGGGGATCAGATATGGAAAAGTCTTTCATTCTTGGGATGCGATTCGGTGGGTGAGTGGCCGCTCCGAACGGAGAGGCGTGCAGCTATTTTACCAGACTCAAGGCCGGGGTCTGGCGGGCTATGACCGTCCCCTGCCCATCGACCAAAATCCGACGATTGAAGAGTACGGCGGCTTAATGCAATCACTCAGCAAGGCGATTCAGGAAAAATATCCAGATGTTGGTTTCGGCTAAACAACCTCGTATCGCGTTGACGCGAAGTAGCTGCGCCGCGGCATGGATTTTTCTGTGGACGCATCCAGACAGGCCCGGAGGGCAGCAATGTTTATAGCCCGCCCACCTCCCCGAAATCCCCCAGCTCCGGAGGAGCGCAATGGCACATCCCGCTCTACCGGGGCTGGATTCCTCCCTGATTCGATCTGCTATAAACAGAGCGCTCCTGGCGGAGCTTCCGGGCAAGGGTGGCATCAATCGCCGCCGCCATGCATTTCCGCCGGCTGCAGTGCGTCAATTCGGACTTGCCTCTCAGGTCCACCCCTCCCGCCCGCGTCGTTCGCTGAGCTTGGAATCTCTACTGACCTGGCCGTGGGAGGGACGACAATCCGACATGACAGGATGCGCTTGGGAAGCCTGTCGCATTCCTCTAGCGGACGTGAGTCCGCTCGGAATTCATCTGCAACCGCCAGGAATAAAATGAGCCTCCTCACGTCGGCTGCTACAGCAGATGTTCGCGAAGGTTGAGGGCGAACTCCTTGTTGGCGCGATCACCGGCGAATGAAGCCTCGTCAGCAAATCCGCGGGAGTTGTTCGCCGCTGAGCAGGTCGAGAATTCGCCTCACACCAATGCGGCTCGTCATCGTCACCTGGCCCGGCGTGCCGTCATCGCGCACGCGTCCAATGCGACAAGCGCCCTCTCCGGCCGGATGAGCGCGCAAGACGGCCAAAGCCTGGTCGGCCTGCGCCGCCGGCACGAAGGTGATGAAGCGTCCTTCGTTGGCGACATAGAGAGGGTCCAGTCCGAGGATCTCGCACGCTCCCTGCACCTGTTCCAGCACGGGAATGGCGTTCTCCTCGACTTCGATGGCCACACGACCGTCTCGGGCGATTTCATTCAATCCCGCCGTCAGCCCACCTCGGGTGAGATCGCGCAGGCAATGCACTTCGAGGCCCGCGTCGAGCAAGGACTGCACGGCGCCGTTGAGCGGCGCGCAATCGCTTTCGATGGCCGTCTCAAATTCCAAACCCTCGCGCACCGACATGATGGCCATGCCGTGCCGGCCGACGTCGCCGTTCAGCAGAATGACATCGCCGGCGCGCACACTCGCGGGGCTGATGACGAGCGCGTGCTCGATCACACCGAGGCCCGCCGTGTTGATGAACACCCCGTCGCCCTTGCCGCGGTCCACCACCTTGGTGTCGCCCGTGACGAGCGTGACGCCCGCGGCGGCGGCGGCGGTTTTCATGGACTGCGCAATGCGCCAGAGCGTTTCCATTGGCAATCCTTCCTCGATGATGAATCCGGCGCTGAGCCACTTGGGGCGCGCGCCGCACATCGCGAGGTCGTTGACGGTGCCATTGATGGCGAGCGTGCCGATGTCGCCGCCGGGGAAGAACAGCGGATGCACGACATACGAGTCGGTCGTGAAGGCGATGCGCTGTCCGCCGAGTTCCATGACGGCGCCGTCGTGGTGCTGGCCGAGATGCGGATTGGCGAAAGATGCCTGGAAGATTTTCTCGATGAGCTGCTGCATCAGCTTGCCGCCGCCGCCGTGGGCCAGCAGCACCTGCGGATAATCCGAAATCGGAATCGGGCAGTTGAGGGCGAATTCTTTGTCCACAGCTTGGTTGAGTTCAGCGCGCTATTTTGCCACCACCGGCGGGCGATAGCGGTAATAGGCGGCGCAGGCGCCTTCCGAGGAAACCATCGTCGCGCCCAGGGGCCGTTCCGGCGTGCAGCGCGTGCCGAAGGCCGGGCACTCGTGCGGTTTCTTCAAGCCCTGCAAAATCAATCCGCTGATGCACTCCGGCGATTCATCGGCGCGGTGGTCGGCCACGCCGAAGCGCAATTCGGCATCAAACGCCGCGTATTCCGGCGTGAGACCCCAGCCGCTGGCGGGGATTTCGCCGATGCCGCGCCATTTGCGGGGGATCACGCGGAACACCTCATGCACGATTTGCTGCGCCGGCGGATTGCCTTCCTTGCGCACGGAGCGGGCGTATTGATTCTCCACCTCCGCGCGGCCGGATTCGAGCTGCTGCACCACCATGAGCACTCCGTGCATGATGTCCACCGGCTCGAAGCCGGTGACGACGATCGGTGCGTGATACTTCTTCGCGATGGGTTCGTATTCGGTGGTGCCCATCACGGTGCAGACGTGCCCCGCGGCGAGGAACGCCTGCACGCGGCAGTTCGGCGACGACAAAATGGCCTCCATCGCCGGCGGCACGAGCACGTGCGAGACGAGGATGGAGAAATTGGTCAAGCCCTCGCGTTTGGCCTGATGGACCGACATGGCGTTCGGCGGCGCGGTGGTTTCAAAGCCGACCGCGAAGAACACCACTTGGCGGTCCGGATTTTCACGAGCGATTCTGACCGCGTCCATCGGCGAGTAAACAATGCGCACGTCGCCGCCCGCCGCCTTCACCGAGAGCAAATCGCTGTGGCACCCCGGCACGCGCAGCATGTCGCCGAACGAACAGAAAATCACCCCGGGCTGCGAGGCGATGGTGATGGCGCGGTCGATGATCTCCAGCGGCGTGACACACACCGGACAGCCTGGGCCGTGGACGAGCGTGATCTCCGGCGGCAGCAATTCGTCGATGCCGAACTTGACGATGGAATGCGTCTGTCCGCCGCACACTTCCATGATGACCCAGGGTTTGGTGGTGACGCGCTTGATTTCGGCGGCGAGGCGGTGCGTCGCGGCGGAATCACGATATTCATCGAGGTACTTCATGGCGCTTCAGTGGGCCGCGGTAATCAGTGCGACGGCTTGGGAACGAGCGGGGGCGCCGCCGGGCCAGGTGGGGCGGCGAGTTCCTCCAGTTCGCCCATCTGGCGAAGATACTCGAAGGTCTGCCTCGCCTCTTCCTCGTCCACCTTGCTCAACGCAAAGCCCACATGGACGATGACGTAATCGCCGATGACGGCGTCGGGCACGTAGGCGAGATTCACTTCCTTGACCACGCCGCCAAAGCTGACGCGTCCGCTCCGCTGGAGCGGTTCGTCACCGGCGACGCTGAGTATTTTTCCGGGAATGGCGAGGCACATCTTAAATCACTTTCTGCGCGCGACCGCCGCCATCTGGCCCAGGGCGATGCCGCCGTCATTCGGCGGAACAAACTGGTGCCAGAGCGGTTGGAATCCGCCGACACGCAAACGCAAAATGGATTGTTCTGCAAGGTATAAGTTCTGAAAACACCCGCCGGAAAGCGCCACCGAGTGCCGGCCAGCCCGACGGGCGACGTCCACGATGACTCCGGCCATTGCGTCGTGAAACTTGCGCGAAATTTCCGCAACGCGCACGCCCGCCTGCAAATCAGCGAGGATGCCTTCGAGCAGCGGTTGCCAGTCGAGCACGAGCGGAGGCGTCGCGGCGGCGGGGATAGGCGAGGCAGGGGATGGGAACTCGATCAGTTGAAACTCGTATTGCCCGGATCGTGGGCTCGACGACAAGCCGGCAGGGTGGGGCGCGACTGTCCCCAGCGCGCCGTTCGGTTGTTCAGAGCGGTCCGCGGCGCGCTGGGAACAGACGCGCCCTGCCTCCGCCAAAGCGGGTTCGATGGCCCATTCCAGTTCCATGGCTGCCTGACCTTCAAAGGCCACACGCTGCCGCAATCCGACCAGCGCCGCCACCGCGTCGAACAATCGTCCCGCGCTTGAAGTCACCGGAGAGTTCACTCTGCGGACCAGCATCTGGCGGAGCGCCTTTAACTCCGTCTCGCTGAAGGCCGCGATTGGCGCGAGGTGCTTCATCGCAAACGCGTCCGCGCCGAACGCGGCGAACAACAGGCCCAGCGCCGCGCGCCGGGGTTCCTTGACCGCTGCGTCGCCGCCTGGCAGGCGGAACGTGCGCAAATGCGCCAGCCGGTCGCAGCCTGATTCGTTCACCAGCAGGAACTCGCCGCCCCAGATCGTGCCATCGTCGCCGAGGCCAGTACCATCCCACGAGACTCCAAGGGCATCGCCGGTGGCCCCGTTCTCAGCGAGACACGACAGGACATGCGCGCAGTGATGTTGCACCGGCAACAGCGGCAGCCCGGCCTGCTTCGCGAACTGCGTGGAGAGATAATCGGGATGCGCGTCGCAGGCGACCACCTCAGGGCGGATTTCGTAAAAGTTTTCCAGGTCGGCGATGACGCGCCGGAACGCGCCGAGCGCCTCCTCCGTTTCGAGATCGCCGATGTGCTGGCTGAGAAAAACCTGCGGCCCGACGGACACCGCGATGGCATTTTTCAAATGCGCCCCCACCGCGAGCGCTGCGGGCGGTGTCGCGGTCAACACGACCGGCAACGGTGCATAGCCGCGCGCTCGCCGCAGCACCATCTCGCGTCCCGCCACCACGCGCACCACGGAATCATCGACGTGCCGCGCGATGGGACGGTTGTGGACGAGGAAGAAATCAGCCAGCCCGGCGAGCCGTCGCACCGCGTCGTGTTCATCGGTGCAAATCGGTTCATCCGACAAATTGCCGCTGGTGGCCACGACGGCGAAACCGAGTTCGCGCAGCAGGAGATGGTGCAGCGGCGTGCCGGGCAGCATCACGCCGAGCCAGGGGTTGCCGGGAGCGACCGAGGGCGCGACGGCATGAGCAGTGGGTCGTGAAACGTGAGACGTGAAACGTGAGGCTTGGCGGCGCAGCAGCACGATCGGCGCTTGTGGCGACGTGAGAAGTTGCTCCTCCAGTTTCGAAACCTCGCAGTGCCGGCGGATTTCCTCCAGCATCGGGACCATCAAGGCGAACGGTTTCTCCTCGCGATGCTTCAACGCGCGCAGCCGCCGGATGCTTTCCTCCAGGTGCGCCGCCACCATCAGGTGAAATCCCCCGAGACCTTTCACCGCGACGATCCGTCCAGCGCGAAGAGCGTCCGCCGCCGAGCGCAGCGGGTCGGAAGCAAGTAGCACAGGTGTCCCGCCTGCATCCCAAAGTTCCAGGCGCGGACCGCATGCCGGACACGCATTCGGCTGCGCATGAAACCGGCGGTCGGACGGATTCTCATACTCGGCGCGGCACTGCGGACACAGGGCAAACGCCTTCATTGTCGTGTGCGGCCGGTCGTAGGGCAGCGCTTCGATGATGCTGAAGCGCGGGCCGCAATGGGTGCAGTTGGTGAAGGGATATCTGTGGCGCCGGTTTGTCGGATCAAAAATCTCGCGCAGACAATCCGGGCAGGTTGCGATGTCGGGCAGCACGAGGGCCGTCTTGAGCCCGCCGGTCTCGCTGTGTTGGATTTGAAATTCGCGTTCGCCGCGCGGCGCCAGCCATTCGCTCTCGATGGTTTGCATCAGGCTGATGGCGGGCTTTTCAAGCGGGAGACGTTCGCGGAACTCTTCCAGTCTGGCCCGCGTGCCCTCGGCTTCAATCAACACCCCTTCCGGCGAATTTTTGACCCACCCGGCAAGCTGCAGGCTGGTTGCCAGGCGAAAGACGAAAGGCCGGAAGCCCACGCCCTGCACGGCGCCGCGAATGGTCAGGCGCAGGCGCGCGCGGTCGCGGGAAGCGTCAGATGCATTTTGAGCGCCGGGAATCATGGTCAAGACGGCAGCACTCCACCCACGCAGCCGAGGCCAGTCAAACCGATTCCGGCATTCGAGGAGGTATTGGGGGCTTCCGCGCATTGCCCCCGGATGCAACCGGGTTGGAGCGCGACGTTGACGTCGCTTCACCGTGCGCCAACCCGCCGGGAAATGATGGCACCTCGTCCCACCGCTTTTCGAAGCGGCCTGAAGGCTGCGCGCCGGGGACAGTGCGCAAATGCGTCCGGAGATATTGGGAGTTTCCGCGCACCACCTCTCACCCATCGGATGGGTGAGGATGTCCGCAGGCCGGGCGAGGGCGGACCGGTTCATTCGCCGCCCGAAAGATTCCCCTGGTTGCCCGTTCAAGAAGTCCATCGGCCAACTGTCGCGGCGGCCAGATGCGCCCGCGCGCGGTCACCGGCTGCCGGGCCGTCCTTCGCGACCGGTCAAATGCGACCGCAACATTCCCAGCGCACACCCGCATCCGGCTGAATGCGGTGGTCTCGCCAATTTTTCCTCACCTCCGCCAAATATAATTGGTCGTCGCGCGGGCTTTTGCCGACCTCCGCCAGATGAAACCGGTCGTCCGATGGGCTCGGGGAGGTCGGGAGGACTTTTCGGGAATTGTGCGAAACCAAACCTCTGGTGTTGCACCCATTGAGGAGGTTTGGAGGCAGGGCGCGTCAATCCCGGTGCGCCGTCGGGAATGTTCAGGCGGCGGGCGGGGCTGGTGCCAGCAAAACCGCCGGGACGGGTCTCCCATCCCGGCGGTGCGAAAATGTCGCGGTCTGTCCGCGGCTCAGATGTATTCGTTGATCAGGTTTTCGAGGAATTCGTGACGGATGTTGGCCGCGAATTCTTCAGGCAGCCTTACCCTGCCGCTTCTTTGAACGGGATGGTTGGGCGGACTTCCGCGACTCTTTCGCACCGCGCAGGAGACAGTCGGAACTCAGATGGCAATCCAGTTTTGGCCAACAGACGGAAGAATGGCAGATTTCAAATGCCGCCCGTTCCGCCGGGGAAACCAGCATCAGCGTCGGGTAGAAGGCCAGCGGGATACTGACAGACCGACCGTCCTCCAAATCGAAGGTCAGCCGGTCGTCGGTGGCGTGGACCCCCGTCACGTCGGGCGGAGGGGTGTTATTCAGTTTCATTTCAGATTTCAATCAATTCGGCTTCGTTCATGTGATGGAGGGTAATTCGGTCTTGAATCACCGGTGGTCGCCACGCATTCTCCCCGAAACATGAGTGGGAAAACGCGGCGCGATAGTGGTCTGCCCGGTGGCCAACGGAGGGAATGGATTCAACGCTTCGTCACGCTCCTCGTCTTTGTTCTTGCGTCAACTGCGGCGGTCTTCGCGGCGCCGGTTCCTCCGGTCGCCATCGTGGACCTGATGGTGTTGTACACGCCCCGCGCCCGCGACGGCGCCGGGGGGAGAGAACTCATCACGAGACAGATTCAATTTGCCGTCGTCGAGGCCAACACCGTGTTTCAAAACAGCGGAGTCAACGCCCGCCTGCGCCTGGTTCATGCAGGCGAAATCGCCTATGAGGAATCGGGCAGCTACTCGAATGACCTCGCGCGCCTGCGGAATGCCTTCGACGGCTTCCTGGACGAAGTCCCGGCATGGCGCAACGAGCACCAGGCCGATTTGGTGTGCTTGGTCACCGAAACCGGCAACTTCAGCGGCTTCGCAGGTTTGCCGGGGCCTTCCGCCGCGAACGCGTTCAGTGTCATCAGCCGCTCCCGCTTGACGGGTGGTTGGTATCTGCCCGTGGCGTTGAGTTCCAATTTCGGCTGCCAACGGGAACGGCAGTATGCGGACGACGTTGGGGCGTTTCATTTTGCCTACGGCTACACCTTCACGCTCACGAACAAGGAGTTTGGCACGGTGGAATCGCTCTTCGGTCAGCGGCTGCCGTTTTTCTCCAATCCCGCCATCCTCTTCGGCGGACACCGGCTGGGCATTCCCGAGGGCCAACCTGAAGCGGCGAACAATGCGCAGGTGTTGAATCTCACGGCGCCCATTGTGGCGGCCTTTCGGGATCCGGCTCCTGTGACCCGGCCGCCCAGCGTCCAACTGGTGACGCCGCTGGCCGGTGCGATCCTGAGCGACCGGACCAACATCACCCTCCTGGCCAGCGGGTCGGACCCCGATTGCTGCGTGATGCGCGTCGATTTCTATGCCGGGTCCGAATGGCTCGGCTGTACGACCAACCAGCCGTTCAAACTCTCCTGGGCGCCGCCATGCGGCGGCACGCACGAACTCCGCGCGGTCGCGACCGATAACGACGGTGTGATGACTGCCTCCGCACCAAGAACGATCCGGGTGCGTCCGGCCAACGACTTTTTCACCCAACGCCGCCGGTTGACTGGATCGAATATTGTGGTGCGGACGTCCAACCAGTTCGCCTCCCGGGAACGCGGAGAGCCCACCGACCTCGGCGGCAGCGGTCACTCGTTGTGGTGGACCTGGACGGCACCGTTCGCCGGGACGCTGGAGATCCGGGTGACAACGCCCGATTACCGTGAAATGCAACTGGGGGTATATGGCGGCGAAAGGCTGATCGATCTCGATAGAGTTGAGAACGCGCAGGACATCGGGCAAGGGCGGCGACACAAAGTAAGCGCCGGGCAGACCTTTCAGATCGCAGTCGATTCTGCGTCGTACGAGATTCGCCACGGCAATTTCGAACTGCGCCTCGCTCTGTTCCCACCGCCAACCAACGACAGTTTCGCCACCCCTCAGGTGATCCGCGGGGCGAATGTCGCCGTGGCTGCTCCGGTCTGGTTGGCCTCGGTGGAAGCGGGCGAGGAGCGGTATCCCATATACGGCTACGACGAGTCCCTTTGGTATTCATGGACACCACCGACCTCGGGGCTGGCCGCGGTGTCGTGCGAATACTCCCAGCAGGTGAAGGTCTTCACGGGGAACGCGCTCTCAAACCTGACGCAAGTTCCCGATCGCTACCCCATACCTTTTCGCTGGTTTGAAGTATCGGAGAGAACGAACTACTTCATCCGCGTGTCGGGCGATGGCGAGGGATTGCTCCGTGTTCTGCTTTCGACCGTGAGCATCGTTTCACCGACGAATGGCGCCAGTCTTGTGGCGGGAACCGAGGCGCGCATCACCGCGACCACGACTGCGGCCGATGGCGAAGTCAGCCGGATGGAATTCTACGCCAACGGGAATTTGCTCACGGTGCTGTCCAACGCGCCCTTCGACCATCGGTGGACCAATCTGTCCGCCGGGTGGTATTCGCTGAAGGCCGTGGCCATCGATGGATCTGGCCAACGGCGTGAATCGCCGGAGGCGGTCATGCTGGTGGTGCCGGCCAATGACGCATTTGCCAACCGCATCGAGTTTTCCGGCACGGACATCAGAAGCCCTGCCTGCGGTGCTGGAACGGTGGAATCCGGTGAACCCGTGCCCCCAACCGCTTCTGGACAGGGATCGACTTGGTGGACTTGGACTGCGCCCGTCTCCGGTCGTGCCACTCTCGCGCTGCAGTCTCGTTGGTTTTCTCTGTTCGGACGTACCGTTGCAGTCTTCTCCGGGACGCAACTGGGCAGCCTGCAGACCGTAGCGAGTGGTATCTCGACCGTGGTGTGCCCGGTGACTTCGGGAGCGACCTACCAGATCGCAGTGTACCGATCGGGCGCAAATTGGAGGGTCGTCCCGCCTTATCCAGGTGTGGATTCCGAGTGCCTTGACCTCTCCCTCGTCCTATCCACTGTGAGTCTTGATCTCCCACCCACGAGCGACCAGTTGGCGGGCACGAACCTGTTTCTTAACGTCACGACGACGCCCGTGGATGGAATCATCCGTCGCGTCGAGTTTTTCGCCAACGGCGCGAGGCTGGGCATGGTCACGAACGCGCCCTATTCCATTGTTTGGAGCAACCTGCCGGCGGGAGACTACGCTCTCGTCGGCAAGGCGATCGATGATCATGGCGTCGTTCGCGAATCATCGCCGGTGGATCTTCACGTGACACCTCCGAATGACGCATTCTCCGCAAGCACGGTGCTGGCGGGCGAAGAAGTCTGCTTCTCTGGCTCGACCGCCAATGCGACTATCGAAGTCAATGAACCCACCCCCTGGGGCACGAGTGGCGACTCTTCGATATGGTACGCCTGGATGGTATCTGAGACCGCTCTTTACGTTATCGGCTCGGCTCCAGGCTGCAGCGTGGGGGCGGTGGCTTACGAAGGACCAGTATTGTCGTTGCTCAATAGAGTTGCCGTGAAAGAGACCTGCGAAGCCGCTTCCCGACCCTTCTTGGCTACCGCAGGCACGCTTTACCACATCCAAGTGCGCTCCTGGGCGCTGGGACGGGGATTCGATCTGTGCCTTCGCCCGGCGCCGACCAACGATGCGTTTGCGCAACGTTCGGTCATCGCCGGGACCGAGACGCTGGTGCTCGGACACAATCTGGGTGCAACCGTCGAGCCGGCTGAATCCATCGGGACGTGCTACTCCTCGGGTTCCGTGTGGTGGTCCTGGACGGCGCCGGCGACAGGGTTGTTGACTTTGCGCGGACACGGCGGCAGCAGCGGCAGCCGACTGGCGGTCTTTACGGGCATTTCTCTGCCGACGCTCCAGTCCGTGACGCCCAAGTGGTCCCGAAGCGAGCAGACCAAGGCGTTCCAAGTGACGAGTGGTGTGACCTATCACATCGTGGCCTGCGGACAATGGACGGCCAACGGAACGATTGAGTTTGCGCTTTCGTTCACCAACCGCGCGCCGAATAACGACTTCGCCGATCGCCAAATCCTGACTGGCACCAATCTCAACGTCACCGGCGACACCACCCTGGCCAGTTCGGAACCCGGCGAACCGGTTCACCTCGGCGCCATCGAGCGGCGTTCCGTCTGGTATTCCTGGACGGCTCCCAGCGCGGGGTTGGTGACGATCGAGGCCACTCCCGCGGACGTTCCCGTGATTCAGGCTTACCAAGGAACCAATCTCGCACGGGTGGTCGCAGTGCCCGCGCTGGCGCGGCAGAACGGTTACCTTCAGTTCAAGGCCAAGGCCGGGCAGGCGTATCAAATTGCGGTCGATGGTATCGCCGGGCCTTTTGATCTCCGTCTGACCTGTCGCCGAAGGCCCTCGAATGATGACTTTCCAGACCGCACCGTTCTGGCGGGACTGCCGGCGGCGGTGATGGGATCCAACCAAGGTGCCACCGTTGAAGCAGGCGAGCCGTCCTACGAGTCTTGGTCCGGCACCCGCACAGTTTGGTATTCCTGGACGGCTCCGGCGACCGGGCTGGTGACCGTGCGGAGTTCCGAAGTGCGGACCATCGGCGTTTTCCGCGGTACGGCTCTCGCGAACCTGGACTGGACAGCCTCCGCGTACGGGTCCGCCGCGCGCTTCAACGCGGTCGTGGGCCTCACCTACCACATCCGAGTGGACACGGTGAATCCCAAACAAAACGAGTTCACGCTGAGCCTGGACATCCTCAAAGCCAGTCTGCTGTTTCCGCTTCCCGGCGCGACGTTCCCGGAAGGCCGTTCGCTTCGGTTGGCGGCGCGGGTTGTCCACTTCGGTGGCGCAGTGCGCACGGTGGACTTTCTGGCCGGCACCAATCGGCTCGGTACCGCCACCAACGCGCCCTGGAGTTTCCTCTGGTCCGCCGTGTCGGCAGGTCAATACCCGCTGACGGTCCGCGCAACGGACGAACATGGCAACGTCACCATCAGCGATCCCGTGGTGATCCGCATCAAACCGGCCAACGATGATTTTGCCAGGGCCATCCGCCTGGAGGGGACCAACCTCACCGTGCTCGCCACCAACTGGGGCGCCACGACTGAATCGAAAGAAGCAGTGGACTCATATCACAATGGCCGGACGTTGTGGTGGGCTTGGACCGCGCCCAGAGACGGGCGACTGATGATCGACACTGCTGGCAGTTCAATGGTCCCTGTGGGCTACTATGATTTGTTGGCCCCGATCCCGGCGAATTTGTCGTCCTCAATCGAGGTCGCCGCTCTCAGCGCCTTCACGACCGGCATAGCCATTATCGGCATCCCACCGCCGCTGACCAACCAGCATTTGGCGCTCGTCATGGTTTCCACAGGAAACACCTTGACGAACCTGACGTTGATTGGGCAGAACATCGCCCGCCGAATTCCGACAATCCGGCCAGATGATCCGGTGAACCGCTTCGCGGTCCCAGTGCTGGCGGGTCTAACGTACCGGCTTTGCCTGGATAGCCTGAATGGCCGCGCCGGTGTTGGGAGTATGAACCTTCACTTCGAGGCCGCCCCTCGACCGGCCAATGATCAGTTCGCCGACCGCACCGTCCTCGTAGGTTCATCCAATCAGGTTAACGGCACCATGCTTGCGGCCACGCGCGAGCCGAACGAACCGTCGCACGGGTTGGGTCCGACATCACGCACGCTCTGGTGGTCGTGGATCGCGCCCGCCAACGGCACCGCCTGCGTTCGGGCGAACTACGGAAGGACTCTGGCCGTCTATACTGGTTCTTCATTGCCCGGGCTGAGACTCGTCGCGCGCGGCCAGAACGAAGTCGCCTTCCACGCCGCGGTTGGCACGACGTATCAGATTGTTCTCGCCGGGCCGGTGGACCACGACGACCTGTTCTCGTTGTCGCTCACTGCGCCACCGCCGCCGGTGCGTCTCAGCCGCAGCGAGTGGGTTCGGCGAGCCGACGGGCGGTTTGCGTTCAGGATCCGCGGCGCCACCGGGCAGAGCTTTGTCGTCCAGGCGTCCACCAACTTGCTCGACTGGGAAACCATCGCCATCGAAACCGTGCTCGGCGGCGAAGCGGAGGTGGTGGACGATTCGGCCGCGTGGCTGCCGTGGCGGTTCTACCGGACCAAGCCTCTCGAAGCCGCTGGGGCCGCCCACTCGAACTGGTGATTTTAAGGCGGGTTTCTAGGGCCGCAAAGAGGCGCAAAAGGCGCAAAAGGCGCAAAGAGTCAGCGGCTTGGCTCGGCCAGAGCTTTCGCTCGCCAAGTGAGGAGATGAAGCTCTCTTCGGTTCTTCTCTTGTGCTTTTTGTGCCATTTTGTGGCCATTGAACTGCCGGATAATAGTTCAAGTGTATTCGTTCAGCAGGTTCTTCAAAAACTCCTGGCGGCCGCTCTGGTTGGTCTTCACCTCGCCGAGCTTGATGGCGTATTTCTCCAGTTCCGCAAAACCGACCTTGCCTTTCTCGATGTCCTTGCCGATGCCGCTGTCCCAAGAGGCATACCGGTTTTTCACGAACTCGCCGAGGCGCGCGTCCTGACGGATGTTGGCCGCGAATTCTTCAGGCAGCCGTGCGCTGCCGCTTCTTCAATCGGGATGGTTGGGCGGACTTCTCCGACTCTTTCGCACGGCGCAGGAGACAGTTGGAACTCAGGTCGCAATCCAGTTTCGGCCAATAGACGGAGGAATGGCAGATCTCAAATGTCGCCCGTTCCGCCGGGGTGGCCAGCATCAGCGTCGGGTAGAACGCCAGCGGGATGCTGACCGACCGTCCGTCCTCCAAATCGAAGGTCAGCCGGTCGTCGGTGACGTGGACAGCCGTCACGTCGGGCGGAGGGGTGTTAGTCAGTTTCATTCCAGGCCTCAATCAATTCGATTTCGTGAGCCGTCAGAATTTCGGCGATTTCGCGCAATTCAGCTTCGCGGAATCCTTTGTTCCAACTGAGCTGGACCGGACCACGCCAGAACTTGGCTGCGCAACCCGCTTTGACCACATGCATGTGGGCCGGTTCGTCCGGTTCGGAACTGTAGAACCCGATGCGATAACCTCGCTCACGCAAGATCGTTGGCACGCAGAAACCGAAGAACTTGCGCCGGCGGCTGGCAAGAAGGTTCATGCCCGCGAGGCAGGCAATTCCATTACGCCGTAGAGCCGGCGCGAAAGTAGCACAGGCGTCGCGCCTGCATCGGGTTTTGAATCTCGAACGCGCCTCAAAGCTGACTTACGCATGCAGCCGGGACGGCTGTGCTGCTTTCGCGCCGGTCTGAAACAAAAACCGCCGGGACAGGTCTCCCCATCCCGGCGGTGCGAAAACGCCGCGGTCTGTCCGCGGCTCAGATGTATTCGTTGATCAGGTTCTCCAGGAACTCCTGGCGGCCGCTCTGGTTGGTCTTCACTTCGCCGAGCTTGAGGGCGTACTTCTCCAATTCGGCGAAGCCGACCTTGCCCTTCTCGATGTCCTTGCCGATGCCGCTGTCCCAGGAGCTGTAGCGGCTCTTCACAAATCCACCGAGGCGCCCGTCCTTGCGGATGTTGGCCGCGATCTTGAGGCCGCGCGCAAAGGCGTCCATGCCGCCGATGTGCGCGTGGAACAGGTCGGCCGGCTCGAAGCTCTCGCGACGGCACTTGGCGTCAAAGTTCACGCCGCCCGTGGTGAGGCCGCCGTATTTGAGAATGGACAACATGCACTGCGTGGTCAGGTAGATGTCGGTCGGGAACTGGTCGGTGTCCCAGCCGAGAAGCAGGTCGCCAGTGTTGGCGTCGATGCTGCCCAGCGCGCCCGCGGCGCCCGCGACTTCGAGTTCGTGCTGCATGGTATGGCCGGCCAGCGTGGCGTGGTTCGTCTCCAGGTTGAGCTTGAGGTCGCCCATCAGCTTGTACTCGCGGAGGAAGTTCAGGCACGCGGCGGCGTCGGAATCGTACTGGTGCTTGGTGGGCTCCTTGGGCTTGGGCTCGATGTAGAACTGGCCCTTGAACCCGATCTTCTTCTTGTGCTCCACCGCCATGTGGAGGAACGCGCCGAGGTGATCGAGTTCGCGCTTCATGTCGGTGTTGAGCAGCGTCGAGTAACCTTCGCGTCCGCCCCAGAAGACGTAGCCTTCGCCGCCGAGTTCGTGGGTGACTTCGATGGCCTTCTTCACCTGGCCCGCGGCATAGGCGAAGACGTCGGCGTTGCAACTCGTGGCGGCGCCGTGCATGTAGCGCGGATTGACGAAGAGGCAGGCCGTGCCCCAGAGCAGGCCGATGCCGGTGTCCTTCTGGAGCTTCTTCAATTCCTTGGCGATCTTGTCGAGGTTCTTGTGGCTCTCGGCGAGCGTCTTGCCTTCGGGGGCGACGTCGCGGTCATGAAAGGCATAAAACGGCGCGCCGAGCTTCTGGCAGAATTCGAACATCACCTGCGCGCGCTTGCTGGCCATGGCGAGCGAATTGGTGCCGTCCTCCCAAGGGCGCTGCCAGGTGCCGACGCCGAACATGTCGCCGCCCATCCCGCGCATGGTGTGCCAGTACACCACCGAGAAACGGAGAAGCTCCTTCATCGTCTTGCCTTCCACGACTTCGTCGGGATTGTAGTATTTGAAGGAGAGTGGATTTCGCGAGGTCGGACCCTCGTAGGAGATTGCCGGGATGCCGGCGAAGAATTCTTTGGCCATAGCAGTTTTGCTTTTTGTTTCTGGTTAAATCGGTCGAGGGCGTGATGCTACGGAGGCGCTTTCGCGTGTCGAGAGTTTTTCGAGCGAGGGAAAAATCTTGGCGAACCGCCGGCCAGCGTAGCGGCGCGTCGGCAGACCGCCGTCGATCCTCGTGGAATTTTGAAATGGCGACGCTCTGCCGCGACGGGGAACGGCGGCGGACGGTTATTTCACCACGGCGCCGGCAGACGCGATGGCCGGGGCTTCGGTGGATTCGGTTTCCGCGAAGTCCTGCGCGATGGCGCCGGGATCCTCGCCCACATGCTGCTTGGCGATCAACACGTAGATTGAGGGAATCACCAACAGCGTGAAGAGGGTGCCCAGCGCCATGCCGGCGACGATGGTGATGCCGATCGAGTTGCGCGCCGCCGCGCCGGCGCCGCTCACCAGCGTGAGCGGGAAGTGACCCGCCACAGTGGCCACGCTGGTCATCAGCACCGGGCGCAGCCGCACCATCGCCGCCTGGCGCACGGCGGCGACCTTGCCAAGGCCGGTGCGTTGCAGCTCGTTGGCGAACTCGACGATGAGGATGCCGTTCTTCGAAACCAGCCCCACTAGCGTGACGAGGCCGACCTGGGAATAGATGTTGAGCGTCGTGGTCCAGCCGGCGGTCCAGAAGGGCACGTCCGGCGCGGGCATCTTGAGGAAGCTGAAGATCAGCGCGCCAAACATCGCCAGCGGCACCGATCCCAGCAGGATGATGAACGGATCGCGGAAGCTGTTGAACTGCGCCGCCAGCACGAGGAAGATCAGAACCAGCGCCAGGAGAAACGACGGAAGAAACTTGTTGCCCTCCGTCCGCAATTGCCGTGATTCGCCGGTGTAGTCCACTTTGTAGCCCTTGGGCAGAATCTGGCGGGCCTCGCCTTCGAGGAAGCGCAGCGCCTCGTCCAGCGGGCGGATGGCCACGCCGCTGATCTTCACCGCGTTGAACTGCTGGAAGCGGCTGAGCGAACGCGGGCCGGTCTTCTTGTTCAAGGTGGCAAAGGTGCTGAGCGGCACCAGACGCCCCTCGGGGCCTTTGACGTAGGTGTTCTGGAGCTGCTGGGCGTTGAGGCGCTCGATGCGCTTGAGCTGCGGAATGACCTTGTAGCTGCGCCCGGCCAGGCTGAAGCGGTTGACGAAATTACCGCCGACCAGCGCGCCCAGATCGGCGCCGATGGTGGCCATGTTCAGGCCGAGCGAGGCGGCCTTGTCGCGGTCAATCACCAGTTCCACTTCGGGCTGGTCGAGCTTGGTGTCAATGATGGGCGGGAAGGCGAACATGCCGTTGGTCGCGGCCTTCATCTGGATCTTCTTTGCGAAATCGAGAATCACCTCCGGCTCGGCCGTCGAGGCGATGATGAACTCAACCGGGAACTGTCCGCCTCCGGGCAGTGCCGGCGGGAGGACCGACATCGTGCGGATGCCCGGGATCGAGGAAACTTTCTCATTCACTTCCGGCAGCACCTCGAAGACCTTCCGTTTACGCTCGCCCCAGGGCTTCAGCACCATGCCGCCGATGCCCTGGTTGGGAAAGGTGAGTTGGAAACTTTGCCCGAATTCCGGCACGCTCATCCATTCGCGGTTGACGGCATCCGTATAGAACGCGGTCTGGTCAATGGTGGCATCCGCGGGAGCCTCGATGATGCTGAAGATGATGCCCTGATCCTCGACCGGCGCGAGTTCCTTGGGCGCCATGATGAACATGGGCACCGCCAGCAGGCTCAACACGATCCACACCAGATAGACCGCCGGACGCGCCGAGAGCGTGCCGTCCAATACCTTCCCGTAGAGCGCGCGCAGCCGGTCGAAGCCGCGGTTGATTCTTCCGACCAGGCCGCGCTCCTCGCGTCCGGCGTCGAGCAGCTTGGATGACATCACCGGCGAGAGCGTCAGCGCGACGATGCCTGAAATAAACACCGCGCCGGCCAGCGTGAAGGCGAATTCGCGGAACAACGATCCCGTCAGTCCACCCTGGAAGCCGATGGGCGCATACACCGCCGCAAGCGTGAGCGTCATGGCGATGACGGGTCCGATCAGCTCGCGGGCGCCGATCAAAGCCGCGCGCCGGGGCGTCTTGCCCTCGCGGATGTGGCGCTCGACGTTCTCCACGATCACGATGGCGTCATCCACCACCAAGCCGACCGACAGCACGATGGCCAGCAGCGTCAGCAGATTGAGGGTGAAGCCGAACACCTGCATGAGGAAGATGGTCCCGATGAGCGACACGGGGATGGCCACCAGCGGCACCAGCACCGACCGCACCGAGCCGAGGAACAGGAAGATGACGATGGCCACGATGACCAGGGTCTCGGTGAGCGTCTTCACCACCTCGCGGATCGAATCGTCGATGTACTTGGTCGCATCGTAAGCGATGCGCCCGCTCAAGCCGCTGGGGAGATCCTTTTCAATCAGCGCCATCTCGGCGCGGACGAGCTTGATGACATCCAGCGAGTTGGCGTTGGGCAGCGGCCACACGCCCATGAAGACCGCGCGTTCGCCGCGGAAGCGCACCTCGGAGTCGTAGTTCTCGGCTCCCAGCTCCACGTCCGCCACATCGCGCAATCGCACCAGCCGGTCGCCTTCGCGGCGCACCACCAGTTCGCGGAAGTCCTCGACCGACCGCAGATCCGTGTTGGCGGTGAGGTTGACCTGCACCAGCGATCCCTTGGTCTGGCCCACCGCGGAGAGAAAGTTATTCGCCGCCAGCGACTCGCGGATCTGCGCCGGGCTGATGTTAAAGGCCGCCAGCCGGTCCGGCTTGAGCCAGATGCGCATGGCAAAGGTGCGCCCGCCCAGGATGTCCGCGCGCTGCACGCCCGCCAGCGCCGAAAGCCGCGGCTGCACCACGCGCACGAGGTAGTCGGTGATTTGATTCGGCTCGAGGATGTCCGAGGTGAAGCTGAGGTAGGCGGCGGCAAACTGCGAATCGGCCGAGACGATGTTGATGATCGGCACCTCCGCCTCGGGCGGCAGGTCATTGCGCACCTGGTCCACCTTCGAGCCGATCTCCGCCAGGCCCTTGTTGGGATCGTAGTTGAGCTTGAGCCGGACGGTGATGGTGGAGACGCCGAGCTTGCTGCTGGATTCGATGTAGTCAATGCCATCGGCTGCGGCGATGGCGCGCTCGAGCGGCGTGGTGATGAAGCCGCGCACCAGTTCGGCGCTGGCACCGACGTAAACTGTGGTGATGGTGACGGCCGCGTTGTCGCTGCGCGGGTATTGGCGGACGTTGAGTGATTTGATCGACTGGAAGCCGGCGATCAGAATCACCAGGTTCACCACCAGCGCCAGCACCGGCCGGCGAATGAACAGATCCGTAATTCCTCTCATGGTGAATCCCAGGGTTAGCTGTCCGACGGACGGCGCTGCTCGAGATCCTCGGGCGACAGCGCGTTGTTTTCGACCACGGGCATGCCGTTGCGGAGCTTGAACAGCCCGGCCTTGACGATGCGATCCCCTGGTTTGAGGCCCGTTTCCACCACCACCAGATTTCCCCGCGCCCGGCCGGTGCGAACCAGTTGCTGGCGCACGGAGAGCGTCGGCTTGCCGTCCTTGCCGGGCTTTGACTCGATGACATAGACGGAATCACCGTAGGGCGCGCTGAGCACCGAGGTCACCGGGATCACTGCCACGGCCTGCTCTTCGGGCAACAGCAATTCGATGTGGGTGAACATCCCCGGCCGCAGCAACTGCCCGGGATTGTCCAGCGTGGCCTGCAAACCGACGCTGCGCGTGTCCTTGTCGAGACCGGGATTAATCGTGGTCAGCACGCCCTCGAATTTCTGGCCTGGGTAGGTGTCGGTCGTCACCTGCACCTTCATGCCGGTCTTGAGGCGGGCCAGGTTCTGCTGCGGCAGCGAGAAATCGGCGTAAACCTTCTCCAGCGCCTGGAGCGACACGATCGGTTTACCGGCTTCCAGGTACTGCCCGAGGTTGATTTGCCGCACGCCCAACCGTCCGGCGAACGGAGCGTGCAGTTTCTTTTTTGCCATGACCGCGCGGATGGCCTCCGCATTGGCGTTGGCCTGCTTCGAGTTGGCCTCGGCCTGGTCGAGTTCGGAGAGGGCCACCGTGTTCTCCGTCCGGAGTTTCCGCATCCGCTCGACGTTGGCTTTCGCCCACTCGGCCTGAGCTTCCAGCGCGTTAAGTTGTGCCCTCTCCGAGGAAGTGTCGAAACTCACGAGCAAATCGCCCTGGGCAACCACCGCGCCCGCCGCGAACGCAATCTCGGTCACCGTCCCCGGAACCTCGGGGGTGATGGTGACGCCCTGCACCGCGGTGATGGAACCGATGGCGGTCAGGCTGTCCTGCCATTTCTCCGCGATCACGACGGCCGCCGAGATCGTCTCGGGCGGCGGCGCGGCAGCGTCACCCATCTCGATGAGTTTGCGAATTTGCAGGGCATAGATTCCGCCCAGAACACCCAGAACGAGCAGGATGCCAAGAACAGCAGCAGTGATTTTAAGTTTCATGGTGGAGTGAAGAGTCAATTGCGGGCGGCTGCGCCGACGAGGAACAGCCGGACGATTTGCTCCGCTTTGCGGCGCGTCAGCGAATGATCGGGAAGAAGCAGATGAACCATCACGTTGAAGCTCATCATGCCATAGACAGCCATCGCCAGGGACTCGCTGTCGAAGCTCCGGTCCAGCGTGCGCTCCTTAAGCCCGGCGCGCACCAGTCGGTGAATGTAGTCGAAACTGCGTTTGCCACGCTCGTGGCACTGCGCCTCCTCCGGCACTTCGCCCCGGGCCGCAAAGGCGGTCGAGAAGGCCAGCCGGGTGAGTTCGCGGTTGCGCCGGACAAACTCGAAAGTGGCCGCCAGAATCTCGACCAGTTTCGCCGGCAGATCCTGGCCTCGCTCGGCGGCGGATTGCGTCAGGCGGAGGCGCTCCTCATGCGCCCAGTCGATCAAAGCGTGGTAGAGCCCGGCCTTGTTTCCGAAATGATAGTACAGCACCGGCTTGGTCACCTGTGCGTCATCGGCAATCTTCTGCACCGAAGCGCCGGCAAACCCGCGCTCGGCAAACTGCCGGAGGGCGGATTCCAGAATCTTGCGGCGGGCGCCGGTGTCAGGTCGGGCCATAACTTACCGAACGGTAGATAACCGGGTGGGCTTCGTCAAAAAATATTTCGGTAATCTCGCGACGCGTGAGGCAGAGGAGACTCGGCGGGCGTTGATTTTTCCGTCGCGCCTCGCCACGAGTCCGGCTATGCAACGGCGATGCGTGCGGTGATTCAACGGGTTTCCGAGGCAGCCGTCGTCATCGGTGGACAGACGCGCGGCGCCATCGGTCGCGGCTTGCTGGTGCTGCTCGGAGTCGAGGACACCGACACATCCGCGGACAGCGAATGGCTGAGCGGGAAGATTGTCCGCCTGCGCGTCTTCAACGATGCGGCCGGCGTGATGAATCTCGGCGTCACCGATGTGCAAGGCGGCATTCTCGTCATCAGCCAGTTCACGCTTTTTGCCAGCACGAAAAAGGGCAATCGCCCGTCGTGGATTCGCGCGGCCCGGCCCGAGATCGCGGTCCCGCTTTACGAAGCCTTCCTGACGCGCCTGCGCGCTGACTTTGGCGGACCGGTGGCCACCGGCGACTTCGGTGCCGACATGAAAGTCGCGCTGGTCAACGACGGTCCTGTGACCATCTGGATCGACTCGAAGAACCGCGAGTAGCCGGCAATCCTGGCGATCCCACTTTTCCAATGCCCGCTCCCCGAAACGTGAAATGTCCGACCTGCCAGAAGAGTGGGCCGTGGTTCGAAGAAGCCCATGGTCCGTTTTGCTCGAAGCGCTGCCGCCTCCTCGATCTTGGCAAATGGCTTGGCGAAGAGCATCGCATCGCCGAACCGCTCCGACCGGAGCATTTTCTCGAATTTGAAGATCTGCCGGCCGGAGAGCAACTCGACCTACCGGACGAGGAGCGAGGACGCGGAATGGAGTGAGAAGTTTTGGGAGAATGGGGCAACAAATCTTCGCCCCATCACTCCATCAATTTGCCCCCCAGCGCCCATCTCGGTCGCGGTTCGGCATCGGGTTCCGTGGCGCCGGTCTTCCGCAGGAGCTTGCGCTCCGCGAGAATTCCAATCATCGCCGCGTTGTCGGTACAGAGCGACGGCTCGGCGAGTCGAAGCATCAGGCCGTGACCTTCGCAGGCGGCAGCGAGTTCGCGGCGCAGGGCGCGATTGCAGGTCACCCCGCCGGAACCCGTCACGCAATCCACTCCGAGCCGTTCCGCCGCGCGAATCGTCTTCGTCACCAATGTTTCCACGATGGCAGATTGCACACTGGCGCAGAGGTCGCGGAGACGTTGCGTGTCGTCAGCGAGGCCGGGATTCTTTTGCAGGAAATAGCGCACCGAGGTTTTCAATCCAGCGAAGCTGAAATCGTCGTTGTCCTCGCGCAGCAGCGGACGTGGAAAATCATGCGCCGCCGGGTTGCCCCCTTCGGCGAGCCGGTCCATCTCGGGTCCGCCGGGATAGGGCAAGCCGAGCAGCTTGGCGGTTTTGTCGAAGCATTCGCCGGCCGCATCGTCGAGCGTCGCCCCAAGCACGAAGTGATCGAGTTCACCGAGGACGTGAACCAGCATGGTGTGCCCGCCGCTGACGATCAGCGAGACGTGCGGTTTGAACTCCGCAAAGTCGGCCGCAGGCGGATTCCCGCAAATCCACGGCGAGTAAAGATGCGCTTCGTGATGGTGGATACCGAGGAACGGCACGCCCAGCGCATAGGCGAATCCCTGCGCCGCCTTCATGCCGACCATGAGCGCATTGGGCAGGCCAGGACCTTGGGTGGCGGCAACGGCACGGATTTGGCGCGGCTCGAATCCAGCGGTGCGCAGAGCGGCGCGGGCAACGGGCAGCCAGTTGCGCAGATGCTCGCGCGTGGCGAGTTCGGGCACCACCCCTCCGTATTCGGCGTGGAGCTTGATTTGCGAGGAAACGATGTTGGCCAGCACGATGCCGTCGCGGATCACCGCAACGCTGGTTTCATCGCAGGAGGTTTCGGTGGCGAGAAGGGGCATCTCGATATCAAGAAAAGAGTGCGCTGAGGCCGAACAGAATCCCGGCAACTCCAAGCAGGCTCGCCACGATTCCGCACATGCCGAGAAAGACCTCCCCGGCGAATCGTCCACTGCTCGACGTCTGCCAAGTTTTCCGTGTCTGCCTCCGAAAAGCAGGAGAAGGAGCAAACCGCCACCCGGCCGCACCTGCCGAAAGCCAGTTGCTGGCTTCGGCGAGTTCTCCGACGAATGCGATGAATCCCAGAGGCACGATTGCTGGCCGCCCGGTCACCGGGCCGCCACCTTGTCCGTCTTGGCCGGCTTCTTCTGCTCGCCGGGCGGGTTCTTGGTGTAGAGCAGCATGCCCTTGATCATGTCGAGAGCGCGGTCGAGTTGCGGGTCACGCGCGTTGCGCACGCGCTCCTGGTCGGCGTCGGGAAGTGATTCGATGCCGCCGGGGATGCGTTTCAGGAAAACGTCGCGCATTTCCTCGTCGCTCATCGGGACGGAGATGTCCGGGGTGATGCCATGCTCGTGAATGACCTTGTGGCTGGGCGTGTAGTATTTCGCCGTGGTCAGGCGCAACGCCGAATTGTCTGGCAGCGGCAGGATGCTTTGGACGGAGCCTTTGCCGAAGGTCTGCTCGCCGAGAATGATCGCCTTGGCCACGCCCAGCAAGGTGCAGTCCTGCAGGCACCCGGCGACAATTTCCGCCGCGCTGGCACTGCCGCCGTTGACGAGCACGACGATGGGAATGGCCGGATGCTTTCCGCGTCCCTTGCCGTGATACAGCGCTTTTTGCTGGGCGTCGCGGCCTTCCGTGGAGACGACGAGCTGGCCCTTGGGCAGGAACTTCTCGCACACCTGCACGGCTTGATCGAGCAAGCCGCCCGGGTTGTCGCGCAAATCGAGGACGAGCGCCTCGACGCCTTGTTTTTCGTGTTTCGAGAGGGCGTCTTCGAGGTCGCTGCTGGTCTGCTCTCCGAATTGCGCCAGCCGGACGTAGCCAACCTTGTTCTCCATGAGCGGGAACTCGCGCTTGCCATTCTGGTCCTTGACGGTGTCGATCTTGATCAACGAACGCGTGAGAGTGTAGTCACGCACCTGGCCGCTCGTGGGGCGCAGAATGCTGAGCGTCACATCGGTGCCGGCCGGACCGCGCATCTTTTTTACCGCGTCCGGCAGAGACAGCTTCTCGGTGCTCGTGCCCTCGATCTTGATGATGCGGTCCCCGGCGAGAATGCCCGCCTTGAAGCCCGGCGTGTCCTCCATCGGCGCCACCACGGTGAGAAACCCGTCCTTCATCGAGATGACCACGCCCACGCCGCCGAACTCGCCCTGGGTGTCCTTTTTTAGTTCGTCGTATTTGGGCGGCTCCATGAATTCGCTGTGCGGATCGAGCGTGCTGAGCATGCCCTTGAGCGCACCGTGGATGAGGTCCTGGTAGGTGAGCTTGTCGCCATCCACGTATTCCTGGCGGACCTTGTCGAGGACCGAGGTGAAGAGCTTGAGATTCGGATAGGCATCGTCCTTCTCCGCGGCGTGCGAGGAGGAAAGATAGATCTGGCCGCCGTGGAAGAGCGTCAGGCCAAGGATGCCGAGCAGGATGCCGTATAAAAATCGCTTTGTCATAAATGCCGCCATCAGCGAGCGCCGGAAATTACGTTGCCTCTCTCAAGTTGGCAAGAATCGGTGTCCGCCCTTCGCCCGCCGTGGAGCGGTTTGCGCAAAAGCTCATGGCTCAAGCCACGCCGGGTGCCGCCAGGCCACTCCGCGCCGCTTCGATGAACGCCCGGATATTCTCCGTCGTCACGCCCGGCGGGATGCCGCCGGCGCAGGAGAGGATCAGCCGCGAACGATCAGGCGTTGCGGCGAGCAGGGACTTCACCGCGGTGCGGACCTCATCCGGCCTGCCGCGCGCCAGCACGTCACGCGGCGGGATGTTTCCTAAAATGGTGAGGCGGTGGCCGCTCAGCGCGCGCATCTCCGGGAGCGAGGTTTGGACGCCGGGATTGTAGAGATTGATGCCGGCCTCGGGATAATACTTGATGGACTTGGCGCAGGCCGCATCGTTGTGGAAAAACTTCACGCGCACATCCGTCGAGTAGAGTTCACGAAAATACGGCAGGCCGAATTCCACCCAGTCCTCCTCGCCGACGAAGCCCACGATGTCATCGAGCATCAGGATGCCGTCGATGCTCGGGAACGTGGCGCGCTGGAGCGCATGCCATTTCGCGAGAAAATCCGTGATCAGCCGCAGCAGCCGGTGCATCGGTTCCGGGTCGGTCTTGATGGCCATGAGGAACTCGCTGGTGCCCATCAGAAACGTGGCGACATTGAGCGGTCCGCGCGACACGGAGAAACGTATCTTGTGTCCCATCGACTCGATCTTCGGCTGGGCCCACTGGAGCCGGCTGAGCATGAACGGCAGCAGGCCGTCCGTCGCCGGATCGGGCGCGGGCAGGTCGGCGACTTGCGCCACATCGCGGATGATTCTCTCGGCGAAGGGAAATTCGTTGCGTGGAAAGCTGCAGCGCGTGCCGAAGGCGGACGGCTCGGTACACATGCCGAACTCGGACCAGAATCCCGGCAGGAACCACACCTCGGGAAACGTCTCGATGGCCCGGCGGTTGGCGTCGAACCAGAGCGATTCACGCGTCAGGTAATCGGCGATCTCCACGCCATGCCAGCCGGGGAGCCACGGACAATCGACGATGAAGCCAATGGGCAGCGGATCGATGGTGTCCCCGTCGAGGATGCGGAGAAGCTGTTGCCAATGCGAGTCGGTCATGGCCCGGGAGCGTAGGCGGCACCGGCCGGTAACGACAATCGGAAAGAAGCGTTCCAGCCGGACAGGGGCGCATCTCGACACTGCCCCCGAAGGCAACCGGGTTGGAGCGCGACGTTTACGTCGCTTCATCGTTCGAGAGACCGTCCGCCAATGTTTCGCCAACACCCGTCGAACGCTGAAGCGGCCTCAAGACCGCGCGCCGGGGGCAGTGCGCGGATGCGCCCGCCGGACAGCCGGACAGCAGACAGGAATCACGCCGCCAGTTCCAGTGCCGGCACGGCTATTTCCACCACCTCGATCCGCACCCTGTCCCCGCCGTCGTTCACGGCCCTCTCCCGCACCCTCACGTTCGAGCCGGGCGTCAACTCGCTCGCTCCGACTCCGGCCAGGGCTGCAGGAAGCCGGCCGCCCCGCTTCATCATCCCTGTTGTTTTCAGTTCAGGCTTTGCGCGCGAATTGTTTGAGCATTGCTCTACCGCTTCGCGGTTTGTTTGAGCACTCTCCCTTCGACCCAGCGGGTGTTGTATTTCCGGTGCAGCGCATCGCTGCCGAACGGGGGCCGCTTCTCCCGGCCATAAATCTGATCGTCCATGCCGTGAAAGGGCAGCGGCTCGACTTGCGTGCCCGCGGCCACATGAAAATCGGAGTCTTTGTCCCAGCCATCAGCGTACAGGAAAAATTCGCGGACGCTCCCCGCCGGCTTCGGTGGGAGGGAATTCGTCGTGAATTTCAGGCTCAATTCATCTCCGCCGTTGATTAAAGCGAGTCCTTCATCGCGAGTGGCAATCAGTTCGGAGACGTCACCATGGCGCGTACACCAGCCGCCGGGGGTGATGGTCCAATAGGAATTCGCGCTGACTCTGTCATAGTCCGGTGTGAGCGGCCAATCTGGCGGCAGGTCTTGCATCGGGCTGAAGCCGCGGAAATGCAGATCCGCTTCGCTGGGGGAAACGAAGGTGATCGTTGTCCGCGCATTCGGTTTCTTTTCCATTAACGCGATGCGGTCCCAATGAATCTCAAAGGCCTGTCGCAGACGCAACCGGCGCGTGCCCGCCTCCAGTTTCCCTTCCAGGTCCACCAGGATGGTCTTGGTCTTTCCGCAGGGCGCACCCACCACCACGTCCACCGCTTTCCAGGTTCCGGGAGTGACTTCGGCTTCGAGCGAGGGAAATGGAAACGGGAGCGATGGGTCGTGCGAAGCGGCGATGTTGGCCATGCCGCCGCCAAATCGCAGCCAGCCATTCATCACCAGCACGAGCGGTTGGCTGACGTCCAACGGTCCGAAATCGAGGACCAATCCGTGGGATTCGGCCAGACCGCGGAGCTGCGGAATGCGGAGTTTCGGGGGGGATACTCGCCGGCCATCCACGGTCTTGAGAGTGGGAGTGACCTCCTGCCCGTCCAGCATCTCCGCCCTCTGCAGCGGATGTTCATGGTGCAGCGTCGTGAGAGCGCCCCGGGGAAATGGTTTGCCCGGCAGCAGCTTGTCAGTGGAATGCACCTCCGTGCCGGGTTCGTGGTCCACCACCACCAGTTTTACTTCGTCCAGATAAAGCACCTCGCGCAGTTCTTCCGTGATCTGAAGCTGGTAATTTCCTTCCTTCGCCGGGAATGTTATCTCATTGCCAACCCAGACAAACTCCTCCGGATCGGCTTCGATATAGCGGCCCTCCGCAACAGGCAGGCCGAGTGGCGCCGCTCCCAGTATGTCGGTGACAAACCGAAAACGCTTTCCATCCCAGGCATACAGGAATGGGCAGGAGCCTTCCTGAGCCGACAGTTCCGACGCGAAGAGCGGCTCCCTGCAATTGACGGGCACCTCGGCGGAGCCTTGGGGCCAGTTGAACCATTGCACCAGAAATGAATCCAGCTTCTGATATTTTCCCACGCCCACTTCCACGGGCCAGTGATGGACCGTTCGGATTAAGCGCAGACCGCCCGAGGCGATTTCGATCTTGCAGCCAATGCCGCTGGCGTTGGAACGCGTCCCCAACAACCGCACTTTGATTTGTGAATTGCTGTGGCCGCCTTCATTGCGCAGGTAACGCAGGCCGCCGTTCGCCAGAGAGACAATCACATCCGGATCACAGTCCAGATCAAAATCAGCGAAATGGATTTCCGACACCGTACCGCCATCGAATTGATCGAGGCCGAGCTGGGCGGTTTGTTCCTGAAATCCGGCCAGACCGATATTGCGCCACACCTGAATTGTTCCCCCCACCGTCCAGAGATCCAGCCATCCATCATTATCATAATCGACGGCCACAATCTGGCGGACGCCCACATTTCCCGGCAGCGCGATTTCCTTTCGCTCTCCGCCATTGAAGCAGAGGCTGATTTTCCCATCACCGACCACGGCCAGGTCGGGTCGCAGGTCATTGTCAAAATCGCCCGTGCAAAAGACGGCGCCTGCGACCCAATTGGTCGGGTCGCGGGGCAACAGCCGTCCGCCGCGCTGTTTTTCCAGGAGCAACGGCGGCCCCTCCTTCCGGCTCGCGATCACATCCATGTTCCCGTCCCGGTTCCAATCCTCCATCGTGACGGACTGGGCATGGTGAAGCGAGGCAGGTATCCCGGACGCACTGGTGATGTTGGTGAAAAGCAGCGGGCCGAACTGGCGATAGACGCGCACCTCATTGGGGCTCCCTGTCACCGCGAGCAAATCGAGTTTCCCCGTGAAATCCAGGTCCATCAGCAAGCCGTCGATTGCGCTCAAGTTGCTCAGGCGGCTCAGCGATGAGGCATCCTTCACCAATCCATTTGTCCCGAATGAAAACAGATGGCCCCCATTCTCCCCGAGCACGACAACGTCGTCGAAGCGGTCGTTCTGGAGATCGCCCACCAGCATTCTGGAGTAGGTCGCCCCCGGAAGGGCCGGGTAAGGCGGGCCGTATGGGCGAAAGATCCCGTTGGAATTCCAAAGCAGGCGAAAGCCCTGCCCCTGCTCGACGACGAAGAGGCTGTTCCAACCGGCATGGTTCGGATCAATGACCCCGATCGGACCCGAGTAACTTTGTGCGATGTCACCGAAGGTCTCTTTGGTCCCATCCATGAACCTCATCTGGATTCCTTCTTTCTCGGGCTGCTCCAGCTTGAACGGCACCCGGGCCTGGGTGTATTTGCTCCGCTCAAACGTGGCGGCGCCCAGCGCCGGTCCTCCTCCTTCGAGGTTGGCCTGGTGCTGCTGAAGCTCCCGCTGCGCCTCCGCCGGCCGCCCTGCGCGGAGGAGGGACTGGGCCAGCAGGTAATGCGCCGAGGTGTGGAGGCGGTTTGGCTCCAGCGCAATGCCTTCTTTGAACGCGGTGATGGCTGCATCCCATTGTTGCAGCCCCATTCTGGCCATCCCAAGCTGAAAGGAGGTCGCGGCGACACCCGGCTCAATCCTCTTCGCGTTTTCCAGGGTCTTCGCCGCTTCCTCGGGCAGCGATAGACGAAGGCAGGCCGACCCTTTGACAAAGTAAGCCGCCGCTGAATTGGGATCGAGGTTCAGAACCACCTCGGCCTCTCGAATCGCGTCCGCCGCCGCTCCGCTCAACAAATGGCAATTGGCCAGATTCAAATGCACATCGGCGTCGTTCGGGACAATGGCCTCAGCCTTTTTATAGATGGCCAGCGCATTGGTGGCATCGCCCTGGTCCAGAAAATTCTTTCCGGCATTCATCAGGCTCAGGAACTCATCGGAAGGACTACCCGGCGCGGAGGAAGGTTGATTCGAGGAGCCGGATGGGCCGCGGTCGCAGCCCGCCAGGCAAAACGCCAGCAGAAGCAAACACGCTGGTTGGGCAAGGTGTCTGGGCATGGGGCGCATTATAGGTTTCAAGAGGCCCATTGGCCAGATCCGTGATGAGAAACAAGGGATTCCGTCAAGTGATGTGGATTCTGGCGTTGGCGATTGGCGGATTGGATTTTTTCTGGACTCGACCTGCTTCTCACCAAATGGACCTGGTGGACGCGCGCAAACCTCGTGACTCCAGAGGCGCAGTGTTCAGGACGAAGCACTTGCCCCCTCGTCGTCGGATGGCCGTTCGTCAGAGGTTCCCTCCTCCTCGGCTCTGGCGGATGTTGCACGCATTTCGCCTGGCCCGCCAACCAGCACCACGAACTCGCCCTTCAACGGTTTCTGCCGCGCGCGTTCCAGCAACTCCGCCGGCGTGCCGCGGAGAAATTCCTCAAACTTCTTCGTCACCTCGCGCGCCAGCACCACCGGGCGATCCGGCATCACCTCCTGCAGTTCGCCCAGCAATTTCTCGATGCGAAACGGCGACTCGTAGAGCACGAGCGTGCCGGGCAGGGCGCGCAGGGATTCCAGGCGTCGCCGCCGCTGTCCGGATTTGTGCGGCAGAAATCCGGTGAAATGAAACTCGTCCGCCGGCAATCCGCTCGCCGTCAGACCCGCGACCAGCGCGCAGGCGCCGGGCACTGGTTCCACCCGCAATCCGGCGGCGATCGCAGCGCGCACCACGCGTTCGCCTGGATCGCTGATGCCCGGGCTGCCGGCATCGGTCACCAGTGCCACGCGCTCGCCGCGACGGAGGCGGTCGAGGATTTCCTCGCTGCGCCGCGCCTCGTTGAATTGATGATAGCTGAGCAGCGGCTTGCGGATTTCAAAATGGTGCAGCAACTGCCCGGTGCGCCGCGTGTCCTCGGCGGCCACCACGTCGCATTCGCGCAGCACGCGCAGGGCGCGCAGCGTGATGTCTTCGAGGTTGCCAATCGGCGTGGCCACGAGAAAGAGCGTGGCGGGTGCGAGCGGCGGTAATGGGGCGTTGGGCGGCTTCATGAATGGCTACGGCGTGGAGCACGCATGACTTTGAAACCTTGGTTGTCCGCCGTCAAAATCTTCATGGTGGAATCCGGCAGTTGCCGCTGCATGGCCCGGGCGACGGTGGCGGCATGTTGCCGTGTCAGGCAAATGATCGCCGAACCCGAGCCGCTCAAGAATCCCCCGATGGCCCCGGCGCGTTCGCCGGCTTGGATGACGCGCGCCATCCCGGGAATCAACACGGCCCGCTGCGGCTGATGAATGCGGTCATCAAACACGCCGCGCAGCGCTTCGTAGTTGCCCGCGGCCAGCGAGGCGGTGATGAGCGCGGCGCGGTTCAAGGCATGCACGGCGTTGCCCCGCGCATAAGAATCGGGCAACAACCGCCGCGCCGTCTCGGTGTGAATGCCGAAATTGGGAATCAGCGTGACGAGTTTCATGCGCGGACTCACTCGAAACGCGAGGCATCGGACAGCGTGGCCGACTCGTCCCGAGACTGTAAAACCGCCGTGGATGGCGGGCGAGGCGTTGTCGGGATGCCCTTCGAGTTCCGTCACGAGTTCGAGCAACTCACTTCGCTCCAGACCGGTTCCGGCGAGCTCATTCAGCCCGGCCACCACGCCAAGACGCAGCAACGCGCTGGCGCCGAGTCCGCGCGCCACCGGCACGGCACCCCATTCATCGCATAGAAACCCGAAGGGATTCTGGCGCGTGTGCCGGAAGAAAAGCCGCGCCGCCTCCGCCACCATCATCAGCGTCGCGGCGGGATCGGCCTCTTTTGGAAGGCGGCCAAGCGTCGGGCGGTGGGTGTCCGGCAGGCGGGACAATTGTACGAAGCCATGCAACCGCACCGCGAGTCCCAGTGTGTCGAATCCCGAGCCGAGATTCGAGGTGGATCCGGGAATTCGCAGCGTGACCGAGGGCGGTCGCTGTCCGGTGGGTGGATTCGAGGCGCGCGGACTCACCTGCCAAGGCTAGGAGGGAAAGCCCTCGCTGACAATTCCGGACGTATTAACCCAACCCGGCGGAGCCGGAACCAAAAGGTGGATGAACCGTGAGGGCGATTGGCATAGAGAGACGGGATGAAGACGCAAACGCTGGTGGATCGATATGCGCAGGACATCAAGGCTGTGATCGAGTGCTTTGACCGGGTGGT
>JBBRWD010000058.1:0-43380 GCA_038249465.1 Limisphaerales bacterium | reverse complement strand
TTGGTGTTGTTGTTTGCTGCGTGGAGAAATTTCTCTTTTCCACAGCTTCCACGTTGCATGGGGAAGAGTTTGGGCGCTATGGGGTGATACCCTACCGGAGGATCTAACGAATCCAGGGCCGCCGCCGCCGCGCGCCGCTGCACGCGCGCGGACACGAGGTCCACATGCCTGCCACCTCGGGCGGGCTCGAATCGATTCTAAGGTGATTCAACCAAACAGCGTCTCGCCTACCTCTGGAGGGACGCCGCAATGGCGTTCCCGAAACTGATGGGATCCAACTCGACTTTATGCACGAAGGCGGCGGCCATTGTCTCCAGAGCGGGCGCGATGGCCTCGCGGGGCTGGCCCGACACCACGACGAGCGGGATGCGCAATTCCCTCGGCGGGCCAGGCCTTGCCGAGCTGTCGGATCGTGAGAAAACGATCCATCTCGTCATCGTCTGCGACCAGAAAGCGAAAAGGTTCGGGACCGGCGTTGTTGGAGGTGAGCCCGAAGTCCTTCGGTTCATCAAGTGAGTGTTCTTCCATCAACCCCGCTGGTTGATGACGAGTAAACGGAGGCGGCGTTGCTCAACTTGCAGGGGAACGAACCAGTCATCCTGAGCGCGTGCGACAGCGGCCGGGCGAAATCAAAATCGGCGAGGGGGTAATGTCATTGCGCCGCGCGTTCCGGATCGCCGGCGCGGAGACGGCGCTGGCGTGCCGGCGAACCACGCGCCAAAGCGGGGCGCGAGGCCTTGCTGCGGCCGAAGGAATTCTCAAATCCGTTCTTCTGGGCCGCCTTCACCCTGACCGGGCAATGGCGGTGACGGCGAGTGGAACACGGCACTTTGTTTTGAAGGGGTGGTATGGCTGCCATCTTCGGCGGCCGAAATTCCCGGGAGCCGGAACTTCGCACTCATGGCGCCGAAAGCTCACTGCCGCCATTACTGTCCGGCGGCTATGGCCTCGGTGGGAGCTTTCAAGGTCAGCGTCACCAACGCGCCACGCGACGGCGCGTTCCTGATGGTGATGAGACCATCATGCAGGGCCATGATCTTCTTGATGACCGACAGGCCGAGACCAGTTCCGACGCCCGAGGGTTTCGTGGTGAAGAAGGGATCGAAGAGTTTCACCAGATTCGCCTCCGGGATGCCCACGCCGCTGTCCTGCACCTCCACGACAACGATCGGATCGCCCGTCTTGAGATCGTGGGCGGCACTGGTGGAACTTGGGGCGGTGTCGGGCCAGCGATCGGCCCGGGTCCGGATCGTGAGCGTGCCTCCCTCGGGCATGGCGTGCATCGCATTGATGAACAAGTTCAGGAAGACCTGTTCCATTCGGATCTGGTCCAGACTGAGAAACGGCAGTCCCGGGGCCAGTTCGCGCACCACGTTGATGCGGCCCGCCGTCAGTTTGTAGTCCACCAGCAGCACGGAACGCTCCACCACCTCGTTGAGGTTCTCTGGCTTGATCAGGATCTTGCTGTCAGCGGACAAATGCAGCATCTCATGGATGATGCGGTCGGCCCGCACCACCGCGTCCCGCATATCGACCACGATTTGCTTCACTGCTTCGTCCGTCAGCGGGACATGCTTGGAAAAGTAGTCCAGCCCCATGAGGATGGTTTGCAGCGGATTCTTCACCTCATGCGCCACGCCCGCCGCCAGGGTGCCGAGTGATTCCAGCTTCGCGGCCTGAATCAACTCCAACTGGGTGGCCTTCAATTTCTCATGCGCCGCCTGGAGATCGGCGAGCGTCTTCTTGAGAACTTCCGCCGCCCGTTTGCGCTCGATGAACTGCCCGATCTGCGTGCCCATGACTTTCAAGGCTTGCAGCATCTGCGGGTTGGGTTTCTGCACTTGCCGGCTGAACAGCTCGATGACGCCGACCATTTCCTTGCCGCGGCGAATTGGAAAGGCGCAGGCTCCGCGCAGGCGCGCCTGACGTGCCTGCATCCCACGTGTGAAATCCTTGTCCGCGCGCACATCGGGAATCCACGCCGGCTCACCGCTGGCCCAGACGCTGCCAGGCAAACCCAAGCCCGGTGCGAAGGTGAGCGTCCGGATCGCCGCCTCAAATTTCTCCAGACGGACGGAGCGAAAGTGCCAGGCCTCTTCGCACCGCAGCGTCTTGGACGCCAAATCAAAACGCCAGAACGCGGCCATGTCCCAGAGCATGTTCTCGCACAAAGTTTTCAGCACCTTGCTCAAGGCTTCCGCCAGCGTGTCCGAATCAGTCAGCGCAGATGTGGCGGTGTATTGGACGAAGAGGAGTTGTTCGGCCTGCTTGCGGCGCGTGATGTCGGCGATCAGACCGTCGTAGGCCACCACCCGACCGTGCGGATCCGTGTGGGGAACCGATACGTTGCGAATATAGCGGAGCAGGCCGTCTTTATGGATGAGCCGGTGTTCCAGAGGCGGAGGCGTTTCCCCTTTGAGGATGCGCGCGACGTGAGCCAGCACCAGCGGACGATCGTCCTCGTAGATGATCCGATACCAAAGGTCCGGATCCGCTTGAAACTCCTCCGGAGCATGACCGGTGACCGCCAGGCAGCCGGGACCGTGCGTGGTGGCGACCGAATGCCCATGGTCCACGATCACGGTGAACATGTAATCGCTGGCCGCAGCGAGCAGGTGCATGTGCCGCTGCTCGCGCTCCCATAACGACCGCGGGTCTGCTTCGTTCCCGGCCGGCACGGTCTCCGGCGGAAGCTGCGGCGATGCGACGGCGCTCGGAGCTTCAGTGCTTCCGACCGACTCGTTCTGTGGATTTTCCATCGCAGGAGCCATTTTTTGTTCGTTCCATCAATCTACCAGAGGTCCGGATCCACTCGCCTTGCTCCACGGAACCCTCTCCAAGCCGGGCGCAAAATGACTGAGCCAAATCGGGTGTCAATCTGCAATGGCCTCGCACAGCGCGCTCCTCCTCGCCGCCAGTTCGACAGTCCAGGTCCGCCAACTGCGGCAATCTGAACGCGTGCCCCGCACAACAGTCTGTTCTTGGGATTGAATCCGAACGGGCGCGCCTTCTACAAGCGCGGCAACCGCTGGATTGACAGCTCGCTGGTGGACAAGTCCGACGCTCCGCCGCGCCGGGTGGTCGAGGTCGGCTCGGAGGAATTCCGCCAGCTCGTCCAGCGGCTCGCCGCCCAAGGCCGGCAGGGAACGATTGCCCTCAACGGAGAAATCCTCATGCAGGTGGATGGCGAGACCATTCTGGTAAGGTGAACAATTTACGCCGGCTTTACACACGGGCTCACCCATTCTGCCATGCTTCCCTTGTGATGAAAATATTCCGATCGCAAATACTGGTTCTGGTTACGGCAATCGCTGCCGGCTTCGCCGCAACATTGACTGCTTCCGCCGCCATCCTCCGGCTCCCTGTCAAGGAGGTCACGGTCTTCAAGGATGGTCACGCGTTCGTGCTGCACGAGGGCCAGATGTCCACCGACGCTGGCGGAGACGTCACCCTCGACAACCTGCCCATCCCCGTCCTCGGAACGTTCTGGCCCTACTCGGCTGACCCGCAAACGCCGCTCGTCTCCGTGACGGCCGGTCGTCGCCGCGTGACGGTGGAGCGCACCCCGATCAGCGTGCGCGAAATGCTTGAGGCGAACCTCGGCGTCGAAGTTACCCTGAGCGAAGGCAGCAATCGCTATCATGGCCGCATCGTCGGCGTGCCGGCGCGCAGTTCAGAGGAACTCGCCCGCACCAGTCCGCCCGACAGCGACGAGCAGTTGCCGCAGAAAGGCAGCCTCTTTTACTTCCAGACTTTTGACACCTTGCGCGTGCTGGACTTCAACCGCGTCAGCGACGTGGAGTTCAAGGAACCGCCCAAGGGTCGCGCGGCCAGCGAAGAGTTTCGCCACCTGTTCAAGCTCAAGTTCGACTGGGCCGGACGCAAACCGGCGGCGCAGATGCCCGTCGGCCTGGTCTATTTGCAGAAAGGCATTCGCTGGATTCCGAACTACAAGGTCGTCCTCGACGGCCAAGGCGAGGCGGTGGTGAGGTTGCAGGGCACCCTCATCAATGAACTCACCGACCTCGAAGATGTGACGGTGCATCTGGTCGTCGGGGTGCCGACGTTTGCCTTCAAGGACACGGCGGACCCCATCGCGCTGGGCCGCCTGGCCGCGCAATTGTCGCGGAGCTTCCAGCCGGACGCCCAGACGGCGAACGCGTTCGCCAACTCCATCATGTCGCAGCAGGTGTTTCTTCGGAACGACGACTCCTCGCGCGCGCCGCGGGACGAGGCGGGCCGTTCACGCGATCTCGGCCCGGACGTGGCCACGGGCGGCGGCGCGGAGGATCTCTTTCTCTTCACCATCAAACACGTCACGCTCCGGCGCGGCGAGCGGGTGGTGCTGCTGGTGGCGGAACAAAAGTTGAAATACCAAAACGTCTATGCGCTGGAGCTGCCCTACGCCCCACCGCAGGAAGTTCGCCGCGGCTTCAACGCCAACCAGCAGACCGAACTGGCCAAGCTGCTCGGCAGCCCGCGCGTGATGCACAAGGTCCGCCTCAAGAACGACACGCGGCAACCGCTCACCACCGCGCCCGCCATCGTCATGCTCGGCGACCGCATTCTGGCGCAGAACCTCCTCGCCTACACCGCGCCGGGCGGAAACGGCGATCTCACCATTACGACCGCCGTGGACGTGCAGTCGCAGCGCCGCGAGTACGAATCGCAGCGGGTGCCCAATGCTGCGCAATGGGCGACCCCCAGCGCGCAGATGCACGTCGTCTCTTACACCCGCATTGCGATGACCGGCACGGTGAGCGTGGTGAATTTCAAGAAGGAGCCGGTGCAGGTCGAAGTTACACGCCGCCTCGTCGGCAACGCAGACAAAGCCACGCAGGATGGCGTCATCACCCAGGCCAACCTGGCGGACGAAACGAACATCCTTGGCGCCGGTGATTATCCAAGCTGGTGGTCCTGGTACGGCTGGACTGACTGGTGGTATCACTTCAACGGCATGGGTAGGGTGGATTGGAAATTTACGTTGAAACCGGGCGAGAAAACGGATCTCGGATACACTTGGAACTACCTCTGGCCTTAACTGGAGCACTCAACATCCGATCCCGTCTAATCAATGAAACAAAAGAAACTGCCTATGAAGACGACCATCAAACTCACAGCCCTGAGTGCCACTCTGGCCGCTCTCGTTCTTAACTCCTCCTTCTCTGCGGCACAGGCCGCCGATGCCAAGGAGACGAAACAACCACTCGTCCAGATCGCCATTCTGCTCGACACCAGCGGCAGCATGAGCGGGCTAATCGAACAGGCCAAGGGACAGCTCTGGAAGGTGGTGAATGAATTCATCAGCGCCCGGCAGGCCGGTCAGAAACCCGAAGTGCAGGTGGCGCTTTACGAGTACGGCAAGAGCAGCCTTTCGCGCGAATCAGGCTGGATCCGGCAGATCGTCCCGCTTTCCACCGACCTCGACAAAATCTCCGAGGAACTCTTCGCGCTCAAGACGGACGGCGGCGAGGAATACTGCGGCTGGGTCATCAAGGATGCCGTCGAAAAGCTGCCGTGGAGCGCCGCATCGGATGTTTACAAAGCCATCTTCGTCGCAGGCAACGAGCCGTTCACGCAGGGTCCGGTGAATTACGCCGACTCGTGCAAGGCGGCCATCGCGAAGGGAATCATCGTGAACACGATTCATTGCGGCGACCAGGCGACCGGCATCGCCACCAAATGGCAGGACGGCGCGCTGCTGGCGGATGGAAGGTTCATGATGATCGACCACAACCGCGCGGTCGTTCACTTCGAGGCGCCGCAGGACAAGGAGATCGCGCAACTCGGCGTGGAGTTGAACAAGACCTACGTCGCGTTCGGCACGGCCGGCCGGGAGAGTCAGATGCGCCAGGAGCGACAGGATGCCAATGCCATGGCGATGGCGCCCGCGGGTGCGTCCTATAATCGCGCGCTGGCGAAGGCTTCGTCGAACTATCGCAACGCGAACTGGGATCTGGTGGATGCGATGAAGGATGGCACCGTCAAGCTGGCTGAGGTCAAGGCGGACGCGTTGCCGACCGAGATGCAGAAGATGAGCGAAGCCGGGCGCAAGACCTTCCTCGAATCCAAGGCAAAGGAACGGGCGGAGTTGCAGACGAAGATCAACGCGCTGAACGAGCAGCGGAACAAATACGTCGCCGAGCAGATGAAGAAGCAGGCGGGCACCAACACGCTCGACAGCGTCATGACCGCGACGATTCGCGAGCAGGCGCAGAAGAGGAATTATCGGTTTGAGTGAGATGCAGCAAAAGCGACGTGCGCCGGGACGGATCATCGCAGTTTCATCCCGATCGTCCCGGCACACCCGCGATCTCAGTCCCGGAGGGACGCGATGTTTACTACCCAGACAGTGGGAAGGACGACACCCGGACTGGGTAGGGCGCGTCTGTCCCAGCGCGCCGCGAACCATTCCCGGCCAACCCGACGGCGCGCTGGGGACAGACGCGCCCTACCCGTGCGTGTTGGGACCAGGCGCCTTCTGGTGGCCCATCCCAAGGTCTGGTCAGTAACGCTGCAATGCAGCCAGATGCCCAAGCGGGGCGGAATGTCGCGGCGTTTTCTGAAGAAGGATTCCGGCTGAATATGCCGCCCCGCTGGGGCTTGGGCGGCCTTTGGCTACCGTGGCTATAAACATCGCGTCCCTCCGGGACTTCACCACGCCAGATCGCCATTGATTGCTCCGCGTAATCGGACTCGAAAACAAATCGTGACGAACGCATAGTCTTGCCAGTCAGAAATTGGGACAGCCAAGCCATTACCGCCGGTTTCTTTATGGAAGCGAAACGAATCCTCGTGGTCGAAGACGACTCTGCCATCCGGCAGGGCTTGGTGGATGCGCTGTCATTTGCTGGCTACGAAGTCCTGCAGGCGCCCAACGGCAATGAAGGCATGACGCAGGCGCTGCGCGCGACGTTCGACCTGTTGCTGCTCGATTTGATTCTGCCCGGCCACAGCGGTTTTGAGATTCTCGAAGCAGCCCGGGCCGCGCGCCCGACGCTCCCGATCATCATCCTCACGGCGCGGGGCGAGGAAGCGGATCGCGTGAAGGGGTTGCGCCTCGGCGCAGACGATTACGTGGTCAAGCCCTTCAGTGTGCGCGAACTCCTGGCCCGCGTCGAAGCCGTGCTGCGGCGCTCGCCCGAACGTCCGAACCACGTCAGCAAACTGAACCTACCGAATGGCGTCGCCGATCTGGCGCGGTCCGAAGTGCGCCTGAACAATGGCCAGCGCAGCGAGCTATCTGAGCGCGAAGTTGAACTGCTTCGCTATCTGGCGAGCCATGCCGGGCGCGCCATTTCCCGCGAGGAGATTCTTCAGCGCGTCTGGCGGCTCGATCCGAGGCGGCTCGAGACGCGCACGATCGACATGCACGTCGCCAACTTGCGTGAGAAACTGCACGACGATCCGGAGGCGCCCAAGGTGCTGCTGACCGTGCGAGGCAAGGGATACATGTTTGCAATGACCAATGACGAATGACGCAATAACGAAGGAATTCCCCAAGGCGGCATCCAGTGTTGAAAATGATGCTGCCGCCTCCGGCACTCTGTCTCGCGTCTCGCGAGCGCTTTTCGTCATTCGTCATTCGTCATTGTACATTTTCATCACATGAACCGTCCCTGGCAAATCTGGCTGGTGTTCGGTCTCTGCCTCGCGGTGTTGCTGGCGGCGATGGGCTGGGTCACCTCGACCGCCGTCCGGCTCGACCGCGCGGAATGGCAGGCCAGTCAGCGCGCGGAACTCGAGGAGCGCACCCGGCTGGCACTGTGGCGCATGGATTCGTTGCTCGCGCCGTTGATCATTGAAGAAAGCGCCCGGCCGTTTAATGCGTATGAAGCCTTCCCGGCCACCACGCGCGCCTACACGAAGAGCTTCACGCAGATTAAACAGGGCGACGTGCTGGTCCCTTCGCCGCTGCTCACGTTCAGTTCCAGCAACATCCTGCTGCATTTCCAACTTGGGCCCGACGGACGCTTCACCTCGCCGCAAGTGCCGGTCAGCAACCAGCGCGATCTCGCCGAGAGCAGCTACACCACGCCGGAGCGCGTCAAGGCCGCCGCCACACGCCTCGCCGAGTTTGAACGATTGCTCGCGCAGACTCCGGTGGACGAATCTGCCCCAGGTGGCTCCTCACTCCGCAGGAGCGCTTCGACCACGGGAACAAAGCCGGCTGCCACGGAGGACAACCGCGCCGTGCTATGGCGACAAACCGAGATCGGACAGACGGCCGCGCTGAGCGTCACCAACGCCCCGGCTGCGGGGCAGGTCATCGAGGCGGCGCCGGGCCAGAAGAGCCAGATGTTTCGCAACAGCGCGGAAATGCAGGCGCGGGCGAATGTTTACAACCTCGCCCAGCAGCAGGTGACCGCGAACGCGCTGAACGCGGACCACGATCAGCAACAACAGCCCGCGCCATTACCGCCCACCAGCGAGGCGCTCTTCCGACCAGTGTGGCTCGGGCAGGCGCTGGTGCTGGCGCGACGCGTGAACCTCGGAGGCAGCCAGATCATTCAAGGCTGCTGGCTTAACTGGCCTAACCTGCGCCAGTCCCTGCTGGGATCGATCCGCGACCTTTTCCCCGATGCCCAACTTGAACCGGTGACGAATCCGAACGGCGAACGGGATGGGCGCATGCTGGCCGCCGTGCCTGCGAAGCTGGTCCTCGGCGCGACGACCTTCGAACCGATGCCACGATGGACCCCGGTGCGCATTTCGCTCGCCATCGCGTGGGGCTGCATGCTGCTCGCCGGACTGGCGGTGGCGGGTCTGCTGCACGGCACGATTTCGCTGAGCGAGCGACGCGGCGCCTTTGTCTCCGCGGTCACGCATGAACTCCGCACCCCACTGACCACCTTCAAGATGTATTCCGAGATGCTCGCCGCCGGCATGGTGCCGGATGCGGAGAAGCGAACGCATTATCTGAACACGCTCTGCTCCGAAGCCAATCGCCTTAGCCATCTTGTCGAGAATGTCCTGGCCTACGCGCGACTCGAACGCGGCAGCGCGCGCAGCCGCGTCGAACGCCTTGCACTCGGCGAACTGGTCGAGCGCGTGAAGCCGCGCCTGGTCGAACGTGCCGATCGCGCCGGCATGAAGTTGGAAACGAACGGCGACGCAGCGGCGCTGCGAACCGAGGTGCGGGTGGATGTCTCAGCGGTGGAGCAAATCCTGTTCAATCTCGTGGACAACGCCTGCAAATACGCCGCTCCAAATGCGGTTGAGAAAACCATCCACCTCGAAGCCCTGCCCGACGGCAAGTTCGCCATGCTCCGGGTGCGCGATCATGGCCAGGGGATCTCCGCGGAGGGCGCGAAACGCCTGTTCCAGCCGTTCAGCAAATCAGCACACGAGGCCGCGCGCACCGCACCCGGCGTGGGCCTGGGACTGGCGCTCTGCCGCCGGCTCAGCCGCAGCCTCGGCGGCGATCTGCGGCTGGATAACCTGGTCAAGGACGGCGCGTGTTTTGTGCTGCGGCTGCCGATCAGCCCGCCCAGCGGGGTCGCTTATCAAGCTGCCGCGCCCTCGTAAACACGCCGCCCTGGTCGGCCGGAGACTTCTGTCTTGCGAGGATCGATGTTGCGTCAAGAGGGCGCTGCCGACAGGTCGAAGACATCGATAATGCGCACCAATCCCACAACTTTTGCCAGCGATTCGTGGTGCAGCGAGGTCCGAGGCTGTTGGCTGGTTGTCTCCGCCCGATGCAGGTCACGACCCGCAACAAGCAGGTTGCAAAACTCTCGCCCGATGGTACCAATGCCATCCGGCCTCGGCATCTGACCGAGAACCTCTGGCGGCGAAAATCAGCAGCGAAAGGAAAAGCATGAAACTCCGGTTCAAATTAACTTCATGGCGTGGGGCAGTAACGGCGATGACGCTGTTCACCATCACGGCTGGCGCCGCTGACAATGCCGCCCCGACCGTCTATCAAGGCACGGCACCCGCCCCGGTTGCCGTCACCGAACCGACTCCGGTCGGGTCTCCCGCCACCACCGCGGCGCCGCCACCATCTTCCCCGGCCAAGCGCAGCGCGGCGGATTTGGAGAAACTCGTCGCGCCGATCGCGCTCTACCCCGATCCGCTCATCGCGACCCTTCTGCCGGCGTCGGTCTATCCGCTGGAGATCGTCCAGGCCGCACGCTTCGTGGCGGACACCAACAACCTTGCCAAGCTGGACGCGCAGCCGTGGGACGAAAACGTGAAGGCGGTGGCGCGGGTGCCCGAGGTGATTAAGAAGATGAACGACGACATCGCTTGGACGATGGAACTGGGGGAGGTTTTCCTCGCCCAGGACAAGGATCTGATGGATGCCATTCAAAGCATGCGCGCCAAGGCCCAAAAGGCCGGCACGCTCCAGACGTCGCCGCAGCAGATCGTGACGGTAACCAATATGATCGTCGAGAGAACGGTCGAGCAGCAGGTCGTGGTGGTGACCAATACGATCGTGCAGATTGCGCCGGCCAATCCGCAGGTGGTTTATGTGCCGACCTACAATCCCTACACGGTTTATTACCCGCCGCCAGCCTACGTCTATAACCCGCTGGCGCCATTGGTCACCTTCGGCGCGGCCGTCGCGGTGGGCGCCATCATCGCCAACAACTGCGACTGGTACCGCGGCGGCTGTTACCACGGCGGTGGGAATTACTACCGCGGCGGAAACGTGAATGTGAACGTCAACAATAATTTCAACCAGAACAACACCATCAACAACAACCGCCAGAATAACGTCAATGCCGGCGGCGGTGGACAAAAGTGGCAGCCGGACCAGAGCCGCCTGAACAAGAGCGGTTCAGCCGGCACCGGGGCGTCGGCCGGCACCAGGGAGGCGCGTGGCTGGGGATCGGGCAGCAGTCCCGGCAGCGCCGCCCGCCCGAGCACGGGGAACGCTTCGGTCGGTGCTCGTCCCTCCACCGGAACCGGCGCGGGTGCCGCGCGTCCGAGTACGGGTGCCGTCTCTGGCGGTGCCCGCCCGAGCACTGGTAACACCGCGGCGGCCCGCCCGAGCGCGTCACCTTCGGTCAGCCGGCCCAGCCCGAGTGCGAGTCCCTCGGTGAACCGGTCCAGCCCAAGCCCGTCGCGCAGCAGCGCCTTTAGCAGCGGTGGCAGCGGAGCGAGCACGCGCAGCACGAGCGCCCGCGGTGCGAGCAGTCGTGGCGGAGGAGGATTTAGTGGTGGTGGTGGACGTGGCGGTGGAGGCGGCAGGCGTTGAACCTCGAAACAAAATTCCATCGAGCACCATCATGAAACTCTCGTTCAACCTCTCGCCCGTTCTCTCTCGTATGAACATCATCGCCACGGCTGCAGCCGCAGTCATTCTCTCGTTCGCCACCGGCCCATCGCTGAACGCCGCCGCCGCGGCGGCACGCACCTTCGCTTCGCCGGAAGAGGCGGTGGCGGCGCTGTCCAGCGCGGTGCAGACGGAAAGCCGGGCGGAATTGCGAACCATTTTCGGGTCCGAGATCGATGCGATCGTCAACCCCGATCGCGTGCAGGCCACCAACGAATTCGAGGCCTTTGCGGCGGGCTTGAAGAACTACAACCGCCTCGTCCCCGAGGGCGACAGCCGCTGCATCATCGAGATTGGGAAAGATCACTGGCCGTTCCCGGTGCCGCTGGTGCGCGGCGGCGGAGGCTGGCATTTCGACACTGCGGCCGGCGTGGACGAGTTGCTGAATCGCCGCATCGGCGGCAACGAGCTTTCGACGCTCACCACGATGCGGGCTTACGTCGCAGCCCAGCGCGAATACGCCTCCCAGGATCGCGATGGAGATCAAGTCCTGGAGTATGCCCAGAAGCTCATGAGTTCACCCGACCAGAAGGATGGTCTTTATTGGTCGCCGGATCTCGATGGAGATTTCAGCCCGCTTGGACCGCTGGCGGCTGACGCCCAGGAGGAAGGCTACGGCTTCAGGGCCAAGACCGACCGGGAAGCTCCGCAACCGTTCCACGGCTATTTCTTCAAGGTGCTGGCCAAGCAGGGCAAATCCGCGCCCGGCGGCAATTACGACTACATCATCAACGGCAACATGATTGGCGGATTCGCCCTCGTGGCCTGGCCCGCGCAATACGGCGACACGGGCATCATGACCTTCATCGTCAACCAGCAAGGCCGCGTCTATCAAAAGAATCTCGGCTCGAAGACGGCTTCCATCGTGCGCAGCATGAAGGCGTACGATCCCGACAAGACCTGGGCGATTTCTCCAGACTGAAGGAAAGCCGGCCGAACCGCGCACCCGCCCAGCACTCCTCCGCATGACCAGAAAGAACAATCGTTTCCGGGCCACCACCAGTGGCATCGCCCTGGTGGCGTTGTTGCTGGGCTGCCTGATGGTGCTGCGGCCCTTCATCTCGGCTCTGCTGTGGGCGGTGGTGTTGTGTTTTTCGAGCTGGCCGGTCTATGAACGCGTGCTCGCGCTGGTGAGGCAGCAGCGCACCCTGGCGGCGCTCATCATGACCCTGACCACCGCGCTCGTGCTGCTCCTGCCATTTCTCATTGTCGGTCTCAGCCTCGGAGACAATGTGAAAGATCTCACGGCGGCGACGCGGAAATGGCTCGAAGCCGGCCCTCCACAACCACCAGCGTGGCTGGCGAAAGTGCCCGCCGTAGGTGCTCAAGCCACTGCGTATTGGCACGATCTGGCGGGCGACACCAAACGACTTGCGCAGGAGGCTCAGAAGCTCATCGAACCCATCAGCGCCTGGCTGCTGAGCGGAGGCATCAAGCTGGGCCGCGGCATGGCTGAACTGGCCATGAGCATCTTCATCGCGTTCTTCCTCTTTCGCGACGGCACCACCGCGGCCGAACGCCTCCGGGCGGGCGTGGATCGCATCGCCGGCGAACACGGCCAGCGCCTCCTGGTCCTCGCCGGCAAAACCGTGCGCAGCGTGGTGTATGGCATTCTCGGCACCGCCCTGGCGCAAGGCGTGGTCGCGGGCATCGGCTATCTCATCGCGGGAGTGCCCGGCGCGCTCCTGCTGGCCTTGCTGACCTTCTTCCTGTCGCTCGTTCCGGTGGGGCCGCCCCTGATCTGGATCCCGGCGTCGATCTGGCTGTTCAACCAGGGCCAAACCGGCTGGGGCATATTCATGATCATCTGGGGTGTCGCCGTGATCAGCAGCGTGGACAACTTCGTCAAGCCGTGGCTCATCAGCCAGGGCAGCAACCTGCCGTTCATCCTGATCCTATTTGGCGTGCTCGGCGGCGCGCTGGCCTTCGGCTTCATCGGCGTCTTCCTTGGCCCCACGCTGCTGGCGGTGGGCTTCAAGTTGATCCAGGAATGGGCGATCACTTCGGCGGAAGCAGCCGACGCAAAGCTCGCAGCCGAATCCCGCCCGGTGGAAGTTCCACGGGCGTAGTCGCACTCCCAAATTTCCTTCCCGCCTTCGGCCCGCTCGGCAACACTCCGCGCGCCCATGGCGCACATTCATTTCAAGATCGATTTCACGGTGGCCATCTTCGTGGTCCAGGAAGGCAAGGTGCTGCTCATCCATCACCGCAATCTCAAGAAATGGCTGCCGCTCGGCGGGCACATCGAACTGGATGAGGATCCCGAGATCGCTGCCCTGCGCGAAGCCAAGGAAGAGAGCGGGCTGGAGGTCGCACTGCTTGGCGAGCGCCCTCCTACCACGGGGCCGGGAACTCGCGCGCTCATCGCGCCACGCTTCCTCGACATCCATCGCATCACCGACACGCACGAGCATATCGGCATGATTTACTGGGCGCGGCCAAAGGGCGGCACGCTGGCGCTGGCACCCGCCGAACATCACGACATCCGGTGGTGCGCGCCAGCGGATTTCGACAGCCTGCAGCCGCCGCTCTCCGACGCGGTGCGTTGGTATTGTTTGAAAGCCATCGAGGAAATCTGCGGTTGAACCCGCACTCCGAAATAGGATCGGGGAGCGCACGCGGCCCGCGGGCCGGTTTGGGCGGCCCGCCCAAACCTTCGTTATCCATTTTCCGTCCCCTTCCGGTGCGGGAAAGTTTGTGGGACGAGGTTTTCGGCGGGCCGCCAAAAACCGCACGCCAGCGGCGTGCGCTCCCCATGCGACCGGGCCGCCCCCCGATTTCGACTCCGGCTTTCGGGTTGAATCGCGCCACTTCGTGCCGCGACCGTGGACAATCTGCGCGCCCCGCCAGTTCATTCCACGCATGACCTCTCGCCAGCTCAAGAACGGCTACTTCGCGCTCGAAGGCATCAACTCCTTCGCCGTGTCCTTCTATATCAGCTACCTGTTTTACTTCATGCGGTCGGAGTTCGGCTTTGGCAACCTCGGCAACCTCACGCTCGGCGCGGTCAGTGGTCTCATCTACATTCCCGGCGCTTTCTTCGGCGGCCGTTTCGCGCAGCGGCGCGGCTATTTCCATGCGCTCAAGGCCGGCTGGGGCTTGACGACGGTCGCGCTCCTCGCCGGCATTTTCCTCCCGTTCGTCCCCGCCCAGGTGATGGTGCTGATCGTCTGGTCGGCCGGCGCCGCCTGCACCTGGCCTGCCCTCGAGGCGCTGGTGGTGGAAGGCGAAGCGCCCGCGGACCTGCCGTGCTACGTCGGTCGCTACAACATCGTCTGGGCGGGCACCAGCGCGGTCGGTTATTTTGTGGGCGGAACACTGATCGAGATGCTCGGCTGGAAGAGTCTCTTCTGGCTGCCGGCGCTCCTCCATCTCGCGCAACTCGCAGCCGTCTTTCGCCTCGAAAAGGAAGCGCGCCGGCAACCATATTCTCCCGCACCAGCCCCGATGGAAGTCCCGGCCGTCCATGAGCCGGATGGCGTCAGCCGCCCGGTGGCCCGGCAGTTCCTGCGCATGGCCTGGCTGGCGAATCCCTTCGCCTACATTGCGATGAACACCGCGATCCCGCTCCTGCCGGAAATCGCCACGCGCCTGCAGCTTTCCACGGCGCAGGCCGGATTCTTCTGCTCGCTGTGGCAGTTCGCGCGCCTCGGCACCTTCGCCATTCTCTGGAAATGGACCGGCTGGCACTACCGGTTTGGCTGGCTGCTCTCGGCGTTTCTGCTGCTGATCGCGAGCTTTATCCTGCTGCTCGTCCTGCCGCATCCCGGGGTGCTGGTGGTGACGCAACTGGTGCTCGGCTGGGCCGTCGGATTGATTTACTACTCGTCGCTGTTCTACTCGATGGACGCGAGCGACGCCAAGGGCGAGCACGGCGGGTTGCACGAGGCGGCCATCGGCATCGGCCTTTGCAGCGGCCCGGCCATCGGCGCGCTGGCTTTGCGTCTCGCGCCCCAGCAAGCGAACGCCAGCGCCTGGGCGGTGGGCGGAGTGCTGACCCTCGGCCTGCTGGCCCTGCTCACCCTGCGCCCGCGGCGGAAGCAGTCGAATCAGGCCAACCTGAACGCTTGATCCGCCCGCGGCTTACCCCCATTGTCGCCCGGTTAAAGAGACGAATCTATGGGATTACTCGACGGAAAATTCGGCATTGTGTTCGGCGTCGCCAACAAACGTTCCATCGCCTGGGCCATCGCTCAGGCGTGGAAAAATGAGGGCGCAAAGCTGGCGTTCACCTACCAGGGCGAACGCCTCAAGGACAACGTCGAGGAACTCGCCGGCACCTTCGGCGCGGACACCCTCATCCTGCCGTGCGATGTCACGAAGGACGAGGAGATCGCCGCCGTGTTCAAGTCCGTCGGCGAGAAGTTCGGCAAGCTGCACCTGCTGCTCCACTCGGTGGCCTATGCGCCCCGCGAGGCGCTCGAAGGCGAATTCGTCAACACCAGCCGCGAGGCATTCCGCATCGCCCAGGATGTCAGCGCCTATTCGCTCGTGGCCCTCTCCCGGGCTGCCGCGCCGCTCATGACCGACGGCGGGAGCATCATGGGCATGAGCTATTACGGCGCCGAGAAGGTCGTCCCCCACTACAACGTCATGGGCGTGGCCAAGGCCTCCCTCGAAGCCTGCACGCGCTATCTCGCCTACAATCTCGGTCCGAAAAAAATCCGCGTGAACTGCATCAGCGCCGGACCGGTCAACACCCTCGCGGCGCGCGGCATCTCTGGCTTCGGCGAAATGCTCAAGCAATACGAGGCCCGCTCGCCGCTGAAGCGCAATCTCATCCCCGAGGAACTCGGCGCCACCGGCACTTTCCTTGCCTGCGACGGTTCGGCCGCCATCACCGGCCAGGTTATCTACGTGGACTGCGGCTACCAGATCATGGGGATGTAAAAGTGGCCCAGCCGTCCCGGCTGCATCGGGCGGCTTTGCCCTTCACGCCTCCGCACGAAGCGTCGCCTCCAATGCAGGCAGGACGCCGGTGCTACTTTTCCCCCGCGATACGCCCGGGCAACTCCAGCTCCAGGATGTTCAATGCAGCCGGATGGCGCGCTGGATGAGCACCGGCGGCGTCAGCGTCTGCCCGTCCGCCGGCGAGGCCTGGATGCGGCGCGCAATGTCCATGCCTTCATACACGCGCCCGAACGCTGCGAAGCCCTGACCATCGGGATTGCGCCGGCCGCCGAAGTCGAGTTCCGGCTGATCGCCGATGCAGATGAAGAAATGATCCTGCGCCGTGTCCGGCCCCTCGCGCGCCATCGAGATGGTGCCGTGCAGATGCTTGAATCCGGTGTCGCGGGTGCGTTCGAGCGGAATCGGCGGCAGGAACTCGTTCGTCTTCGCTGGATTCGCGCTCGCCTGGATCACTTCGATCTTCACCGCGCTTTTCGGCTGGTTGGACCGCGTCACGGTGCGATGAAACCGCCCATCGCTGTAGAGTCCCTCGTGAACGTAGCGGAGGAAATTCTTCACCGTCACCGGTGCGCGATCGGCGTCGAGCTCCACTTCGAAGGTGCCCAGCGCCGTCTGGATCGCCACGCGCGGACGGTCCACCAACGGGGCCTGGCGCCAGACAAAGCGGGGAGCCTTCGACGCGTCGTAGTCGGCGAGATGGGCGCGATCGGCGGGAGCGCGTTTCGCCGGGCGGAGATACCGCCACGGACCATCGCCAAAAACCCCGGCGCACAATGCCGCCAGCGCCGGGTCGTATTCCTTCAACTCGGCGCGGGTATTGACGTGATTGTGCAGCGCGTCGTTCTGCCGGTTATCATCGAACCAATCCTGCACGCCCTCGGCCCAGTATTCCGAGGGATTCGAGGCCGCGTAGGTGTTCGGCCACAGCCCGCGCTTTTTGGCGTCGGCAAAGGCATCGCGCAACCGGCGGTCGAACGTCGGATCCACCGTCGTCATTCCCATCTCGTGAATCGCGTGCGCGAACTCGTGGATGCCGATGTTCTCGGTCGGATACGGGTCGCCGGGGAAGGCGAGCAGGTTTTCCTCGGCGCAACTCACCGCCGGCCGCTCGGGCGTGGCACCGAGGCCGCGTGCGCGGCGGTCCCAGTAAATCTTCGGCATGAGATCGCGATGCTCCGGCACGTCGGTGGTGAACTCATTCCACGCCATGACCGCGAAGCGCACCTTGTTCGTGGCCATCGCGCGCAGGATGTCTTCGCGCTGGCCGAGCAGGTGCCGGACAATCCACGCCGCCTCGCGCATGGCCGAGTTGGAGACATTGGTCGAGCCGACGATGGGCAGGCCGCCAACGATGATGGCTTTCGCGTAGAAAGGCGCGAGCTGGAACTCCCGCCGCACCGCCTCCGGCACGGGAACGACTTGGTCCGCCGCACGCAGAGTCCACGACGGCGAGAAGATGATCAGGCAGAGAAACGCGAAACCAAAACTCGCTCTGCGCGCCCGCGAGGTTGGCATCAATGGTTGCGAGAGGAACCGCAGGTGGGGCGCGCCTGTCCCAGCGCGCCGCAACTTCCTTTGGCCTATAAACGGCGCGCTGGGACAGACGCGCCCTACCTCTTTGAGTTGTGCCGGCGGTGCATGAACTTTCGCAACAACTGATAGAGCGCGGGCAAAGAAGATGAACCAGAAGTGTTTCATGCGTGGCGATGTGATGACGACGCGCGCAGACTACCAATCGATGCCGCGCGTGAGCAAGTCGCGTGGCTGCACGGTTCCCCGCTTACCGCCCAGCGCGGAGCTACTGCGCCGACAAAAACATTTGCTGTCGCCAGGCAACTCAAGGTTGCCGGAGGCGGTAGAAGATCAGCGGCGCGCCGGTGCCGACCGTCACCTGATAGTTGGTTCCCTGGACGGAGGGTGCGCCGGGCACACTGGTCCAACTGCCGGAGAGTAGCACGGTCGGGCTGGCTTGGAGGGTGAAGCCGGACTGATTGGTCGGCCAGCGGAGCCAAAGGTTTGTCCCTGAGCGCACCACGGCCAGTTGTGGCGGTGCCTTGATGCCGGCAACCACTTTGGGCGAACCGAAATCCAGCACGCGCCCCGACAGGAGCGCCCGCACGCTCAGCTCGTAGCGGTTCGTGTCCGGCGGATTGAATCCGAAACTCGCAGCCGAATCTGTCGTATTGGTCGTCGTCTGCGTCACCTCCTCCACGCCGCTGAAGGAGAGGTCGTCCAGATACCATCCATAGCCGGTGCCGACGCCTGAGTAATAGGTGCCGAAGGAGAAGTCATACACGAACCGCACCCGCACCTGTTCCCCCGCGAAGGCGGCCAGCGAATTCGTCCGCAGCTTGAAGGTCGTCTCGCCGGCCGAACTTGTGCCGGCCTGCGACCAGAGACTTGCCCAGCTCACCCCGCCGTCGGTGGAGATCTGCGTGTGTGCCACCTGGTCGGCCGAGGCCCAGCCCAAGCGGCTCGCGAAACGGAGCTGCGCATTCGTCCCGGGTCGCAGCAGTCGTTTGATTTCCAAAATCTGCGGCCCGGGCGGAGCTGGATGCGCGAAATGAAACGCATAAGTGCCCGCGTATTTCACGGAGTTCGTGATCCTCGGATAGGTAGAGGAACCCGTGATGATCATGTTCGTCCCGCCATACTCGGCGCCATCGATCAGCGAATAAGGCAGGAGTTTGCTGGAGCGCCATTGGTAATTGGTCGCGGTGATCACCGGGCTGAAGGTGAAATGATTCGTCCAGCCGATGAACGGCTGCGTGGTTCCGGTGATCACCGGGGCCTGATACGCCGGGGTGAAATCGAGTTTCACGTTCTTCCCGCCCGAGACGGTGCTGACGCGTTGAGTGAGCGTTTGCCCGCCAAACGAGAAGGTCACCGGATAGGAGCCATCCGAGGGTACGGGCACCGAGAATCCTCCGGAGTTCGCCGTCATGGCGTAGCGGCTCGCGCCGCCGACATCGACGCGCACACCGCCCAGCCCTTCGCCGGGATCGTAGAATCCATTGTGGTCGAAATCGAAATAGGCGACCCCCGTGATGAAAGGCGTCAGGCCGAAGCGCGAGCCGAAATCCTGGGTAACCAGCTGAGGTCCGACCGAGGTGACGGTCGATCCATTGGTCTTGGAGTTCGAGCCCAGGACCACGCCAATGCCGACTTCACGAAAGCCGCTGCTGAGAATGTTGAGGCGATGCCCTGGCGGCACCTGCATGCCATTGGCTCCATAGCCCCAGTCCACATTGAAGCCGGCGTGCCCGTGCAAGACCGAGAGCGCGTAGGAATAAACATTCTCGCCGGCGGTGCTCAACGAATAGCCCGCATCCGCGAGGCGCGTTCCCAGCGTGCTGCCGTCGGTGCCCGTATGGCCCTGGAAGACATGCATGAACATGTCCTGCGAGTGCCGGCGCGCCGACGCGACAAGATTCGAGCTCATGGAAAGCGGCGGCGCGGGCAGGTTCGTGCTGAACTGCTGCACCAGCGCGGTCGTGTTCACGCTGAAGTAGGCGTAGGCGTTGACCACGTCCGGATCGGTCAAGGCGGCCAGCCATGATCCTTCCGCCGGTGGATTCGCCCGGGCGCGGTTGATGTATTCCAGGTAAAGTTGCTCCTCATCCGTCGGCTGGCCGATCGAGTAGAGCGCCGGCCCACCGGCCGGGCGAAGGCCCACGTCGGGCACCAAGGCGGCGGCATCACGCACGATGATCGGCGGTGGTGCAGGGGGTGCCTGCGGCTCAATCTCGTCAGCCTGAAGTTCCGCCCGCAGGACCACGAGAAGAAGACTAAACGCCACGAACATCAGGGTAGGGCGCGTCACTCCGTGCGCGCCGCGGGCCGCCGGGGAATCTCTGAACGGCGCGCACGGAGTGACGCGCCCTGCCTTGGCAAACAGTTTCACGAGATCGAGGCGCGAAGTTTGGTTCAGGGAAATTCTTATCCCGGGCGGCGGCATTTCCGATGGGCGGACGGACAGTGTTTTCATGTTCAAGGCGGCTCTGCTCCAGCAGAACACACACCGTTGTTTCGTCAGAAATCGCGTCCGGCTGAATCACTTCTTGCCCGGCCGCCGCTGTCTGAAAACTTCACACGCGCAGGCGATTTTGGGACACGGCGGGCCAACGAAAGTTTGCGCCCGGTTCCGACATCAGGGTATCAGGTCGTGGTCATCGGCACCGATGATCGAGCGGGGCGAAGAAACGTCCCGCCAGATAGAAACCAACGGGAGCGAAGTTCTTGTCATAGGTCACCGCAATCCGGATACCGACGCGATTTGCAGCGCGATCGGCTACGCGGAATTCAAGCGCCGCACCGGCCTGCCCGAGGCGGGACGGGCGGCGGACCCAACCCGGCAAAGACCGTGGTTTCAAAAGGCTGATTTGGGCCCAACCGAAAGATGGCGCGTCGCGCCCTGGTTGTTCTATCCTCGCCGGCAATGAAACTCTGGCTCCAACCACCCGTGCTGGCTTTGGCCGCCTTGCTGGTGGTTTCGTGCTCGAAGTCGGGAAAGCCGGGTGCCGGGCAAGCGGCGTCCGCCCCATCACGGGCGGTCAAGACCGCCGTTGCTGCGCCCTGCAAGATGGACCGCGCCGTGTCAGTAACCGGCTCCCTGGCGGCGTTGGATCGTTCGACGCTGACCATCAAGGTTCCCGGGCGGCTCCGGCTTCTCTCCGTCGATCTCGGCAGCAGAGTCGCGGCTGGCGAAACGCTCGCCCAAGTTGAGCCTCGCGACTACGAGCTGCGCGTTGCCCAGGCGGAAGCGGCGCTCGCGCAGGCTCGCGCCGCGCTCGGCCTGCCCATCGAGGGAACCAACGACGTGGCGCGGATTGACGATCTCAGCCCGGTCCTCGAAGCGCGCGCGGTCTTCGACGAGGCAGCGCGCAATCGCGGTCGCGTCGGTGAACTGGCCACGGCAAAAATCGCCAGTGCGTCGGAAAGCGACACGGCCGAAGCCGCTTTTCTCGTCGCCTCGAATCGTCTCGTGAAATCCATCGACGACGCGCGCCTCCGTCAGGCCGCACTCTCGCAGCGCCGGGTGGAACTGGATCTCGCCAAGCAGCAACTCACCGATACGACCTTGCGCGCGCCCTTTGGCGGCGTGGTCGAGACACGACAGGCCAGCGTGGGTGAATACATCACCACCGGCACGCCGGTCATCACCCTGGTGCGCACGGACCCGCTCCGTCTGCGCCTCGAAGTTCCCGAGCGTGATGCGCCGGCGGTGCGACTGGGGCAGACCGTGCGCTTTCACGTCGAAGGCGACACCAATGTCTTCACCACACGCCTCACGCGCTTGAGCCCCGCCATCCGCGAGTTGAATCGCATGTTGCCGGCGGAAGCGGATGTGCCGGGCGGCGCACTGCGACCGGGATCATTTGTGCGCGCGGAGATCGTCACCGTTCCAGAAGATTCGGGGTTGGTCGTCCCCGAGGCGGCGCTGGTGGTCTTTGCCGGCCTCGAAAAAGTGGTGGCCGCGCGTGAGGGCCAGGCGCGAGAGCTTTCGGTCGTCACCGGGCGGCGCGGCCCGGGCTGGGTGGAAATCGTCTCGGGTCTCATGGCGGGCGAACGCGTGGTCCTGAACCCCGGCAATCTCCGCACGGGCGAGCGGGTCGAGGAAACTGCGTCATCGCCGGGTGCGGTCGCCTCCGTCACCAACCGCACGGTCGAAGTTCCTTCGGCGCGCTGATTCGCGATGCAACGCCTTGCCGAAATCTGCATCCGCCGGCCAGTCTTCGCGTCAATGCTCATCCTCGCGCTCGTCGTGGTGGGCATCGCGAGCTACGTGAAGCTGGAGATCGATCGCTTTCCGTCCGTGGATCTGCCCGTGGTCCGCATCAACACGCGTCTGCCGGGCGCGTCGCCGGCCGAGATGGAATCGCAGGTGTCGCGGCCCATCGAGGAGGCGGTCAACACCATCGAGGGCATCAAGGAACTTCGCTCGGTCAACGGCTCCGGCAACTCGTTCGTCATTGTCACCTTCGAGTTGTATCGCGACATCGACACGGCGGCGCAGGACGTGCGCGACCGCGTCGCCACAGTCTTGCGCGACCTGCCGCGCGACGCCGACCCGCCCATCATCAACAAGTCGGACAATGATCTCTCGCCGGTGCTTTCACTCACGCTCTCGGGCGATCGTTCGCAGCGCGAGTTGACGGAACTGGCCGACAAAGTCGTGAAGCCGCAGCTCGAACGTTCCTTCGGCGTGGGCGAAGTGGATATTCTCGGCGGATTGAACCGGGCCATCAATGTCTGGGTCGATGCGGATCGACTCGCGGCCTATCAGATCCCCATCACTGCGGTCAGCGAGGCGGTGGATCGGCAGAACGTGGACATTCCCGGCGGCCTGGTCACGACGCCCTTGCGCGAGCAGACCCTGCGCACGATGGGGCGCATCACGGATCCGAAGGCGTTCAATGAACTCGTCATCGTCACCCGCAACGGCTCGCCGGTGCGCGTGCGCGACATCGGCTGGGCCGAGGACGGCACCAAGGAGCAGCGTTCCATCTCGCGGTTGAACGGCGTGCCGACCGTCTCGATCGAGATCCGCCGCCAGTCGGGTGCGAACACTGTCGCCGTGATTGAAGGCGTGAAGGAAAAGCTCGACGGCGTGCGCGCGCAGCTTCCCTCGGACGTGAAGTTGGAGATCATCCGCGACCAGTCGCGGTTCATCTATGAAGCGCTGCACGAAATCACGCGGCATCTCGTGGGCGGCAGCATTCTCGCCTGCCTGGTGGTGCTGCTCTTTATGCGCAACTGGCGCGCAACCATCATCGCCGCGGTGGCCATCCCGGCCTCGGTCATCGCCACCTTCGGCATGATGAAGGGGCTCCATTTCACGCTGAACAGCGTCACCATGCTCGCGCTGGTGTTGATGGTGGGCGTGGTCATCGACGACGCCATCGTGGTGCTCGAGAATATCTTTCGCTTCGTCGAGGAGAAGAAGATGTCGCCGATGGAAGCCGCCGCGAAGGCGACGAAGGAAATCGCGCTCGCGGTGATGGCGACGACCTTCAGTCTGGTGGTAATCTTCGTGCCGGTCTCGTTCATGTCGAGCATCTCCGGGCGGTTCCTGTTCCAGTTCGGCATCACTGCGGCGGTGGCGGTGCTGGTCAGTTTGCTGGTGTCATTCACGCTCACGCCGATGATGAGCGCCCGGCTGCTGCGGGCCAAGGACGAGCCGAAGCGTACGGATGGGCCAGACACCGAGGCCGAGGAGCCACGGTCACGCCGCGGCTTTTACGCGCGCATGGAACGCGCCTACCTGCGGGTGCTGCGCTGGGCGTTGGACCATCGTCTCGCCGTCTGGGTGGTGGCGACCGCCGTGGTCGCGTCGTCGTGGCCGCTCTACCGCTTGGTGAAACAGGAATATGTGCCGTCGAATGCCGACGAAGGCGAATTCGAGTTGAGCATCACGGCGCCCGAAGGCACGGCGCTGGTGGCGATGAATGAGGTGACCCGGCGCATCGAGGAGGAATTAACTGCCACCCGAGGCGTGCGGGATGTGCTTGCGACCGTGGGCGGCAGCAGCTACCTCGGCAGCGTCAACAATGCGCGTTTCTACGTCCGGCTCTATGCGCACGAAGAACGCGTCTTCGCCTGGAGCCGACTGCTGCAATGGCCACCGTGGCGCGCATTCCAGGGCAATTATTCTCAGCGCGATGTGGTTCGGGAGGTGCGCGAGCGGATGGAGAAATTTCCCGACCTGCGATCTTCGGTCCGCAACACCCAGACCTTCAGTCTTGGTGGCCCGAATTTTGATATAGACTTCGCCATCCTCGGCCCGGATCTCGAAACACTTGCGAGCATTGCCGAGCAGTTGCGAAAGAAAGCACCGCAATTGGGATTGAAGGATGCCGACATCACGCTTCGACTCAACAAACCGGAGTTGCGCGTGGAGATCGACCGCGACCGCGCGGCGAATCTCGGAGTGGACACCGCGAACATCGCCGAGGCCTTGCGCATCATGGTCGGCGGCGATCCGCGCGTGTCGCGCTTCCACGACGAATCCGTCAACGAAGACTACGATGTGCAGGTGCGCCTGAGCGAACGCGACCGCAACAACCCGAACGAAATCGGCCGGCTGTTCGTCCCGGGCGCCAGCGGCCGCCTGGTATCGCTCGACAACCTGGTGCGTTTTGTGCCCACGAAAGCCGCGTCGCGCATTGACCGGCTCGACCGGCAGCGAATGGTGAGCCTTCGCGCCGCGGTGGCGCCCGGTTTCGCGCAGGCCGATCGCGTGGCCGCGTTGCGCGAGGAAGTGGCGAAGATGAACCTGCCGCCGGGCTATTCGAGCCGCGTCTCCGGACGGGCGCGCGAACTGGAGACGGCGTTCACGGAATTCCTGTGGGCGTTCCTGCTCTCGGTGATTCTCATGTATCTGATTCTCGCGTCGCAGTTCGAGAGCACGATTCATCCGTTCACAATCCTGCTCTCGCTCCCGCTGGCGGTACCGTTCGCGCTGATCGCCTTGCTCGCCACGAACCAGACCATCAACCTGTATTCCGCGCTCGGAATCCTTGTCTTGTTTGGCGTCGTGAAGAAGAACGCGATTCTCCAAATCGATCACATGAACCAACTCCGCGAGCAGGGCATGGATCGCTTGAGCGCCATCCTGCAAGGCAATCGCGACCGCTTGCGCCCGATCCTGATGACGACGCTGACGCTGATCGCCGGCATGATGCCGCTGGCGCTGGGCACGGGACCGGGGGCCGAAGAGCGTCGCGCGACCGCCGTGGTGGTCATCGGCGGCCAGTCGCTCTGTCTGCTGCTGACGCTGATCGTGACGCCGGTCGCCTATTCTCTGTTGGACGATCTCCGCGGCAAACGCCGGGCGAAGTGAGAGCGCGTCGGCGGCCGGGAAATGCCTTTTCATCGCGGACCCACTTCCGTTAACTGAGTGCCATGTTCCCACAAGCGCCGATCAACTCGCCGGGTCAAGCCCGCCCGTTGCGCCATTGGCGAATCCCGTCGGTGTTGACCTCTTTTGGGAAACTGTCGGTGGCGTGCGCACTGGGTTTCGGGGCAGCGAGCGGAGATGCGGCCGGGCTGACGGATGGAGGCGTTTTCCGGCGCATCGCGCTCTCCGTGCCGAAGTCAGGCAAGGTTGGTTTCACTTCACTGCCCGATTCGGCCACGGGCATCCACTTCACAAACCTGCTGGTCCAGACAGGCGGGTTCACCAACCAGATCCTCCTCAACGGCTCAGGCGTCGCAGCGGGTGACATCGACGGCGATGGCTGGTGCGATTTGTATTTCTGCAATCTCAGCGGGGCGAATGCCCTTTATCGCAACCTCGGCGGCTGGCGCTTCACCAACATCGCGGAGCAGGCCGGCGTCGCGTGCCCGGCGCAGAACTCCACCGGCGCTACGTTTGCTGACGTCGATGGCGACGGGGATCTGGATCTCCTCGTCGCCGCGATCGGGCACGGGGTGCGCCTTTTCCTCAACGATGGAAAAGGGCATTTCACGGAAGCCACCGCGCAAGCCGGCCTCGCTTCGGAAGCCGGCAGCATGACGCTGGCGCTGGCCGACGTGGACGGCGATGGCGACCTCGATTTGTACGTGTCCAACTACCGGACGGAGACTTTTCAGGATCATCCCGGCATGGCCTTTCGGGTTGCGAGAGTGGACGGGAAACCCACCATCACGATGGTCGAGGGCCGGCCTGCGTCCACGCCGGGTCTGGCCAATCGTTACTTCGTCGGCGAGGGCAATCGCATCATGGAGAATGGCGAACCCGATGGGATGTATCTCAACGACGGCCACGGCAAATTCACGGCGGTCTCGTGGACCGGCGGTGCGTTTCTCGACGAAGACGGCAAGCCGCTCGAACGCCCGCCGCTGGATTGGACCCTCTCCGCGATGTTTCGCGACATCAACGCCGACGGCGCGCCGGACTTGTACGTTTGCAGCGACACCTACTCCCCCGACCACCTCTGGCTCAACGACGGCCACGGACGGTTTCGCGCCCTGCCCCGGCTGGCGCTGCGCGAGACGAGCTATTCCTCGATGGGCGTCGATTTCGCCGACATCAACCGCGACGGCTTCGACGATTTCTTTGTCACCGACATGTTGGCGCGCCATCACACCAACCGGCAGACGCAGATCTTCATGCGCCGTCCGCCATCCGCGCCGGGGGTCATGGAGGACCGTCCAGACTACCAGCGCAACACGCTCTTCGTGAACCGCGGCGATGGCACCTTCGGCGAAGCCGCCCAGTTTGCCGGCGTGGACGCGACCGACTGGACCTGGAGCCCGGTGTTTCTGGATGTGGACCTCGACGGCTACGAGGATTTGCTCATCACCACCGGGCAGGAATGGAACCTCCTGCATGCCGACACGCGCGGGCGCATCGACACGATTCGGCGTCAGCGCAAGCACACGCGCGAGGAGTTCTTTGAACTGCGCAAAATGTATGGCCGTTTCGATTCGCCCAATTTCGCCTTCCGCAACCAGGGCGACCTGACCTTCACCGACATGAGCAGCGCGTGGGGTTTTGATTCCCGCCAGTTTTCGCAGGGCATCTGCCTGGCGGACCTCGACAACGACGGTGATCTCGATGTGGCGATCAATTGCCTGCGGCAACCGGCGCTCGTTTACCGCAACGAGGCGGACGCGCCGCGCGTCGCGGTCCGTCTTCGTGGGCGCGGCGGGAACACCCGCGGCATCGGCGCTCGAATCGCGGTTCGCGGCGGCGCGGTCCCGCAAAGCCAGCAGATCATTTCCGGCGGACGCTACGCGTCGAGCGATGAGGCCATGCGCGCATTCGCAGCCGGCACACCCGCCAGCCGGCTGACGATTGAAACCACCTGGCGCAGCGGCGCGACGAGCGTGATTTCCAACGCGCTGCCCAACTCGATCTACGAAATCATCGAGCCTGTTCCCGGCGCGGGTGCGGAGTTCAAAATTCAGGAGGCCGCGCCGTGGTTCACTGACGCCACCGCGAATCTCCGCCACATCCATCGCGATGATCCCTTCGATGATTTCGCCCGGCAGCCGTTGCTCACGAAGCGCCTGAGTCAGTCCGGGCCGGGCGTGAGCTGGTTCGATTTCGATGGCGACGGACGCGATGACCTGATGATCGGCACCGGACGCGGCGGCGTGCCCGGACTCTTCCGCAACCTGGGCAACGGCCGATTCCGGGAATTTCAGACGTCACCGCCGTTTGGCGTGGCACCAGACGATCAAGCCGTCGTGCTTGGCTGGACACCGGCACGCGGCACGAACGCGCTGCTCATCGTGCAGTCCACTTACGAATCTGCGGCGACCAACGCCGTCCTGAACTTCGGTTTCACTGGCCAGGAACTGCAATGGCGCGAAAGCCTGCCCGCGTGGGCGGCCTCGGCCGGCCCGGCCGCGCTGGCCGATGTGGACGACGACGGCGATCTCGATCTGTTCGTCGGCGGACGGGTCGAGGCGGGGCGTTTCCCCGCGCCGTGTTCCTCGCGCCTCTTCACCAACGAACGCGGCAGCTTCGTGCTGGATGAGGCGAACTCGCGCGTCCTGCAAGGCATCGGCCTCGTCAACGGAGCCGTGTTCAGCGATTTGAACGGCGATGGCACCCCGGAATTGATCGTCGCAGCCGAATGGGGACCGGTACGAGTCTTTCGGAATAGCGCAGGCAAGTTCCAAGCGTGGGGCTGGCGCGTGAGTTTTGGAACGCCAACCGCCCTCAACCCTCAACCCTCAACCCTCAACCAACTCACCGGCTGGTGGCAGGGCGTGAGCGCCGGTGACTTCGATGGCGACGGGCGGATGGATCTCATCGCTTCGAACTGGGGCCGGAACGGTCGCAATCAGCGTTACGCCGCGCAACCCATCGAGGTCGTCTTCGGCGACGGGAACGAGGACGGCATTGTTGAATATCTGGAAGGCTACCGGGATCGCGGATTGAAGAAACTCGTGCCCTGGCAGACGGGCGACAAGGTGGCCACGGCCTTGCCGTTCACTCAGGAACGCATCAACAGCTTTGAGCAGTTCAGTATTGCGGGCATCGACGAGATCTTCGGGGATTTCCTCCCGCGCATGGCCCGGCTGCAGGTGAATTGTTTCGACCATTGCGTGTTGCTGAATCGCGGCGATCACTTCGAGGTGATTCCCCTGCCGACCGAGGCGCAGCTTGCGCCCGGCTTCGGAGTGTGCGTGGGCGACTTTGATGGCGACGGGGCCGAGGACGTTTTCCTGAATCAGAACTTCTTCGCGGTGGACGCCGCGACTTCACGCTACGACGCGGGCCGCGGCTTGTGGTTGCGTGGTGATGGCCGCGGCCGATTCGCGGCGATCCCGGGCCAGGTCAGCGGTGTGATGATCTATGGCGAAGGCCGCGGCGCCGCGCTGGGCGATTTCGATGGCGATGGCCGCGTGGACCTGGCCGCAGCGCAAAACGGAGCCGCCACCAAGCTGTTTCACAACGAGCGCGCCAGACCGGGATTGCGCGTGCGGCTGAACGGAACGCCGGCGAATCCTGCCGGCATCGGGGCGACACTCCGTTTGCAGTTCGGTCAGCGCCTCGGTCCGGCGCGGGAAATTCATCTCGGCGCGGGCTACTTGTCGCAAGACAGCGCGGTGCAGGTGATGGCAAGGCCGGAGACGCCAACGCAACTTCGCGTGCGCTGGCCGGGTGGAAAGGAAACCACCACTCCGATTCCACCGGAGGCCCGCGAAGTGACGGTTAATCCGGCCGGCGAAGCGAAGGCGAACCGGTAGGATTCGAGCCGCTGCGCCTTTGGGATTTGAGATTTCAAAGGCGCGGGGATTTACGGCGTCACGGCCAGCCGTTCCTCCTGCCGTTCGGGTTTCATCAGCACGCCCTGTTGCTTGTAGGGCTTGAGCATGAAATGCGTCGCCGTCGAGATGACGCCGTGCACGGTGGAAAGCTTCTCGGCGACAAACATCGCCACGTCGCGCAGCGATTCGCCCTCGACGATGACGAGCAGATCGTAGGCACCCGACATGAGCCAGCAGGATTTTACCTCGTCATACTTGGAGATGCGTTCCGCCAGACGGTCGAAACCACCACCGCGTTCGGGTGTGATCTTCACCTCGATCACGGCGCGCACGAGGGTTACGCCGAGCTTTTCCTCATTGAGAATCGTCCGGTAGCCGAGGATGACCTCGTCGTTCTCGTAAGCTTTGACCTTGGCCGCGACATCGGCTTCGGTGGCATTGAGGAGGGCGGCGAGCTGGGAAGCTTTGAGCGCCGCGTTATCGCGCAGAAGTTTGAGCAACGGATCCATGCGCGGCAGCTTAATCGCGCCGGGGCGGAAGAAAACACGATTTTTTTTTTGCGGTCGCCCGCGGCGGGACGCATCTTGATGCAGCCCACCGGGCGTAGTGGCGCAAGCCTCCAGCTTGCATCCGTGCCGCCAATCCTCTGGATTGGCGGAGCCGGGAACATCAACGCCAAGCTGGGAAGCTTGCCGAGACCTTCGCAAGCCGGAGGCTCGCGCCACTTCCGACGGTGGGACCCTCACGATGGCCCATTGCAGCGGACCGGCACCTTACTTGCGCGGAACCGCGCCTTTTTGGCGGTCCAGCTCGGCAAAAATGCTTTCGAGATTGTTCAACGGAGCGCCGCCTTCGAGCGAGGGATTGAGCGCCTGCCGCAGGTATTCGATTCCCTCGGCGATGGAGCGCACCGAGCGGGGCAGAATGGCGCCGCTGGCGTTGGGATGTCCGCCGCCCTGCAACTTCTCGGCCACGCGCTGTGCCTCGCCATTGCGGCTGCGCAGGCTGACAATGACCTGGCCGTTGGAGCGCCGGAACGCCGAGATGAGCACCGTGAAGGGTGTAGCCTGCTCGTGCAGGAGCCGGTGGACGACGAGGTTGGTGTTGCCGACCACGGTGTTGACGAAGGCAATCGAGGGCGCGACCTCGACCAGATTCTTCCGGCTCCACTCGACGCCCAAGGGATCTTCGAGGCGGCGCTTCACTTCCATCACTTCGAGCAGCGGGTGATGCAACAGGGACTCGGGCCGGCCATTGATGAGGGCGTGCAGATTCCAGAAGCCGTAAACCTTCACCAGGTTCGCGTAATCGCTGGCCAGCGCGAAATCCGGATCGTCCATCAGGAACAGGTCGCCCACGTTGGTCAACTGCACCAGGCGCTCCAGTTCAGGCGAGGCGAGGCCGTGCTCGCGGCAAAGTTCGTAGCAGAGCAGCGCGGCGGACTTGCCGGTGTCGTGCAGCAACTGCGCCCGCTGCGGCTTCACCTCGGTGGGATGATGATCGACCACCACCCAGCCCAGGCGGTCGAGGCGGGCGTCGAACGCGAAATCCGCCACCCAGGCCGAGGTTTCGCGCATCTCGCGCTGACGCCAGGTCTGGTACTGGCAGGCCTCCAGGCGCACGTCGGCGCTGAACAATTCGCGCGCGAGCCGCTGCAGCAGAAGTCCCGAGAGCAGGCCGTCGAGATCGCTTTCATGCGTCAGGATGATCGCCGGTTTGACTGATAATTCCATGCAGCGAGGCTAACACCCGGGCTGATTCGATGGCCAGAGAGGATTTTGCGCCGCGCGGGATTTCACGGAGCGGCGCGACGCGACGAACTGCCAAACCTGTCGCGCCGCAATCATAATCTTTATCGCAATCCCAATCTCCCGTTGCTCTGGGGTTCGTGATGACGATTTAGAATGGAATTACTGACCAGACCTTGGGATGGGCTACCCGAAGACGCTTGGTCCCAACACGCACGGGCAGGGCGCCGTCTGTCCCCAGCGCGCCGTCGGGTTGGCCGGGAGTGGTTCGCGGCGCGCTGGGACAGACGCGCCCTGCTTAGTCCGGTGTCGTCCATCCCACTGCCTGGGCAGTAAGAGGATGAGCAGGAACGAAGCGGCATGACCCGTCCGCTTGCGTTTCAGGGGAGCCTCCCTGATACTCGCGCCGTGAAAAGCGCGGGCTCATCGCTGGTGGAGCAGTTCATCGATTCCTACGCGCGCGCGGGCGGAATCAATCATCTCGACGGCAAAAATCTGCCGTCGAAGCGCTCCATTGCGGCCATCTCTCTCGATCTGCTGCGCCTGCTGTTTCCGGGTTTCTTTGACGAGAAGACGCTCCATTCCTCCTCCGCCCGCACTGAGGTGACGACCCTGCTCGCGTCGATTGGTGAACGCCTGGAGGACGAGATTACCAAGAGCCTCGAATACGCCACGCCCGCCGGAATGAAGAAGAAGGAGCTTCGCGCGGCGGCGAAACGTCTGTCCGCTGAATTTTTCGCCAGCCTGCCGCGCGTGCGCGACGTGTTGCGCACCGACGCCGAAGCCGCCTACCAGGGCGACCCGGCGGCACTCAGTCTCGAGGAAGTCATCGTCGCGTATCCCTTCATGGAAGCCATCGCCGTGCAACGACTGGCACACGAGCTTTATCTGAAGGAAGTCGCGCTCATCCCGCGTATCATGACCGAGTGGGCGCATTCCCGGACCGGACTCGATTTGCATCCCGGCGCCACCATCGGCACGCATTTCTTTGTGGACCATTGCACCGGAACGGTCGTCGGCGAGACGACCATCATCGGCCACCATGTGAAGATGTATCAAGGCGTCGGCTTGGTGGCCAAATCGCTCGCAGCCGGTCAGGCGTTGCGCGGGCAGAAGCGCCATCCGACCATCGAGGACGGCGTCACCATCTACGCGGGCGCCACCATCATGGGCGGCGATACAATCGTGGGCGCGGGCAGCACGATCGGCGCGAATGTCTTTCTCACGCACAGCGTGCCGGCGAACTCACTCGTGGTGAACGAGGACGTCAAGGTCCGGGTGATGCCCAAGAAAGAGCGCGGAATGGCGGAGGTTGACTTTCAAATTTGAGATGCCGGCCGCCTCGAACATCTGCTCGCGCACGGTCCAAGCTGATGCTAAATAGGAGGGCATGATTCGCACCAGTCAGCACCACGGCGCCGCGCGACGATTCCTCGGGCGCGTTGCGGCGGGCATTGCGTTGCTGGCGCAGCTGGGTGCGGCCGCTTTGGCTGCGGAGTTGGAAACCGCGCAGAAGCTCTTCCAAAAGGGCGATTACGCCGGCTGCGCGAAGTTGTGCCAGGAGGCCATGCGCGATGGCGAAACCCGCGATAGCTGGCCGCTCTTGCTCATCCAGGCCCAACTCGCGACCGGACGCTACGCCGAGGCGCTGGGCACCACCACCAACGCGCTCGAAGCCAATTCCTCCAACATCCGCCTGCGCCTGGCCGCGCGCGATGTCTTCCATTTCAACGGCCAGACCGAGCGCGCGGCGGCGATGGTGGATGACATCAACCTGCTGGTGGGCTCGCGCACCTGGGCTTATCAGGAGCCGGCCGACGTGGTGGCCAAGGGTCAGGCAGCGCTGCTGCTGGGGGCCGATCCCAAGCGCGTGCTGACGCTGTTCTTCGACCGCGCCAAGAAGGCCGACCCGAAATGCCGCGAGGCCTATCTGGCGGGCGGCGAGCTGGCCATCAGCAAGGGCGATTTCGATCTCGCCTCGAAAACGCTGACGGAGGGATTGAAGCAGTTCGAGGATGATCCTGACATGAACGGCGCCATGGCGCGGGCCTTTGCGCCGGGCGACCGCAAGCAGGCGCTGGCGTTTGCCGCGGTGGCGCTGAACGTGAATCCGAATCACGCTCCCAGCCTGTTGCTTCTGGCCGACCACTTGATCGATGGCGAGAACTACGCCGGCGCCGTGAAGCTCCTCGACCACATGCTGAAGGTGAATCCGTGGCATCCGGAAGCCTGGGCCTGTCGCGCCGTGCTGGCGCATCTGACCAACAACCTCGCCGGCGAAAACGAGGCCCGCGCCAATGCGCTGCGATTCTGGACGAACAACCCGGCGGTGGATCATCTGATCGGCACGAAGCTCTCGCAGAAGTATCGCTTCGCCGAGGGCGCCGCCGCGCAACGTCGCGCGCTCGCCTTCGACCCCAATTATCTTCCGGCGCAGATTCAACTCGCGCAGGACCTGCTCCGGCTGGGCGAGGAGGACGCGGGCTGGAGCCTCGCCGAGGTGGTTCACAAGAACGACGGCTACGATGTCGAGGCTTACAACCTCGTGACGCTGCGCGATACGATGACGAAGTATCGCACGCTGACCAACGCGCATTTCATCCTCCGCATGGGTGCGAAGGAGGCGGACATCTACGGCGAGCGGGCGTTGGAACTGCTGGAGCGCGCCCGCGAGAAACTCTCGGCAAAGTACGGCCTCAAGCTGGACCGGCCGATCGTGGTCGAGATTTTCCCCGAGCAGAAGGATTTCGGCGTGCGCACGTTTGGCATCCCGGACAATCCCGGTTATCTCGGCGTGTGTTTTGGCGGTGTGATTACCGCGAACAGCCCTGCCTCGCAGGTCGGTGGCCAGGCCAACTGGCACGCGGTCCTGTGGCATGAGTTCGCGCACGTCATCACCCTCAATCTCACGCGCAACAAGATGCCCCGCTGGCTGAGCGAGGGCATTTCCGTGTACGAGGAGTTGCAGGCCAATCCCGCCTGGGGCCAGCACATGAATTCGCGCTACCGCGAGATGATTCTGGGCGATGATTTCATCCCGGTGGGCGAACTGAGCGCGGCGTTTCTCGCGCCCAAGACTCCGCAGCATCTGCAATTCGCGTATTTCGAGTCATCGTTGGTGGTGCAGTTCCTCGTCGAGAAATTTGGGTTTGATGCGCTCAAGAAGATTTTGCGCGACCTCGGCGACGGCAAGCCGATCGAAACCGCGCTCTCAGCCAACACCGTGCCGTTGGATCAGTTCGAGAAGGATTTCAAAGACTTCGCCCGAGGACGCGCCGAACGATTGGCACCGGGACTGGACTTCGAGAAGCCCAAGGACGACCTCCAGGCCGTGGTGGCGGAATTTGTCGAAGAGAACACCCGCAACAATTTCGCGGCGCTGGCGCGCAAGGCCGGCAAGCTCATCGAGGAAAAGAAATGGCAGGAAGCCAAGCAGCCGCTGGAGACGCTGCTCAAGGAGTATCCCAACAGCATCGAACCAGGCAACGCCTACCTCCTGCTCGCCGCGGCGCATCGCGGCCTCGGTGAAACCAATGACGAGCGGCGCGTGCTCACCAAACTGGTGCAGATGGACGGCGCCGCCGCCGAACCGCTCCAGCGCCTGATGGAAATCGATGTTGCCACCCGCGATTGGCTGCCGATGAAGCTGAATGCCGAGCGTTATCTCGCCATCAACCCGCTCGTGCCGATGCCGCATCGCTATCTCGGGATAGCCTGCGAGAATCTCGGTGACCGACCCGGCGCGATTCGCGCACTGCGGGCGCAGTTGCAACTCGACCCGCCGGATCCGGCTGACGCCCATTTCCGCCTCGGGAAGTTACTCTACGCTGGCGGTGATCCGGAGGCGAAGCGGCAGGTGCTGCAGGCTTTGGAAGAGGCACCGCGCTATCGCGACGCCCAGCGGTTGTTGCTGGAAATCCGCAGCAAGGCGACGAACGCCGTGCCGGCTGTGAAGGCGCCATCCACCAACGCGCCGGCCAGAACTGAGTAAACATGCTTCATCGATTTGCCATGCAATGCTGCCGTGTGGGACGGGTTTGCCTCGGCGTAGCGGCGCGTCGGCAGACCGCCGCACTCTCGCCGTTTCTTACATTGGCGGCGCTCTTCCGAGTCGCCCCGACGCTGACCTGGCTCGCGACCGTCCTTTCCGGCCACGCCCAGGAAACCACCCGCCAACTCGATTATCAAGGACCGGTGTCGATGCCCGAATGGACGAATGCGACGGCCTTCAAGAAAGACGTTTTTACCTTCGTGCGCATCAAGTACTCGGTGGACGGCAAGTATGGTTTCGGCGGCAGCGACAATCCCGAGGATCGCTGGAAGATTGACGCGCCGGACAGCGATTTGAATTTCTCCTACCGCCTGCAGCAGATGACATCGATGAAGGTCGATCCGAACGGGCGCGTGCTGACGCTGACCGACACCAACCTGTTCAACTACCCGTTCATCTACATTGTCGAACCCGGGCGCCTGACGTTCAAAGACGAAGAGGTGCCTATCCTGCGGCGCTATCTGCTGAACGGCGGTTTCCTGATGTGCGACGACTTCTGGGGCGATCGCGAGTGGAAAAACTTCTCGCAGGAATTGAAGCGGATCTTCCCCGACCGCCAGCCGCAGGATCTGTCGATCGATCATCCCATCTTCAGTTGCGTCTTTCCCTTGAAGGAGAAACCCCAGGTGCCGGGCATCATCTGGTTCACGCGCTATCATCTCACCTACGAGGCACGCCGGAGCGATACGGGCACGGAGACCGTCCATTACCGCGCCATCTTCGACGACAAGGGTCGCATCATGGTGATCCTGTGTCACAACACTGACCTCGGCGACGGCTGGGAGCGCGAGGGCGAGAACGAGGAGTATTTCAAGCAGTTCTCGGAGAGACTCGCGTATCCGATGGGCATCAACATCGTCTATTGGGCGATGACGCATTGACGAGTAACCATGGCCGCGCCAAATCAATCACCACACACTCCGGAGGGGCGATTTACCCGGGCTCCTGATTCTCTGAATCCCCTCGGCCCCGCCTGGAGAGAGGCCGAGGCCGCGGGCTTCGACATGTCGCTGGTGGAGGAGAATCTGAGGATGACGCCCGTGGCTCGGGCGCAGCAACATCATCGGGCACTCAATCTGGCGCTCCAGTTGCGCGCAGCAGTCAAGGCACGACATGGTGGACTTTGATGCACTGTTGACGCTGCTTCGAAAGCACGAAATCGATTTCGTCATCGTCGGCGGGTTCGCGGCCATGGCACACGGGGCAAGCCAGTTGACTCAAGACGTGGATGTCTGCTGCGCGTTTACGCCGGAAAACCTGCGTCGCCTCGCAGGAGCACTGAAAGACGTTCATCCCATCCACCGCATGACTCCGCAGCGCCTGCCGCTGGAGTTGAACGATGAGAACATCGTCCGCCTCAAGAATCTTTATCTGCAAACCGATCTCGGGCAGCTCGACTGCCTGAGCGAAGTGAAGGGCATCGGTGATTTCACCGAGGTCCGGCGCCAGAGTATCGAAGTCGAGTTGCCCGCCGGGCCCTGCCGCATTCTCAGCCTCGACGCCCTCATCCGCGCCAAGGAAGCGATGGGCGGCCCGAAGGACAAGCTGACCATTCTCCAACTCAAAGCCATCCAGGAACGAACCCAAACCCACTGAACCCGTGCAAGCACCCACCCCCACCCATCAGGCCGAACAGCAGACCGTCGAACAAATCAAAGCCGGCCGCGGCAAAATCGTCGCCGAGCTCGGCAAGGTCGTCATCGGCCAGCATGAGGTTATCGAGCAACTGCTCCTCGCGCTGTTCTCCGGCGGGCATTGTCTCATCACCGGCGCGCCCGGCTTGGCCAAGACGCTGCTCGTGAAATCCATTGCGCAAGTTTTTCACCTGAACTTCCGCCGCATCCAGTTCACGCCCGACCTCATGCCCGCCGACATCACCGGCACCGAGATTCTCCAGGAGACGGGCGAGGGACGGCGCATGGTATTCGTGCCGGGACCGGTTTTTGCCAACATCATTCTCGCCGACGAAATCAACCGCACGCCGCCCAAGACGCAGGCCGCCTTGCTCGAAGCGATGCAGGAGCACCAGGTCACCGCGGCGGGCTCGCGTTATCCCCTGCCCGAGCCGTTCTTTGTCCTCGCGACGCAGAATCCCATCGAAATGGAAGGCACCTATCCGCTGCCCGAGGCGCAGCTCGACCGTTTCATGTTCAACGTGGTGATGGATTACCTGCCGGAGAACGACGAGGTCGCGGTGGTGGCGCAGACCACTTCCCGCCAGCCTGACGCCATCAACGCGATCTTCAGCGGCGAGGACGTGCTGCGCTTTCACGAGATCGTGCGCAAGGTGCCGGTGGCGGAGGATCTCGTGCGCTACGCGGTGCGCATCGCGGCGGCGTCTCGTCCGAAGCAGCCGGGAACGCCGGACTTCATCAACGAGTGGGTGAGCTGGGGCGCCGGCACGCGCGCCGGGCAGTATCTCATTCTCGGTTCGAAAGCCCGCGCGTTGCTCAAGGGCCGCGCGCATGTGACGGCCGAGGACATCCAGACGCTCGCGTATCCGGTGTTGCGCCACCGCATTCTCATCAACTACCGCGCCGAGGCCGAGGGTGTGTCGGTGGAGAAGGTGATCGCGAAGCTGCTGGAAACGGTGAAGCCAGGCCGGTGAGGAGATAACACCGAAACGAAACTCGGGGCTTTGCCACACTCGGATCCTTCAAGTGCGGCAGGCTATTGCACTGTCGCTACAGAGGGAGTGCTGTATCTCGCTTTTCTCGATAAGAGCTTTGTGACAAGCCGCTCATTGTCTCACGCTGGCGGTCGTTGTGTCTTGCGAGAGCGATGCCAAATGAGCCATGCGAGCAAAGAGGGGACGACGAGTGCTCCAATTAAGCCGCTCAACAAACGCCACCCAAAAAGGCCAAAATACTCGGTCAGCTCGATTGGAGACATCAGCCGATTCGTCACTGCGTTGGCTGCAATTCCAGTGCTGAAGCTGATAACTGAGAACAGGAGCCACGACATCGCCATGCCGACAAGAAGACGCAATGGATGGTTTCGGACCCAAGGCTCAAAACACGACCACCAATTTGCGCGGACGCGCGTATAGCGCCAGCCCCTCCACAAAAGTAAAAAGATGAACGCCGGTCCGGCTATCAGGCCGACAAGACCCAGTGCATGCCCACGTAAGTCCGCGAGAATACCGGCACAGATCGTCAAATTGGCGGCAATGCTTGAAGCATATCCCAGGATGCCCAAAAGCTGAGAACCGACTACGATCCACACGGCGCGTTCCAGCCAAATTCCTTTCCGGTTAAGCTTCTGATATTCTTGGTGGAGGTCCTCATGGCATCCAACTCGTCGCATCGCCACCCACCACGCCTCCTCGTCTGAAAGCCCTTTCGCCGCGAGTGCACTCACCGAGTCCCGCAGATGCGCCTCCAGTTCGTCGAGGTTCTCGGCTCGAAAAGCGGGCGACCCCGCAAGATTCTCCCGCCAGCGATGGATGGCGTCGTTCAGGTCAAACGGGGTTGGGATTTCCATAGTTTGGTCAGGGTTTCGTGGACGGTGAGCCACTGTTGTTTCTCAGCTTGAAGCGCCTTCCGGCCTTCCTTGCGCAGCCGGTAGTACTTTCGCTTGCGCCCGGTCTCGGCCTCTTTCCATTCCGATTCGATGAGGTCTTCCTTCTCCATCCAGTGCAGCACGGGATAGAGCATGCCTTCGGACCACTCGATGCGTCCGCCGGAGAGTTCGCGCACGCGCTGGATGAGCGCGTAGCCGTAGCTCTCGCCCGCCGCCAGCACGGACAACACCAGCGGCACGGTCGAAGCGGCGACGAGTTCTTTGGCAAGCATGGCGGTATTAGGCATTGCGCCGCTAGGCATGTCAAGCCCCGAGTGCGTCCGGACGATTCAGCCGCTTTGCGGTTTACTTGCCCGGGACGCCGATGCTAGCCTGCGCCCATGCCAGAGTTTGTCGATTATGTGAATCACGGGGCCTCGCTGATAACGCCGCGTGTGGTCGAGCAGGTCTTGAAGAATCTGCCGATGTGGAAGGTCGAGTTCACCCAGATCAACGCGCCCAAGTTCCCCCATCTGGTGGACCAGTTGGAATTCCTCGCCGATGCCGCCGAGGATTTCGCCGAGGGCGCCTACAAGGATCTGCCCTATTGGGCCTTTGCCCAGGCCATCTTTGCGCTGACCTACGCGCACAAGAAGGTGGACGTGATTCCGGACATGGTTCCCGATCTGGGGCGGGCGGATGACTCCAGCGTGGTGCGGGCGGTGCTGATCAAGAACGAGAAATTCTTCGCCAAATACGCCGCGCTTCAGGGCGTCAACTGGAGCAAGATCACCAGCAATCCCTGACCGGCCGGGAGCGCGCCCCAGGCAGCGGGGAACGACCACGGCAGACGACGATGCCGCGGGCAGCGAGAGTTTTCGTCGGATTCACGATCGGTGGCCCGCCGCGGCCACCTTGACCATTTCCAGCATTCAACATCCGGATCCCCAACTCCTATGCGCATCAACAATCTCAACCCCGACACCGGCATCGGCGCCAGCGGCTGGCTGGTGGAAATCGATGGTCACCGCCTTTTGCTCGACGCCGGCATCCATCCCAAACGCGAAGGGCTTTCCAGCCTTCCGCTCTTCAAGGCCGCCGGGCGCGAGGAGGTGGACGCCATCGCCATCTCGCATTGCCACCACGATCACGTCGGCTCGCTGCCGGTGGCGTTGCGGCACTTCCCGAAGGCGCATGTGCTGATGACCGAGCTGAGTTATTTCCTCGTCGAGCGCGTGCTGCATAATTCCGCCAACGTCATGACCCGCCAGCGGGACGAACTGGGCATCAAGGATTACCCACTTTACACGCACGACGAACTCGACGACATCGCGCCGCTGTTTCAGGGGTTCAAATACAACCGCGAGATCGAATGGGCGGCGTTTCACAAAAGCCGCGCCGGCTTCGCCTCCCCCACGCTCGAATTCTACGACGCCGGCCATGCGCTCGGCTCGGCCGGTATCATGGTGCGCGGCCGCAAGGAAACGCTCTTCTTCACCGGCGACGTCTGTTTCCGCGACCAGACCATCCTCAAGGGCGCGCGCTTCGAGGACGTGCAGGCCGACGTGCTCATCATGGAGACCACCCGGGGCAGCCGCTCGGTCCCGGCCGGCTTCACCCGTGAAACCGAGATTGACCGGCTGACGGCGGCGCTGCACGAGGCGCTCAAGCGCAAAGGCTGCGTGCTCATCCCCACCTTCGCGCTCGGCCGCTCCCAGGAAATCCTCGCGCTGCTGGCGCAATTGATGCGCACCGGGCGGCTGAAAAAACAGCCGGTCTATATCGGCGGACTTGGCCGCGTGTTCACCGAAATCTACGATCTCGAAGCGCACCGCACCCACCGCCAGCACCAGAACCTCCGCCTCACCGAGGCGCTCGAACTGGTGGTGCTCAACAGCAAGCAGGTGGCGAAAACGAAGCTCACCGGCGGGCGCATCTTCGTGATGACCTCCGGCATGATGAATGAAAACACCGCGTCGCACGAGCTGGCCTTGCGCATGATTGGCGATGAGCGCCAGGCGATTTTCTTCGTCGGCTATGCCGATCCCGGGACGCCCGGCGGACGTCTCAAGGCCGCGCGGCCGGAGGAAACCTTCCTCTTCAGTCCGGGAGCCGGCGAGGTGACGCGCCGCTGTGAAGTGCAGGACTTTGATCTCACGGCCCACGCCAATCGCGAGGAGCTGATCGATTTCGTCGGCCAGGTGAATCCGCGGACCGTGCTGCTCGGGCACGGGGAGGAGGATTCGCGCCGATGGTTCGAGGAACAAATCCGCGCACGGCACCCCAAGATCAAAGTCATCCAGCCGGTGGTCGGCCAGCCGATCGAAATCTAACCGGCGAGATCCCTCTCCAGAGAAGTAGCTCAGGCATCCTGCCTGAGGTGTAGGTCAGGCTTCCAGCCTGACTGATAGCGGGGCATGTCCCCTTCGCCGACACGGACAGGCTGGAAGCCTGTCCTACCATCACAGACAAGATGTCTGTGCCACTTCAAATCCTGGATTCAGCTTAAATCACCGCGCCGAGACGAATCGGGACGCGGATTGGCGGAATGCAGGTCGCCCGCGAAGGACGCCACCGCGGAGGGCAGCGCATCGAGCAGCGCGCGCCGCTCGGCTTCCAGCAGTGCAAGTGGCCGGGACGCCGCTTCCAGAAAACCCGCCAGGCTTTGCCGTTCGTAAACCATCATCCCCTGCAACACCGGCAGCGAGAAGACCGCGAGCGTCAGCCCAAAAACCACCGGGTGCCACGGCTCGGCTTGGCCCGCCTCGACCGCATCCAGGAAACGCTGCACCACGCGGTGATCCCGCAGCGGGCGCAGCCGGCGCAATTGACTCCCGCCGACGCGCAGGCTGCCTTCGACCATCGCAGCCGGCACGGTCGGTCGGAGGCTCTGGGCCAGCGCAATCAGTTCACGTGTCTCGTTGCGGCCGGCGTGCTGGGACGCGCGGTGGATCGTCGGAAGCTCATGGTCGCGGAGAATGGTTCCCTGAAATGCCGCGAGCCGAAGTGCCAACTCCTCGCGACTGGCGGCGGCCCCGACACGCCCGGCCTCCGTGGCGGCCTCGAACGCGACCAGGCTCCAGGCCGAGCCGAGCTGGCGCAGCAGCCCGTTGAGGCTGCCTCCGAACTCGACCGGCACCACCCGGGCCAGTTGTGTATCGCGTATCATCGTTGACAGGCACTCCGGTTGCACCGGATTGCCCGCGCGATCTACCCCCTCATGGCGCCGATGGCAAGTGACGAGCGGAGAAACCTCGGCGCTTGATGAAGGTGGGTCGGTGTGGTTCGATTCGGCCATGGCTCACGTTTGCCTCCGACCACGCCGAGTGGGGACTTTCTGTCGATTCTGGCTCCTGCTGGCCCTGGCGGAGGTCGTCTTCTGGATTGGGTCCGGGACCGCCCCGGCGACCCAGATGACCATCGGCGTCATCGGAGATTACGGCTCGGCATACGCGGGCGGCGCCTCGTTTTCCAACGAGCAGGCGGTCGCCAACCTGGTCAAGAGATGGAACCCGGACTTCATCATCACCACGGGTGACAACAATTATCCCAACGGCCAGGCGGCGAACATCGACACGAACATCGGGCAATTCTTCCATGAGTATATTTTCCCGTATGTGGGCACCTTTGGGGCGGGCGCCAGCTCGAACCGGTTCTGGCCATCGATTGGCAACCACGAGTGGCCCTTCGGCGTCTCCGGCCTCGCGCCCTATCTCGCCTACTTCACGCTGCCGGGCAATGAACGGTATTACAGCCACCGCCACGGACCGGTGGAACTGTTTGCCGTCGTCGGCGATCAGCAGGAGCCGGATGGAGCCACGCCCACCTCGGTGCAGGCGATGTGGTTGAGCAACGCGCTGGCCGCTTCCACCGCCCCGTGGCGCATCGTCTATTTCCATGCCTGCCCCTATTCATCCTCCGCCACGCACGGTTCTCACACCCATGAAGCCGACAACATGCTGTGGCCTTTCACGGATTGGGGCGCCACCGCCATCTACGCGGGGCACAACCACCTTTACGAGCGGGTGCTCACGAATGGATTGAACTACGTCACCATCGGGCTTGGCGGCGACCGCATCGACGGTTTCGTCACTCCGGTGGCCGGGAGTTTGTCGCGCTATAACACCACCTACTGACAAGACCTTGGGATGGGCTACCAGAAGACGCTTGGTCCCAACCCGCACGGGTAGGGCGCATCTGTCCCCAGCGCGCCGTCGGGTTGGCCGGGAGTGGTTCGCGGCGCGCTGGGACAGACGCGCCCTACCCAGCCCGGGTGTCGTCCATCCCACTGCCTGGGCAGTATGGCGCCGTCCGCCTGGTGGTCACGGAAACCAATCTGGTTTCGGAGTTCATCAACATCTTCGATCAAGTGATCGATGCCTTCACGTTGGAAACCCCACGGGCCCGGTTGTCGCTGACGTGGACCAACAACCTGCCGGGCATCGATCTGCGCGGGCCTCCGCGACACACCTACATCACCGAGGCTTCCACGAACTTGATCCACTGGACCCCCATCGCCACCAACCTCCTGCTGACCGCCTCCACGAACGTGCCCGACACCAGCGCCAGCAATCATCCCGCGAGACTCTATCGGGCGAGAACTGAGCGCTGAGCCGTGCGGCGCTGCGCCATCGCATCCTCATCAACTGCCGCGCCGAGGCCGAGGGCTTGTCGGTGGACAAGGTTATCGCGAAGCTGCTGGAGACGGTGAAGCCGGGGCGGTGATACGGAAGCAGCAGTAGTGGGGCAAGCTTCCAGCTTGCGGCAGTCTCGGCAATCCACCGGATTGCCGTGCGACAACGCTCCAACACCAAGCTGGAAGCTTGCTGACACTTCCGCAAGCCGGAGGCTTGCGCCACTACCCGGCGGGGCGGTGTTCCCGTCGCATTTGCCGTTCAATATGCGACCGATGATTTCAACGATGGCGGCTGGACAAGGAGTTCCGGCGTTCTACTCTTCGTGCGACAAGAATATGGTGACCAACACCCAAGAAGTTCGCCGCACACTATAATGTTAGAGGGTGTTACGAAAGTTTTTGCAAACTGCTTTTGCAGTGGTTGATGCGCGCGGGATCTCGATGGGGGTCATTGCCGCTGACGAGTTGGATTTGCGACGGTAGCCTGTGGCCATGAATTCCGACCTGCCGGCCACCGGCA
>JBBRWD010000057.1:0-43846 GCA_038249465.1 Limisphaerales bacterium | reverse complement strand
TTTAGCTGCTTGCTCTTTGCTACGCTTAATGTTATCGCTCAATTGAAGAACATAGCTGCGGGCAAACATCACGCCCATATCCCAACGTAAAATATCAGAACTGTTTGACTTCAGATTGAGTATCAATCCTTCGCGCATAAAATGGATTTCAACTTTTCCATCCTTACGCAAGGTGTCAAGCACAACTGACTCTTTAAAGCTGCGTTGAACTCTATCTATGGTATCTGCAACTAATGCAATGGTTTCACGTGACTTACGAATGCGTTCTAAAATTTTCTCAAACTCTTTGCGGGTATTTTTAGTCGATGACTCGGTAATTTTAAAAACTTCCTCAACAATAAGACCTTTTCTTTCGGCATATTCTCTTAACCGACGCTCCTGAGCAGGGATAGATTGTCCTTCCTCTTGCTCTTTGCTTGAAACGCGAGCCAGTAATAGAGCCTTCATTATTTCTTTGTCCGATAAGCTTGTTGGGGATGATTGGGTTGATGAGGAAACACATATTCAAGCTCATTGGACCCAATGAGAGGCAAAAGATAATTTTGTCTAATATAATCCATCGAACGCGGAAGCGGCCTCCAGGCCGCGCGCCGGGGGGCAGTGCGCGGATGCGCCCGTGGACTACGGCGAGACTTTGCATTTCGCAGAAGGGCCGCGAATTCAGTGGAGCCACGTCTGTCACAGTCCCGGAGGGACATGATGTTAATAGCAGTTGTCTCGTGCAGAGAAGCTCGAAGCCCCAGCGGGGAGCCATGTCTTCTCGCTTGTTTGATGGAGCACGCTCGATGGCTCGCGTGTCGATTTCCCATTTCGCCCCGCTGGGGCATGGAACCTTCGGCACCGGCTGGGCTATAAACATTGCATCCCTCCGGGATGAACCTTGAATTCGATGCGCCAGGAATCAGATCGCCGGACGGGGGATTTGCGCGCCGAGCAAACGCGCCGGTGTGTGATGTTCAAGCCGCCGCCTTCGCTCGCGCGATAAATTCCCGCACCTTGGTCGCATCCTTCCGCCCAGGCGCGGATTCCACGCCGCTGGAAACATCCAATGCATAAGGACCGACCCCTTTGGCTGCTGCTGCGGCGTTTTCGGGCGTCAGTCCGCCGGCCAGGATGATGTGCGGATTGAGCTTCTTCGCCTCGATGGCGAGAGCCCAGTTGAAAGTAGCGCCGGTGCCACCAAGCTGGCCGGGCACATAGCTGTCGAGCAGCCACGCCATGCCCGGATAGCGGCGGCAGTCGTCGAGCGACGTGACATCGCGCAGACGAAAGGCTTTGTAGGTTGTCAGCGGAAACAGCGCGCAAAACTCGGGCGATTCGTCGCCGTGAAACTGGAGCGTGTCGATGCCGGTTGCGGCAATGCCCCGGCGCACGGCGGCTTCATCAGCATTTACGAACACGCCGACGCGTGCCACGAACGGCGGGAGCTGGCGAATGATTTGCGCCGCAGCCTCGAAGTCGATGAAGCGCGGGCTGGATTCGTAGAACATGAAGCCGAGTGCATCGGCCCCCGCAGCGACGGCTTCGAGGGCGTCTTCGATCCGGGTGATGCCGCAGATTTTGACGCGGGGAACCATCGGATGCGGTTTACCTGGCCGCGCCGCCCGCGCCCATGCGCTTCATCAATTCCGTCTGCACGAGCTGCTCGATGCTCGGATGTTTGGTGTAGCCGGAGGGCGCTTCAAACTGCTTCGCCTCGGGCGCGGTCAGCTTGAGGCTGCGGAAGGTCATCACCATGGTGGTGGGGCCTTCGGTCATTTGCAGCTTCACGGGGAAATCCCTGAGGTCGGTGGCATTCCAGACGAGGTATTCCTTCCGTTCCTTGTTCTTGCCGGTGAGCACGGCTTTGATCTTCTGCGCCGGATGGCCATCGACGGTGTCCTTGCCGAGAATGGTTTTCTCCATCGTGAGATCCTCCGCGCGGGCGGACGTCTCCTCCGCCGACATGGGAATTTCGGCGAATGACTTGAGGCCCGGGTAAATGACGTAGGTAATCTTTTTGTCGGGCCGGACGATGGTGAACATCTTGTCCATGCCCATCGACTTGAACTGGGCGATGAGATCGGCGGGCACGTCCTTGGTGCGCAGCGCGGAGGTGTCCACATCGATGCGGGCATTGCCGCCCAGCGTGGCAAAGCCCATCGTCATGGCGGTGGTCTCCTGGCCGGCCTTGTTGAAAATATGCACATCCGTGGTGGCGCTGAAGGCGGTGTGCGGACCGAGGATTTTCTTCAGGCTGGCGCTGAACATGCCGGCGTCAGGCGTGCCCGGCATCTGGGCGTGGGCGACTGACGCGAGAGAAACCAGGAGGAGGGCGAACAGGATATTAATCGGGCGGATATTCATGACATGTCAAAACTTGATTATTGGTGCTGCAAAAGTCGCGGCACTATACGAGCAGAAGTCGCCCGGGAAAGCGCAAATTCGCCCGGCCGCACTACCCGGGGCGCATCTCACTTTCCTGCAACCCTGTTGCCCGCGAAATGGGGAGCGCACGCGCCCTCGCGCCCCGCCGTCGGCGCCTCGCCGTCGGCACGATGCGCGCCCTCGCGCGTCGAATCAGGCGCGGAGGCGCGCCCGCAGGCGGTTGACGCGGGCGTCAACCGCCGCACGCGAGGGCGCGTGCGCTGCCCCTCCATTCCGCCCGGCGCGCGGCCTTGAGGCCGCTTCCGCGTTCGATGGGTGTTGGCGAAACATTCCCGGACGGTCTCTCGAACGATGAAGCGACGTAAACGTCGCGCTCCAACCCGGTTGCCTTCGGGGGCAGTGTCGAGATGCGCCCAGATGCGCCCCACTGCCCGGTTTCCGGTTGCCGGAGTCCGCCCGCCGGCCTACATACTGCCGCGATGCCAAAATCTTTCTGGCTGGTGAAGCAGGAACCCGCGGATTACGCGTGGGCGGCGTTCGTCAAAGATGGCCGCAGCGCCTGGACAGGCGTCCGCAATTTCCAGGCGCGCAACAATCTTCGCGCGATGAAGTCCGACGACCTCGCCTTCTATTATCACAGCGGCGACGACAAACAGATCGTCGGCGTGGCGCGGGTCGTGCGCGCGGCCTATCCCGATCCCACCGCCACCGAGGGCGATTGGAGCGCGGTGGACCTCGCGCCGCTCAAGCCGCTCGCCCGGCCGATCTCGCTGACGGACATCAAGGCCGATGCCGCGCTCAAGAACATGGTCGTGGCGCGGCATTCGCGTCTCTCTGTTTCGCCCGTCACCGCGGACGAGGCCACCCGCTTGCTGGCACTCGCGGAAACGAAGCTTTGATTTCCCCGCGCCCCCTCGCAAAATTACGCTCGTGAGAGCGACGACGGATTTTCGAGCGGTGATTTTTGACATGGACGGCGTGATCGTGGACAGCGAGCCGCGCCACGAACGCGCCTTTCACGAGGTGGTCACGGAAATCGGCTTCGGCGGTCGGCACGGGATTAACTTCCCGGATTACGTGGGGCGCTCGGATCAGGAGTTGTGGGTGGATTTCGTCGCGAAGCATCAGCCGCCGCACACGCTGGATGAGTTGCTGGCCCGCAAGCGGCGGCGCGTGGTCGAAATCATCCGGCGCGATCAACCGATCTTCGCCGGGCTGCCCGAATTGGTGGAAAAACTAGCCGCTCGTGTGCCGCTCGCGCTCGCCTCGGGCTCCGAGCGGCCCATCGTCGAGGAGGTGCTCTCGCTGCGCGATCTGCGCCGGCATTTCTCCGCCACCGTCAGCGGCTCCGACATCCAGCGGGGCAAGCCGGCGCCGGATATTTTCCTGCGCGCCGCCGAGTTGCTCGGAGTGGCCGCGCAGGACTGCTGGACCATTGAGGATTCGAAACCCGGCATCGCGGCTTCGCTCGCCGCCGGCATGCGGGTCATCGCCATCACCAACACCCATGCCGCCCACGAACTGGGCCAGGCAACGCGCGTGGTGAGTGACTACGCCCAAATAGAGGAACTGCTGCTCGGCTGAACCTCGTGGCTCCGGCTCCTCCGCCCATCGCCGTCATTCGCGGGGCGGTGGCTGGCCGCGGCGTTGGGCAAAGAGCCATGCCAGCAGTTGCGGATCGGCAAACGCCTTGACGTAGGAATCATGGCCGACGCCCGGATACTCGCTGTAGCGGGGATTTCCGCCGGCCTTTTTCAGCGCCGCGATCATCTCGCGGGCTCGGTTGACCGGCACCAATGGATCCTTCTCTCCGTGAAAACACCAGATGGGCAGACGCGTCAGCGCGCTGGCTCGGGCGGGATCGCCCGCTCCGCAGATCGGCACCACGGCAGCGAAAAGATTTGGATAACGCGCCGCAAAATCCCACGCGCCCGATCCGCCCATGGACAGGCCCACCAGGTAGATCCGGTCGGAATCGATGCTGAACTCGCGGCGCAACGCCCACAGCGCAGCGAGCGCCAGGCGGTTGGCGCCGCGTTGCTCACCCGCAACGGCCGTCCATCCCTCGCCGCGCGGACACTGCGGTGCGAAGACGAAGCACGGAAACTGTGCCTGGTTCGTGGGCGCCGTCAGCGTGGCGGCCGGCACGCGATTGCCGCCGTTGAACTGCCGGGCATTGTCCGAGCCGCTCCCGGCCGCGCCGTGCAGAATCATCACCAGCGGATGGCGCTTGGCGGGATCATAGTCTGGCGGCTTGGCGAGACGGTAGAGCAGTTCAGCGCCCGACGGATCGCGGAACGTCCGCGCCGCGAACGCCTCCAGCAGTCGCGGCTCAATTTCGTCCGCGGCGAATCCCGTGAGCGCGGCGATCCCCAGCGTTACCGTCAGGCGCATCTTCATGGTAGCGAAACCTGCCGCAGCCGTGCCGGCGGGGCCAATGCAAAAATCACCTCAATCGCGGCGTTCAATTTCGGAACAGGCGCCAATCAGTTTTCAATTGCCTGACCAGCGGCGACTGCGGCCCGCCTTTGGAGCGCGAGGGACTTGTCGCCGCTTTCTCCGCCAAGCCGACTCGTCGGCCCGGCAGAGCCGCGTCCAGCGGATCGGAGCCATTTCACGCGCCCGCCAGTTCTACGGCGACAAGTCGCCTGGGCAAAAGCGGCGACAAGTCTCCGCGCTCCACATTCAAATGCGCCGAGGTTTGCGTCCTTCCCGTGGGGCCGGGTGATTGCTATCCTGCCGCTGTTGCAACGCTCCCAGCCCAATCACTACGCCGCGCTCGGCCTTGACCGAGGCTGCACGATCCAGCAAATCCGCGATGCCTACCGCGTGCTCGTCAGGAAGTTTCACCCGGACCTGAATCCCCACTCGGCGGAAGCCGTTGCGGACACTCAGGAACTCAACGCCGCTTACGAAGTCCTGAGCGATCCGGTGCAGCGGCGGACCTATGATGAGTCGTTGGCGGCAGAGGCGAAACAGAAGCCGGCGACCCGCGCGGGAAAGCTGGAGCGGAATATTCTGCAAGATGTTCACCTGCGCATCGAAGAGTTCCTCCGTGGGACATCCCTGGAGATCCGTGTGAACGATCCGGGAAATCCAGACGGCCCCGAGGTTTACGCGCTCGACGTCCCGCCGGAAACCGCGCCGGGCACGCGGTTTCGCATCCGGCGCGAAGGGACGTTCAGCGGTGGCCTAGTGCAGGTGCGCGTGCGCGCGCGCCCTGATTTTCGTTTCAAGATTCGGGGCTCGGATTTGCGGTGCGATCTTCGCATCAACGCCCGGCGCGCATCTCAGGGCGGATCGGAGTCGGTGCGCGGTGCGACGGGCCAACACCTGCGGGTGCAGATTCCGCCCGGAGTGGCCCGCGGCGAGGTGCTCCGCATCGCGGGAGAGGGACTACCGAAAACGCGCGGCGGGCGGGGAGATCTGCTCGTGAGAATTGTTTACACGCCGGAAGTGAAAATCTCCCGCCGGAAGTGAATCCAGACGCGGGACCAATCGCACTCGACTGCCGGCCCTCCAGGCGGACAGGCGCTATCAAGCGGCGAGTTTACGCAAGCGCAACGCCACTTTCACGCCCTTCTTCGCGGGAAGACGCACCGCGTGGCGGATGAGCGTGCTGGTGGGGTCAAGCTGCCGAAGCGCTGTGCGTTGCCAGCATCAGAAACCTGACGGCCTAAGGCTCGGCCTGATCGCGGCGGCCCGCCTTCCCGGCGCAGATTGGCCAAGCCAGCACCGACTCCGGCGTCACGTCGGCTCAACCGGTGACGATGGTGTCGCCGTCTCTTCAGCGGCAGGGGAACGGGCGGCTTGGAGCTTCTGGAGGCGCTTTGCTTCCTTCTTGGCCTTTTTGTCCAATTCCTTGCGTCGTTTCTCGAACTGATAGTTTGGTTTTTGCATCTAGTTCTCCAACCCTCGCAGGTCGGAGGCCGGCACGCGAGCGGCGATTTCAGTGTTCCGATCGGCTACGGCATCTCAAGGCCGCCATGGTCGTGCCGCGCCGGCGATGCGGATTGTTCCCTGGCTGCCGCATCGAGCGCGGTATGGAGAGGCGAGAACCACAGGAATCCCCCGCCAATCCGATCATCCCCTGCGGTGGTGGAGCTGCGTCCATCATTTACAAACACCGGCCTCGCGAGCAAGCTGGCCGTACCTTCGGCGAAACTGACATGCCGCAGGTGAACCAAACCGCAGGAAAAATCAAAAATTATGGGCGATAAATCCCCGAAGTCGAACCAGAAGAAGTCCACCCAGAAACAGTCCAAGGTGAACAGCGCCGAGCAAATGAAGAAGCAGGCCGCGGCTGCCAAGCAGGCGGTCACCAAGAAGAAGTAGTGCCTGTCACTTGCTGTCTCTTCCGATCTGACCCCGGAGGAGACAGAATCTTCTGCTGCAGTCTCAACACTCATCAACGCCGCACTCCGCTTCGCATGAAGAAATCCCTCAAGTTGCAGCAAGGCCAGGTCTGGAAGCTGAGCGGCGATTATCTTCGCATCGTTCACCTGGAGCGGCTTGAAGTTGAATACAAGTCCTCCACCAGCTTGCCCGCGCAACAGGGGACGCATCACAAGGTGAGCAAAAAGGAATTCTGCCGGCTGCTGAAGAACGCCACCTTGTTGACCCCTGCCGAAATTCCGGCTGCCCCGAAGTCGTAGCCCCGGGAGGCATGCCTTCACGGCCAAGTGCGCGAGTGTGTCCCAGTGCTGCGTCAGGCTATAATCTTCTTTATGAGCAAACCTGCCTGCCCGATGTGCGAGATGACCGACATGCTGGAACACGCCGACCGCTACGAATGCATCACTTGTGGTCACGAGTGGGAACGCGCCGCCGAACCCGAAGCGCCCGCCGGTCCGCGTGTCGTCAAGGATGCCCACGGCAATGCGCTCGCGGATGGCGACTGCGTCGTCTTGATCAAGGATTTGAAGTTGGGCGGAGGGTCGCAGGTGCTCAAAGGCGGATCGAAGTCAAAGCCCATCCGCTTGGTGGATGGGGATCACGAGATTGATTGCAGGATGGACGGCATGTCCATCGGCCTGAAGGCCTGCTTCGTAAAAAAGGCCTGAAGTGCGCGACTCACGGCTCGGCCGATACTTCTGATGCAATCGCCTGAGACGTGCAATTTTCTACCCAGGCAGTGGGATGGACGACACCCGGACTGGGTAGGGCGCGCCTGTCCCAGCGCGCCGCGAACCACTCCCGGCAACCCGATGGCGCGTTGGGGACAGACGCGCCCGTGAGGGTTGGGACCAAGCGTCTTCGGGTAGCCCATCCCAAGGTCTTGGCAGTAGTCTGCGGATGCTGCATTCCGACAGGCAGCATTTCCTTTTACCGCTTCGGCCGCGCGACAAGCCGCGCCGCACACTTCGCCACGGTGAACACGCGCAACTGGCGTGGTTGCTTCATCCCGGAATTTGCGGTGTGATCGCCGACATGTTCCGAGCGGCCAGATGACAATCGTGATGGCTACATGGCCGCACTAGCGACCTCACGACCCAGAGCGGAGCACTCGGATCAACTGACTCGCATCATGACTCGATACGGTCCATCAATTCTCACCGCCTTGCCGCGGTCTATTGCGGCCGTGCTGGCACTTTGGCTCGCGCCCCTCGCCACGGTCGCGGCGTCACGCGAACCAGCGCCCGCCGGCGCGCCGAATATCGCGGAAAAATTCCTCCTCGATCAGGTTGCTGCCGGCAAAGTTGCGGACTTAAGCGCCGCATTTCCCGACGAGGGAACCCGGAGGATTCGGGGCGTCTTCCTGGAGGAATTGCTCACCGGCAGCCGCAAGGATTGCATCGTTCATCGGAATGGGGTGCAGGTTGAAGGTGCCATTGTGCGCGGGCGGGTCGATCTGCGAAACACGGAGGTCACGCGCGAAACGCGGTTGGTGCGCTGCCGCTTCGAAGGGGGCGTCAATTTCTCCAGGAGCATTTTTGCCGACGGGCTCTCGCTGGCCGAAACCGTTTTCCTTGATCCGGCCAATTTTTCGGAGATGAAGGTCATCCGCGGATTCAACCTCCAGAAGGCCGTGTTCCAACAGAGCGCCAATTTTGAACAGTTGGAAGTGACCGGGGTTCTGCAGGCGGGCGGTGTGACCTTTTTGGCTGAGAATGCCACCGTGACCTTCCACAATTTGAAGGCCGGAAGCGCCGCCTATTTCACCAACGCACTGTTCGCGGGCGCCGCGGAATTCAAAGACAGCCGCGTCCTGGGTGATCTGAGATTTGATGGCGCGCGCTTCACTCATCCGACCGCGTTCGCAAGCTTCGAGGGCTTGAAGGTGGAGGGAAGCACCTTCTTCTCGCAGGTTCAATTCGCAGGGTATGCGTCTCTCAAGGACAGCCGGTTCAACGCGCTGGACCTCACGCAAGTCAGGTGGCCTCAACGGGAGGACGGCGAATGGCTCTGGCTCAACGGCGTCGGCTACCAACGCATCTCGGCTGGCGAAGATCGAAGTTCCTGGAGCAACCTGCTCGCTCTGGTGGACCGCGCCGCACACCGCTCCGCCTACAGTTCGGACATTTATTCGTCCCTCGCGGAGTTTTATCTCCGCGAAGGCTACCCGCGCGAAGCCAACCAGTTCTTAATCGCGCAGAAGCGCCGCGAGCGGGAGGAGGCGCTGCACGGCATGGAATGGTGGTGGAGCTTGTTCCTCGACTGGTTTGTCGGTTATGGACGCAGCCCGGAACGCGCCCTCGTCTGGAGCATATCAATCGTGTTGATCGGGGTGGTGGTGTTTCGTCCGCACCGCATGGAACCGCGCACGACCAACCTCAAGACGGACTTTTACAGCCCGTTCTGGTACAGCGTTGATCTGTTTTTGCCGCTCATCAAATTGCAGGACGCCGACCTGTGGAAGCCCCGTGACAACTTCCGGTTCGCGCGATTTTGGAGCCGGCTCCACACCATGCTCGGCTGGGCGCTCATTCCCATCGCCGTGGCGGCGTGGACAGGCATGCTCGGGAAGTAGGCCACGCCGCGTCACTGGGGCTGGTTCAGGGTGACGTGTAATCACGGACGGTGATTGCGTACCCCTGATCAAAGCCCCGCCGTTGAAAGGAAAGCCGCAGGTGCTCAAAGCGGGGGGACAAAATCCAAACCCATCCGCTTGGTGAAGGGCGATCACCAGATTGACTGCAAGGGTCGCTACCTTGAATTCACCGCGCAGGTCGGTCGGGGCGCAGGGAACAATGTCGTCCGTTCATTCGCCGGGGGACCACATTTTGGTGTCGAATAGTTCAATACCGGGATTCAGGAAGCGGATGCGCCGGGCCTTGTAGAGCTTGCCCAGCGCCTGCTTGAAGGCCTTCTTGCTCACGCCAAATTTTTGGCGGATCGCCTCCGGAGAACTGTCATCGTCAAAGGCGAGGCGCCCTTGGCTTGCTGTAAGCGCCTCGATGATCTGGTCCGTCAGGCTGGAGACACGTCCATAGCCCGCCGCATCGAGACTGAGATCGATCTGCCCATTCGGACGAACCTTGCGGACGAATCCCTTCAGCCGCTGGCCGATCTGAAGCGGGGTTGGAATGTTGTCGCGGTAAAGCAGACCCATGTGCTGGTCGTCCACGATGGCTGGATATCCCAGCGGCGTGGCGCCGGTGATGAGCAGGTTCACCGGTTCGTTCGGACGGTAATCCGGCTCCTCCTGGCTCAGGTGCCGTTTTAACCGCGTGCTCGCCACGATGCGTCCGCTCGTGGGGTCCAGCACCACATAAACCACCACGCGCTGCCCTACGCGCACTGACCGGTCCTGTTCCCGAAACGGGAGCAACAGATCCTTGGTCAGCCCCCAATCAAGAAACGCTCCGGCGCGCTCGTTGAGGCCGACGACTTTCAGGCACGCGAATTCGCCGACGATGGCGAGCGGGATCTCGGTGGTGGCCACCAGGCGATCCTCGGAATCGCGATAAACGAACACCTCCAGCTTGTCCCCGGGTTTCAGGTCCGCCGGGATATATCGCCTCGGCAGCAGAATCTCGCCGAGTTCACCCCCATTGAGATAGAGCCCGGGAGTGGACTCCCTGACAATGGAGAGAAGATTGCGTCGGCCGAGTGTTGCCATGCCTCCAGAGCGTAAACGCAGACACGCCAGCGGCGGGAGAAAAATCCGCGATTCGAGTTAAGTTCACGGCGGGCTTGTCTGAAGCCGGCCCTCATCCAAGGCGTTGCCTGCGACGTCAGCAACACGACCGACTTGCTTTTGTCCACCGGTAGGGCGCGTCTGTCTCAGCGCGCCGTTCGTGGCCCCTCGGAAGACGCGGCGCGCTGGGACGGACGCGCCCTACCTGCGCATATTTTCACAACGAGTCATAGGCGCAGGTTACGGCAGGCTGACGTTCTGCCAGATGTTCAGGCACCGCGCGGCTCGCGGCAGTTTACGCTGGCCCAAGCCAGGATTGCGGGGACTTGCGGTTCTGGGTTGTGCCATCGGTCCCGGATTGCCGGTCGTTCATTTCTCCCCGCTTCCTCCAGCGGCGGAAAATGATTGATTTGAATCCAATCGCCCAAGCAATGCAGCATGGCTGCCAATTCATCCAGGCTGAGCGGTTTGACCAGGAAACTCGTCGCTCCCAGATCGAAGGCCCGCTCCACATCTTCCGTGCGCATCGAGGCGGTGAGAATGAAGATCGCCATGCGTTTAAGCACCGGCTGGGCGCGCACCCAGGCCAGAACCTCGAAGCCATTCTTCTTTGGCATGTTCAGGTCCAACAGCATGACGACCGGCAACGGGAATTGGCTACGGTCCCCGTAAGGGCCTTCGCCTTTTAGGTAGGCAATGGCCTCTTCTCCATGGTGAACCTCTTGCAGTGGGTGCTGGCACTTGGCCCTTCGGAACGCCTCGCGCATGAGCGCGAGATCATCCACGCTGTCGTCCACCAAAAGAATGGTTTGATTTTCGTTCATGAATCACCAGACGGGTAAAGATTTGGCGGAAGCGGCCAGCATGTATAAAAAAGGTTCCATCATTCACGCCTTCCGCAGCTCAAACCAAAAGTGGCTGCCTTGGCCGGGCGCGGATTCCACGCCCACCCGGCCGCCCATGCGTTCGACGCCCTTCTGGACAATCGCCAGGCCGATGCCGGTGCCCGCAAACTTCTCACCGTACAGGCGGGTGAAGGGCCGGAAGATTTGGACTTGATGGTCGGGCTCGATGCCGGGGCCATCATCTTCCACCCAAACGCGAATGAATTCGCCCGTGGCGTCCGCCCGCAGTCGGAGCAGCGGCGGCACGTCCGGCTTGACAAACTTCAAGGCGTTGCTCGCCAGATTGAACAATACCTGAGCCAGGGTCGGCTCGTGGGCCAGCACGTCCGGCCACGGCCCGGAACTCTCCACGCGCGCGTGCTTTGCCAGAATGTCTTTCTGCAACCGGGCGAGCACGGACTCAACGACCGTCTGCAGGTTTATTGATGCGAGTTCGACGCCCTGCTGGCTGATACGACTGAAGGCAAGCAGGTCGCGCAACAAGGCATCCATGAATTGCGCTGATTTCTTGATGTGAGCGGCGCAGTCCTGGCTGGTCTTGTTCAAAGCGGCGCCGGCATCCTCCACCAGCATGTCGGCAAAGCCCTCCATGGCGCGCAGCGGCGCGCGCAAGTCATGCGCGATGGAATAAACGAACGCTTCCAACTGCTTGTTCGTGGCGGTGAGTTCGGCGGTGCGCGCGGCCACCAGTTCTTCGAGCTGTCCGGCGCGATCCGTCAGTTGTGCCTGCGCCTGGCGCAAGGCCTCCACCGCCTTCATGCGTTCGGTGATATCCGTCATGTGTTCCAGGATCGCGGCCGGGTTGCCGTGGCTGTCGCGTTCCAGCGCCCTGCGCGCGAGCACGGTGATGAGTTCGCCACCGCGTTTGGTTTGCACCAGTTCGCCGGCCCAGCGGCCCGTCCGATACAGCTCCTCGGTGATTTGCGCCACAGGTGTTGGGTATTTGGTTTGGAGCAGGGCGTGACTGACTTTTCCCAAAGCCTCTTCACCCGGCCAGCCGTAGAGCTCTTCTGCGCCATGATTCCAATAAAGGATGCGGCACCCAAGATCCATGACCATGATGGCGTCGTTGCTCAAGTCGAGCAGCCGTGCCATTTCCGCCAGTTCCCGTGCCGTTTTCTGGCGCTCGATCATTTCCACCTCAAGCTGCGCATTTAAGCTCTCCGCGGCTTCGGTGAGTTCATGCTGACGCACTGAGCCGAGCACCAACGCTTCGTTTATCGCGAGCGTCCTGTCATGAAGCTGCGCGGTCTCGGTCACCTGAATCACGACGCCTACGAGTCGTTCTTGCTCCCATACCGGCCACGCCAAATACGACCAGAAGACCGGCCGCAGATTGGGATATTCCTCTTCCAGATAGGTTTCGGATTCTCCCGTTTGAAAAACGCGATCAAGCAACCGCCTGCATTCGTCTTGCTTTGGCAGCAATTCGTTGAACGGTTTTCCCACGATCTGTTCCATGGGTTTATCCATCAGGCGACAAAAGGCGGCATTGACAGAACGAACGACATGGCTGGCGCCTTCCACCATGGCCATCGGCATTGGTGCGTGCTCGGTGATGGCCAGGCTGAGACCCGAGAAGCGAAATTGCTGCCTGCTCGGAGCAGTTGTTGGTTCCGCAACCATAAATCGGCTTCTAGTTTGTCGCCTTCGGTTCCGGCGCGGCCTCGTCTGCCTGCCGCGGGCGCGGACCGGTGCGGTGCGGGATGCCGGTGATCAAGCCCTCGTAATCCGTGCGCCGCGGAAGAATGACTGCCACGCCCTTGTCCGTGATGACATATTCGCGGATGTCTTTACTGTGATTGCCGCCGCGCATTTTGATCACGACCATCACCTTGCGAAGCTGTCCGTCAATCTCCACGTAGCGCAGCCGGATGATGTCGTCGGTGAGAAACGAGATGGCGTAGTGACTGAACTGCAGCGCAGTAAAGTTGTCCTCCACTTCGACGGTGGTGAGGATCGTGACCCCGGCCCCGGTCAACGCCACGATCATCCGGTAGAGCGATTCGCGAAAGTCCTCGCGAAATCCAGGCGCCAGCGCCATTTCAAACCCGACCAGCGAATCAATCACCAGCCGTTTGGCGCCGAGCCGTTTGACCGCATCCAGAATCTGCTGCGCGATTTCATCCACCGAAAGATCGAGTGGGCGCAGGTAGAGCAGTTCCAGTCTTCCCTTTTCCTGCGGCGTGGTCAGATGCAAACCCAGACTGTCGGCGCGATTCGTGTATTGTTTCGGACGTTCTTCGAAGAGCGCCATGATGGCCGTTTCACCCTGGCGCAATCCTTCGGCAATAAATTGCGTGGCCAGCGCCGATTTACCCGTGCCTGAAGGCCCGGCCACGAGCAGGCTATCGCCTTCGAGCAATCCCCCGCTCATCATTTTATCCAGTTCGGGGATGCCCATGGAAAGTCGCCGCCGCTTCCGCAACGCGTTCTTATGGTCGCCGCTCAATCCCAGTGTCCGCGAGAAGGCCTGCAACCCATCTTCGCGGATGCGGAAGGTGTGCAATCCCGGCACCGAAGCCTGGCCGCGCAGCTTGATGATTTGCAATTTGCGCACCACGGAATTGCGCTCGGTCAATTGCGAAAGCCAGAGCACCCCATCGGCCACGGTGAACACTGGATTGTCGCGTATCTCGTCCGGAACATACTCGCCTACCAGAAAAGTCGTGGCCTGCCAGCTACAGAGAAACTGGGCCAGACGCTGGATGAACGCCTGCGTCTCCCCTTCGGCCGCGCCGGAGACCCCTTTGCGCACCACGGTGCGAAACGAGTCCACCACCACGATGCTCGGATTGATGGCGGTGACCTGCTTGATGATCTCCTCCAGCACCGCGTTCAAATCCTTTTCCACCACCACGTCGCTCAGGTTGGCAAAGCGGACGGACCGGCCCAGCTTGGCTTCATCGAAGAAAGAATACTGTTGCTGGTAGCGCAACATTTTCAGGGCGGGCTCTCCGAGCACGGTAAAATAGAGCCCGGGTTTCTTCACGGTGGCATTGGCGAAAACGATCTGGTGCGCCAGCGTGGTTTTGCCGCAACCGGGCGTGCCCGCGACGATGTTGAAGGAAAATTCTGGGATGCCGCCGCCCAGGATTTCGTCGAGGCCGCGCACGCCGGTCGGCAGTTTGCGGATCGTGACTTTGGTTGGGTGGGGCCCGGCCTTGTTCGGAAGCCTTGATAAAATTGAACTATTTTGCTTTTTCATTCTGTTTGCCTCCGTTGCGAAAATCCAAACCGTCGAGCGGAACTTTCGGCCAGACCTCGCGCACCAGGCGCACTGTTAAAACTTCGCCGATGAAGGTGACCAGCAAGCCGAGTAACTGCGCCAGCAGAACCACTCCTCCCTCAAACAATTCGTCCCGGTCGATCTGCGTCTTCAGTTCCCCCATGCCCTCCAATGACCAATCTGCCTTAACGCGCACGGCGCGGAGCCAGGGGACTTCCGCGGCGGCCAGCGCGAGCGCGCGCGAAAGGAGCGCGCGAAAGCCGGTGTTGCCCATAAAGGTCGCCAGGTGTAGATGCAGCTTCTCACAAGCGCAAAAGCCCGCCGGCAGACTTGTCTCGGCGGGCGTGCTTTCACCCGTCTCGAAAGTCATGAGTCGGATGGCGAAAGTCCGCATTTCTGGGGATGCCCGATTCATTTGCTGAACCCGCTCACCGGTGGTGGTACTCGTCGTCACAGCTTTTATGTCCTAGTTTGTTGAGCGGCTTAAAACCCTTGGTCATGCCCCGCCCGTCAAAATGATTTCAAGGATACGAACCCAAACCCTCACCTGTCGCCTTTACGCGAAGTGACGTGCTCACGATGGAGTTATCATCCCAGTTGCGATCTCATTAAATCAGACTGATCGGCACCGCGAAAAAACTTCAACCCCATTGAGCCGGCTCGCCCGTCCGGGTGAAGGCGGGGCGCTTTCACCACGATTGTTTCCCACTGCGGCGTTTCGGCGCCCTTTCAGTTTCTGCGTGCCTTCTGAACTTGCGCCTCTGGAAGTTCTTTCCGGTTCGAAGAAGGCTTTCATCATGGTATTGAGTGTTCCCCCGGGTGATTGGGGTGAAATCAATTGCGAAGCAGCCTGCAGATTACCGGAACACTAGAACCAGGACGACGATGAGGAGAACGAGTCCGACACCACCGCCAATATAGAGGCCACTGGCAATAAACGGTATGGATATAAGTGACATAGTTTTTCTTTCGCTTTTGAGGCAATTCGTTTGCCGTCATTTTCCAAAGTGACGTTACTTGATGGCGAGATCTGTGCCTATGGGGTGTTATCCCCACAGGCAAGCTGCCGGAATATGCGGATGCCGGAGTCCCTGCCAGACACAACTTCAAAGTAACTGAGGACGCTCACTAATTGTTCTCGCAAGGGAAATGGCTGCTTTGATTGGTAAAATTCCGATTTGAACCGAACTTTGGTGGATGGGGAAAACACCCCATTTCGGCATCGGGTTTCCTCTGCTATTGGTGAGGTGATGGCAAGAAGCCACTGGTTGTGTTCGCCGGGGATCATCGACGGCCATGATGGAAGAACTCAGGCCCGCGGAACTAAAGGACTTCGTTCGCATTTGCGACCACGAGGAAGATGACGCTCGGAATAATGTTCAGAGTGACGTCCAACCAAAAGTTGAACGAAGGCAGGGACATGTAGCCTGCAGAGCCGGAAGTCTGGTTGGCCCTGACCTCCTTCAAACCCTTGACCTTGGTCTTGGAACCTTTTTGTGCCTCCGCTATTGAGATAGTTTTATGAAGCTCCATATCACGATCAGCGTGGAAGAACACCTGGCTACGAAAATCGTTGACCTGGCTAAGCGAAGCGGTTTGAGCAGTTCGGCGATCGTCAGCACTTGCCTGCGCTATGCTCTTCCCAGCCTGGAGAACGGGCCTTTACTCAATCCCTCTGCAGGGATACGGACTCGCAAAGCGGTGTCAATATTGCTGGTGGAAGACTCCCAGGTAGAGGCCGAACTCCTCATACGGGCTTTGCGCCAAGCGGATTACGATCCAAGGGTCGAAATTATCCAGACCGCAAAAGCGATGGAAAAGGCCCTCCGTGCGGGTGGATGGGACTTTATCCTGTGTGATTGGGTTCTACCAGAGTTTGGCGGGTTGGAAGCATTGGAGATCCACAGGCGATGCCTCTCGAGCACGCCCATCATCATTGTCTCAGGCCGGATTGGCGAAGAAGCCATCGTCGAAGCCATGAGGTCCGGAGCCGATGATTATGTGATGAAGGACCGCCTGGAGAACCTGGTTCCCGTCATGGAACGAGTCTTGGCCCGAAGGACAGTGACTTCTTCACAACGCGAATCTTTCGTGAACAGCCCCTCCAGCCCCCGTAATTAAGCGTCACAGCCTGCAAGTATCGGCCCGCGGCATGCTTGCCAAGCAGCGGATCCAGCGCCTCGCAGCGAAGACGCCGCGCTTGGGCTGCGCGGCAAGCGCTGGTGGCCGACCTTCCGCCGGCGCGGCCTGAGTGCCGCTGGATTCCTACTCACCTTTTTCTGGCCTCCGTCAGGAGCCAGCAAGACCTTTCCATCGTCTGCTCACCGGATTTGGAGACAGTCGGTTGAGCGCGTTCAATTCAAGTCGAACAACAGCGCCTGGGCCGGCTTCGAGGCCGCCAGCTTGAGCTCCGATTCATCGCTCAGCGCGACGCCATCGCCCGCAGTCAACGTCTGCCCGTTGAGTTGTAATTCGCCCTCGGCGACGTGCAGCCAGGCATGGCGGTTGGCGCGCAGCGAGTGCGCGACCGTCTCACCGCCGCTGAACTTCGCGATGAAAAGGTCGGCGTCCTGGTTGATGGGGATGGAGCCGTCGCGACCGGACTTTGATGCGATCAAGTTCAGCCGTCCGCTGGACGCCTGCTTGAAGGATTTCTCCGCGTAGGTTGGTTTGGCGCCTTTCTTGTCGGGGAGAATCCAGATTTGCAGCAGATGCACTGGAGCCGTCGGCGACGGATTGAACTCGCTGTGCATGATTCCCGTGCCGGCCGCCATGTATTGGACTTCGCCGGGCCGGATGACCCGTCCGTTGCCCATTGAGTCTTTGTGTTCGAGCGCGCCATCGAGCACGATGGTGATGATCTCCATGTCGCGGTGCGGGTGCATGTCGAATCCGCCGCCGCCCGACACCGTGTCATCGTTGATGACGCGGAGGCTGCGAAAGCCCATGAAGCGCGGGTCGTGGTAGTCCGCGAAGGAAAAGGTGAAACGCGTGTCCAGCCAGCCGTGGTTGGCGCGGCCCCGTTCGTTGGCTCGTCGTATCGTCATCATCGTCGTTGCTTTCTCTTTCGGCCGGCTCTTCATGAACCAGCTCAATTCACTGCTTTCATGTAGCCTGCGTTGTGCTCCTGCGCCCAATACTTTGTTCCTCGCGCTGCGATGCCTTTCAGTCATGATGCCGGGCGTGGAACTCAGACATCTTCGCTGTTTCCTCGCCGTGGCCGAGACGCGGAATTTCACCAAGGCGTCGCAACGTCTCCGCGTCGCGCAGCCCGCGCTTGGCCGGCAGGTCAACGATCTCGAAGAGGAACTCGGCGTGAAGCCGCCGAGGAAGCCGTGCGGGTGGCGCGCGCGTTTGCCGAGGGTGAACGCGGTGAACTTCACCTCGGCAATTGCTGCGGCCCTTGCCGAAGTCGCCGGGTCGCGCGTGAGGATTTCTGATTCCGGCGAGGGACCGCCGGGATTCGCCGAGGCGCAGAGTGGACGGTTCGACAACAAATGTTCCCGAAAAGTGACGCCTTGCCTACCACGGCTTGCGTTCATTGAGCGCCTTCACAATGGCGCGCCGGAGGGCCAGAGGATCGATGCTCCCCAGTTCACGAAAGACGATCCTGCCGTCCGGATCGATCAACACCGAGTAAGGCACCGCGCCCTCCCAATCGGGTTCAAACGCATTGATCAGCTTCTCCCGGTCGGCGGATGCGAAGATCCAATTGCGGTTTGCGGCCTGCTGGCGTTTCAGGAAATCAAGCACCTGCTTCTGTTCGTCGGGCCGGTTCAACGATACCGTCACCAGCTCGAAGTCGCGGTGCCGGTACATTCGGTCGATGGTGATGAACTCGTCGAATTCCGCCACGCAGGGCGCACACCATGTGGCCCAGAAGGTCACCAGCCGAAATTTTCCCGATTCATTTTTCCGCAGCGCCTTGAGCACCTCCGCGTCGGCGGAGGCCAGCGACACCGGCGCGACTGCGAGCTTGTCGAGGTAAGTCTTCGCGGCATCCGATTTGCCGGCCCATTTCACCGAGCAGCCGACGATCTTGGTTTTGGTCACCGGCGGCTCCTTACCGGCGAGCAGCGCCTCCAGCGCATTGCGCACGTAGGAGATCTTCACCTGCTGAGGACGCTCAGAGTCGTCAATGGCTCCCACGTAACGGAGTTTCCGTGAGGCATCGAAAACGAATGCGTGCGGCGTGGCCACCGGCCCGTAGGCGCGCGCCACCGTCTCCGTGTCGCCATCGTAGAGATATGGGAAATTGAAGTGGCGCTCCTGGGCGCGCAGTTTCATTTCGTCCAACGAATCGCTCAGATCGGTCCAACCCAGTTCGTCCAGCCGCACTGACTTCGGATCGTTCGGCGAGATCGCCACCACCGCCACGCCCTTGTCCTTGAAGTCGGCGGCGAGCGCCTTGATTCGATCCTCGTAGTACTGCGCCGTCGGGCAGTGGTTGCAGGTGAAAAGAACCACCAGGATCCGTGCATCCGCGAAATCCTTCAGCGCCCAGTTCCGCCCATCTACGCCGGGCAGATTGAAATCCGGAGCCGGCGATCCGAGAGGCAGAGCGGGCGGTGGCAAATCCGCGCCTCCCAGACGGGCGATCACCACCACCACGGCAAATAGGGCGCAGAGAAATTGGTTCATGGCCGCAGCTTACGTCTTCCATCGAGGTGGGCAAGGCGCTTTACGCCCGAGGTTTCGATGGGAAGCACGATTCGTCCACCGCGCCAATCATGGCCCGCACGCGTGCGAACGGCTCATGGAGGGGCGGTTCGCTGTTGCGGGATTGGCCCCGGAACCCGTCACCGTCGTTGCATCCCGGCAATGTGAGACGGCAATTTCAGAGTTCCGCTGAAGGTTGCCATGGAATATTTTCCCGCCATGCAACACCCGTGCTTTCCGTTTCGGGAAAATCTCGCCTTGGGATCGCTTGCTTTCGTCCTCCTCAGCACAGGCGGTTCCCTGCACGGAGCGTCGTCTTCTGAGCCGTTCCTCTGCAGACCAAGAAAAACGAGCTACCGCTGCACCAGCACGGCCTGATTCTCGTTCAGAAACTTCTCCAACTTTACCTTGCTGATCAACGAAGTTGGCACCCTCGGTTGCTTGATCTTGTAGTGCTTGTAATGCACCAATGTTTTGCCAACGAGCCCGATTTGAACACTCGAATCCGCCAGTTCCCAGACTTGACCGGATTGAAATGCTTTCGGAGCAATGAGTCGTTTATCCATCATGGAGCGACTCTCGGGCTCGAACGCCACGAGAGCAATGTCAATCCAAGGGAATCTTCGTATGCCAGGCGGGGCAGGGTGCGTTGGCGGGCGACGAGTCTGGATCCCTAATCCGGGATTTTGGCGAGGCAGCCAGATCCGGTGAACATCAAAAAGCCCGCACGTTTCACCCGTGATTCGACTCCGCCCAAGCGCGGATCAGGTCGGGTACTGGCGCCTCGAGGAAAGGCAGAGCACGAGCGCCGGGAACCGCTTTCACTCTCCCGACACGCAGAACAGATGGCGGTCGCCCCGGATGAGGAGTCGGTTCGCCACCGGCACCGGGGAGGCAATGATGCGTTCGCCCATGGGGTTTTCTCCCAGCAGTGCAAACTTCTCTTCCACCCGGGCCGCGAAGACCACCCCGTCTTCGCGGGCCGCGTAGAGAATCCCACCGGCAATGACCGGCGACGAATAGTAAGGGGCTTTGTTCTCGGGAAAGGCGCCGCTCCAGACGGTTTTGCCGCTGGCCGGGTCGAGGCAGACCACGCCGCCTCGATGCCGCAACAGATACACGCGGCCTTTATACGCGGCCGGACTGGCGACAAAGACGCCGGTGTCTTCGCGTTTCCAGACGCGATGCGTCTCTGCCACCTCGCCGCGACCTCCGAGCCGGATGCCATGAACCCGCGCCTGTCCCGAACGATCATCACGGCCAACAGGCACGACGGCCAGGTTCCCGACGATCACGGGAGTGGCAATCGCCGGCCAGTAGCCCGTCGCTCCCGGATTGAAGCCGCCGCAGGACCACAGCAGTTTGCCGTCCGCGGCGTCGTGGGCCGTCAAATGGTCCGCGCCCCAGATCAGGAGGGCGGGCTTGCCTTCATGCTGATGGAGCAGCGGAGTGGAATAGCCGTTGTCGTTCTCGATCGGCGTCTGGTAATTCCTCGCCTGCTGCCAGCGCAGTTCCCCGGTGGCCTTGTCGAAGCCCGCGAGCCACGACTCGCCCCCATGCATGCGGACCATGACCACATGCTGGTCGGTGAGCATGGGAGAAGTCCCCTGATCCCAGAAAAGTTGGTCCCGGCCAAAACGCTCCGTCAGGTTGATCTTCCAGCGGACCCTGCCATCAAACTCCAGCGCCGCAAAATTGCCGCTTCGGAAGTAAACGAACAGTGCATTCCCGTCGGTCACAGGTGAGGCATTGGCACTGGAGCCCAGCGTCTGGTGCTTGGCCGGGCTCACCGTGCCGAGTTTGGTCTGCCACAACCGCCGGCCGGTGAAATCAAACGCCAGCACCGCATCCTGACCCTCGCAGGGACTCGTCAGGTAAATGCGCTGACTGCGGACGATGGGTGTGGAACTGCCCTTGCCCGGCAAGGCTGCCTTCCAGAGGACGTTGGTCGCATCCCATTTGACGGGATACTGGCCTGTATCGATGCTGCCGTTGTTGTTCGGACCGCGCCAACCCGGCCATTCACCGGGGCTGGCCGCCATCGCCGAAGCGGCAACGATCGTCAGGAGAGAGACAGTCAGGATGGAGTGTCTGCTTCCAAGGCTCTTCGAGCGAATGAGCGTCTTCATGATTCCTAGTCGGTGAATATTTGCGCAACGAGGCTGGCTGTCCAGCGCCGAGAAGCAATCGCGAGAAGCAATCGAGCCTTCTCCCGATGCCGGACGGGTGAGGAGTTGACGTCGGTCTGAAACGCATCGAACCCGAACTCCGAAGTTGGTTGGACGGGGAGCGCGCCCGCCCCGGGTGCAGTTTTTCGCGCCCTCGCGGAAAACCCGGTGCGCGCGAAATAGTGCGCGACGCCTCGGAACAGCGGGAGGCGGGACGTGCTGGCCGCGCGACGCGTTCAGCCACACCCGAGGGCGGGTGCGCTTCCCGACTTCGGAGTTCGGCTGTGACGAAGACCAGCCGCAGCCGCTTCACCATAAGCAGGCGCTGAAGTTCACCCGATGCTTCCGGGCATATTGGGCCTGCTGCGGCTGGTCGAGGACGACACAGCCGCGCTCCGGTTTGGGATCGCATCCGGGGCAGTGCGCGGATGCGCCCGTTCTCCCCGGCCAATTGCAACACACAGTTCTGACAAAACGGTCCAACTCCTGAAGAATTTGCAGTGTGTCGTCGGCTGGTTTTCAAGCGAACATTCCGGCGCCATCGAACGTCGATATCACCAGACCATGAAATCCAGACTCCTCACCATCGTCGGCTTCATTACCACAGCCGCCCTCTCCCACGCCATCGAGTTCCACGTTGCCACCGACGGCAGCGACGCCAATCGCGGAACCAAACGGACTCCCTTGCGCACCATTCAGCGCGCAGCCGACCTGGCGCAACCGGGCGACGTCATCACCATCCACCAGGGCGTTTACCGTGAGCGCGTCAACCCACCGCGCGGGGGCACCTCGGAAAAGAAGCGCATCGTGTATCAGGCTGCGCGCGGGGAGCAGGTGGAGGTCAGCGGCTCGGAAGTGGTCAAGAACTGGGTCAAGGTTCAGGACGATGTCTGGAAGGTGACGCTGCCCAATTCGTTCTTCGGCAGCTTCAATCCCTACAAGGATCTCATTCGCGGCGACTGGTTTGATCGCCGGGGCCGGGACCACCATACCGGTGCGGTTTACCTCAATGGCGACTGGCTCACCGAAGCGGTCAAGCTGGACGAAGTGCTGATGCCGGGCAGCCCCTCCTGGCTCACCAAGGCCGACGGGCAGGTTCTCCTGAACTTGGCGTGGCTGCGACCGGGCGACGGAAACGAGAACAACCAGAGTGTCCGGGCGACGAGTTTTGCGGCCCGGAACGGCACGACCAATGCGCCTTGCGCCGAGGGCGGAGAATGCCTCGGCTGGATCAAGCACGGCGACTGGGTTCGCTACGACCAGATCGACTTCGGGCAGGGCACCGGGCAGTTGGAAATTCGCGCGGCATCCGCCTCGGAAGGCGGGATGATCGAGCTTCGGCTGGACGCACCGGACGGCGAGTTGGTGGGAACCTGTCCCGTGCCGAACACCGGCGGCTGGCAATCCTGGTCCTCCCACAAAGCCAAAATCAAACCGGTCAGCGGAATGAAGACTTTGTGCCTGGTGTTCAAGAGCGGCAAGCCGTCGGCGTTGAATCCCCGGTTGTGGTTCGCCCAGGTGGACGGCTCGAACACCACGATCTGGGCGCAGTTCCGAGGCGTGATCCCGAATGAGCAACGCGTGGAGATCAACGTGCGCCAGACGGTTTTTTATCCCGACCAGCCGGGCCGCAACTTCATCACCGTCCGCGGTCTGACGATGCGGCATGCCGCCACACCGTGGGCGCCGCCGACGGCCGAACAGATCGGTCTGATCGGCACCCATTGGAGCAAGGGCTGGATCATCGAGAACAACGTCATCAGCCACTCGACGTGTTCCGGCATCGCGCTCGGCAAGCACGGCGACCAATTCGACAACACCTCGGCCGACACTGCGGAGGGATACGTCAAAACCATCGAGCGCGCCCATGCGCATCCCATCGCGTGGACGAAGGAAAACATCGGGCACCACGTCGTGCGCAACAACACCATCTCGCACTGCGAACAGGCGGGCATCGTCGGCAGCCTGGGGGCGGCGTTCAGCACCGTCACCGGCAACGTCATTCACGACATCCACGTCCGGCGGCTCTTCTCCGGCGCGGAGATGGGAGGGATCAAGTTCCACGCCGCCATCGACTCCGTCATCAGCCACAATCACATCTACCGGACCTGCCGGGGGCTCTGGCTCGATTGGATGGCGCAGGGCACGCGCGTCTCCGGGAATCTCTTTCACGAGAATGCTTACGAGGATCTGTTCATGGAAGTCGATCACGGCCCGTTCATGGTGGACAACAACCTCTTCCTCTCTCCGACTTCGCTGCTCGACATGTCCCAGGGGGGTGCCTATGCGCATAATCTTTTCACCGGACGAATCGTCACCACCGAGGAACCCACGCGGCAGACGCCCTATCACCCCGCGCATTCGACCACCGTCGCAGGACTGAGCGCCATCAAGGGCGGCGACAATCGCTTCCACAACAATCTCCTGATCGGCACTGGCGGAAGTCCGGGCGAAGTGTCCAAAGACGACAAGCGGCATCGTCGCGTCAGCGGCTACGGACTGTGGGTTTACGATCTGCGGGAAAACCCGCTCCAGACCGGTGGCAACATTACCATCAACCACGCCCAGCCCTACGCCCAGGAAACGAATCATATCGTGCTGAGGGAATTCGATCCCAAGGTGAGAATCGTCGAGCAGGGAGGTCAGTTCGTTCTCCACCTCACGACCGGTCCGGAGTGGAAGCAGGCGCGCACGGCACTCGTCACCACCGAATTGCTCGGTCAGGCGAAGATTCCCGGCCTGCCTTATGAGAGCGCCGACGGCTCGCCACTGGAGATCAATACGGACTTCTTCGGCAAGCAGCGCAGCAAGTCGCAGCCAACGCCCGGCCCGTTTGAGAAACCGGGCATCGGTCCGCTGACGCTCAAAGTCTGGTAGCCACTCCGGAAATTAAAATCCTGGCCAGGAAAAGCCTCAGCGAACATCTCCGGGTTGAAGTGCCCATGCACTGAAATGGCGGGTTGCTTTTGCCCACTCGCGATTCCAATGCTTCGTGGCCCCACGATGAACCCGAACTCCGAAGTCGGGGAGCACACCCGCCCTCGGGTGTACTATTTCACGCGCACCGGGTTTTCCGCGAGGGCGCGGAAACCAGCACCCGGCCGGATGCGCTCCCCATCCAGGTTCGGAGTTCGGGACGAGTGCTCCATCGAATCGTCGCCAATTTTTTGGACAAACCCTCGCGGCTGGAAGCGCCATTGCCTTGCCATGGTTTACTCCGTCACGAGCCCTCATTCTTTGGACTGGAGCCGTTCACGCCCGAGTGGACGAGCGCCTTCTTCCTGCGGCACGAATTCACGCCTCTGCACGACATGCTCAATGCGGCGTTCGGCCACTCGCGCGCGCTGGATCTGCCTGGGCTGAACCCGGCCCAGCAGCGTCTCGCCCGCGAGCGTGACCGGCTGCTTTGGGACATTACCATTGACGGACGCCTCGCCGCCGCTGCTCATGTGCCGATGGCCACCCGCGAACAACATGCCGCCGCTTTCTCCCGCGGATACTCGTTCTGGTGCGTCGAGGAGAGCAAGCCGTGTTACGGGATGAACACCACACGCGGTCCGGGCGCAGAGCAGTGGCTGAAGGGGCGCGGCGGCTTGCGGTGCCGGATTCTGACGAACGGCGTGCTGCCTGGCACGCACCTTGGCGTCCACCGCGGGCGCACGGCGGCCTTCCGTCTTTCGTTTGCCGTGGTCTTGTGGATTGCGGCGGCCGAACTCATCCTCACCGGAAAACAGCCATGCGCCTCCTCTTTTTTGCCCACTTGAAAAACGTGACCGGTTGCCAGGAGATCGAATTGTCCTGCGGTGACGTGGATGCGGATGGCCTCTGGCACAAGCTCACCGAGGCGCATCCGGGACTGGCGCCCTATCGCGGTTCCGTGCGGCTGGCGCGGAACTCGGAATACGTTGGCCACGGCGCGCTTTTCACCGACGCCGATGAGGTGGCTCTGATTCCGCCGGTTTCCGGCGGTTGAACTGGCGACCATGCACGTTGAAATCACATTGACCCACGACCGCATCGGTCCAGCCGGCGCACATCCGTCTGCGTCGAAGGAATCGGCCGGCGCGCAGCTCGAATTTCTTGGAGTCGTGCGAGGCAACGAGGATGGCCAGCTCATTGCCGCGCTGGAGTACGAGGCCTATCCGGACATGGCCGTGCGCGAGATGCGGCACATTGTGGATGAGCTGGCACTGCTGCATCGCTGCCTCGCGGTCGAGGTCATCCATCGTCTGGGAATCGTGCCTGTTGGCGAAGCCGCCATTCGCGTGCGGGTGGCCGCCGCCCACCGCGCCGAGGCGTTGGCCCTGCTGAGCGCGTTCATGGATCGGTTGAAGCAGGACGTGCCCATCTGGAAGGTTCGCGCCATTCCGGTCACGGAGGAAGTGAAGGCATGAAAATCGGTCGTCTCACCATCAGCGACCGCGCCAGCGCGGGCCTCTCTAAAGACCGCAGCGGACCGGAGATTGAACGTGCCCTGCGCGAGACTTTCGGCGCATCGGTGGAGGTCCTGGCGGTGGCTCCGACATTCCGTGCTCCCAGGAATGATGTTCAGGCATTTCGTCTTGAGGCGGCGTGCCAATTGTTCCTGGGTGAGACCGAGACGCCGCCGCGCGTAGGCGGATCCGGCGGGGGAGGTTCGCTTGCGTCAACTCTGGTTCGAGGTCGTAGCCGAGGAAGGCGATAATGAGTTTGCCGCACTCAGAGTTCGCCAAGCGCTCGACGGGACAGCTACCTGAAGGCGCTTGGGTGGGGACGGTATCGAAGCTTGATGGCGAGGTGGCCGCGATTACCTCAAAGCACTTCTTTGGTTATCAGCTTCCCGCACCACCCGAGGTCGCCGACGCTGTGCGGAAGATTTTTGAGTGATGAGACACTAGGAAATGCCCTGCCAGACGTTGTAACGGCGTGGACAGGATTCTTGGCCACCGCCGTTCGCGAGAGGAGGGAGGCCGAAGGCCCTGCGTGACGCCCAAGATTAACAACACCGCTTCACACCGTTGAAACGGCGCTCGGTCATCTCGACATACAGCTCGGCCTCGGATTTCGGCGGGACGATTCTTTGTCGTCCGCCCAGCAGGCTGACGCCGGTCACGCACGTTCGGTCGGCGTGTTCATCCGGTGGACAGGCGCACGCGGCGGAGGTCTGCCGGGCACGGTCGAGATCGGCTTCGCCTGACAACTCGCGCGCCAGCGCGGCCAGCAGTGCGAAAAGTCCGAGGAGCTTTAGCGGGCGTCCTTCCACGAGTGCGCTCTCCGGGAGCCAAACCGGGGGAGCTTCGTGCAAGCGCGCTTGTTTGCGGCTCGACAACAGCAGCAGCCACTCGGCGACGCTCATCACTAGGATCACGGAAACCAGGGCAAGAAACGCGGCGGCCACACCCGCATCCAGCACGTTGTTGAAATGCAGCGTGCGGTTGTTCTTCAGCGCCTTCTCGGCGGCGGCCAGCGCAGTGGCATCGCCGGAGGTCTGCGCGATTTCGACGGCGCCGGCGAGGGCGGGTTGTTTGCTGTGCAAATCCCTGGCCTGGGCGAGAAATCCAATGCGCGGATCGTCGCTGGCAATCTTTTGCACGCCGGCAGTGAAGGTCACCGCCACCAGCCAGACCAGCGGCAGCAGCGTGGTCAAAGCGAACCAAGGTCGCCCAGCGTGCGCGGACGTGGCAGGGACGGATTCCACTCCGTGCCTGAATGAACCGGATGAATTGGGAACGCAGTGGAACGTGGAATTTGCAGCGGCACTGCGCGCGAGTTGCATCTTGAGAATGATGGTGGTGGCCAGGCACAGGGCGATGGCCGCGAGCATCTGGTTGGCGATGCCGAAGAGCGGCCAGAGTGAGTTGATGCCGCCCAGTGGATCGCGCACGCCTTGCACGAGGAAATAACCCCAGCCGCAGACCATCAATCCGCTGGCAAGCAGGTTCGGCCCGAGGCGCTTGGTATCGCCGAGCGGCTTCCAGAGATTGCCGAGAAAATCCTGGAGAATGTAGCGGCCAACGCGCGTGCCGGCGTCGAGCGTGGTAAGGATGAACAACGCCTCAAACATGATCGCGAAGTGATACCAGAGGTCGAGCCAGCGTCCGCTGACCGCCTTCGAGAAGATGTGGGCCATGCCCACCGCCAGCGTGGCGGCGCCGCCGGTGCGGCCGAAGAGCGTCTTCTCGCCGACCTCCTTCGCCAGCGCGTCCATCTCTTCCACCGTCACCGGGTAGCCGAGCGCGGTGACTTTCGCGGCGGTCACGGCGGGCTCGCCTTTCACGTTCATGCTGAGATACACGCCCGGTTCGAGGGTGCAGGCCGCGATCAGCGCCATGATGGCGACGAGAGATTCGAGGCACATCGCGCCGTAGCCGATGGGGCGCGCGTAGCTTTCGCGCGTGATGATTTTCGGCGTCGTCCCGCTGGCGATGAGCGTGTGAAAGCCGGAGATCGATCCGCAGGCGATGGTGATGAAGCAAAACGGGAACACCTTGCCTGCGACAATGAGGCCCGAGCCATCGACGAAGCGGCTCAGCGCGGGCATCTGCAGGTCGGGCAGCACGACAAAAATGCCGGCCGCCAGCGCGAAGATGGTGCCCAGCTTCATGAAGGTGCTCAGGTAATCGCGCGGCGCGAGCAGCAGCCACACCGGCAGCACGCTCGCGGCCAGGCCGTAGAGGATGATGACCCAGGCCAGCGTGATGTCGTGGACGCCGAACACCTGCGACCAGTGCGGGCTTTCATAGACCAGTTTACCGACCCACACCGCGAGGAGCAATCCGGCCACGCCGATGACCGAGGCTTCGAGCACCTTGCCGATGCGCACGAAGCGCAGGTAACCGCCCATGAACATGGCGATGGGAATGGTTGCGCCCACGGTGAACACGCCCCAGGGGCTTTCCGCGAGCGCCTTCACCACCACGAGCGCCAGCACCGCCAGCAGGATGACCATGATGGCGAGGATGGCCACCAGCGCAAGGTAGCCGGCGGGCGTGTTCAATTCCTCCTTCACCATCTGCCCGAGCGAACGGCCGCGGCGGCGCATCGAGCAGAAGAGCACCACGAAATCCTGCACCGCGCCGCCCAGCACCACCCCGATGAGAATCCACAGCGCGCCCGGCAGATAGCCGAATTGCGCCGCCAGCACCGGGCCGACCAGCGGGCCCGGACCCGAGATGGCGGCGAAGTGATGGCCGAAGACGATCCACTTGTTCGTCTTCACAAAATCCTTGCCGTCATCGTGCGCCTCGCATGGCGTGGCGCGGCGGTCATCGAGCACCAGGACGCGGGCCGCGAGCCACTTCGAGTAAAAGCGGTAGCCGATCGCGTAAGTGCAGAGCGCGGCAATCAGCAGATAGACGGAGTTGAGATGCTCGCCGCGGTGGAAGGCCAGCATGGCGTAGCCGCCGGCGCCCGCCAGCGCGATGGCGATCCAGAGGAGGAGAGCGAAAATGCGTTTCATGCGAACACACCCCGCCAACGGTCGCGAGACGGGGTTTTAATGCCCGGCAAGAAAACGGAAAGCCCCGCCGCTTGTCAAAGCATCTGCGCAGAAGGCGAGCGCCCCGGGCGCATCCGCAGGCAGCGGCAGGCGGTTCGTGGCCAGTGGTTCCCGGCGCGATGAGCAGCCCGCCTCCGGGATGTCCAGGGTTGCGGGGCACCCAACGACGGCACATCCTCCGCCTGGATGTCTCTGTTCGCGAAATTGAACGAAGCGGCGGCTGGCCGGGGGCTGGCCTTTCTGGTCATCGGCGGGCACGCCGTGATCGCGCACGGTTTTCAGCGCGGCACGGAAGACGCGGACATCCTGGCGTGTAAGGACGAGCGCGCAATCTGGCTGCAATTGGTGGAGAGCCTGGGCTACCGCGTGTTCCACGACGGGGGAAGTTTCATTCAGTTTGAGGCGCCTGATTCCTCCGAATGGAATCTGGATGTGATGTTCGTGGCGGCGGAGACATTCGCGCGTTTACGCACTGCCGCCCAGCCCGCGCAACTTGAAGGGGCCAGCGTTTCGGTTCCCAGTCTGGAGCACCTGCTGTCGCTCAAGGTCCACGCACTGAAGCACGGTCATGGCTTGCGAGTGTTGAAGGATATGACGGATGTGGCAGAACTGCTCGCGGCCAATCGCGTGGACCCGAAGGCAGCCTGGGTGCGAGCGTTGTTTGAAAGGCACGGTGATCCGGAAATCTATGAACGAGTCGTCCGACTATTCACTTAAGGAGAATCCAACCTCCGGCGGCTCTGCCGAGGGGCTCGTGTTGCCGGATTGGAGCGGGCATGTCGCTCATGGCCCACGGATGCCGGCTGACGAGTGGCTCAATTACTGCCGCGCCAACCTTGGCAAACTGCGTTCCCGGCCCGGCTACGCGCAAAGGCGGCGGCAAAACGGCATCGCGACCGAGTTTTCCCTGTGAGGCTGGGTCGCGGCTGCCTTGGACGCAGGTCTGGCTTGCGATTGGCCGGCAGGACCAATTTTTCCCAATGCCCATTTCGGCGTTCACTCTTTGGCGAAAGGAAATCCTTCCGGATGAAGGTGAGGGAGTGGCGAGTTCCGCGAATCGTAATCTTCCGGGGCCAGGACGTCACAGATCTCCGCCCTCCAGGAGCAGGCGCATCGCCTGAATGTGGAGGGCGCAGTGCGTGGAAATTCCGCGAGGGAATTCAGGTTGCGCGGTGGCCCGGCATGGGAATAATCGCTGCCGATCGCGACCAAGTTTTCATGAACGATTGGAACATCCAGTCCCGCGCGCATGCCTGTCAGGCCTGCGGCAAGGCGTTTACCGACCAGCAGCCGTACCACACGCTGCTCCACGATCGCCGGCAGGTCTTCGAGCGGCTCGACATCTGCCCCGAATGCTGGCAGGCGCAGCACGTCGAGGGCGCCGCCGAGCGCAAGGGATTCGTCTCGCACTGGCAGGGTGTCTATGAGGCTCCGCCACCGCCCGCGCCCGAGGCGATCCGGAAGGAGAATGCCGAATCGCTCCTGCGCAAGCTCATGGAACGGGGCGACCCGCGCTTCTCCGCGGCGAGCTACATCCTCGCCGTGATGCTCGAACGCAAGCGCCTGCTCAAGATCAAGGAGCAGATCTTCCACGAAGGCCGGCGCGTGTTCGTTTACGAGCATCCCAAGAGCGGCGACGTCTTCACCATTCCCGACCCCAACCTGCAGTTGAATCAGCTCGAACAGGTGCAGCACGACGTGTCGCAGCTTCTCGAACACGGCCTGCCGGACTCCGACGCGCCGGCGCCCTCCGGCTTCGTCGATTTGAAATCTGAAATTTCAGATTTGAAATTGCCGGTGGCGACAACCGCCGCGGAGGGAGCTTCCACGGAATTGGAAAGCGAAACAGCCGTGCCGCCATCGGGTGGGGAAAATCGGGCGCCCACCGCCCCCTGAATGCCGCCATCGTGTCCACGCTCAGCGAATTTCAACAAATCCTTGGCCACTCGTTTCACGACGAGGCCTTGCTGCTGCTGGCGTTGAAGCATCCCTCGGTGGCGCACGAGGCCAACGATCCCATGCCGCACAACCAGCGGCTCGAATTCCTCGGCGACTCGGTGCTCGGGCTCATCATCACGCGCGAGCTTTACGAAAAGTTTCCCGACTACGGCGAAGGCCCTCTCACGCAGGCGCGGGCCCAACTGGTCAACCGCCAGACCCTGGCGGCGCAGGCCCGCCGGCTGGATGTCGGGCGCCATCTGGTGCTGAGTCGCGGCGAAGATGGCACGGGCGGACGCGAGCGCGCCTCGGCCCTCGCGGATGCTTACGAGGCGGTGGTGGGGGCGGTTTTTCTCGATGGCGGTTTCGAGGCGGCGCGCGGCTTCGTCCTGCGCTGTTTTCACGAGGCGTTCGGCGAGTTAAGCCCGATTCCCAGCCTCGACAATCCGAAGGGCGAATTGCAGGAGTTGCTCCAGGCCAGGTCAACGGAGGCGCCAAATTACGAGATCACCTCGGCGGCAGGGCCGGACCACGACCGCGTGTTCGAGTGCGCGGTGTTGCACGCGGGCCTCGAACTGGGGCGCGGCACGGGCAAGAGCAAGAAGATGGCGGAGAGCGCCGCAGCCCAGGCGGCTTTGCTGGAGTTGCGAAAGAAATCGGAGGTTCCCGTGAGGGCCGCCGACGCCACCGCTGTCACGATTTAACTCCGCGGGCTCGCGCCGGGTTCGCGCAACGCCTCCTCGTAGGCCTGCCGCAGTTGCTCCACCGATCGCTCCCAGTTGAGTTCTGTGCGGATGCGCTCTTCCCCAATGCGCCCCATGCGCTCGCGCCCCGCCGGATCGTCGAGGGTGCGCGCGATGGCTTCGGCGAGTTTCGGCGCTGAGTTCTCGGTGACATAGACCGCCGCCTCGCCCGCCGAGGTGCGGCCTTCCCGGGTGGCGAACATCACCTGCGGCTTCCCAAACGCCATGTACTCGAGCGTCTTGTTCATCGTGCAATGGTCGTTGTAGGGATTGATGGGATCGCAGGCCACGCCGAGATCCATTGTGCGCAGCGCCGAGAAGAGCGTCTCGTTCGAGACCCGCCCCGGAAGATCAATGAACTCGCCCAGGCCGAGCCGGTCGCGCTGCGCCACGATGTTGTGGTGCTCCGGCCCGGTTCCCATCAGAAGAAACTGGACATCGCGCCGGCCGAGTTGGTGGACGAGATGCGCCGCCGCTTCCACGAGATAACTCACGCCGTCCGCATTGCCCATCACCCCCACGTAGCCGACGAGGTGGCGCCGGCCTTTGCGCAGCGCCGGATCGGGCGGGGCGTGATGGGCGGCGATCTTCGGCGCCGTCCGCACCACGAATACCTTGCCGGCCGGCTTTCGCCCGCGCTGCAGCGCAATCTGGCGCACCGATTCGTTGGTGGTCAAGACCACGTCGGCGCAGGCGTAGGTGAGGCGTTCGGCGGCGCGCACCAGCCAGTAGAACAGGCCGCGGCCGCCGAACTTGGCCTCGAACATTTCCGGCCAGGCATCATGCACGTCGTAAATCACGCGCACGCCCAGCAGCTTGAAGGGCCACGCCACGAGGAAGAGCAGGTCCGGCGGATTGCACAGGTGGATGAGCCGGATGCGATGCCGGCGCCAGGCCCGCCAGACGAGCCACCACTCACCCCAGAGCGCGGTGGAGTATTCGCGGATGAATCCCCAGAAGCCGCCGGCCTCTTCGCTGATCCAATGGCGGTAAATCTGGATGCCATCGAGCAGTTCCTCCGGTGCCGTGCATCCGCGCATCTGCGGACAGACGACCACCACTTCGTAGCCGGCGTCGCGCAGGGCGCAGGACTCCTGCCACACGCGCCGGTCGAGAGGCACGGGCAGATTCTCCACGAGGATGAGGATGGCCGGGCGTGGGGTCATCAGCCGTTGGTCCATTCATCCAAACCGCCGGAGGGTGGCGCATCAGAAAGGTTGGGCGCGCCTGTCTCAGCGCGCCGCTTTGGGCCATCGTCACGCGCGGCGCGCTGAGACAGGCGCGCCCTGCCTGCGAAGACTTGCGCAACGGTTGATACGTGGCCTGATGCGGGCGCGAGGCTCACCAGCAGAATCCCTCGTATGGCGCCGGCAGATCGCGCAACTCCGGCCAACTGTTGACATCGATCACGTGGTGGCGCGGAGTGACGCACGCTTTCAACTCTTCGATCGACGCGCAACGTTGCGCCGCCACGATCAAGCCCTGCGCGCCAACGGCCTCCGGCAGATTCGATTTCAACAGCGACGCCAGGTGCGGCATGCGCGAGTCGAACACGCGGCGGTTGCTGCCCACGAGCGAGGCGAGATCCAGCGCCGGATCATAAATGCGGATCGTGTAGCCCCGGCCCAGCAGCGTCTGCACCACCTCGACCATCGAGCTTTCGCGCAAATCGTCGGTGTGGTTTTTGAACGACAGGCCAAGGATGCAGACTTCGTGCTGGTCTGCGGCGAGGATCAGCCCGAGCAGGTTTTGCAGGTGGCGTTCGTTGCTGGGAATCAGGCTCTCCAGCAGCGGCAGATGCAGGCCGGTGACGCGGCTGTGGTGCGTGAGGGCGCGCACATCCTTGGGCAGGCAGGACCCGCCGAACGGGTTGCCCGGGCTCAGATAATAGGGCGACAGATTCAGCCGCGTATCCTCGCACAGCAGCCCCATCACGCGCCGGCTGTCGATGCCCAGGGATTTGCCGAGGCGCCCGATTTCGTTGGCAAAGGCGACCTTGGAGGCGTGAAAGGCGTTGCAGGCATACTTCACCATTTCGGCGGTGGACCAGTTGACCACGCTGGCCTTCGCGCCAAACAAAGCCTCCATCAATCCCGCCGGCGGCGGCGCGCCGTCCCGGGTGCCGACCACCGCGAGGGACGGTTTCTCAAAATCCCGCACCGCCGAACTTTCGCGGAGAAACTCCGGGAAATAGAACACCTCCAGCAGCCGCACGGCCAGGAGGTCGGAAAGTTCCTTCACCAGATCCACGGTGCTGCCGGGCAGCATCGTGCTGCGCAAGACGAGCGCGTGCTCCCGGTCCTTGGTGCGCAGCGCCGTGCCGATTTGCCGGATCACTTCCTCCACGAATCTCAGATCGAGCGCGCCCGTCACATCCGAAGGCGTGCCCACGCAGACGATGGACAGTTCCGTCGCTTGAATCGCCTCCTCGCAGCTCAACGTGGCCCGAAGCCGGCCAGCGGCCCGGGCCTCGCGCAACAAATCATCAAGGCCCGGCTCGATGATGGGCGACAGGCCTGCGTTGAACGAATCGACTTTCTGCGGCTGAACATCCACGCCCACGACCGTGTGGCCGCGCGCGGCCAGACAGCCCGCCGTGACGGCACCCACGTAGCCCAGGCCGAAAATGCTGATGTTCATGTGAGGGCGCAGGCTAGAAATCCAGGATGCAAAATGCAAGGCCCGCCCGCAGACAGGCCCGCCCGCAGAGGCGGGTGTTCGGCGGTTATTTTCGGCGCATCCGCGCACTGCCCCCGGCGCGCGGCCTTGAGGCCGCTTCCGCGTTCGATGGGTGTTGGCGAAACATTGCCGGACGGTCTCTCGAACGAAGAAGCGACGTAAACGTCGCGCTCCAACCCGGTTGCCTTCGGGGGCAGTGTCGCGATGCGCCCGGTTATTTTCGGCGCTTGACGCTCTCCTTCGCAGTGCCTTATAGGCCTGCTCACTGCGCCGCATTTTCGATGGCCCGCCGGAGGGCGGACGCAGAACTGGTCGGCGAGAAACCAATCAAACTTGAAAGGACGCAATCAGTCATGAATCGTTTGTTGATGTTGGGATGGGTCTTGTCTCTCGGCTTGTTCCTCGGCGGATGTGCCACCAGGCCGGCGGTCCCCAAGACTGAGAATCTGCTGGCCGCGGCAGGTTTTCGCATGCAGTTTGCCGACACCCCACAAAAACTGGCCAGTCTCTTAAAGCTGCCGCCCCACAAGCTGGTGGCACGTACCAACAACGGCAAAGTGGTCTATGTCTATGCCGATCCCGAGCTCTGCAATTGTGTCTATTTTGGCAACGAAAACGCCTATCAGAATTATCGCCGGATGATTTTGGAGCAGAACATCGCCAAAGAACAACGCCTGACGGCGGACATCGACGAGACGGTGAACGTCGAGTGGCCCGTGTGGGGCTACGGTCCCTACTGAGCGCGTCCGCCGCCGTGGTTTCTCGGAAAGTGTTTTTCGGGCGACCTCTGCCAGGGGTGATCGCCCGAATGGGTATCCGGGCAAGGCCCGCCCCGCCTTACGACCGAAAGAACGCTTCCGCCATGCTTGATCCTGCCGCCGCCCTGCTGGTTGTCGGTCACGTCGCCATTTTCCTGGCGGTCACGCTGCGCATTCTCTCGCGGCACAATCCTCCCGGCATCGCCACCGCCTGGCTGCTGGCCGTGCTCCTTTTCCCGCTGTTTGGCCCGCTTCTTTATTTCGCCATCGGCGAACGCCGCCTTGGCCACGCGGGCATGGAACGTTCCGCGGCGCTGCGGCCCAAGCTGCGCAACTGGCTCAAAGCCGTCATCGGTCACATGGCATCCAATCCGGCCGTGGTGGGGCCGCAGGCGGAGCCGGTCGCGCGCCTGGCTGCCGCGCTGACGGACATCCCGGTGTTGCGGGGCCACCGGCTCCGCCTGCTGTCGGACAGCGACGAGATTCTGCGCACGCTGGCGTTGGATATCGACGCGGCCCAAGCGTTCGCCCATCTCGAATTCTACATCTGGCACGAAGGCGGTCTGGTCGGCGAGGTGGTCAACGCCCTTTGCCGGGCGGCACAACGCGGGGTGCGTGTGCGCGCGATGATGGACGGTCAGGGCAGCAGCGCATTCCTCAGGAGCGCCTCGGTCCGGCAGTTGCGCGCGGCCGGAGTCGAGGTGATCGAGGTGCTGCCCATCGGCGCGGCCGGATTTTTCGTCGCGAGGACGGATCTGCGCGACCACCGCAAGATCGCCGTCTTCGACAACCGCGTCGCCTACACCGGCAGCCTCAACCTGGTGGATCCGAAGTTTTTCAAGCGCGACGCCGGCGTGGGCGAGTGGGTGGATGCGGTCGTGCGTCTCGAAGGCCCTGCGTGTTGTGTGCTCGACGCCCTTTCCACCAGCATGGCGCACATGCAACCTGGCCTGCGGGCGGACAATTTCAAATCTGAGATTTCAGATTTCAAACCGGCAGGAACGGTGGCCTTGCAGGTCTTCCCATCGGGACCGGGCTACGCTTTTCATCACGTCGAATCCATGATGATGGAGGCGGTCTATGCAGCCCAACGCGAACTGACGCTGACCACGCCCTACTTTGTTCCCGGCGACGCACTGGTGGGAGCCCTGCGGTCGGCGGCGTTGCGCGGAGTGCGGGTGACCTTGATCCTGCCGGAGAAGAACGACTCGAAACTGGTGCAGTTTGCCAGCGCCTCCTATTTCGATGAACTGCTCGCGGCCGGCGTGGCCATCCAGCGGTTCCGCGGCGGCCTGCTGCACACCAAGAGCCTCGTAATCGATGGCGCGCTGGTGGTCTTCGGCACGGCCAATCTCGATCGGCGAAGCTTCCTCCTGAACTTCGAGGTGTCGCTGCTGATATACGACGCAGGCTTCGCCGGGGATCTGATGCAACTTTACCAGTCCTACCTCGCCAACTCTGCGCCGCTGGATCCCGCCGCCTGGGCCGCGCGGCCCGCCCGGCACCGCATCGCCGAAAATGCGGCGGCTCTGGCTGCGCCGCTCCTTTGATCTGTAAGAGGACGCACGGGATCAGCCACGGTATTAACGGATGAGAAGGAGAAGCGCAAAATGCCTGCTGGCTGCCGCGAAGAAATCCGGCAGAGTCGGCGTCTGAGTTCCCATCAAAGATCGAACCAAACCTCGATGCAGCATGCCGGCGCGGCGGGCCATCGCGTTGACCACTCTGGCTCTCAGTCTGTTGTCCCGCGGAATGGCGGCACCTGCGGACCTGCCCTATCGGCGTCTTGATTCCTTCCCGGCCACACTCGTCGCGGTGCGGGCCGCGGCTGAAAGCATTCCCGATACTGCGCCGGAAAAGCTGACTCGATGGCACGAAGGCATCAGCGAGGATTTTCCGGTCGAGACGGACTGGCTGATGCAGGATGGCGGCAGCGAGATGGCGGGGTGGTTCGGCGCGAAGGCCGGCTCGGAAATCGAGCAGCGGATGATCGAACGCGTGCTCGCCGAACTCGGTGAGTTCGGCACATCACTGCGTCGCGAACTTGATCAGCTCCGCCGCGAAACCCTCTCCACCCAGGATGCCCGCTGGCTGCATCTTTACGTTCGCGCCGCTGAACAACGCCGCGGGCGACGTCTCGAAACCGTGCGCGCCCTCGCGCCGCGGTTCATTTTCACCAAACACCGCACCGTCCGCCCCTCGTTCTTCGCCTACACCGAAGGCCAGTCCGACGCGCAAGCCGAGAGGCATTTCATCGCCGGGGCGGAGCTTTGCCTGTGGGAAATGAAGGGTGCGACGAACAACGTCCGCACGCTGCTCGCGGATCCAGGCGGCGCCATTCGCGATCCCGCCGTGTCGTGGGATGGTACCCGCGTGTTGTTCGCGTGGAAAAAGTCGATCGATGGCGACGACTATCATCTTTACGAACTCGCAGTGGCCACCGGAAAGATTCGCCAGATTACTTCGGGGCTGGGATTCGCGGATTACGAGCCGGCCTATCTGCCGAATGGCGACATCATCTTTTCCTCCACGCGCTGTGTGCAAATCGTCGATTGCTGGTGGACCGAGGTGAGCAATCTCTACACGTGCGACAAGGACGGACGTTATCTGCGGCGCTTAGTCTTTGATCAGGTGCATACGGTTTTCCCGCAAGTGCTGGCCGACGGGCGGGTCATCTACACGCGCTGGGACTACAACGACCGCGGTCAGGTTTTTCCGCAGGCGCTGTTCCAGATGAATCCGGACGGCACCGGACAGACCGAGTTCTACGGCAACAATTCGTGGTTCCCCACCACGATCGCCCACGCGCGGGGCATTCCGGGAACGCAGAAGGTGCTGGCGATTCTCTGCGGCCATCATTCGACGCAGGCGGGCAAACTCGCGGTCATCGATCCCGCCAAAGGCCGCCAGGAGAACAGCGGTGTCCAACTGATCGCCCCCGTTCGCGAAACGAAGGCGGAACGCATCGATTCCTACGGCCAGGAGGGCGAACTGTTCCAGTATCCTTATCCGCTCACCGAGCGTGAATCCCTCGTCACTTACGCGCCGCTGGGCTGGGATCATCAGGGACGCCGGAATCGGAGAGCGGGGGATGCTGCTTTCGCCATTTACTGGATGGACCGCGACGGCCGCCGCGAGTTGCTTGCGTCCGATCCGCGCGTGCCGTGCCAGCAGGCCGTCCCGCTCATCGCGCGCACCCCGCCTCCGTTGCGGCCCGACCGGATCGACCCGCGCCAGACCAGCGGCACTTACTACGTGCAGGACATCTACGCCGGACCCAGCCTTGCTGGCGTGCCGCGCGGCACCGTGAAAAAGCTGCGCGTGGTGGCGCTGGACTTCCGCCCCGCAGGCGTCGGCAACAACGGCAGCAGCGGTCCCGGCGGCGGAGCCCTGATCAGCACGCCCATCGCGATCGGCAATGGCAGTTGGGACGTGAAAACCGTGCTCGGCGACGTGCGCGTCGAGGAGGATGGCTCGGCGTTCTTTGCCGTGCCGGCGCGCACGCCGGTCTATTTCCAGGCGCTCGATGAGAAGGGCCGCACGGTGCAGACGATGCGCAGTTGGTCCACCTTGCAGCCCGGCGAGAACCAGTCGTGCATCGGCTGCCACGAGCACAAGAACCTGGCGCCGCCGACGGACGGCTACCGCGGCACGCTGGCGCTCAAGGCCGGTCCGCAGACGCTGGAACCGTTTTACGGGCCGGCGCGCGGCTTCAGTTTTCCGAAGGAAATCCAGCCGATTCTCGACCGCCACTGCGTCGGCTGCCATCACGACCGGGATCAGCGGATGGAGCTAAAACGTCTGCAGCACGCGCTCAATCGGGAGCGCGATCCGGATTGGAACGTCGCCCTGGCAGCATCGCTGGCTCCTGCTCTCTCGGCCGCGCATAGCACGTCCGCCATCCTCGCCACCAACCGGCCGGCCTTCAGTCTGCGCCACGATGAAAACCTCGACCGGCTCGCCAAGCGGCGCTGGAGCGATGCGTATCTCAACCTCACGCAGTCCCGCCCCCTCGACAACGACTGGGATCGCGGCTCGTTCTCCGGCCAATACGACGGGCGCATGGTCAATTGGATCGGCACGCAGTCGATTCCCGCGCCTTTGCCGCCATACGCAGCCGGATCGACCCGCAGTGCGTTGCTGCCGTTGCTGGAAAAGGGGCACGGCGGAGCGCGACTTTCGCGTGAGGAGCTGGACAAGATCGCGTGCTGGATCGATCTGCTGGTGCCCTATTGCGGTGACTACCTCGAGGCGGGAGCGTGGACCGACGAGGAGCAGGCGAAATACCGGCGTTACGCGGAAAAGCGGGCGCGCATGGAGGAAATCGAGCGGCGCAATTTTGCCGAGTGGTCCCAAGCCCGGGCGGTGGAACGCGGGGCGCGCTGACCCGTTCAGACAATCCGCACGGGAATATTCTGCTTGGCGAGGAAATCCTTCACCTGCCCCACCGTGTAGGTTCCGAAGTGGAAGATGCTCGCCGCAAGCGCGGCGTCGGCCTTGCCCTCGGTGAGCACGGCCGCGATGTCTTCAAGGGTGCCAGCACCGCCGCTGGCGACTACCGGCACGCCGACGCTCTCGCTGACCCGGCGGTTGAGGTCGAGGTCGTAGCCGCCTTTCATGCCGTCGCCATCGATGCTGTTGAGGACGAGTTCGCCGGCACCCAGCTCGACGGCGCGTTGAGCCCATTCGAGTGCGTCCAGGCCGGTGCCTTCGCGATTGCCTCGCGTCCGCACTCCCCACCGGCCGGGCGCCACACGTTTGCAATCAATTGAAACCACGATGCACTGGCTGCCGAACTTCTCGGCCCCGGCCCGGATGAGGTCGGGATGCTCCACCGCGGAGGTGTTGATGCTCACCTTGTCCGCGCCCGCCTTGAGCATGGTGTGCATGTCTTCGACGGTCCTGATGCCACCGCCCACCGTGAGCGGCATGAAGCACTGGTCGGCCGTGCGGTGAATGACCTCCACCATTGAGGCGCGGCCATGCGCGCTGGCGGTGATGTCGTAAAACACCATTTCATCGGCGCCCTCTTCGTTGTAACGGAGCGCGAAATCGACGGGATCTCCCAAATACTTGAGGCCGCCTTTTTCGGCGTTGCCGAACTGCTCGCCCCGGGTGACCTGTCCATTGTGGACGTCGAGACACGGTATGATGCGTCGTGCTAGCATGATTGTCCTCCGCAACCAAATCGGTACGCCGACCGGAAGGCCACGGCACGAGGGCAACCTTGCCCGGATTGCCCGGCAAGGGAACAGGATTTTTTGGGTTTTGTCGCCCCGCAGACACTGTGATACGGTTCCCTTGCGAATACGGAGGACGGTCAGCCGTCGAACCGAGCGTGGCATTCAATGACCGGGCGATGGAAATCAAAGCCGGCTGAACGCAATCGAAGATTACGACGACACCAAATACCATGAAAACGACCTGGCAATTGACTCTCGGAATGATGGGCCTCGCGACGCTGCTCAGCGGCTGCGCGACTTCCGGCGTGAAGAATCCCTCGGGCATTCCCGTGACCGAGATGCGCGCCGACGAGCGCGGCTTTGTGGCCGGCACGGGCATCGAGTCGCAGGACATCGTCACGGTGGCCGACAAGATGGCGCGAGGACTTTTGAGCGTGCCCGAGATCGTCAACGCCAAGGCGACGCCCCGCATCGTCTGTCTGCCGGTGAAAAACGACACTGCCTTCCCGATCAACAAGGACATCTTCCTCGAGGAAATCATGGCCAACCTGAACGAGAAGGCCGCGGGCAAGATGCGCTTCCTGGCGCGCGAGCGCATGTCCGAGCTTGAAGCGGAGCGCAATCTCAAGCGCACCGGCGCCGTCACCAGCAGCACCGATCCGAACGTCCAGCAGTTCAAGGGCGCGGACTTCATGCTCACCGGCAACCTGATGGGCACCACCACCACCACTTCCGCCGGCCGCAGCGATTACATCCTGTACTCCTTCAAGTTGATTGACCCCAATACCAGCGACGTGCTCTGGCAGGGCTCGCATCGCATCAAGAAACAGGGCCAGTCGGACGCCGTGTATCGCTGAGCCGCGCCGTCGCCGCCGCCCCATGAATGCGTTGCGCTGGCTTTGCCTGCCGGTCGTTTGTCTCGGCCTGACGGCGTGCGAGACCACGTCGTCGCGTTCCTCCATCGTACTGACCGGCGATCCGCTGGTCGATGGCCCCGCTGCCATTCGGAACGGCCCTGCGCGGGACCGCGTTCTCTGGCAATACCGCATGGCGCTCGCCTATCTGCGGCGCGGGCAGTATCCGCAAGCTGCGGCCATTCTCGACCAGGCGCTGGCCCGCATCAACGCCATCTACGGCGCCGACAAGGACGCGAAGAAGGCGCGCAATCTTTTCCAGACGGAGTCGAAGAAAGGCTTCATCGGCGAGCCGTACGAACGCGTCATGGCTTACTACTATCGCGGCATCCTCTACTGGCATGCCGGCGAACCGGACAACGCCCGCGCCTGCTTTCGCAACGCGCAGATCATCGATGCCGACGCCGAGAACAAATCGTACGCCGCCGATTACGTGCTGCCGGATTATCTCGATGGATTCATCAACGACGACCTTGGCGGCGATGGGGCAGACGCGATCAAACGCGCCAACGAGAATGCGAAGATGTGGCGCCCGCCGGGCTTTGACCGCGCTGCCAATGTTTTTTTCTTTGTCGATTACGGCAATGGACCGGCGAAGTTCGCCACCGGGGAATACAGCCAGGAACTGCGTTTTCAATGCCACGACTCGCCGGTGCGCAGCGCGCGGGTGCGGGTGGGTGGACGCGATCTCAAGGCACCGCCCTACGACGACCTTTGCTTCCAGGCCACGACGCGCGGCGGCCGCGTGATGGATCATATTCTCGCCAACAAGGCGGTCTTCAAGGGCACCACCGCGACGGTGGGCACCGCCGCCATAATCACTGGCGCCGTGCTCGCGACACAACACGACACGCAGACGGCCGGGCTCGCTGTCATGGGCGCTGGGTTGATCGCCACAATCATCTCGGCCGCGACCACGCCGGCGGCGGACACGCGCACCTGGGAATCCCTGCCGCTCTATCTGAGCTTCACCTTCGCCCAGTTGCCCCCGGGCCAGCAGACAGCCACGGTCGAATTCTTCGACGCCTCCAACCGGACGATTGCGGGTCTGGCCAAGACCATCACCTTCACCGTGCCCGAACGGCCTGCGGTGCCGGGATCGGGCCAGACCGGCGACGTCGTCATTTTTGTCAGCGACAAATCCACCACTCCCCAAACGCTATGAAAAAAATCCTGCTCACCTCATTGTTCCTCGCCAGCGCGGCGTTGCTCATCGGCGGTTGCAAAACGCCCCACGAAGGCGCCTACGCTCCGCAGGCCACCGACAAGAACACCCTGGAAAACATCTCGAGCTTCGTGCTCTTCGACAAGGGCGCGCAACGCTCCGTGACCTGCTCGGGCATCCAGCAGACACCGCTGCCCGACGGTCGCCTCAAGGTTGCCGTCAACGTGCGCAATCGCGAGAATCGCCGCATCGAAGTGCAGATCAACTGCGAGTTCAAGGATGAGCAGGGGTTCGTGGTGGACGCCACTCCCTTCCGCACGCTCATCCTCGATGAGAACGCGCAGGAAAATGTCGAGTGGACCTCGATGAACGCGCAGGCCAGGAAATACACCATTCGCGTCCGCCAGGCGCGTTGATGCTTCGCGGGCAGGGCGCGTCTGTCCCCAGCCCGCCGTTAGTAAACCATCGCAAGTTGCGGCGCGCTGGGACAGCCGCGCCCTACCGCTCTGAACTGCGATGATTAATCTTCCATCTCAATCCCCACCGGGCAGTGGTCCGAGCCCAGCACTGCGGGCTGGATGAACGCCCGTCGGAGCCGGGGACGCAGCGCGGCGCTGATGAGAAAGTAGTCCAGCCGCCACCCCACATTCCGGGCGCGGGCTCCGGTCATCTGACTCCACCAGGTGTAATGCCCGCCGCCCTTCTCGAACTCGCGAAAGGTGTCGATGAACCCCGCCTTCACCACCGCGTCGAAACCTGCGCGTTCCTCCGGCGTGAAACCGTGGTTCTTCATGTTGGCCTTCGGATTGGCGAGGTCGATCTCGTGGTGCGCGACATTGAGGTCGCCGCACCAGATCACTGGCTTCTTCTTCTCCAGCATCTTCAAGTAGCGCAGAAAATCGCGATCCCATTCCTGCCGGTAGGCGAGCCGGGTGAGTTCGCGCTGCGAGTTGGGCACATAGACATTGACGAGGAAGAAATCGGCGAACTCGGCTGTGAGCACGCGGCCCTCGCGATCATGCACTTCCGCGCCAATTCCGGGGGTGATCCTGAGGGGCCGTGTCTTGGTGAAAATCGCGGTGCCGGAGTAGCCCTTTTTCTCGGCGGTGTTCCAGAACGTCGTGTAGCTCGCGGGCCAGAGTTGTTCAACGTGGTCCGGACCGCACTTGGTTTCCTGGAGACAGAGCAGGTCGGGCCGCTCCGAATCGAGGTAATCGAGAAAATTCTTCCGCAGCCCGGCGCGGAGTCCGTTGAGGTTCCAGGAAATGAGTTTCATGTGTCGCGAGTCCGCGAAGGGTTTATCGCAAGGAACCAATCGACGCCAGCAGACACGCAGACTCGGGGCGCATCTGGTTGTGATCAATAGCGGGTGAGACCGGCACGCCACGCAAGATAGATGACATGAGTAGTTGGCGGGCGAGCGTGGGAGGAGCTACACCCACCGACGCATGAAAAAGTGACCGCTCATTCTACCCAGGCAGAGGGATGGACGACACCCGGACTGGGTGGGGCGCGTCTGTCCCAGCGCGCCGCGAACCACTCCCGGCCAACCCGACGTCGCGCTGGGGACAGACGCGCCCT
>JBBRWD010000056.1:0-44285 GCA_038249465.1 Limisphaerales bacterium | reverse complement strand
GGGCTGGGTAGGGCGCGTCTGTCCCAGCGCGCCGCGAACCACTCCCGGCCAACCCGACGGCGCGCTGGGGACAGACGCGCCCTGCCCGTGCGGGTTGGGACCAAGCGTCTTCGGGTAGCCCATCCCAAGGTCTTGTCAGTAGTGTCCGGAATTGCCGGCCCGGGCCGGGGCGGAGAGGCCCAACAGTGCGATGGCGAGGACCAATTGTGGGAGGTGGAAAGTTCTGACTTTGATTTTCATGCGATTGGCGAGTTGCGGTTTTGGGCTGGTCGGATCGAATTCGTTGATTGGGCAGGCTTTCTCTCGGGTTCGGACGCGGGAGCCTCTGGCGAACCCGGCGGCGGATGGGCCACGGCCTCGCGGATCTTTTGCAATTCCGCTGGCGAGAAGTTGGGGAACGGCAGGCGGCCCTCGTCCCGCCATCGGCGCACCTGGGCTTCCGCTCCTCCAGTCCGCTGGGGGTCCAATCCGGAATCGCGGCCGAAATAGAGGGTCTGCGAGGGGAAGGCGAAACCGGTCCCGCTCTCGTTGACGATGTCCATGATTCGCAGGAACACGTCCTCCCGGATGCCGAGGAATTCCGGCCGGCTCGTGGTCTTCACATAAGCGAACACCTCCATGTCCAGCGAACTGGCTCCGAATCCGATGAAGCGCACACGCGCTTTGTCGGGGTCAATGTACGGGTGGCTCAGGAGCACCTCCCGAATCTTGACGAGCAGGTAGCGCAGTTGCTCCGGCGTGGTCTCGCTGCGCACGCCAATGGTGGACTGAATCAGAATCTCGTCGCGCCGACCGAAGTTGACGACGGGCATCTTCGACAGCGCCGCGTTGGGAATCGTCGTCAGCGTGCGGTCCATTCCCCGAATCCACGTCGAGCGGATGCCAATGGCCTCCACGGTCCCCTCATCTGTGCCACAGCGACAGTAATCACCCACGCGAAGAGATTTGTCCGCGAACAGGCTCAGGCCGCCGATCAGATTCTCAATGGTTGGCTGCGCGGCCAGGGCGATGGCCAGGCCGCCGACGCCCAGCCCGGCGACGATTCCATACACGGGAATTCCCAACCGGTCTGCACCCATGGCCAGCAACACTGCCCCGGCCACCATGCCCAGCAAGCGGGTGCAGATGCGGATGAGATGGGCGTCGATGCTCTCCGTCGGAATGTTGGGCGAGGCGATGATGGCTTCAGCGATGACCGGGGCGAGACGCCAGCAGATCCAGGCGCCCGCCAGAAACATGACGACCGTCGCGCCCATCGCGATGGCGGTGCTGACGCCACCGAGCAGGTTGAGTTGGACCAACGCAAAGTAGGCAAAGGCCGGCGCCGCCACGAGGAGCGAAGCCGGCAACAACGATTGCGCCAAGGCTTGCAGGAACGGGCGGTCGCTGCTGCCCCGGCGCGACAAGCGGTGCGCCACCCGGAGGAACACCAGAAAGAAGGCAGCGATGAAGACCAAGGCGATCCATTTCCACGCGGCCTGCCCGCTGAGCGGGATGCGCAGCCGCGGCGGCAGCGCCTGAATCCAGGCATGTGGAATCATCCAGCCACCGCCGGTGGTCACGATTTCCCTCAGATGCTCCAGCGGGACCGGACGGGTATAAGCCAGTCCGCGCACGCGTTGGTAGAAGTCATCCGCTCTCGCCACGGTCTCTGGGCTGAACAGGAACTCGCCGCTGCGGTGTCCCGACGCCACGCGTTCAAGGACAATTTCGGTGTTCGGAATGACCCAGCGCGCGGCGTTGGTCCCAGTCGCCGGGTTCAACGGAATGACATCCGGAATTTGGTTTTCCGGCGGCAATTGAATCCGGCCCAGCGTCTCGTAGAGGGCGGTGGCCGACTGCCGGCCGGTCTTGGTGCGAGTCACCGGCGCCACCTCAGACAGGTTCAGACTCTCGACGGCAGCATCCCCGTGCGCGATTAACCGTTGGAACTCGGCATGGGTCGGAGTCGGCAGGTAATCCTTGGCCAGAAACGTGCCGAGGGCATCCCCGGAGTCGAGGAACGTCTTCAACGCGGCGCGCGGGCTCGACCGGTCCGCCGGTTTGAGCGGATGCGCCGGCTCCTGACCGAGCGCGATCAAGGCAGCGAAGAGGAAGGCCCAGGAGGTCATCATGTATCGGGCAGGCGCGCTCCAATGCCGCCGGGTTGGACGGAGTGTGGTTCGATTTCTGATCATGTCTGGTTTGTCAGTTGGCGGAAATGCTCAACACGCAAGTTGTCTTGATGCCGCCAGTTTTAGGGCGAAAGCGCAAGCTGCTTGCGTCAGCGGCGGCCGTCGCCGGCCAGCCTCCGTCACCACCTCCGGATGGTCATTGCTTGCGGTAGCCCGAATTCTCGACCGTCACCTGCAAGTTCTTCCCCTTCGCGTCCAAGACCGCGTTGGCGGTATTGGTGGCGTTGTTGTCGAGCGTGCCGAATCGCACGTCCAGCGTCACCGGCTCCTTCTGCGAATCGAGATAGCTGGACACTTGGACTTCGAGCGGGCGGTTGCTCGTCAGGTCCACGTCCACCGCGAAGCTGTTGCCTGCCTTGTGGTAGCTGGCGAAAGCCAGTCGTGCGCGCTGGCCCGGCAAGGGAGAGACGCTGACCTTGCCCGCTGCTTTGGCTTTCTCGATCAGCACCGGTTCGGGCGGGACGTACTGCTTCACCAAGGCCACGGCCTCCTTCATGTAGTCGATCAGCTCCTCTTTCTCGGACTCGGCGATCTTGCCGCGCAGACCGCGCTCCTTCTCCTGCGGCGATGCTCCCCCGGCCGACAGCGGAAAGGGCGCATCTCCCATTCCTGCCACCCTGCTGCCTGCGTAATGGGGAGCGCACGCGCCCTCGCGTGCTGCCGACGGCGCCCCGCCGTCGGCACCATGCGCGCCATCGCGCCTTGCATCAGGCGCGGAGGCGCGCCCGCAGGCGGTTGACGCGGGCGTCAACCGCCGCGCCGTCTGGAGGATTCTGCTTGTTTGACAGCCCCTCCCTACTTGGGGTAAGCAGATCGACAAATGGAAACAGATACCAGCGTCAGCTATCGTGTGTGGGGAGCGGATAACATCGCCTATGGACCCGTCGAGTTGCCCGCCTTGGTGACTTGGATCAAACAAGGGAGGGTGTCAGCCACCGCCTGGGTGTTTAAGGAAATGGATGGCACCTGGTCACGTGCGTCCGACCTGCCCGAGCTCAAGATCCTGTTCAAGACCAAGCTGCCGCCGGGCGCCGCGGCCTCTTCCGACGCGACCGGGATCCAGGCGGGCTCGCTGCACCGCATCAAGATGCTGGCCGATGTTGACGTCGGTTTGCTGGGGTCGCTGATGCCCTATCTCGAGGTCGTCAGGGTGGCGCCCTTTGGCACCGTGGTGAACAAAGGCGATCATGGCGATGCCTTGTTCATGGTGCTGGAAGGCGAGGTGCGCGCGCGGGTGATGATTGATGGGCGGGAATCGACTCTCACCACCATGGGCGTCGGAGAATGCTTCGGCGAACTGGCAATCATGGATCAAGGACCCCGCTCTGCTGATGTGATTGCCAATCAGCCGAGCGTTCTGATCAAGGTTTCCGAGGCGGCGCTGAAAAAGATGTTCGCAGAGGCTCCGGCGCTGGCCGCTCCGTTCCTGCTCGCGCTGACCCGGGTGATTACCCATCGCGTGCGCGTGTTGACCAAGCGCTACGAGGACTCGATCCACTTTTCGCGAACGGCCGCAGCAGCCGGGGCAACGGGAGCACAGGGTTAATCTTTCTCCGGGAAGCGATGGTCGTTTCGCGTGGCTGATTCTCTCAGAAGCCGCTTCATTTCCCAGCCAGTGCCACCCAGGCCGCGAGGCAGACGATGTGCAGGGTCTGATCAAGCCAGATCGCGATCGTGCCGGCTTCCGTCGCCTGGCCGCATTTCTTGAAGACCCGCATCCACCAGGCCACCGGCACGCGGGTGTCGATTAAGAGGTGGATGAATCCCAGCACCAGCCCGGCCGGCCAGCCCAGCGCCAGACCCAGGCACACTCCGTGGATGGCGGCATGTGTCCATGAGGCCGGATGGCGCAGGCTCATCTTGTTCCGCGCCATCCAGTCGTTCTGCAAAATCCAGTCCGCGACCAGATGCGCGACCAGGCCATTTTCAAAGGGCGTGAGGTTCATTGGTGGTAAGTGCTGGTGAGTTTGAAATTCACGTCGTCTTCGCGCGCGCGGATCCCAGCCGGGCCGCCGTCTCCTGCATCCAAATCTTCAGTTCGGGAGAAACCGAAGTGAACCGGATGCGCGCCTGACTCGAAACACCCGACGCGTCGCCGAGCACCTTGGCGTAGATCTCTCCGCCCGGACTGGCTCCCGTCACGGGCTCGATCTCAATCTTGAGATTGCTGAGCGGAACGAGGGCCAGCGCGGACTCGATGCCGGCTTCGGACTCGGACAATGCCGTCAGTCGCCCTTCATGCACCGTGCGGCCGACAAATTTCTCCTCCAACACAGTGAAGCGAATCGGCGTCGGCAGCGGCAGCGGACACAGGGTCTCGGACCTTGAGGGCAGCGAAAGGTTGAATGGCTCGCCGATGCCGCCCACTTCATACAGTTGCAGGCTGCGCGTCGCTCCTTTGGGTTCAACCTGAAACTCTCCGTCAATGCGCAGCGAGGTTTGAATCTTCTCCCGCGTGCTCTCGGAAATCAGCAGTTGTCCGCCGGTGGTGAAGGATTCAATGCGCCCGGCGAGATTCACGTTGGAGCCGACCGCGGCGTATTTCGTCCGGCGCAACGAACCGATGTTGCCGACGATCACCCGGCCGGTGTGGATGCCGATGCCCATTTCGAGCGCGGCAGCCCCCTTGGCGATGAGGCGCTGGTTGACTTCCGTCATCGCCAGTTGCATGGCCAGACCGCACGCAACGGCCTTTGCGGCGTGATCCTCGCACGCCAGCGGCGCGCCAAAGATCACCAGAATGGCGTCACCGATGATTTCATCAATGGTGCCCGCGTACCGGCTGATGACGTCCACCATCGCTTCGAGGTAGAGGTTGAGGAATTCGATCACCTCGTGCGGAGTCAGCCGCGCGGCCAGGGCGGTGAAGCCGCGCAAGTCCGACATGAGGATCGTGACTTCGCGTTCTTCGCCGCCCAGATCGAGGCCGTCAGGAGATTTAAGAATGCTCGCGGCGACTTCCTCGGACACATAGCGGCCAAAGGCGTGCCGGACCAACTCATGAGCGCGCGCCAGTTCCACGTTTTTGCCCGCCAGGCTGCGCCGCAGTTCGTCCATGGTCAGATGCGTGTTCACCCGCGCGAGCAGTTCATGCGCGTTGAACGGCTTGGCCACGTAATCCACGGCGCCCAGTTCAAAGCCCTGGACGATGTCGGCGGTTTCAGTTTTCGCCGTCAGAAATATGATGGGAATGTGATGCCACTGCTCGGACGCCTTGATGCGGCGGCAGGTTTCAAAGCCGTCCATCTCCGGCATCATCACATCGAGGAGAATCAGGTCGGGCTGCACACGGGCCAGCACGTCGAGCGCCTGCTTGCCGTTGGTGGCCACACTGATCTGGTAGCCCTCTTTCTTCAGGGTGGCCGCCAGCGTCTGGATGTTCGCGGGCGTGTCGTCCACGACGAGAATGCGGCTGGCTGCGATGGGCGCGGAGGTGTTCATGCGGGCCAGAGTCCCTTGCTGGTCGCGGCCGGTTGCAGCGCGGCCAGCGCGTCGGCGAAAGCGAATCCGCCCACCTGCTGCTCGAACGCAGCGAACGCCCCGCCCGGCAACAACAGGCGGAAGATGTCCCGGTTGGCTTCCAGACATTCGCCGGCGGCGGGATCGAAGTTGTTCAGGTGCGCGATGATTTCCCGCACAACCCGCCCGGCCGTTTCGGGATCGAGCGAAGCGCCCGGAGCGGCGGGTGTCGCCACAGGTTCCGTTCCCGGCAGGGCAGCGCGGAGGCGCGCGCCGAAATCCTCCAGCGTCGTGCGAAAATCTTGCAGCAACGGCGCCAGCTCTGCGGAGGAAACCCGCGCCGCGATCACTTTCTCCAGCTTCGCCGCAACCTGCTGCACGCGGCCGGCTCCAAGGCTGCCGGCCACGCCCTTGACCGTGTGCGCCAGGCGTTCGGCCAGAGGCGCGTCGTGGCGCGCGAGCGCGTCCGCAATCTGCGCCGCAGCCGGCCCCTGCTGTTCCACAAATTGTCGGAGCAGCTTCAGAAAAAGCTTCCTGTTGCCCGCGACGCGCGACAGGCCATCTTTCGTGTCGAGTCCCTCAATGAACGGGAGGTCATCCGCGCCCGGAGCGCGGACTTCAGTCCGCTTCGACTCACCCGACACCGGTGGCGACGGAGCATTCTCATGTGCCTCTTCCTTTGAGGAATGAAGCGGGCTCAAGCCCATGCCCGCGATCCCGTCCGAAGCCGGACAGGGCGGGGCGGGTTTGAAAAACCGGCCCACGGTCTCGAACAACAGCGCCGGATCAATCGGTTTGGAAAGATGGTCATTCATGCCGGCCGCCAGGCAGCGCTGACGTTCTTCCATCGTGGCGTGCGCAGTCATGGCGATGATCGGCAGGCGGCTGAACCGCGCATCCGACCGGATCTTCGTCGTCGCCTGATACCCGTCCATCTCCGGCATCTGGAGATCCATCAACACCAGGTCGAACGGTGGCGGCTGTGATCCGTTGAACAGGGTCTCGACGGCGATGCGGCCGTTGTTGGCGACCTGGACAATGGCACCGGCGCCTTCGAGCAGCTCCATCGCGATCTGCTGGTTGATCTCATTGTCCTCGATGAGGAGAATGCGCGCGCCCAGCAAACGGGTCGTCGATTCCGCCTCCGCCGCGCCGGCGATTGCCCCGCCCTGATCCGGAACGGCAAACACCTCCACGAGTGTGTCCACGAGCATGGATTTGGTCACGGGCTTGACGAGGAAACCGTCGAGACCGAGGCGCTCGGCTTCCTCGCGCACTTCCTCGCGGCCGAAGGCGGTGACCAGCACGATGGCCGGCTGCTTCGCGAGCGTTTCGTCGCTCTTGATGAGGCGGCTGGCCTGCAAGCCGTCCATGCCGGGCATGCGCCAGTCCATGAAAACAATGTCGAACGGTTCGGCGGGATTTTGCGCCTTGAGCGCGGCAATGGCTTCCGGCCCGGAGGCCACCGTCACCACAGCACTGGCCAAAGCACAGAGCGGCTCCGCCAGAATCTCCCGTGCGGCCGAGTTGTCATCCACGATCAAGATGCGCAACTGCGCGAGTTGCTCGGGCACGATCTTGCCCGAGCCTTTCGCGGTGCCAATTTCGAGCCAGACCGTGAAGAAGAAAGTGCTGCCCACCCCGGGCTCGCTTTCAAGCCAGACGCGCCCGCCCATCAATTCCACCAACCGCCGGGAGATGGTCAGCCCCAGCCCGGTGCCGCCGTGTTTGCGGGTGGTGGACGTGTCGGCCTGCACGAACGGCTGGAAGAGTTTTGCCGACTGCTCCCGGGTCATGCCGATGCCGGTGTCGCGCACGGAGAATTTGAGCTGCACTTTCTCGCCGGTCCGTTCGAGCAGATCGATGTTGAGCCGGATCTCGCCGCGCTCCGTGAACTTGACAGCGTTGTTGACGAAGTTCGTCAGGATCTGGCCGAGGCGGAGCGGGTCGCCCAGCAGATGCTCGGGGATCGCCGGCGAGACGTGGGCCAGGAACTCCAGGCCCTTGTCGTGCGCCTTCTGGGCAGTGAGCGTCGTGACCGAACTGATCACCTCGTCCAGTTTGAAGCCGGTGGTTTCCATGTCGAGCTTGCCGGCCTCGATCTTGGAGAAATCGAGGATGTCGTTGATGACCCCCAGCAGCGACGTGCCGGCGTTGTGGACCTTGCTGACGTAGTCGCGCTGCTTCGGGGTGAGCTGGGTCTTGAGCGCGAGGTGCGAGAGGCCGATGATGGCGTTCATCGGCGTGCGGATCTCGTGGCTCATGTTCGCGAGGAAATCGGACTTGGCCTTGGTGGCTTCCTCGGCCACTTCCTTGGCCCTGAGCAATTCGTTTTCCAGCAGTTTGAATTCCGTGATGTCCTGCGTGACCCCGAACATGTCGGTGGGTTGGCCGTTCGCATCCTTGGCGACATGACCCAACGCGTGAATCCACACGACACGCCCATCCACCGGGCGCTGGTAGGCAAAGATGGCGTCATAGACGGGAATCTTCCCGGACACGGCGGCCTCGAAATTTTCCGCCGAAGTCCTGGCCGCCGCCTCATCCCCGAGCCGGACGTGTTCCATCCAGTGATCGAGCGTGTAACGATGACCGGGCGCGGGCTGGTCGCCGAAAATGCGCACGGCCCTTTCGGATGAGTTATACCAGCCGGAGCCGTCCAGCGGAATGTGCCAATAACCGGCCTTGGTCAGATCCAGCGCGCTGTCCGCTTTGAAATTGATTTGCTTCAGCTCGTCGCTGCGCTTCTTCAGTTCGCCCTCTGCCCGCTTGCGCTCGGTGATGTCGGTGAAGCTGACCACGGAACCGATGACGACGCCATCCTTCACAATCGGCGTGGCACCGTATTCCACGGGCAGGCCGGCGCCTTCCTTGCACCAGAGTAATTCATTGTCAATGCGGCTGGCCTTGCCGTGCGTGTAGGCGGCGAACATCGGGCACTCTTCCTTGGGATACTCGCGGCCGTCGGGATGGTGGTGGTGGAAGGCGGCGTGGGAAGGTTGGCCGATGAGATCCTCCGCGCTGAAGCCAAGCATCCGGCAGGCCGCCGGGTTCATGAACGTGATCCGCCCCTCGGTGTCCGTGCCGAAGATGCCCTCGGCGCTCGACTCGAGGATGAGCCGCGAGCGTTCTTCGCTGATCTTGAGCTGCTCCCGTTGCGTGGTGAGTTCCCGCTGTTGGGTGAGCAGCTCCTCCTGGGATTGCGTCAACTCCTCCGTCTGCTCCTCCAGCTTGCGGGCTTGTTCCTGAGTTTCTCCCAGCAGTTCCTGGGTGCGAATGTTGCGGGCGAGAATCTCCAGGCTCATCGCGACCACCGGGAGCAACTCTTCGAGCAACGCCTGTTCGTTGGACCTGAACGGCCGAAACGAGGCGATTTCGAGCACGCCCAACACGGTGTTTTGCGACACCACCGGGCAGGCGACGACTTGACATGGCGCGGCCTTGCCCAAGCCCGACGAGATTTCAAGATAGTCCGGCGGGAGATGAGTCAGGTGGATCGGCTTGCACTCCTGGGCGCACTGGCCGACCAAGCCTTCGCCCATCGGGAATGAATCCGCGTTGCGCCCGCCTTCCGCCAGCCCATACGTCGCGATCCGCCGGAGGCGTTCCGGGTTTTGTTCGCCCAGATAGAACCCGCCGACTCCGCCGCCGAGCATGGGCACGAGATTGGAAATGAGGCGTTGTCCAAACTCGGCGAGCGACGCGGCACCCTGCAAACCGGCCGTGATTTTGCCGGTGTTGGCTTTGACCCAGCGCTGTTCCTCCATGGCCGCCGCGCCCGTTTTAAGCACCTTGATGGATCGCGCCAGGCTGCCAGTCTCGTCAGTGGCCTGGGTAAAGGGGACATCCTGGGAGTAATCACCCGCGGCGATGGTCTGCACCGAAGTTTCTAGCGCCCGAATCGGCGTGACGATTTTCCGGAAGGTTAGCAAACCAACGAGCCCAGCCAGCGCCAGGGCGACCAGGGTGGCGATCAGCAAGTTCCGCCGGGTGCTTTCTATGGTGTCGATCGCCTCCTGGCTCGCGGTGGTTGCGAAGGCTTCGTTATGCTGGATCCATTCTCGCGAGACGGTGCTGAGCTTCACGCCGATCCCCGCGAGGGTGCCGAAGAGCAGCGCGTTCGCCTCGTCTTGGCGGCCCGCCGCGGCCAACGTCATCGCTTGTTCGGCCCCGACCATCCACTCCCGGCTCATCGCGCGGTAGTCGCTCAGAAAGCGCCGTCCTTTGTCGCTCCCGACCCGGTTGTCGGCGTAGTCCTCCAGCAGCCGGATTACCTCGGCCCGATCCGCATCATAGGTGGCGCGGGCCATGTCTTGACCTGACTGGTTGGTGGCGAGGAGAAAACTGCGGAGGTTCACCCGCATTTCGGCAAAGTTACGCGAGATGTCGCCCAACCGGGCCACCGCCACGACGCGGGATTCGGCCACGAACCGGATGCGCTCCTCGACGCGGGCCATCTGCACGCGGTTGACCACCCAGATGGCGGTGAGCAGAAGGAACGGCACCGCCATCAACACCATCAAACGTTTGGCAATCGTCATAAAATAAGGTCTTCCTTCCGTGAGGCTGGCTCCAGGGACCGGTGCGCGCCGGCGCGCAACTCCAGGCGGCTTGCATAAACGCCGTTCGACCCCGGGCCGAACAGGTGAGCCGCCGGGCCGAGATGTTCGGTGGGATCCAGGAGCAGCCTCCCATCCGGTGCCAGCACTGAAGCCAGCCGATCCAGCACGGAGTAACGATGCCCGGCTTCCAGATACATCAGCACGTTGCGGCAAAGGATCACGTCGAATGGTCCCTCAATCAGCCAGACCGGGTCAATCAGGTTGAGCACGCGAAACTCCACCAGACGCAGGATCTCCGGCACCAGATGCCACTGTTTCCGCGCGGTGGCTTCGCCGAAGAACCGGGCGCGCTGCTCCGGGGTGAGCGCGCTCAGCGCTGCTTCGCCGTATTCGCCCCGCCGCGCCACCGCCAGCGCCTCCTCGTTGATGTCGGTGGCCAGGATCGTCACCGGCGGTTCCTCGCGCGGAAAAACTCCGCTCAATGCCATCGCGAGTGAATAGGGTTCCTCCCCCGTGGCCGCCCCTGCCGACCACAATCGCGCCTGACCGCGGCGATGCACCGTTCGGAGCGCGTGCCCGGCCGTGATCTCGAAGTGGCCGGGATGGCGGAAGAAGCCGGTAAACCGGGTCGTGACCAGGCCCACCATGTGCCGGCAGGCGGTCAAGTCTCCTTCCTCCGCCGCAGTGAGCAACGACTCCAGACCCGCGCCATCCTGAACTCCCAACCGCCGGCTCCTCCGGCCCAGAAGCTCGCGGTGACGCTCGAACAATTCGATGCCCGCCAGGCGCAACGCCAGGCGCCGCGTCCGATCAAATTGTGCGTTCGTCAGCATCACGGTTCATCCACCCGCTGCTGGCTGCAGGTTCATGGCTGTTGGCTGGGGCACCGGTGCGAATCCTCTTTCAATCGCGGAGGCGCGTCAATTGCGCCGGGAGCCCGTTCCTGCCTGCGGGCGCATCTTGCGCACTGCCCCCGGCGCGCGGCCTTGAGGCCGCTTCGATAGGCGGCGGGACAAGGTGCAATCTTTGGCCGGCGGGCTGGGCACGGTGAAGCGACGTCAACGTCGCGCGCCAACCCGGTTGCCTTCGGGGGCAGTTTCAAGATGCGCCCGCAACTTCCGCCACCTCCGCTCCAGATTCGACATTCCGCCCGCCGTCCCGCATCCTCTGCGCATGATTCAACCCTGGCGCGTCCTCGAATCCAAACCGCTCGGAGACTTCCGCGTATTTCAGATCCGCGGCGACACCAAGATCTCCCCGCGCACCGGCGCGCGGCATGACTTCGTCATCCTCGAAGCCCGCAACTGGGTCAACGTCATCGCGCTCACGCCGGACCGGCAGATCGTCATGATCGAGCAATTCCGCCACGGCTCCGGCACGGTCGAACTGGAAATCCCCGGGGGCGTGATGGACTCGCACGACGCCTCGCCTGTCGCGGCGGGTGTGCGCGAACTGCGCGAGGAAACGGGTTACGCAGGCGGTGCGTCCAGCCTGCTCGGGCAGGTGTGGTCGAATCCCGCGATCATGAGCAACACCTGCTTCACCGTGCTCGTCGAGGACTGCGAGTTGAAGCACCCCGTCGAGTTTGACAGCGGCGAGGACATCCTCACCCGCCTCGTGCCGCTGGAGGAGGTGCCAAAGCTGGTGGCCCAGGGACGCATCGCCCACTCGCTCGTGGTGGTCGCGCTCCATCATCTCGACCTCCGGCTGCGCGGTCTGACATAGGCTCCGCGTTTAATCTGACCGCTTGCGCCCCGGTGCTGCCTGACCCATTTGTTTAGCGTGAACGACGATTTCGCCAATGCCGCGCTGGTGCTGGTGGGACACGGTTCGACGCTCAACGCGGATTCAAGCGCGCCGGTCTATCAGCACGCGGCGGAACTGCGGCGGCGCGGACGGTTCGCGCAGGTGGCCGAGGGTTTCTGGAAAATCGAGCCATCCATCGCCGGCGTGTTGCGCGGCGTAATCGCGCCGCGCGTATTCATCGTGCCGCTGTTCATCAGCGAGGGCTACTTCACTGAGGAAATTATTCCGCGTGAACTCGGTCTCCTCGCGCCAGGGCAGGGCGGGTATGCCCGCGTGCAAAAGCGCGGCAACCAGACGCTGTTCTATGCCGGTCCGGTCGGATCGCATCCGAGCATGACAGCGGTGCTGCTGGCCCGGGCGCGGGACATCGTGGCGAAGCATCCCTTTCCGTTCCCGCCGAAGCCAGCCGACACGGCGTTGTTCATCGCGGGACATGGCACGGCGAAGAATGAGGGTTCGCGCCGATCCATCGAGCGGCAGGTCGAATTGATTCGCACCACGGCGCCATTCGCCGAAGTGCACCCGGCGTTCCTCGAAGAAGAGCCGCGCATCGCCGACTGCTTCCGGATCGCCCGGGCGCGAAACATCGTGCTCGTGCCTTTTTTCATCAGCGACGGATTGCACACTCAGGAAGACATCCCTGTGCTGCTCGGCGAACCCGAGCGCCTGGTGCGTGAGCGAATCGAGCGGCGAAAACCGGCGTGGCGCAATCCCACCGAACGCCACGGCAAACGCTTGTGGTATTCCTCAGCCGTGGGCAGCGAACCCCATCTTGCGGACGTGATTCTGGAGCGCGTCAGGGAGGTGGCGGCCGGCGGGATGGGCTCATGATTTCAGCGAGCATCCGCCCGCCGGATTCCGGGGCTTGCAATCCGAAGCGGGAGCGCCCGGGCGAACGATTTGGTCATCCGGGCCGGGAAGGGCGCCGGGCGGGAAATAGGTCGCGGAGGGCGCTCCACTTCGGAGAATGTTTGGGCGGCTGCGGAGCGCGCGGCGGCTCCAGGTCGCGCCGCCACTTCAGCGGTGTTGCGTTGCCCCGGTGCCGTTGATGTCGGATGGGTGCGATCCATTGGGCAGGGGGGCGGCGGCATTCACCGTGTTCTGGCTGGCGTGGTTTCGCGCGATGGCCTCGTGGATTTCCTGGCGATGCACCGGCAGTTGCGCGGGCGCCTGGATGCCCAGTTTGACGGTGTCGCGATCGATGCGGAGAATCTTCACGACGATCTGGCCGTCGATGACGATGCTTTCGTTAAGTTTGCGGGAGAGAATGAGCATTTGACGATCCTTGTCTAGACGGCCGCACGAAGCGGCGGGGTTGCGGTGACATCCGGTCGGTCGCTGAATTGGTCCCCGGGGTTCACGAATTTGATCACCACCTGTTTCATCAACTCGGTGCTTTGTTCGAGTCTGAGATGATTGTCGTCGGCGCGTTCGCGGACCCGTTCGAGCAGGGCGCTGTTCTCCGCCACGAGCGCGGCGATGAGCAGGCTGAACGGGGTGGGCAGCAGCGGGAGCAATTCCAGGAGAGGCGCCTCTTCGGACTGTTGCAATTCGCGGGCGACAGCGCGTTGCACCTCGATCCGGCGCTGGCGCGATTCTTCGATGACCTGTGTCTGGGCGTTCACGGCGGCAATGGAGCCGAGGACGGCCTTGGGCCCGAGACCGGCGATGGCCTCCTCTTCCTGGTCGAGGCGGGCGAGGATTTCGCCATACTGCTGCATTTCCTCGCGGAGGGCTTCGACGTAGCTGGACAACAAGTTTCTCATGAGTTGGGCAAAAGGGCGGCGGCCTGGGGGGCCGGTTCAGGCGAAATGGGGATCATAATTTTGGAGGAAAGCTTTGATCGCGAGGATGGCCTGGGCGTGAATCTGGCAGATGCGCGACTCGGTCAGGTCAAAGATCTCCGCGATCTCGCGCAGCCGCATATCCTCGTAGTAGTAAAGCGCCAGCACCCTCCGCTGGGTTTCGGGCAGCGCCTTGATGCGCTCCGCGATCAGACCGGCCATCTCGCGGCGGAACGTGCCTTCGAGCGGGTTTTCCTGGCGCAGGTCGGCCATGCTTTCATGCGGGGAGATCGAGTCGTCGTGCTCCTGGTTGAGCGCGGAGTCGAGGCAGACGAACGTCACGGGGCGAATCTGTTCCAGCAGCTTGCGATAGGCGGCGGTCGAAAGATCGAGTTCCTCCGCCATTTCCTCGTCGGTGGGCAGGCGCCCGCTGATTTGTTCAAGGTGCTGCAGGGTTGCCTGCACCTTGCGCGCCTTGGTGTGAATCGAGCGCGGCACCCAGTCCATGCGCCGCAGTTCGTCGAACACCGATCCGCGGATGCGCAGGCGCGCGTAAGTTTCAAAGGCGGTGCCGGCGCGCGGATCGTATTGGCGCACGGCGTTGAGCAATCCACCCAGCCCGGCACTGTAGAGATCCTCGCCATCGACGTGCGGCGGCAGCGTCAGGGCCAGGCGCCCGACAACATTGCGCACCAGCGGGAGGTATTGCTCGACCATGGCCCCCTCGGCGGCACTCCCGGGCCGGAGTTGGCGCGGCTTGGGCCAGGCGGCCGCGGTTGCCGGCCGGGTGTCGGTCTGCGTCCGTGCAGAGGGTCGCGCCGTCCGGCGTGCTTTGGCGCGGGATTTCGCCGGTGATGGGGTCGGGACGATCATGTGTTGGTCCATCGTTGCTGATCGGCGCGAACCCGGCCGGGTTGGGCCGTTGCGGAGGCGCTGTTCGTCGCTGCATTCATCAGTGAATCTGCCTTTAGCAGAGAACTTGCCATGCGCGGGGAAACGGACGGGTAGTGGTTGGGGGAGTGAAGAAACGCCGCGTGCTACGCGCCCCGACAGGGGACACGAAGTCCTGCCCGGCCGCCCGCAGGAGGCCACGCGTCGGACCTGGGGATTGTCCCGGTCATGGACAATCCCGGCGAACCTCGGTCGGCGATCGGGACAAGTCACGACCACCCCGCCCAGTCATGGGACAGTTGAACCGGGACAGGCTCCAGAAAATGGACACGGCGAAAAACGGCCGGAGACGGGCGGATCAGGGGTCGTGCGTAAAAAATGCCTCAATGGAACCGCACCGGGGACGACCGTGAACGAAGCGGGATATGCCAACGCCGGAGCAGTTTGCCCGGGGCACGGATGCCCTTCCCGGTAGGAATTGCCGGATTACTCGGCGGCTTCGTCAGCGCCGTCGGATTCAGCCCCTTCGCTGGCGCCGCGATAATGGTACTCGTTGAGTTTGTTGCGCAGCGTGCGGATGCTGATGCCGAGGAGACGCGCGGCATGGGTGCGGTTGCCCTTGCAGTGTTCCAGCACGGCGAGGATGTGGCGCTTCTCGATTTCCGCCAGCGGCAGGGCTGCGCCTTCGTTGCCGAACGCCGGGGCCGTGGTGGCTCCGACCACGGCCAACGAGATGGAGGAGCCGCGCTGCGGCAGGCCGAGCGACTCGGGTCCGATCTGGCCGCCTTCGTTGCAGAGGATCACGGCGCGTTCGATCACGTTCTGCAATTCACGCACATTGCCCGGCCAGGAATGCGCCAGCAAGGCCTCGGAGCACGACGGAGAGAGGCCGCTCACCTCGATGCCGTGTTTGCGGGCGAAGCGTTCGAGGAAGTTTTCCGCCAGCAGCGGGACATCCTCCTTGCGCTCGCGCAACGGCGCGATGTGGATGGGCACCACATTGAGACGGAAATAGAGATCCTGGCGGAATTCCTTGCGCTCGACCGACTCCTCCAGCCGCCGGTTGGTGGTGGCCATGACGCGCACATCCACCTTGATGGTGCGGTTGCCGCCGACGCGCTCGAACTCGCGCTCCTGCAGCACGCGCAGCAGCTTGGCCTGAATGCCCGGGGTGATCTCGCTGATTTCATCCAGCAGCAGCGTGCCCGTGTGCGCCAGTTCGAAGCGGCCCTCGCGTTTGTAGAGCGCCCCGGTGAACGCGCCCTTCTCGTGGCCGAAGAATTCGCTCTCGATGAGATTCTCCGGCACGGCGGCGCAGTTCAACCGGATGAACGGCGCCGTGGCCCGCGGGCTTTGCCGGTAGAGCGCGCGCGCCACCAATTCCTTGCCGGTGCCGCTTTCGCCCTGGATCAACACGGTGGCCTGGGTGCGCGCCACCTTGCGGATCAACTGGCGCAGATCCTCCACCGCCTTGCTCCTGCCCAGGATTTCACTGCCCGTGTCGTCATCCGCGCCGGCGCTCAGATGCTGGGCCACCTTGACGAGCTGGGTATGTTCCTCGGCCTTCTTGAGCGTGACGAGCAGTTGCTCGGGCGAGAACGGCTTGGTGAGAAAGGTGAACGCGCCGTTGCTCATGCACTCGACCGCCAGATCCACCGTGCCGAAGCCCGAGATCATCACCACGATCGGCTTGCTGGGGCGCGCCTGGATCTGCTTGAGCAGGTCCGTGCCGTCGCCGTCCGGCAACCGCACGTCCACGATCATCAGATCGAAATTGTCCTTGGTCAGCAATTCCTCGGCGGCAGCGATGGTGCTGGCCGAGGCGACGTCATAACGGCGGTACCGCAGTTGCTGTTCCAAGCTCTTGCGGACAATCAAATCGTCCTCCAGCACGATAATCTTCTCAATCGGCATAGGTTATCAAATATCGCGAAGGCACCCGCGAGGAAAGCACGATTTTCGGCCGGTGCCAAGCCCGCACCATCAAGTGGCACTCAGCGCGGCTCCAGCGCCGCGGTGAGTTTCCCCACCAATCTCTCCCGTTGTTCTTCTCCGGCCGCCACCACCGCCGTAACCTGGCTGAAATGGGTTTCCAGTTCAAAACCAATTCCCTCGGGCAGCACGGTGACCGCAGGCAACTCCGGGTGCGCGGCATGGAGGCGTTCGAGGAATTTGCTCGCGGCTGCCGGTCCTGCAACATCCACCAGCACGATGGCGGCGTCGAACGGGTAATCGTCGCCGTCGTGGAATTCGATCTCATCCGGCCCAAGCACCGTCACCAGAAATGACCGTTCACGGAGCCAATCCGCCCACGCAGCCATCTGTGCGGGAGAACCGCCTCCCAACAACAGCCAGCGGGATCGCGGCGCGGAGGGCTCCATCACGGACAGCTCCGCAGTCGCGGCCGGAAGCCATAACCACGTGGCTGTTCCGGCCGCCACGCGTTGATCGACTTCCAGCTTGCCACCGAGCCGGGCGGCGAATTGTTTGACCGCGTTCAACACCGCCTCGCCCGCGGCATCGCCCACCGGCGGCATCAGTTCGCTGAAAATTTCCACCCCCACCCGCACCCACGAGGACCGGGCGCCATCCTTCGCCGGGACGTGCGTCACCTGCAACCGTAGCGGACCGGGCTGCGTCATTCGCGCCGCCACGCGAAACACCAGCATCAGGAGCGCGCGTTCGAATCCGCCTGCCTCAACCATCACCGGCACTGGTTCCGGGCTGGGATGCACCGTCAGTTCAAAGCGGCGCGAGAGGGCGTGCCGGAGGATTTGGGCGGTGTCGGCAACGAGGTCATTGACGTTGTGCCAGGTGGCTGTGCCGGGCCGGGTCTGATGCAACTGGCCGAAGAGATGAATCCATCGGCTGGCTTCGCGACCGTTTCCCTGCAGCAGGGTCAAGCCCTCGTGGAAAGGATGCCCCGGCGGAATTTGCGTGAGAAAATGTTCACTGAGCGAAATCACCCCGGTGAGGACATTGTTGAAATCGTGGACCAGCCCGGCCGTCATCGCGCCAAGCGTTTCGGCCCACGCGCCCGCAGCCAGGCGCTTTTCCAGACGGGCGGCGCGGGTGTCCTCCATCCAAAGCCCGGCAAAGCCGCGGAGTTCGTCGCCCGCGTCAAAAACCGGCACGCAAAACTCATGCAGCCAGATCACCGCGCCGCTTTTCGCGTGCAGCAGGCGAAACCGGAGGCTCGCGCCGCGAGGTTGGTGTTCCAGCGATCGCCAGTGCGCGGCGTGCCGCGTCCGGTCCAGCGGATGCACCGCGCTTTCCCAGGCCGCTGGATCGGCCAGCCAGGCGCGTGCGCTTCGTCCGGTCAGCGTCTCCACCGATTCGCCCAGCCAGGTCCAGCGGAAATCCGCGTCCAGATGGAAGGTCGCTCCCGGCCAGTGCGTCCCTAACGCCGACAGGTCGGGCGGTTCGGGCGTGGCGCATGTCTCGGCGGGAACCATGTTGAGATTGTTCGCGTGAGTGAAGGCAAGGTCCGCAGCCGCGTCGGCTGACTTGTCCGGGGCGGACCGGTTGCCGACTATCTCTTTTGAGTTTTCAAAAAGTCAACGAGTCTCTATAAGAACGTCCCGGGCGTTCCTCATCCAACTTTCGAGAGGCCGCCCAGCGCGCACCATGGAACTATCGTCCGCCAATCTGAAACTCGTCACCGAGCCGCTGGTCGTGCTTGATGTCACGGGCGCGGTCGTCGCCGCCAACGACGCTGGAGCGGCCTTGCTCGGCGTCCCACCGCAGAACTTCGTCGGACAGCCGGCGGTGAATTTCCCCGCGCTGGACGCCGCGCTGGAGAGTCTGCATCGCAGCGGAGGCCGCCTCGCGGATCTGGAGGCCCGATGCCCCGTTTCCGTGGCGATTGCTGGAGACGCATCCGGTCTTTTCCCCCGGGTGGTGGAAGTTCATCGGGTCACCGGCGGCGGCCCGTTTGCGGTCGCCTTGCTGTTCCGCCCGCCTGATCCGGCGGCTCCGGCGGCGAGACCATTGGTCCAGAATGATCTGGTTGCTCCGACGGCCTCGGTTGCGCGGAATTCTCCGATACCCGGCAGAAAGCCCCGGGTGCTGGTGACGGACGACGACGCGATGGTGCGGACGATTATTTCGGCGGTGCTGCGGCAGCAGGGATTCGTGGTCGAGGAAGCGCGCGACGGCGAGGATGCGCTGGCGCGTTGGGCGCGCGAGCCGGACGGCTTCGATCTGGTCCTGCTCGATTTGCACATGCCGCGGCTGGGAGGGTTCGAAGCGATGCAGCGTCTTCGGGCGCTGTCTCCCACGTTGAAGGTGATCCTGCTGAGCGGCAGCCTGGGCGAGACGGGTGAGGGAATTCCGTTGCAAGGCGTGCGCTATCAGCAGAAACCGTTTCGCAACGAGGAACTGGTCGAGATGGTTCGGCAGACGCTGGCCGGTTAAACCCCGCGGGCCCGGTTCAAAACGACCGTCGCCGCTCGGGACGCGGCATTTGCTCCACCAGCTTCATGGCGACGGCGGCGATGACTTCCAGCGGTGGATACCCGGGTTGCGCGATCAGTTTGCGTGCGAGCGCCACCTTGGATGGGCGCACTTTACCGTCACCCGAGCCGGGGTCGTTACGACGCGATTTGGATTGGGCGCGGTCCTTCTTCACTGGATTCTCTCAGGGGGCGACGACCGGACAATTTCCGGGAACGTCATTGGCAAATTTGATTCGGCGTCCGCCATATTGTGTCAGCCCGCGGGCAAGTGGTTCGTCCTCACCTGCCATCAGGCTGCGTGACAGAAACAGCATCGGCTGGCGGCGCGGCTTGCTTTAACCCGAATTCCAGCGTGAAGAACTGTTTCCAGCGCCAAGACGCAAAGTTGCAGAGAACTCAGGCTGCCGGTTTGGAACCTCTCGCAGACCGCTTGCCCGCTTGTTCCGCTCGTCTGCCTCTGCGCGGCCATCCTTCAACATCCCTCAAGCTATGAGGAGTTCATTTGAAGCATCCCGCGCGAAGGTCGCGAAGTCAGCGTAGGACGGAACTCGGCTGCCTTTCCTTCGCGGCCTTCGCGCGAGTTGAATTTTGCGCCCAATCCGCCACCTTCAACCCGGCCGTGCGGAAATCTCCAGCATCCGGTCGATGGGCAGACGCGCGCGCGCGATGATGTCCGGCGGCAGTTCGACCCGCGGCGCGAGATTCAGCATGCAATCGTGCAGTTTCTCCAGCGTGTTTAGCTTCATGTAACGGCACTCGTTGCACCGGCAATTCTCCGTCGGCGCGGCGATGAAGGTCTTGTCCGGACATTCCTTCTTCAACCGGTGCAGCATGCCTGCCTCGGTCGCGATGATGATGGCCTTGGCCGGGCTCTGACGGCACCACGCGACCATTTTCTCCGTCGAGCAAACCTCGTCGGCCAGCATCCGCACCGCCTTGGTGCATTCCGGATGGGCCACCAGCGGCGCGTCGGGATGCTCGCGCCGGATGCGGGTGATGACGCTGTGCGTCCACTCGACATGCACGTAACAATTCCCCTTCCAGAGCGTCATCGGGCGGCCCGTCTGCTCCATCACCCACGAGCCGAGGTTTTCATCCGGCACGAAAAGCACGTCACGATCCGGCGGCGTGGCGTTGACGATCTTCATGGCGTTGCCGCTGGTGCAGATGACATCGCTGAGCGCCTTCACCGCCGCGCTGCAATTGATGTAAGCCACCGTCCAGAACTTCGGATTCGTCGCCTGCAACGCCGCCAGCTTGTCCGCCGGGCAGCTCTCTTCGAGCGAACATCCGGCGTCGCGATCCGGCAGGATCACAATCTTGCCGGGATTCAAAATCTTCGCCGTCTCCGCCATGAAATGCACGCCGCAGAAAACGATGACCTCCGCGCTGGTTTTGGCCGCCTGCTGCGCGAGACCGAGCGAATCGCCCACGTAATCCGCCAGGTCCTGGATTTCCGGCACCTGATAATTGTGCGCGAGGATGACGGCGTTGAGCTTCTTCTTGAGCGCGAGAATGTCGCGCGACAGCGAATCAAGCTGCGCGGGCGTGAGCGGCTGCCGCACGTCGAGATCGGCGTGGCCGCGGGGTTGAACTTCGGTCATGTCCAGCATCAGGGCACGGTATTGCGCGGATACGGGGACGTCAACGCGAGGGTCGATGCGGCTTGAGTAGAATCAATCTGTTCGTGCGAATGGCCGGGCCCACTGATAGACTGAACCCATGAAAGAACTGCTGACGCGCATCACCGTGAATCCGGCCGTCATGACCGGTTTGCCCTGCTTCCGCGGCATGAGAATTCCAGCCACCACTATTCTTGGGCTGCTCGCCGCGGGGGCCACGGAAAAGGAAGTGCTGGCCGACTATCCCGATCTGGAGAGCGATGATCTCAAGGCTTGTCTGGCGTACGCCGCCTGGCTCACCCGCGAGCGTGAAATCGAGCTTCAGCCTGCGTGACCATCGTCGTTGACAACTGCCTGCCGCTCTCCTGGGTGGAATTCCTCCGGCAGCACCGCCACGTCGCGCGCCATTGGCGCGAACTCGGTCCGCCCAACGCCCGGACGCCGAGATTCTGTGCTGGGCGTACGAAAACGGAGCGGTGGTGCTGACGCAGGATCTCGACTTCGCCAAACTCCTCTTTGGCAGTCGCGCTCCCCTGCCCCGCGTGATCCAGCTTCGGTTGGATGACATCCGCCCCACGAACATCGGTGAGGACGTCATCCAGATTCTCAAACAGCAAAGCGAGGCGCTGCGGCGTGGCGCGTTGGTAACCGTGAAAGGCCACAAATCGCGCGTCCGTCTTCTGCCGCTGGGAGATTGAATCATCGCCAGCTTGAAGGCGCGGCATTCCGCGGATGGGGGAACGTCAACGCGAGGGTCGGTGCGGCTTGAGGAAGATCAAGCCGCTTTCGTATCGAATCGTGGGGCGTTGTTGCACAGAATTTAGTGGCTGGGATTTGACTGGCGGACCGCCCCGACGCTGCTAGTTTCTGCACGCTTTACAGAAACATGAGAATTCGGCGAGATTGACCGCACAATTTGTGCCGATGTATTTAAAGAACATTCGTGTGAGCAAAACAGAGCAGAAAGAAATCAGGCTGGAGATCGGGCTGCCGCAGGGCAGTTTCCCGAAGACCCTGTATTTTAATCGTTTCCGGATTGAACGCGAACCAGGTTTCCATCTGATTCAAGTTGGGCTCCTGGTGGCGTCGGACTTGGTGGACAGCTACTCATGGGTTTTAACGGAAGATAGTTTGAAGCAGAATGAAAAGACCCTGGTCGAGTACTTGAATCGACTGGGGCGTGCCACAGAAGCGCCGACGGTTTGGAAGGGCGTGACCACGAACCGGAAGACGGATGTGGTTGATATCATTGGAATGGCTTTTCGAGGGAGCACTGCCGAGATCTGTCTTTATGCGTTCTCGCTCACCGCAGCCACACGGTTGAAACGGGATGTGCCTGCGGGGAGCGAAGGAATGACCGCGCAACCGCTGGCACTCTTGCGCTGTGGATCTGATTTACAGAAACAACTAATTGCCGCCTTGTATGAAGAGTAACGTGTTCATCGCGCGATTGGCACGCGGCGCCGCCACGACTGCTGTGGCGGGTGCATTCATGGCGCCGCAAAATCGTACTGAGGCCGCAGCGGCTCCACCGATGGCGCAAGAAGTTGTTTGCGCGAATCGTGCCGGAATTGCGGAAGTGGCGACGCGTTCAGGCGCTGACGAAACCTTCGTGCTGACGATGACGCAAACGCCGTCCGTGTGGGACAAGAAAGTGGAGCGTGAGTTCCGCAAACTGGCGCTCGAAGAGGCAAAGGGGACGATTGGGACGACGGAAGCTGTGCGGCTTGAGGAGTTGAATCGCCTGCGAAATCAGCTCCTGAACCCGCCCTCGTCAGACGAGATACGGTTGCAGTTGAAGCGTGATCGGCTCCTTTCCCGGATGGAAAGCCTGTTGAAGGAGTATGTCGAGTTCCAAGAAGCTACGAATCAAAAGAGGGCCACCGCCTAGAAAGCCGATCAAACGGCACCATCACCGGGACGCACTTCCGGAGTTGCTTCCTGATTTCGAAGATCGCTGCGCCTACTCGATGCAGCACCAAACCCGGAGCGGTCCGCTGGAGGTTGATCACTTCGATCCGCGACAGAAAAAGGATTTGATCCAACGCTTCGAGAATCTGTTCCCGGCGTCACGGCATTGCAATGGGAAGAAGTCCGACACCTGGCCGACCAAGGCGGAATTGGCCGCAGGATGCCGTTTCCTGAATCCATGCAAGGAAATGGATTACGGTGAGCAGATCTTTGAGCATCCCAGGACCCACGAATTGGTTGGTGTGACTACAGCGGCGCGATGGCATATCCGTGTATGCGGGCTAAACGCTGATCACTTGGTGCAGGAACGTCGGCGCAGGACTGAACATTGGCAAGCGATTCAGAGCAAAGCGGTTATCATCAAGGGCGACGGAACAGCGGCAGTAGATCTGATTGCCAAATACCGCGAAGAGGTCGAGTTGATGATTCCGAAGATCCCGTCGCCGTCTGGCGGTTAGTCCCAACGATGCGGCCTCTCGCCCTCACTGCGGCCTGGCCCGCAGTTTCCTCACCAATTCCTTGCGCGCTTCCACCCGCAGGCGGGCGTTTTCGTGGCGGCGGATTTCATCGGGCGTTTCCGGACGCAGGCGCGGCACGGGCGCGGGATGGCCGGTGCCATCGAGGCCGACGAAGGTCAGGTAGGCGGTGGTGGCGCGGGCGATTTCTCCGGTGTACGGGTTTTCGCCCATCACCTGCACGCCCACCTCCATCGAGGTGGTGCCGACGTAATTCACCGACGCACGCAAGACGATGTGATCGCCGATGCGGATGGGACGGAGGAACGAAATCTTGTCGATGCTGACGGTGACGACTTTGCCCTCGCAATGTTTCTGCGCCACCATGGCGGCGAGCATGTCGATCCACGACATGATGGTGCCGCCGAAGGCGATGCCGATGTCATTGGCCTGATGCGGCATGACGAGGTAACGCGTCTCCATGCCGCTGTCGCGGGGTGTCTTGGTCTTTTCGGGGTGCATGAGAAAGGTGGTGGGCGATGCAGGATTCGAACCGGCAAACTGGGTATTCTCGTTATTGCTCATAGTTGCCTTTCGCTTCACTTAGCTGCTAGTGTCTATACAAGCGCAGCCTTGATAATGCAAGCTCTATTGTGCATCTAGCGGCAACAGTGGGTTGGAAATGTTGTGTCAGGATGCGTCAGGAATTCGTGTTGTGTCATGGTGTGTCATACAAGTTTTTAGGCCGGTTCTTGTGTCAGGCTGTGTCAGGCAACCGAGAGGGTTTTGCACCTGCTATTCAGAAGGTCCGAACTTGCAGGAAGGCGCTGCCTTGATGCGCTTTGCCGGGTAGGCGCGACGATTCGAGGGGCGGAGGGTGAAGACAGCGGGCGGGTGTCTCGGCGCCTTAAAACGAAAACCGCCAGCCTCGAAATGTCCGAAGCCGGCGGAACAAGAGGAACCCACCCATTGATCGGCAGGCCGGCGGAAAGCTTGACGAGGAAAATGGACGATTGGCCGATTGCGCCCGGCGCGTCAGTCCTTTTCGCCGTTGTGACGCGCGACGGAGACTTTCAGGGCGCGGCCGATGCCGGCGCGGCGACGAGCAGAGGCGGAGTGAAACGCCTGGCAGCCTCGCTGCTTCCCCGCGTTACCTGAACGCTCATGCCCGCATGTCGTCGGCTCAGGAGCGACTGAACGGCTCCGGGCGCTACCGAGGGGAGCGGAGAGCAGCGGGCGCCCGGCAAGCCATGCCGTGCGGATCTCGCATACGTTCGCGCCCAGTCTGGCAGCCACCCGACAAGGAACCGTGTTTGCGCGACCCACCCCACCCCCGGCACACACCCCCACCCCCCTTTTTCGGCCGGCGGCTTGAATTCTATGCCCCCCGCGCGCCAAAGTTGGTTTTGAAAACTCGCCCTCCCGGGGCTTCCGGCAGCACAAGGCACCTCCCCTGAGACTCCGCCAGAGCCAAGAAACTGCTCATGCCCAAGCACCATACCGCCGAAGGCTTCCGATATGGGATCAAACCGAAGCAACGCGGATGGGCACGACCACCCTCCCGGCGGCATCCGCCACCACGCCATCAGACAGGCACGCAATGAATAGAACAATCGCTCTGCTCGCACTCGCACTCGCACTCACCGCAGCGACCAGCGCACAAAATCTCCTCGTCAATGGCAGCTTTGAGTCCGGCTCAGCCGGGTGGACATACACAGGCAATCTTACGCTGCTCCCGTATCCTGGCCACTCTCCCGTCGGCGTTAACGGAAATTACTGCGTCACAATCGGCGGCGGCAAAGTCCCCAATTCCATTCTGTCGCAGACTTTCGCGGTCATTCCCGCAACCAACTGCCTCCTCAGTCTGGCCACCGCAGCAGAAGCGGGAGGCCCTGGCGAGATCGGAGCTCTCAAGGTAGAGATAGTTGGTCCCGGCAATTCCCTCTTGGCGGCTGCGTCGTACATGGACATTTCCCCAGGTCCCCTTCTCGGCACCAATGGTTTTGTCAGGCGGCTGCTCGCGTTCACAACCCCGGCGGGCGTAGGTTCTGTCACTCTCCGCATTACTGACATTTCCCCCAACGGTGGTGAAAACGTTGATCCCGCCATTGACGACGTGAATGTGTCTCTGCGAACTCCCACCAGTGCCAACAACTTGCTGGTGAACGGCAGCTTTGAACTGCCCTGCCTGCTCAGCGGATATGCCCATGTCCCACCTGCCGGGGTTCCAGGCTGGGGGACGAGCGATGATAGCTTTGAGGTGTGGACGAGTGGAGATCTGGTTCCATCAGCAGAAGGATGGCAAAACGTGGAAATCCTTTCCCATTCCCAACCCGCAGCAATTTGGCAGACAGTGACTACCACGCCCGGCAGAGATTATGGCCTGACATTCCACCACACTCCACGCCCCTCGGTTGACAGCACCTTAACTGTGTTGATCAATTCCGAGCCAATTGCCGTATTGGTGGAAAACGGCTCTGCGCTGACTTCATTCAGGTGGCAGATGTTCAGAACCAACTTCACCGCAACCGCAAATCTTACAGTGATTGCATTTTCGGATGCTTCCGCTGGTGCGGCCGGGACGCACATTGACAACGTGGCGCTATTCCCAGTGGTGCCGTACACATACACAACCAACAACGGTACGGTCACCATCACTGGATACACCGGTTCCGGCGGTGCGGTGATTATCCCGAGCACGATCAATGGTCTGCCGGTCACCACCATCGGGGACTTGGCGTTCTTGGATTGCACCAGCCTGATTAGTGTCACGATCCCAAACAGTGTCACCACCATCGGAGGATACGGGGCGTTCTTTCTCTGCACCAGCCTGACCAACGTCATAATCCCCAACAGCGTCACCAGCATCGGAAGAGATGCGTTCGCTCGCTGTACCAGCTTGATGAGCGCCACGATAGGCAACAGCGCCACCAGCATTGGGGACGGGGCGTTCCGTTCCTGCACCAACCTGACCAGCGTCACGATAGGCAACAGCGTCACCAGCATCTGGAGCCACGCGTTCCAAGACTGCACCAGCCTGTCAGGGGTCTATTTCCAAAGGAACACCACCAGCCTTGGTGCGAATGTGTTCGACGGTGCCAGCAATGCGACCGTCTATTACTTGCCGGGGACCACGGGCTGGGGCCCGACGTTTGGCGGCCGTCCGACCGTGCTGTGGTACCCGCTTGTGCCATACAATTACACGGCCTATAACGGCACAGTAACCATCACTGGATACACCGGTTCCGGCGGGGCGGTGATCATCCCGAGCACGATCAATGGGCTACCGGTCACCAGCATCGCGTACAAGGCATTCTATTTCTCGACCCTTCTGACCAGCGTGACAGTCCCAGCCAGCGTTAACAGCATCGGGGATGGGGCGTTTGTGGCGTGCGCCAACCTTGGCTCAGTCAAGGTGGATGTGCTCAATCCCGTCTATAGCAGTGTGGATGGAGTGTTGTTCAACAAGAGCCAGACCACGCTCATCCAATGTCCGGCGGGTAAAGCTGGAAGCTACACGGTCCCCAACAGCGTCACCAACATTCGATTCCTGGCGTTCTCTTCATGCACCCTTCTGACCAGCGTGACGATACCAGCCAGCGTTAACAGCATTGGGGATGGTGCATTCTTGGCTTGCACCAGTCTGAAAGCGCTTTCAGTGAATGGAGCCAACTCCCTCTACAGCACTGTGGATGGGGTATTGTTCAACAAGAACAGGACAACGCTCGTTCAATGTCCGGGAGGTAAAGCCGGTAGCTACACGATTCCGAACGGCGTCACCAGCATCGGGGAGATGGCGTTCTTTCGGTGCGAAAACCTGACCAGTGTCACGATCCCCGCAAGCGTTACCAGAATCGGAGACAATGTGTTTGGTGTCTGCCACAGCCTGACGGGAGTCTATTTTCTGGGGAACTCCCCGAGTGTTGGTTCCGATGTCTTTGAACTTGTCAACAATGCGACTGCCTATTACTTGCCGGGGACCACAGGCTGGGGAGGGACGTTTGCCAGCCGTCCAACCGACCTCTGGTATCCCGAGAGCGCCCAACTGCTGGTGCGCGCAACTGGCCAAGGCACCGTCTCGCCCAATTACAACAATGCGGTGTTGAAGAGTGGACGGACCTACAGCATGACCGCCGCCGGCGCCAATGGGCACGCCTTCTCCAGGTGGATCATCTCGACCAACTGGAACGGCGGAGTGGTCGCCACGACGCCCACGCTGACCTTCATCATGCAACCGAGTCTCACGGTGCAGGCGGTTTTTGTGGATGTGGTGAGGCCGAGCGTCACGATCACTTTTCCGGTGACTGGACAGCGGGTGAGCAACGCACTGGTCACAGTACGGGGCCGAGCCACCGATAACGCACAGATTGCCCAGGTGTTTTGTCAGATCAACACCAGTGATTGGCTGATCGCTGCCGGCACCACCAACTGGAGTGCCAACTTGCCGCTGGCACTGGGCACCAATCGGGTGCGGGTCTTTGCGGTGGACGCGGCGGACCATGTTTCGCCCACGAACACCGTGACTTTCATCCATGTGGCCACCAGCCAACTCAGCCTCGTGACGAATGGCCTTGGCCGAATCACGCGCAGTTTCACGGGCAACACCTTGGAAGTGGGCAGAGGCTATACCGTCACGGCGCTGCCCACATCCGGGCAGTTGTTCTCGAATTGGACCGGCACGGTCACGGGCACAAACAATCCCCTGAAATTCACCATGCAATCGAACATGGTGTTGCAGGCGAACTTTGTGCCGAATCCCTATCTTGCGCTCAAAGGATCATACGCGGGTCTGTTCAGGCCGCATCCGACTGAAACGGTCAGCGGAACCAATGCCGGCTCGCTCGCACTGACTCTGACTGAGCGGGGCACGATCAGCGGAAGCCTGCGTCTGGCGGGCGGTGCGCTGGCCTTCACCGGCGCCTTCGATGTGGGGCGGCAGGCCACGGTCAGGGTGTCGCGGACGGGCAAGGCGCCGCTGTGGTTGACCCTTGGCTTCGATGCTCAAACCATCACAGGGCAGGTCAGCGCGGTGGAGTGGTCGGCGGATTTACTGGCCCTGCGCCGCGCGACGGCCAGCAGCAATGCGTTTGCCGGCCGCTATTCCATGCTGGTGATGGGTGAACACGGGGCAACGAACACTCCGCCGGGTGACAGTCCGCTGGCGGTCACGGTCAGCGCGCCCAGCACGGTCACGGTGTCCGGGACGATGGCGGATGGTTCAGCGATCACGCTGGCGACGGGATATTCCATCGAAGGAACGTGGCCGTTCTACGCTTCGCTCTATGGCGGGCGCGGTCTGGTCATCGGCTGGATGTCGTGCGCGACGAATCCGGGACCGCAAGAGGTGCTGTGGGTAAAACCGCCGGATTTGGCGGCACGGTATTCGGCTGGGTTCCGTGAGGAGCGTCCGGTCGCGGTGAAGCGTTACCTGCCGCCTGCCCTAAAACAGACGGCGACCTCGTGGACTCTGGGCCGCCTGCTTATCGGCGGGGGCAACCTCGCGGAACCTCTCGAAGCCGAAGTGCTGGTCACAAATAATCTCATCAAGCGTCTGAGCGGCTCGTTGAGCAACCTCTCGCTGGTCATCACCAACAGCAACGGGCGGTTCGGTGGAAGTTTCCTGCATCCCGTGACACGGAAGACGGTGGCGTTGCGCGGGGGCTTGATTCAAGGTCTGCCTTGGGTGGCACCAGCGGACCAAGTAGCCGTGGGCGGCGGATGGTTCCTCGGCACGAACCAAGCCGGCTACCTGTGGATCGAACCGAAGAAACCCTGAGCGATTGAATCCCAGCGATGGCCCCGCCCGTCGTCGCAGGCGCACAGCCTCGGGCAAAGTCCGGTGTGGCGGCGGGGTGAATCCTGCTTGAGGCACCAGTGGCCATTGCATGGCCAATGGTGTAGCCTGCCCGCAATATGGCGCTGATAAACTCGCAAAATGCCCGCTTGATGGCCGCTCGATCCCACGAAAGCCGGCGCCTGCGGGCCGGCCAATGTGGTTTGCGGGCCAACCCACTGCCGCAAACACCCCCTCAAACGCCGCAGTCAACGCGCGATTTCCTGGCGGAGAGACTCATACGCGTGCGCGGGCTAATCGTTCGGGTGAATGAGTTGTTCAATGCGGAAGATGACGCACACAAGCTGGATCGGATGGCTTCAGCCCTCGCACGCCTCAGTGAATTGGAGCGGGTGCTTGATGGCCGACCGCTGCCCGGCAGCTTCCGGCCGGCGCGAATCAAAGCACGCCCGACGCTGGCGCCGGCGATGCCGTTGGATGATTGAAGTAGCATCCCGGCGGTACCTGCGGAATCGGACAGGGAAGAATTGGCACAAAAATGCCCGTTGAAAGCTTACGCCTGCTGCCGATATATGAATGTATGAATGAGTTTTTTCGGCTCTTTGCTTTGGGGACGGTATGCCTTGCTGTCTGGCGACCGAACGCAAAGGCGGCGGAGAAGGCATTACCCGCGGCGCAGTCCGCAGCGGCAAGCCGGGACCGAATTCCGGCGGGCGCTCCGAACGACATTCTGGATTTGGAAAACCGTGCCAAGCGCGGCGAGGCGACAGCCCAATGCGACTTGGGAGTCCGCTTCGTAACCGGGCGCGGTGTCACCTTAAATTTGGGGGAGGCCGTAAAGTGGTTCCGCAAAGCAGCGGAACAGGGCGATGCCCGAGGGCAGCGATGTCTCGGTGTGGCTTACCTTCAGGGTGATGGAGTCGCAAAGAATGACGCAACAGCGGTCGCATGGTTCCGCAAAGCAGCGGAACAGGGGGATGCCAAGGCGCAGGGCAATCTCGGCTATTCTTATGCCGTAGGCAAGGGCGTGCCACGAGACTATGCCGAGGCGGTGAAGTGGTTTCGTAAAGCAGCCGACCAAGGCGACGCCAAGGCGCAAGCCTGCCTCGGCTTTTCTTATGCCGTAGGCAATGGCGTGCCGATGGACAAGTCCGAAAAGGTGAAGTGGTTTCGCAAAGCAGCAGACCAAGGACATGCCGGGGCGCAGTATAATCTTGGTGTGGCGTTCCTTCAGGGCGATGGAGTCGCAAAGGATGTCGCAGCAGGGGTCGCTTGGTTTCGCAAAGCGGCGGATCAAGGCGACGAGCGTGCCAAGAGATGCTAGCAACCGCCTCGCGGCAGGCAGCCCCATCGCCCACCACTCAGGACGGCAAGACCTTGGCATCCGCCTCACCGCAGGCGACCCTATCGATCACCACGCTGGATGGCACAATCTACAGCGATGTCAGAGTGCTACGGACCGAAGCCGACGGCCTCTTGGTGTCCTACACACCTGCTGGCGGCGGCATGGGGAGCGCAAAGCTCAAGTTTCGCAATCTGTCGGAATCGGTAAAGCAGCAATACGGCTACGACCCCGAAAGGGCAGCCGAATTCGAGAGGCAGCAAGCTCTTGGGCAAATGCGGGCGCTGGCGCAGAATGCCCGCACGATAGCTGAAGGAGAGCGGGCGCACGCGGAGAGAGTTAGGCGGGAGGCGATGATCAAGGAGAGCAGAGCAAGGGAAGAGCGCGAAATGGCTTTTCGGTTACTCGAATATCAGCAGCGGGAAGATGCTAACCGAGCGTTCGAGAGTTTCCCAACCTGGGTTCAGAATTTCCGCCAACAAAATGGTGGTCCGATGGGTGGTTCCCTCTACTCAGGCAACCGTGGTGGCCCGATGGGCGGCTCCATTGGGACAGGCAGCAGGGGAGGTCCGATGGGTGGTTCCATCGGGACGGGTGACAGAGGGGGACCAATGGGTGGCTCTCTCGATTCTGACAACCGAGGTGGTCCGATGGGTGGCTCCCTTGACTCGGACAATAGAGGGGGACCAATGGGCGGGACCATCGTGCGGCGCCGGTAATTGCAGCGGGACGAACGCGCAGTGCGTTGATCGCGACACGAACCATGATCGTTGGTGCTGCCTGCTCTGAAACACCCCGCGCCCAGTCTGCCGCTGAAGCCCGGCGAGCGCAGGCTTCAGCGGCGGCGGAAGCTGTCCGTTCTCAGGTGGATCGTGTCACACGCGCACGCCGCCCTGTCCTGAGCAAGCGGCAAGGCTGCCGGCGTCACGTGCGGCGGTATCTGGCCAATGACACACCGATAACTCGACTGGCAAACGGCGGTCATGGTGAGGATGCGTTTGCTCTGTGCTGCGAGTGATTCTTGAAGATGTCGCAATTCGTGGCCTCGGCAGGTGATGACCTCCGGCCCGGTGGATAGGCCGGGAAGGTTTTGGGTCTGGTTCTTCATGATTTGCCGAGATTGCTGGCGGCGATTGGAGTGGAGGGGAAGCAACGTCTCAAAACGGACCGGCGGACTCAGCACCTTCGAGACCGTCGCCGTGCAGCCACTTGAAACGCGCTGCGAACTTGTTCGGCACGTAATCGGCGGTCTTCTCAATCGCGCCTAGTTTGAGGCTGGCGAGTTTGTCACGAATCCCCGCCGCGCCCTTGCCGGTGATGCCCAACCGCTCTGCCAGATTGTCTCGGACTATCGGAAAATCCGATCTGCCGTCTTGCGCGGCCTTCCGGGCAAAGCTCCGCACAATGCGGAACGCATCCCGCTCGTTTTCGGTTTCCAGCCGCGTGAAGATTTGCCGTTCCGCTGTCGAAAGTGTTGCCGCCCACTTTTCCGCCAATCCCGCCCAGAGATCTTCAAAGCTTGCCATGTGCCCCGGTTCGTTCGCCTTGGTTGCCGCCGTCTTGGTTCGGAACTGCGCTGCCGCCAGCCGTCGAGCCACTTCGCAGCCGACTTGGTGGAACACTTCGCCAACCAAGCTTGCCAGCTTCCAGTTGCGGGTGTGGGAGACAGTGATGCCCAACCGTTGAAGCAAATCCCCTTCGTGGTAAAGGAGGGAAGAGAAAGAAGTTTTTTTCTCTGTATCGAGGAACTGAGGTTGCAACTCATTGCAGGTCAATGGTGCGGTTTTTGACTTCCCCGATAGGACGGATGCAAGGGAAGTGCGGGTGTTCTCCCAAACGATCTCGGAGCAAGTTTCCGTGCCGGGATTCCAGCAACCGGGCGAACGCATCCCCCTGCCGAAACGCGACGGCAGGCTGTCGGGCGGGAAGATCTCGCACACGCCGGCCGCGATGGTTGCGCCGATAGTTGCGGCAACGGTCTTCAGCAGCCTCACCCAATCGCCGGTGTCGTGGAAGTCGGGCGAGATTGCCCAAACGTGCCAGCCGCCGCTGCCCGAAGTCTCGAGAACCACGGCCAGTTCGGGCTGGTTCAACAGCACGCGAAACGCAGCAAGCGCCAGTTCCCGCGCCCGGTCTGATTCGCCTCCGTGTGCGTCAAAATCCATGCCGCCCCAGCGCGATTGCTGGCGTTCGTTCGTCGAATAGGGAACAAACGCCAGCCGCGATTTTGGCGAACCAGCGACACTCGACCATGCCCAAGAAATCGCGCGTTTCGAGGTCAACTTTTTGCTGCGGACGTAAACCTTTTCCCCGTCTGCGTTGCGAAAGCCCATGACGAAATGTGCTGCGCTGTTGCCGTTGTGAAGATGCTCATTCAGTGCTGTCCACTCACTGCACGTCCAAACGGCGTCGGCACGTTTCGGCTGCCAACCAAGAACCGCAAGCGGATTGGCGCCGCCATCATCGCCGCCGACGCGCGCCCGCAGACGAAGCCGTCTTCTCGGTGGATGGGATTCTTCCGGTGTGAACTCGTCGCGCACTGGATCATCGCTGAAGCCACCGTGAGGTTTCACTGGCAAGTTCATTCGGCACCTCCGCGCTGCTGACGCAACAAGGCGGCTTCAACCGACGCCCAGTGGAATATCTTGCGGCTGCCGAGTTTGACGAATGGGATCTGGCCGTTCTGCTGCCACGCGTAAGCCGTACGGCGCGAGACGGGGATTCGCCGGAGCAGCTCTTTTTCGTCGATGAACCCGGGCGTTTCCGCCGTTGCCGATGGCTGCAATGTCTTTCGCATCCACGCACTTTACGAAACGCGCAGAGGGTAGCTTCGGGGTGCGAAAGGATGTCTTCAGCCAGCGAATTCAGTGGCGAGTGCAGCGAATTCGGCCCTGGGTAAGCGAATTCCGAAAACGGCGGAGCGAAGGGCAGGAAAACCGATGAAAAAACGGGTCAAGACTGCTTTTTGCGTCTCTTCGTGGGAACCCGGGCAGCGGCGGAGGTGGCGGCCTTTGAAGATCTCTGGTCCTTCCACCATGCGCTGTATCTGGCTCCGAGAAGCAGCCACTTTTGTTTCGAGAAGGAACCGCCAGCTTTGTCTTCATCCTTAATCCGCTGAAATAGGCGGGCGGCGGCGGTGCCGGGGTCATCTTCTGTGGCGGCGAATGAATGGCAAAAGAAGTCGCGCAGGCGTTTGGTGGAGTCTGCTGGCGTTCTCGCTTTCACGATCAGGCGCTGAAAGTCTTCGAGAGTAGCCGGGAACTTCGGCGGCATCGACATGTTTGCTCGAAGCACCTTGCGGGCGGCCTGCTCTTGCTGAACTAAATCGATCTGATCGAGGGTGCGTTCAAAAGATCCCAGCCCGGGTATCCCTGCCTCTTCGGATGAGAAGCGCTCTATCGCAGCATGGGACTCACGCCACAGCTTGAACGCGTAGGCGACCGCATCAGACGGGCGCTTTTTCATGCCCGCCGATGCGATGGCGGCGAGCCGTGCAAGTTCTTCAATGCTCGGGAGCCTGTATGGGTTCATGGGGTCACTTTCTGGCAGCGGATTCGAGTAGGATGACATTCGCGGCGTCTGTTGGTGTTATGGCGAACCATTTCTCGCCTTCGGCTTTGGTGGCGAGTCCCTTGTAGTGGCTGTGAATCATGGCGGGGGAATTGCCCGCTTGCATGGCGGTCGCGTTCTCATTGGCGTGCGCGGCGAAGTGGTATGTGCAGAACGCGTGTCGGAGCGCGTTCTTTTTGCGTTTGAGCTTCAGCGATTGGCAGAGTGCCGGGAATCGCTCATGGAAGTTGGTTGCTCCCCCCGTCCAGAGGGGACCATCCTTCCCGCGATACGGTTCAAGCCATGCAGCCAGAGCGGGGACCATTTCCACCAATCGGCGCTGGCGGGTTTTCGACTTCTTGGCAGTGATTTCGATGTGTCCGGGGACATGCCAGACATCTTCCCACGTCAGGCGAAACAATTCCTCCGTCCGCAAACCTGCCATCCCGCCAATGGCCAGCATCGGCAGCATGTCGGCATCGGCGCTTTCCAGCAGGGCGCGAAATTCCTTGGGCGTGTAGCATTCCACCTCGGCGGTGTTCGCGTGTTCCGGTCGCATCGCGTCGGCCTCGCCCAGCCGGTGCGTGGCGGTGAGATAATCCTTTCGCACGGCCCATTGCAGGAATTGCCGGACAGCGGCGCGGTAATGGTTGCGGGACTTCGCGGAAGACGCGGCGCGGCCATTGGATGACTTGGTTTTGATTTCGCCAAGCGAGGCAATGAAGGCGTCCAGGTGCTCTTTGGCCACGTCACAGACGGCGGTGTTGGGGAACGTGGCGGCGAACCGGCGGAGCATGATGGCGCGGTTGTAGGCGTATTTTGGGGAGAGTTGCGCCCGCTGTCCCGCGCTGGCTTTGGTGCGCGGCTCTTCGGCGGCAATGAATTCCTCGACGGCTTCGGCGATGTCCTTGCGTTTCACGCTGGCGACGTTGCGGAGGTAGCCTTCGACGGCTTCGCCCAGTGTGCGCCCGGCCAGCTTGCCGGCAGCCTCGCAAAACTCAGAGATGCCCGCCAGCAGACTCACCCGGCGCCCGGTGGACTGGTAGAAGCCTTGCAGCCGTTCGATGGCGGCGAGGGCATCGGTGGCCTGTCGCGGCGTCAGGGCGGCCACTTGGGAGCCTTTGGCCAGATCCCTCACCAGCGCTTCGGCGTGGCTCTTGGCCTCGCCGTACCGTTCAAACGCCTTCATGTGCCGCTTGCCCGCGATGGTCCACGAGACGCGGTAACACGGGTACCCTCCTTTTTTCTTCGCTGTCCGCTTTCCGTAGATCGTGGCGAGCACCCGGCCGCGGTGTTGGATGTGTTTCGGGAATTTCACCTTGGCCTCGGATTCAGCCGTTTCTTGTGTCAGGGTTGTGTCACGAATACAGGAAACATCATTGTCCTCAGTAAAACTGGTGGGCGATGCAGGATTCGAACCTGCGACCCGCTCCGTGTAAAGGAGACGCGCTAGCCGCTGCGCCAATCGCCCGCCGGCAATGAATCTAGCCAGGGCAGTGGCGGCGGCGCAATGGCGAAGGCATGGCGAGAATGCTCCACCGACGGACGGTTGCGCCAAATGAAGACGAATGTGCCTGGCGCATGCGCGTTTCCGAGTGTTTTGCACGGCCGCCAGCCCCGGCGCAACGCCAGCGAGATGATCCCGATCCTCCGCGACTGGACACCGATGCGCGATGTCTCAACTGCGGCGAAGTCGCATGTGACTCCCCTCAGTCCGAACTCCGAAGTTGGATGGGGAGCGCACCCGCCCCCGGGTGCAGTTTTCCGCGCCCTCGCGGAAAACCCGGTGCGCGGGAAATAGTGCAGGACGCTGCGGAACATCGGGAGGCGCAGCGTGCCGGATGCGCGGCGCGTCCAGCCACACCCGAGGGCGGGTGCGCTCCCCCACTTCGGAGTTCGGGCTCAGTGGCATCTCACCCCTTGGAATCAGCATGTATGATTTGCCGGATTCATCAGGTCGCCTCGAACGGCGAAACACACCAGCGGACCTGGGCGGCGGGGCGCAGAGATTCCTTACGCAGCACCGTGCGGCTGGAGGGCCTTCAGCGACCGATCCGCCGCGTCGCGCATGAACCGCTCCGATTCCTCCTGCCGGGAATCGCGCAGCCGCATCAGAAGCTGGCGCGCTTCGGTTGTCTTCCCTGCCGCGACCAGCGTCTCGGCGAGGAGCAGGCAGGTATGCGTGGCTTGGCTGCGCTCGTGGCCGGTGGCGCCGTTCGCCAGCTTGAGGATCGCTTCCGCCGACGCCGCATCGCCCATCTTTGCCAGTGACCACGCCGCAGCCAGCCGAACAGCCGCGTCCTCATCTCGCAATGATTCGCGAAGGACCGGAAGCGCGGGTGGCTCGGCAAGTTGACCCAAGGCGAGGACAATGCCGACGCGCTGGCGTCCCTTGGCGGTCACGAATGCGCGCTGAAGCTCCGGACCGACGCCATCGCGGATGGACAGGAGCGCGCGGGTGGCTGGCTCGGCGAGTGACTCGTCACTCAACGCCCTGGCCAGCGCGGGAACCACGTCGCGTCCGCCGCACGCCTGCAGTTCCTGGATGAAATAGGTCTTCGTTGCTGCGGATGACTTTTCGCCGGAGAGACGGCTGGCCAGCAGTCCGGCAAGTTGTCGGCGTTCCTTCTCGCGGCCCGCAACGCCGGCAGAGAGGACGAGGCCATGCACCACGTAGGCGGCCTTGTAGTCCTTGAAGTCCGCATCGTCAGGCGCCTTCACGAGGTCGATCAATTGGAGAATGCTTTCGCTGCCTCCCGCGAAAATTTCGGCGAAGATTTTCGCCGCGGCTGCAGGATCAGGTCCGGTGAATTTGCTCGCTGTGCCGGGCTTGTCCACTTCGGGCATCTGGCTGACGAGTTCCGCGACGTTGGGTTTGGTGGCCATAGAAAAGTTGGTTGGAAATGTGGGGTGGACGGTTTCGGGTCAGATGTGCCAGGGCGCGCGCATCGGCTGGTTGACCAGGCGGTTGGCTTCCTCGTCGCCGATGAACTGCTCCTTTACTGGATCAAAGCGGAGCTTCCGGCCGGTGCGGATGGCGAGATTGGCGAGGTGGATGATGCACACGGTGCGATGCGCGGCTTCCGCATGGCCACCGGGTTGCTTGCGGGTGCGGACGGCTTCCGCGAAATCAATCATCGGTTCCGGGTCGGGCGTTGCCTGGATTTTCGCGCGCCCGGCTTCGTCGAGGTCCTCCAGCTTCACGCCGCGCCCCGTCTTCCGATCGTAATGGTCGCCCCATTCACCGCTCGCCAGAACGATGGTGAACCCGTCGGCGTATTTGAGTTCCACCCAGCCCCACATGCCGCAGACCTCGGGATGCGCCGGCGGCGCGTGCGCCTCGATTTCGACGGGCGCGGTGTCGTCCTTGCCGTAGGTCCAGGAGACTGGATCCATCGCGTGCTGGCCCATGTCGCAGAGCCCGCCGCCTTCGTAATCCCAGTAGCCGCGATGCGTTCCGCCGAAGCGGTGCGGATGAAACGGCCGCAATGGCGAGGGACCGCAGTAAAGATCCCAGTCGAGATTCTTCGGCACCGGCTCGGGCTTCGCATTCACCAGGCCGCTCCATTCCTTGACCTTGAGTCCGCCGGCCTTGATGTAAACGCCCGGATTGGGATTGAGCAGGCCGCTCTTCATGATTTTTCGCGTCAGGATGCTGTTGCGATCCTTGCTGGCGCCGAAACGGCCGAAGGTGCCGATCTGGAAAATGCGCCCATAGCGCCTCGAAGCATCGACCACCGCCCGGCCCTCGGCAATGAACCGCGTCATCGGCTTCTCACACAGCACGTCCTTGCCCGCCTCCATCGCGGCGATGGAAATAAGCGCGTGCCAGTGCGGCGGCGTGGCGATGGCAACCACGTCGATGTCCTTCCGCTCGAGCACGCGGCGGAAGTCGGTGTAGATCGTTTTGTTGTCGGCGCGATCGAGGTATTTCACGTCGCAGCGCGCCAGTTGCACGGGGTTGAGTCCCTTCAACTCGCTGAAGGTTCCCGGGCCGCGCCCGCCACAGCCGATGAGCGCGGCGCCAACGGTTTCGCTGGGCGGCGTCTGGCCCGCTCCGCCCAGAACGTGACGGGGAACAAGACTGATGGTGGCCAGCGACGCGGCGGTGGAAGCAAGGAAATGTCGGCGAGAGAGAGGCGAGAAACGTGGTTTCATGGATGCGATATGGACGCAGGACGGCCAGAGGGTATTCGCCCCAACATGGATTGTTTACGGCGGCTTCCATCTCCCCGATCACCTGCACAGAATTCCCTGACGTGGCGCCAACCTGGATGCCATCAGGCTCAGCATGCCGCCGGTCGCAGCGGTTGCCGCAATCCGTCCTCGGATCGTTTCGGTCAGCCGTCTGACGGATCAGTTGATGCGCGGGGGGCGCATCTCACTTTCCTGCCACCCTGTCGCCAGCGAGATGGGGAGCGCACGCGCCCTCGCGTGCCGCCGACGGCGCCTCGCCGGCGGCACGAGGCGCGCGATCGCGCGTTGAATCAGGCGCGGAGGCGCGCGCAGGCGGTTGACGCGGGCGTCAACCGCCGCACGCGAGGGCGCGTGCGCTCCCCCGTCAATGCCTCGCTGCCAGAAAATGAACTGCGCCGGTGCGCGGGCAGTTCTGTGATTGCGCAATGCAAAACTCCTGCGCCTACTCCGACATGGGAACCAGCCCAAACACCAAAGATCTTTACAAGCAGTTGCGCGTCCTGGCGTGGCGGCCGCTCTGGGTGGATGAGGTGGGGCGCTTCGATCGCGCGACCCCGCCAGAGCGGCTCGCACGGGTTGCCGTCATTCGCGCGGTGGGAGTGGTTTTTGCCGAATCGGGCCCGGCGGCACAGTTGGAGGTGGTCACGCAATGGCTCCTGCGGCTGCTGCATGATCCGGCGGAGAAGATCCGCCGCTACGCCATGGCCGCGCTGCCCAAGATCGGCGCCGGCGCGAGCGCCGAGGCGGAACTTCTCTCGCTCCGGCGAACGACCACGAACCAGCGGGAGGTCAAATTCCTCGCGCAGACGCTGGATAAGATCGGCGGCACAGCCACCCTGGCAGCTCTCGAAGAGGCCGGCGGATTCACGATCCAAAGCGAACAGAAGATCAAAGCCAGCGTGGCGCGCACTCAAAGTCCCAGCGCCGTGCAGTTCGATCGCGTGCTCCCGGACTTCACCGGTTTGCGCATTCATCTGCGCGGGCGCCTGGGCCTGGAAGGCATCGTCCGCGATGAGGTGGAGGAGCAGGGAAGATTCCGCGTCCTCGCGGTGGCGCCAGGCCTGGTCGCGATCACGCCGCAGGCGCCGTTCAGCCTCGCCGACCTTTTCACTCTCCGCTGTTTTGGCACCGCTGGCTTTGTTCTAGATCTCGTGAAGTCTGCCAGCGAGGCCGAGTTCATTGAGGTTGTGGCGGCGGCGATTGCCTCGCCTTTGTCGCGGAAGGTGCTGGAGACTTTCACCGCCGGTTCCGTCCGGTATCGCCTGGATTTCGTCGCGAAAGGCCACCAACGGGCGGCGGTGCGCCGGGTGGCCGACCGCGCCTACCAGCTCTGCCCCGGCATTCTCAACGACGCGCGCGAAGCTCCCTGGGCCATCGACATTCATCACACGGCGCAGGGCGATTCAGTGGAACTGCGCCCGAGGCTCTCGCCTGATCCGCGCCACACCTGGCGCCTGGACGATGTTCCCGCCGCTTCGCATCCGCCGCTGGCCGCCTGCATGGCCCGGCTCGCCGGTCGGTTCGAGAATGAGGCCGTCTGGGATCCCTTTTGCGGCTCCGGGCTGGAGCTGATCGAGCGCGCCCTGCTTGGCGGCGTCGGCCGCGTCTTCGGAACCGACAACAGCACGGTGGCCATCGCCATCGCCGGACGCAACTTTGCCGCCGCGCAGTTCGAAGCGGTCGAGGCGCGTTTCTGCTGCTGCGACTTCCGCGATTTTGCCACGAAGGAAAGCCTGCCCTCGGGCGGCCTCACCCTCATCATCACCAACCCTCCCCTGGGTCGCCGCGTCCGCATCGCCAATCTTCGCGGGCTTTTCGATGACCTTTTCGCCACCGCGGCCAGCCTGCTCGCGCCCGGAGGCCGGCTCGTCCTGACCAATCCCTTCCGCATGGAAAGCCCCCAGATCTCCCTCAAGCTCCAGTCTCGGCGGAGGGTCGATCTGGGTGGCTTCGATTGCCGGCTGGAGATGTACCGCAAGCTTGCGGGGTGAGGCGCGACGCGACACGGCCCGAGTATATCGCAGCGGAGGCACGGAGAATCATCGTCCTGCCATGAGCCGATGGTGCAGAGAGAAACCTCGGCCATTGGAAGGACTCTTCCAGTGGCAGATCGCCACTTGCGATTTGGCGAAGGGCAACGGACTGCCGCTTGGCAGTGGCAGACAGTTGCAGCTTTTCACCTAATTCCTGTGATTCGATCGCATTGGCTTGAATTGAGATCTGGACGCAGAAAGGCTCCAGAAACCCTGTTATTACGCTGTTTTGAAGGAGTTTTGAAGTGGTGGGCTGGCAGGGATTTGAACCCTGGACCAACGGCTTAAAAGGCCGCTGCTCTACCGCTGAGCTACCAGCCCGAAGCAGGGCGCGGAAAATAATCGACGCCTCCCCGCGGCGCAAGCCCGAAGCTCAAGCCCGAAGCTCAAGCCAGACAGGATCGGTTCGGATCGCGGCGGGGCGGGCGGGTGAAGCGATGCCGGGGAAGCGCGTGGCAAACCCAACGGCGCTGGCTAAATCCGCAGGTTCCAATCGTCGCGCCCGTAGCGATCAGCCACGAGCCGGGCGGTCGCCCCGCTGAGGTCCTCGCCAAAGGAGCCGCCGGCATTCCAAGCGCGGGCCAGCGCGGTCTTCACCTCGGCGGCGGTGAGCGGGAGGTTGGTGATGAAGTCTCCGTGGGGCCGCGCGCGGCGGTATTCCGGCTGGCGCGGCGGCGGCAGCAGAAATTGCGCGACCCGCGCGAGATCGAATCCCACCAGGATCGTCCCGTGAAACAGCAGGCAGCGTCGTTTACGTCGCTGGGCGTTGCCGGAGAATTTGAGTCCGCCGGTCGCGAGATCGGTGAAGCCCTCGATGCTCACGGGATGGCCCAGCCGTTGCTCGATGGCGGCGCGGTTCCGTTCCATCACAAACTGGTTGGTGCCGGTGATGCTTTCCAGTCCCGGCGTGCGGGCGACCTCCAGCACCACCGAATAATTCTGGCAGCCCGGTCCTTGCAGCACGGTCCCGCCGCCGCTGCACCGGCGCAACACCGGGACGCCTGCGGTGCGGCTGTCTTCCAGGCGGACCTCCTCCGCGGCGCGATTGCCGTAGCCCAGCACGACGAAATGGACGGACGATTCCCAGAAGCGGAGCGCCTGGCGATCTTCGCCTGCCTCGCACCAGTCGAGCATCGCCTCGTCGGCGGCGAGATTCTCGGCGGGTTCGCGGGCGCTGTAATCCCAGATTGGCAACACACTTGGCATTTGTTCTGACCGTCGTCTATCATTTGACCCGTGACTGACAAAGTGAAATCGAAGCCCGCCGCTGTGGCCGCATTGCCGCCCGAAGCGCGCTACTACTCTGCATCATCCCAACCGCAGCCCGAAACCGAGGAGACGCGGTCCTGGTTGAAGTCGCTCGAGCATGTGCTCCAACACGCGCTGCGCCGCGAGGATCCGGATCAGGCGTCGCTGTTTCTCGACAGCCTCATCGACCGGTTGCGTGAGTCGGGCGTGAAGGTGCCGCCCGTGACCCAGACGGCCTATCTCAACACCATCCCGCCGGAGAAGGAGCCGCCCTATCCCGGTGATCGCGATCTGGAAAAGCGGATCAAGAGCATCATCCGCTGGAACGCGATGGCCATGGTGGTGCGCGCCAATTCCAACACGAATGTCGGCGGGCACATCTCCACCTACGCATCGAGCGCCACGCTTTACGAGGTGGGTTTCAATCACTTCTTCCGCGGCGGCGACGACGGTCAGCCGGCCGACCAGATTTTCTTCCAGGGCCATGCGTCGCCCGGCGTTTATGCGCGCGGATTTCTGGAAGGCCGTTTCACCGAGCTGCAGTTGCAGAATTTCCGCCAGGAACTCGCCGAAGGCGGCGGCTTGTCGTCGTATCCGCATCCGTACCTGATGCCTGACTTCTGGCAGTTTCCGACGGTGTCCATGGGGCTCGGGCCGTTGTTGTCGATCTACCAGGCGCGCTTCAACCGTTACGCGCAGGCGCGCGGATTCGTGAAGTGGGAGCGCGAACCCCGCGTGTGGGCCTATGTTGGCGACGGTGAATGTGACGAGCCCGAGACGCTCGGCCAGCTCACCCTGGCGGCGCGCGAGTCGCTGGATAATCTCGTCTGGGTGGTCAACTGCAACCTCCAGCGCCTCGACGGTCCGGTGCGCGGCAATGGCAAAATCATCCAGGAACTGGAGGGTCTCTTCCGCGGCGCGGGATGGAACGTGATCAAAGTGATTTGGGGCAGCGATTGGGATCCGCTCATCGCCTCCGACACCAAGGGACTTCTGCTCAAGCGCATGGAGGAGACGGTGGATGGCGAGTATCAGAAATACACGGTGGAGCCGGGCAGCTACATCCGGAAGCATTTCTTTGGAAAATATCCCGAGCTGCGCGACATGGTGAATCACCTCACCGACGATCAACTCCGCCGCCTTTACCGTGGCGGGCACGACCCCCGAAAAGTCTATGCTGCCTACCGGGCAGCGGCGGAGCACAAAGGCCAGCCCACGGTTATCCTCGCGAAAACCGTCAAAGGCTACGGCCTCGGCGAAGCCGGCGAGGGCCGCAACATCACGCACCAGCAGAAGAAAATGAACGAGAAGGAGCTCCGCGAGTTCCGCGCGCGCTTCAACATCGACGTCAGCGACGACGTGATCGCCGACATGCCTTACTACCGGCCGCCGGCGGGAAACCCCGAAATGAAATATCTCGCGGAGCGCCGCAAGGAACTGGGGGGCTTCGTGCCCCGGCGCGAAGTGAAGGCGGCGCCGCTCAAGATTCCGTCGCTGGCCGACCTCGGCGAATTGCTGCGCGGCAGCGGCAAGGCCGAAGCCTCGACCACGATGGCCTTCGTGCGCCTGCTGAGCGTTCTGCTCCGCAACAAGGACATCGGCCGGCGTATCGTGCCCATCATCCCCGACGAGGCGCGCACCTTCGGCATGGATGGATTGTTCCGCGAGATCGGCATCTACGCGTCGAAGGGCCAGCTCTACGAGCCGGTGGACCGGGCCTCGCTGCTCTACTACCACGAGGCGAAGGACGGGCAGATTTTTGAAGAAGGCATCAATGAAGCCGGCGCCATGTCGTCCTTCATCACCGCGGGGACGTCGTATGCGACGCTCGGCGAGATGATGATTCCGTTCTACATCTACTATTCCATGTTCGGCCCCCAGCGCGTGGGCGACCTGATGTGGCTCGCGGGCGACATGATGGCGCGCGGTTTTCTGCTTGGCGCCACCGCCGGCCGCACCACCCTGAACGGGGAGGGCCTGCAACACGAGGATGGGCACAGTCTGCTCCTCGCCGGCACCGTGCCGAACCTGTTGACCTACGATCCGGCGTACGCCTACGAAGTCGCCGTCATCATCCAGGACGGCATGCGCCGCATGTATCAGGAGGGCGAAAACATTTATTATTACCTCACGCTCTACAACGAGAACCACGTCATGCCACCGATGCCTGAAGGCGCGGAACAGGGCATTCTCAAGGGCCTCTACAAGCTCAAGCCCGGCCCGGCGGGAAAAAAGCACAAGGCCCAGATTTTTGGCAGCGGCCCCATTCTCCGCCAGGCCCTCGCCGCGCAGGAGATCCTCGCCGAGCGCTACGATGTTTCCGCCGATGTCTGGAGCGCCACCAACTACAAACAACTCCGCAGCGATGCCCAAGCCGCCGCCCGCTGGAACATGCTCCATCCGACGGTGGCGCCGCGGAAGTCCTACCTCGAAACCACGCTCGAAAAGGAAAAGGGCGTCTTCGTGGCCGTGAGCGATTTCATGAAGATCATTCCCGACCAGATTGCGCCGTGGGTGCCGGGCGGCCTGACAACACTTGGCACGGACGGCTTCGGTCGCAGCGACACGCGCGAGCGGTTGCGGCGCTTCTTTGAAGTGGACACGCCGATGGTCGTGCTGGCCACGCTGACGGCGCTGCTCAAGCGAGGCGCCGTCTCGAAGGAAACCGTGGCCAGGGCCATCAAGGATCTCGGCATCGATCCCGAGAAGGCGTATCCGATTTGCGTCTGAGAGCCTGATGGAAGGCTTTGGTTGCGGCGCGCGTCTGTCCCCAGCGCGCTGCGGCTGGTGATGGCTTGAACCTAAATCCGGCAGTTGAACCGCAGATAAACGCGGATGAACGCAGATTCCAAGAGTCTGCGACAACGACGCCCTTCACCCGCCAGGTGAGTCCCCGCCTCGGCACATCTCGTTCTGTTTCTCAATCCTATCTGCGTCCATC
>JBBRWD010000055.1:0-45056 GCA_038249465.1 Limisphaerales bacterium | reverse complement strand
TGAAAATGGGCGGGCGATTTTGTCTTCACGTGAAGGCATCCTCGCCGGCCTATGACATCCACTCTTCATCAGTCCCATCCCTCCATCGCAAAGTTCCAGCAGTTTGTCGAACTCAAAGACTTCCGGCCGCCCACCAAAAAGGAATACGTCCGCTACGTGCGCAAGCTCGCCGAACATTTCGGCTGCGATCCGCTCACGCTCACCGAGGATCAGCTCCGGCAGTACTTCCTTTTCCTGCGCCAGGAGAAGCACTACTCCCGCTCGCCCATGAAGGCGGCCAAGTTCTCCCTGCGCAGCTTCTTCGTCGATTGCCACCGGGTCGCCGGCTGGACGGTCTTCTCCGAGGTGCGCATCGCCGAGCCGCTCATCCTGCCGGTGGTGCTCTCGCGCCAGGAAGTCGCCGCCGTGCTGGGCGCGGTGCGCGAGCCGCGCATCGGCGTCTGCCTGGAACTCATTTATCATTGCGGCCTGCGCGTGGGCGAGGCGGTGCGCGTCGAGGTGCGCGATCTGCACGAGAGCCGTTCGCAACAGCCGCGCCTGCACGTGCGCCAGGGCAAGGGCGGCGGCGACCGCTTCGTGCCGATGAGCCCGGGGATGGTGGAGCGCTTGCGCCAGTGGTGGCAGGAGCACCGGCATCCGCAGTGGCTCTTTCCCGGGCCGGGCACGGGCTGGCGCGAGCGCGGCCTCACCGCCACGGCGGCCGCCGCCAAGGCCACCGCGCCTTTGTCCGTCTCGGCGGTGCAGCACACCTTCCGCCTGGCGCGCGCGCGCAGAGCGGCATCAACCCCGCCGCCACGCCGCACACCTTGCGCCATTCCTACGCCACGCACTTGCTGGATGTCAGCGACGGTCTGAAAATCACCTGATTCCACCGGTTTGAAAATCGTCGTCTTCTTCCGGTTCGTCTTCTTCCTCCTTCGCGCCACAGCGCTCTTCTTCTCTTCTTTATCCGTCTTGTTCCCCAGTGGGTTTTCTTCCGGCTTGCTGGAGCCGGAGACGGGCTCTATCGGCGCGGGCTTTGAAGTCCATGAAGCCCGAGCCGCGTCGCTGCAAGTGCCTCCATTGCAGAAAACTCTTTGTGCCGGATGCCCGCAACCGTGGGCGGCAGAAGTATTGCGCTGACCCGGCGTGCCGGCAGGCCAGTAAAGCGGCCAGCCAGCGGCGTTGGGCGAGCCAGCCGCAGAACCGCGATTACTTCCGCGGCCCCGCTCACGTGCGTCGTGTGCAGCAGTGGCGCCAGGAGCATCCGGGGTATTGGCAGCATCCCGCACAGAAGTCGCGCCGCACGTTACAAGAGACCTGCCTGGTCCAACCGCCTGGGGCGGTGGCGGTTGCTCCCGAAGCGTGGCCAGAACCCTCCGGGCCCGCGTTACAAGATCTCTGCCGTGTGCCCACCCCGCTGCTGGTGGGCCTGATCGCCCAGTTCAGCGACACGGCGTTACAAGAGGACATCGTCACCTTCACCCGCCGCCTGATAGCCAAGGGGCAGACCATCCTGGATCAACCGTCCGGGAGGTTCCTGAAAGGCAAAACGAATGATGATGACAAAGAAGATCCTGCGCCCGGATCGCTTGCGGCAGGTGCCGGCGCAGTTTAGCTGGATCGATCAACGCCTGGTGCGGGACAACTTCCTGCGCCACGCCGAGCCTGCCGCCTGGGCGCTCTACCTGGTGCTGGTCACGGTGGCCGACGCCCAGGGCCTGAGTTACTACTCTGATGCCAGCTTGAGCCGTTTGCTCAAGCTGGACTTGCTCCAACTGGCGCAGGCCCGCCAGCAGTTGGTCCGGGCGGATCTGGTGGCCTACCAGAAGCCGCTGGCCCAGGTGCTGGCGTTGCCGAGCGCCACCGGTGTGCCGGCTCCCACCGGGGCACGTCTGGGGCAACCCTTGAGCGTGGGGGACATTTTGCGCCGGGCGCTGGAAGGAGGCGCGGCATGATTGACTATCAGACCTTCCATCAGATCCGCCACCTGCACGAGCAGGAGCGTCTTTCGGCCGCCCAGATTGCCCGGCAGTTGGACCTCCATCCCCAGACCGTCGCCAAGTGGATGGCCCGGCCCAAGTATCAGCGGCGGGCGCAACCCCAACGCAAAAGCAAACTCGATCCGTTCAAGAGCACCGTGGCGCGGCTCCTGGCCCAGCATCCCTTCACCGCCCAGCAAGTGTTCCAACGCTTGCGCGAGGGCGGTTATGCGGGCGGCTACACGATCGTGGCCGATCATGTCCGCCAGGTGCGCCCGACCCGCGGGCCGGCCTTCCTCACGCTCCAGTTCGCGCCCGGCCAGGGTGCGCAGGTGGATTGGGGTTCGGCCGGCTGGCTGCGCGTGGGCGCCACGCGTCGCCGGCTTTCCTTCTTCGTCATGGTGCTGTGTTACAGCCGGCGGATGTTCGTCGAGTTCACCCTGGCCCAGACGCAGGAGCACTTCCTGGCCGGCCACCAGCACGCCTTCGAGTCCTTCGGCGGCGTGAGCGCCGAGGTCATGGTCGATAACTGCAAGACCGCCGTGCTCTCCCATCCGCTGGGCCAGGCGGCGGTGTTACATCCGCGCTACCAGGACTTCGCCCAGCACTATGGCTTCACGATCAAAGCTTGTGGCGCCAGAAAGCCGCACGAGAAGGGGCGCGTCGAGAAAGCCGTTCATTACGTGAAGCAGAACTTCCTGGCCGGACTGGAACTGGCCAGCCTCGCAGCCATCAATGCGGCGGCGCGCCAGTGGCTCGATCAAGTGGCCAACGTGCGCGTCCACGGCGAAACCCACCAGGTGCCGCAAGAACTCTTCGCCCAGGAGCGATTGCATCTGCGTCCGCTCACGGTTCTCCCGTATGACCTGGCCACGCTCCACCCCGTGCTGGCCAGCCGCCGCTGCCGGGTCACCTTCGAGACCAACCGTTACTCCGTGCCGCCAGCCTGCGCGGGGAAGAGCCTGACCCTCAAAGCAACTCCCGACCGGCTCTATCTCTATCATCGGGATCGCCTCATCGCCGAGCACGGCCGCAGTTACGACCGGCACCAGGACTTCGAGTGCGCGGAGCACGTCGCGGAGTTGCTGGCCCAGCGCCGCCAGGCCCGCGCCCAACAACTCCTGCCCCGCTTCCTGGCCTTGTCCCCGAGGGCGGCCGAATACTACCGGCGCCTGGAAGAGAAACGCGGCAATCCCCGGCACCACGTCCAGAAGATCGTGGCCCTGAGCGAAATCTACGGCGTCGAGAAAGTGCAGCGGGCTTTGGAAGACGCCTGGGCCTATCAGGCCTTCAGTTGCGAATACATCGCCAACCTCCTCGAGCAACGCGCCCGCCCCCAGGCCGAGCCCGGCGCGTTGCACCTGACCCGCCAGCAGGATCTGCTGGACCTGGACCTGCCCGCCCCCGACCTCTCGCTGTATGACTCGGAGAATGGAGGCCCGCCATGAACCCCACCGAAACCCGCCTCACCGAGCAACTGGTCGCCTTGAAACTGGCCGCCGTGCAGGAATACTACGCCGCGCTGGCCACCGAAGCCGCGCAAAAACAGTGGACCCACGTGGACTACCTGGCCCGCTTGATCGACGGCGAAGCCCAGCGCCGTCAACAACTGGCCATCGCGCGCCGGTTGGCCGCCGCCCGCTTCCCCTGTGTCAAAACCCTCGACGCCTTCGACTGGACCTGGCCAAAGAAGATCAACCGCACGCAAGTGCAGAACCTCTTCCGCCTGGCCTTCCTCCACGATCACACCAACGTCATCTTCCTGGGCGGCGTCGGCCTCGGGAAAAGTCATCTCGCCTCCGCGCTGGGCCATGCCGCCTGTCTGGCCGGCCACACCGTGCTCTTCACCACCGCCGTGGACATCATCAACACCCTCACCGCCGCGCAAGCCGCCTGCCGGCTCAAAGCCGAACTCAAACGCTTCCTCGCCCCTCGGCTGCTTTGTGTGGATGAACTGGGCTATCTGCCCATCGACAAAACCGGGGCCGACCTTCTCTTCCAAGTCATCAGCCAGCGTTACGAGAAAGGCTCGCTCGTGCTCACCACCAACCAGCCCTTCAAACACTGGCCGAAAATCTTCAACAACGACAGCACGCTCACCAGCGCGGTGCTGGACCGCCTGCTGCATCACGCCGAAACGATCGTCATTGAGGGCAAGAGTTACCGGATGAAAGATCAAATCGAAACCCCGTAGCACCGAGGCAAAACCTCTGGGCGGCTCGCGCAAGCAAGCCGCCCTTTTTCATGTCCACTTCCCGCGCCGCCACCGTGACTTTCAAACCGGCCTCATCCGTGATGTCCGCGACGGCGCTAATACCCGGACGGAATCCATTGCCAATCGTCCGAGTCTTCTAACTGTAACCTTCCCGATCATGACACTCAGCAAGTAAAGACCACCACGAACAGTTTCTGAACAAGCGTGAGTCCTGTCCGCCCATGAACCCCCGTGCGGAGTGACAGTTATTCTCTCATTACAGGCCAGCCGGCTGGGCTTGTGCGACCAGCCCGTGGACGCCGGGCACTGGGAGGCGCTCGCCTGCTTCCACCGCATGCTGGCCAAACACCTCGACCTGGTGCAACGGCGCTTGTTGAAGGAGGAAACCATTCCGTCCCACGAGAAAGTCTTTTCCCTCTTCGAGCCGCACACCGAATGGATCCAGAAAGGCAAACAGCGGCCGAACGTGGATCTGGGCCACCGCCTGTTGATCGCGACCGACCAGCACCAGTTGATCCAGGACTATGACGTGCCGGTGGGCGGGGCGGACGTGGACCAGAGCGTGCCCGTGGCCGACCGGCTGCTGGGCCGCCACGGGGCGGGGAGCGTGGCCAGCCTGAGCTTCGACAAAGGTTTCACCCGGGCGGAAGACCGGGAGCTGTTGAGCCTTTATGTGCCCACGGTGGTGATGCCCAAGCGCGGGAAGAAGACTGCGGCGGAAACCCAACGCGAGCAGGAGAAGAAGTTCGTGGCGCTGCGTCAACAGCACAGCGCGGTGGAGAGCGAGATCAACAGCCTGGAACATCACGGACTCAACCGCTGCCTGGACGTTGGCCTGCCGGGCTATCTGCGGTATGTGGGCTACGGGGTGATGAGCTACAACCTGCATGTCATCGGGCGGGAATTGCTGGCGCGGGCGCGGGCGGGAGCCGAGACGCCGCGCCGGGCGGCCTGAAGCCGCCCGCCGCGCAACCCCAAGCCAAGTCCGACAGGAGTGGTGTCGCCGGCGCCGGAGTATTTTGACAGTTTGCCGGTGCTCGGCGCAAAAACCAGCCGTTCACAGGGCCTCCACCACGCCCGATATCCCATGCCGTTGCCAAAAACAGGCGTTTTCGGCCAGGCACAAATTACTGACAAGACCCTGGGATGGGCTTCCAGAAGACGCTTGGTCCTCACGGGCAGGGCGCGTCTGTCCCCAGCGCGACGTCGGGTTGGCCGGGAGTGGTTCGCGGCGCGCTGGGACAGACGCGCCCCACCCAGTCCGGGTGTCGTCCATCCCACTGTCTGGGTATGTCAATATTGTGGTTGCCGCCTGCGTGGACTGCGATTCGCGGCGCCAGTGTTCGCCAACCCCATGAAGAGCGCCGCCATCCTCTGGGGTCACCTGTCTCGAAGTGCCGCCCAACCGTTTGACGGGGAGACTTCGTTGCAGGATTATTGGGACGAAATGGTGATATCGTTCTGCACATCGACCACACCAAAGCACTCGCGGCGCTTTGGCAATCTCGGCAATCAGATGTGCCGCCGAAGCCTGGTCCATGCGATTGGGCCACTTCTGACGCTGCTGCTTGCGGTCTTGGTGGCTGATGTCCGGGGGGCGAACACAAATATTGTCAAAGTTCAACTCATCCAGACTGCACTGGACGACGGCTCCAACGCGGCCCCGGCCTTCGACCCGGTGAAGCATCCGAATGTCGCCGCCTCAGTGAGGCGGATTCTTGCCCAGGCAGGAATTGCTGTCGAATTCGCTCCCAGTTTGCTCCACTGGAGCGACACCGCCGCATACCGAGGTGACCCGGGAACCTATGAGAGTGGCAGGCGGCCAAGTTTTGACCTGATCTCGCTCATCGTTTTCGGAGCACACAATGACGGCGTGGTCTCCATCCACTCCAAAGCGCTGAGCCTCTTCTTTGTGGGAGTGTGCCCGGACAACCGAGCCGGCGAAACAGCCGCCGTTTCGACTGTCGCCAAGAACGGGATCGCCATTCACTTTGAACCTTCCTATGTCGAGAACCGCCCGGAACTCGCCGCCGTGATGATCGCCCACGAAATCTGCCACAATCTGGGGCTTTACCACGTGGGGATCGATGGAAACCTCATGACGCGATTTGTGGGGGAAACAAGCACTGCGTTGGCCGCAGACCAGATTGCCGCGATGCTGTCCACCAACACGATCTACAATGAGATCGCCAATATACCTCCGGGCGGGACCGGCTTTCTCCATGCCGACACCGATGGTGATGGGCTGACGGACGAGTTCGAGTTGAACTCTGGCTTGGAGCCAAGAGACCCCGCTGACGCAAGCCGGGACCGTGACGGCGATGGACTCTCGAATCTGGACGAATACCGCGCCGGAACGGATCTCAACTCAGCGAGCAGCAATTTGAGAATCGATTCCATTCGCATTTCCGAGTCCGACGTCGTCGTCGCCTTCCAAACCAAGCCGTCGTATCCCTATCGACTTCAAATGAATGATACGTTGGCAGGGTCCACTTGGACGACCGTCCTTGAGGTCATTGGAGGCGGAGAAGTCATCGCCGCCACCAACCGAGACGCAGCAGCATTTCCCTGGCTGTTCTTCCGGTTGGTCGTGCCTCGCTGATCCTCCAACCGGCGTCGGATATTGGTATCAAGCTGGGAAACACCGGGATCGTTCAGGAAAAGGGAGGGCAGCACTCGCGGGGAGAATGGCGTTGCGCCCAGACGTCGAGACGCACAACAACGGGAGAGTCAGGATTCCTTCCCTGCCGGCCAATCGAGATACGGGGAGGCTTGCGTCTTGTCTCACCTCACACCACCGGCGTCCTGACCCGGCCACTGGGCGGTTCCGCAAACCAACCTTTTCGCCATCGGGATCTCGTCGTGGTCAAGCTGCGTGTCCTTTTCAGAAGCCGGGGTCAATCCAGTGGCGTCTCCTCGGGCGGGACAGATCAGTTCCTTCCAACGGTGTCTTATTCCGCAGGCGCCTTTGGCTCGTGGTTTCGCGCGTTCGGCCCACATGGGGCATCAATCCAACAAGCTCGCAAAGTTAAGCCCGGCGTACAACAAAAAACCCGGCAGTGACGACTGCCGGGTCTGCAAAGACAAACCAGAATCACGCTTTCTTGAGATTCCGTTTCACGCAGGCGAGGGCCAGAGTGGCAAGGCCAAGCAGCGCGAAGGAAGAACCACCATCAGGAACAGGATTCGTGTTGGTGATTTCAGCACGGATTTTCGTTTCGATCGCGGATGCGAAAGTAGCGGCGTTGTTGGCGGTGAGCGTGAACGAATTAGCGCCGCCTTGGATATTCGCGGCGTACCAGGCTGCCAAACCCGCGTCATCAGTAGTAATCGCCAAACCGTTGATCCTGTCGATTCCGGCGAGGAGCGCGGCATTCCGAGCGGCTGCGGTATTAGCGCCGTCGTTCTGCTGGCCGTCACCCGACACGTCAATGACCAGACGATCACCTTCGAAGCCGTTTCCGGTGAATGTCGGAGTCACGAAATTAATGGCATTTCCCGGAGCAGTCGAACCCCCGAAAAGGCGATTCAAACCAGTGAGCGTAGCAGAAAAGGCGTTAGCTGATGCCGCGTCTGTAATAAGAGTCCAGCCAACCCGCATGGATTGTGAGCCTGCACTCGACCATTCCGTATACGAGACCGCGATTCCTCCAGGGACCTGGCTGATGAGGTTATGAACCGAAGCGCTTTGGAATGCCTGGGCATATCCACCTTTCTGCCAACCATATTCCGTCGCATCGACGCTGCCCGACACATCCACCAGCAGCGCCAATTCCAAACCGACGGTTACCGCCTTCGCGCTGTACGCCAGCGTGGACAACGCCAGCAATCCCGTGAGTAGTGTTTTCTTCATACTTTTCTCTTGTTGTTTGTTTGTTGTTTCTTTTGTTCTCAACCGATTGGGATCCCATCAGGATTCCCGTTTGTTGCTTTCGAGCTGCCTCAGCCCGCCCGGGTCATTTAGCATTGCTCGCGCCATGTCCTGTTTTAGTGTCCCATTCTGAGACAGTCATGTTCGTAAAAGTCTAAATGTTAGAATTTAATAGCATAAATTATTTCTTTTACACGCCGCGAAGCCTAATCCAAAACATATCGAAAACTGTCAATGTTTCCGAAGCCGATTCAGCGATTCACTCAATTTGAGGCCACAAAAGCGGTCCATCGGACGCCCGTCGCACCCGTCCGGAGCAGAGCCGCCGCAGCGGCTTCTGTCGAGTTTCTGGATGCCCTGGTCGGGAGTGTAAACCAATGCCGGGCAACTGCCTAACCGATTGGTAATTAGCGTCAACCACAGCCGGGTCTCGCGAAAAGCATTCTGCCAATTCCTCTGCGGAGAGAGCGCTTTCGACGGCACAGTCGGAGCGCAATACCAGAATCCAACCTCATGCCGATAGGGGGCAGATCGGAGCAAAACTTAAACTGTCAGGATTTCCGACACGCACCGACACCTTTTCCGCCATCCTGACCGGTCTGGGCCTTGCCCCGAGTCTTCCGAGCCGCCGCTTGTTCGCTCCGCGCAGGTGGAACGGGGTCCGGAGTTCGGGTTCAGGGTGGGCGGCGTTCATGGAACACCGGGTCACACCCTGCGGCGATCCGACGGAACACCTCCTGACGACACCGCCATTCACCGGGTCGCAGCGATGCGGATGTGGTTTCAGGCAGCCTCCCGAGCGGCAGGTCGGCCGCGATGGTTCCGGTGCGACCCGCCGGCGCTGGTGAATTTACTGTTTCCCGAATTGCCAGCCGGGCGGACAAAGTTATATTCAGCGCCGGCCTCGGTCGTCCGATGGCCAACCGGAATCTATGCAAGTATTGAAAATCATCTTTATCGTCCTGGAAGTGGTGCTGCTCTTCAACCTGCTCATTTTCGTGCATGAGCTGGGGCATTTCCTGGCAGCGAAATGGCGCGGATTGAAGATCGAGCGCTTCGCCATCTGGTTCGGGAAACCCCTCTGGAAAACCACCCACGACGGCATCGAATACGCCCTCGGCTGGATTCCCGCCGGCGGCTATGTCTCCTTGCCGCAGATGGCCGCGATGGACGCCATCGAAGGCAAGACGAGTTCAGACCAGGCCGTTCTCCGGCCGGTGTCGGCGCTCGACAAAATCATCGTCGCGTTTGCCGGGCCGCTGTTCAGTTTCCTTCTGGCCATCGGTTTTGCCGTGGTCGTGTGGGCGGTCGGGCGCCCGGTGACCGAAGCGGAAAGCACGACCGTGGTGGGCTACGTCCTGACCAATGGCCCGGCGGCCCAGGCGGGCTTGCGCCAGGGAGATCGCATTCTGGAAGTCGATGGCAAACCGGTGACCAAGTTCGGTGGGATGGGTGCAAGCGTCACCTGGCGAGTGGTGCGCAGCGAAGGCACGAACATTCCCATCAAGTTCGAGCGGCGACAGGCCGACGGCAGCACCAACGTGATGCAGATCGCCGTCACGCCCATCAAGGAGGAAACCAATTGGCGGGAACGCAAGAGTCTGCGGAAGATCCAGGTCGAGGCGTATCACACCCCCATCGTCAGCCAGGTGGTCAGCAACAGCCCCGCGTCGCGCGCCGGTTTGCAGCGGGGCGATGAAATCGTTGAGGTCAACGGCACCAAACTCCTCTCCAACGGCGGTCTCGGCGACTACATCGAGGCCAATCCGGGTGCCACCTTGAAGCTGAAGGTGCTTCGCCAGGGCCAGCCCATCGAGATCACCACCAAACCGGAGGTGCCATTGAATGCGGAGAAGCCGGAGGACGCGAGACCGCGGATTGGCATCGGCTGGGATCTCTCCGGCGGTCGGATGACCCTCGTCCATCCGAGCGTTACCGAACAAATCGTCGGCAGCGTCGACGCCCTCGTCAGCACCGTGGGCGCGTTGATCTCGCGCAAGTCCGACATCAAAGCGCAGCATCTGAGCGGCGCGGTGAAGATCATCAACATCTACTACATCCTCTTTCAAAGTGAGTACGGCTGGCGGCAGGCGCTCTGGTTCAGCGTCATTCTCAACATCAACCTCGCGTTGCTCAATCTCCTGCCGATTCCCGTGCTCGACGGCGGCCACATTGTGCTCTCCATCATCGAAGGCATCCGCCGTCGGCCGGTGAACGCGAGACTCATCGGCTACATCCAGACCGCCTGCGCCATGCTGCTCATCGGCTACATGCTCTATGTGACCTTCTTTGATCTGCAAGACTCGAGGTGGCGGCTCACGGACAAGCCCGCGCAGGACATGAAGTTCGGCCCGGCTGGCGGCGCCGAGACTCCGGCGTCAGCCCCAGCCCCGGCGAAGTAACGCCATCCCGCGGCACGGATGCCACGCGATCTGCCAACCACACCCATGACCACACGACCCTTCTGCCCCTCGCCCTACCAGTTTCACCGGCGCAAAACCCGGGAAGTGATCGTCGGTGATCCGCAACGCGGCGGCGTCATCATCGGCGGCGGCCATCCCGTCGTGGTGCAGTCGATGATCACCTGCGACACGATGAACACCGCCGAGAGCGTGCAGCAGACGCTCGACCTCGTCGCCGTCGGCTGCCAGATCGTGCGCATCACGGCACCCACGGTGAACGACTCGGCCAACCTGAAGAACATCGTGGCCGAACTTCGCACGCGCGGCTGCCTCGTGCCCATTGTGGCCGACATTCACTTCAAACCGGACGCCGCGCTGGAAGCAGCGAGGTGGGTCGAGAAAATCCGCATCAACCCGGGCAACTTCGCCGACACCAAGAAATTCGCGGTCAAAGAATACGACGACGAGCAATACGCCGCGGAGATCGGGCGCATCGAGGAACGCTTCACGCCGCTGGTCAAGCTGTGCCAGGAACTCGGCCGCGCCATGCGCATCGGCACCAACCACGGATCGCTCAGCGACCGCATCCTCAACCGCTACGGCGACACCCCGGCCGGCATGGTCGAGAGCGCGATGGAGTTTGCCCGCATTGCGCGAAGGCACAATTTTCACAACTTCGTGTTCTCGATGAAGGCGAGCAATCCGAAGATCGTGATCGAGTGCTACCGCCTGCTCGTCGCCCGCCTCGACGACCTCGGTGCCGACGGCAATTACCCGATCCACCTCGGCGTCACCGAAGCCGGCGAGGGCGAGGACGGTCGCATCAAGAGCGCCATCGGCATCGGGTCGCTGCTCTGCGACGGCCTGGGCGACACCATCCGCGTCTCGCTGACCGAGGATTCACCGCATGAAATTCCGGTGTGCCACGACTTGATCGCGCAGATTCCGGCCCTGACCAATTCCACATGCGGCCTTCCGAATGCCGAATTCCCCTTCGACCCCTACACCTTTACACGACGCGAGACGCCTGAGATTGAGCTGGCCGGTGGAATGAAATGCGGGGATGAGCAGACTGTGCGTGTCGTTGTCCCGCGCGCCACCTTCGACAAGGTCGCCCCGCTCATCAGTCCGAAGGCCGATGTCAGGCCCGAGGCGATTTATGAGGATCTGAACATCGCGGAGCTCGATCCGTCCGGCGACTTCCCGGTGAACTGCGACACGCAACTGGTCACCGTGAAAGACGGCGTGGCGCTCCCGGCCATCGCGGCCTTCCGCCTGCTCGCGGCGAAACTCAAACGCCTCGGCCGGAACAATCCGATCCTGCTCAAAGACTGCCTGAACTTCGAACCAGTCCCGCTGACGCCGGAAGTGGCGTTGCTGCGCGCTTCGGTGGTGATTGGCTCGCTGCTCGCGGATGGCATCGGCGACGCGATCCTGGTGCGCGGCGAATCCGGTGCCGGCCAGTCGCTGCGTCTCGCCTACAACATTCTCCAGGCGGCGGGCTGCCGGTCGTTCAAGACGGATTACGTGGCCTGCCCGAGTTGCGGGCGCACGCTTTTTAACCTTCAGACCGTCACCGCGCGCATCAAATCGCGCACCGAACATCTCAAGGGCGTGAAGATCGCCATCATGGGTTGCATCGTGAACGGTCCCGGCGAAATGGCCGACGCGGATTTCGGCTACGTGGGCGGCGCTCCAAACAAGATCAACCTCTACGTGGGGAAGAAGGCGGTGAAGTTCAACATCCCCGAAGCCGAAGCCGTGGATCGCCTCGTGGATCTGATCAAGGAACACGGGAAGTGGGCCGATCCAGACGAGGGTTGAGCAAGTCAATGCTTCGACTCTGACAGGCTCATGCCGCCAGAGCTTCAATGACTCCGCAGCAGCTTGAGCATCGCGGCGTCAAGCTTGTGACCGCGGAAATCCTCGTAGGCGACATCCGTGCGGTCGCTGTCCATCACGCCGAAGGAGCCGCGCAGGTTCCACAAGGACCAGCCCCAGCCGGCTTCCTGCCAGAGATCGAGATAATCGCGCATCCACGCCAGCACCACGTCATGCGGCGTCTTGTTGAACGCGCCCCATTCGCCGACATGCACTCCGACGCCGAGCTTCTCCAGCGCCTTCCACGGCTCGATGCGATTGCGCACCAGCGTGGCGCGGTCGCAGGTGATCTTGTCGCCTGCCTTCAGCGGCCAGGTGGGCACCGCCCATTTGTCTGAGCCGCCAACCCAGTTCGCGCGATAATGGCTGATTGGCATCGGCTCATAGCCGCGCGTGCTTTGCCCGATCTTCAAGTCCGACAGTGCAGGCACCGGAACCGTGCCCCACTTGAGCCCGTCAGCGATGATCAACCGCTGGGGATCCTCGGCGCGGATGGCTTCGACCAGCCGCCGCACGACACGCGCGTAGCTATCCACCGGCAGATCCTTCGGCTCGTTCAAGAGATCGAAACTCAGGCGGTTATTCGGGATGCCCTTGTAGCGCTTGGCGAACTGTCCCCAGTGGAACGCGCAGGCATCCAGCGCGGCGGCGTCCTTGAACAGATCCAGCGGCTCGGCGGGCGGATTCACGCAATAGCCAGGGGCGCGATGGAAGTTCACGTTGACATGCACGCCATACTTGCGCCCGAACTCGATGACCTGATCGATGTGCGTGAGCGGCTCCTCGCGCAGCTTCATCCAATCGCCCTCCTCGCTCCAACAGAGGTAGGACATGGGCAGCCGCGCGAAATCAAAGCCCCAGTCGGACATCATCTGGAAATCGCTCTCCTGGAATCGGGGATTCTCACCGCGCCGCTTGGAAAACTTCTCCAGCAGATTGAAGCCCCGCCAGCGCGGGAGCTTCGCTGCGTTGGGTTCGGGCAGGGTTTTCTCCGCCGCGCGCAGGCTGGGCAAACCAAGCGCCGCCGTGGCGGCGGCGGCAGCGGAGGTGACAAGGAATTCGCGACGGGTGAATGGCGTGGTGGCTTTCATGGAACGAGGTGATTCAACGTGTGTTTTCCTGACGCGGCGCGGCGCGCGGGAATTCACCGCTGCGACGAGAGCAACTCGCGAAATGCTCAAAAAATGAGTGATCCAGCAGCGCTCCGGATGCTACGAAAAGACATGGACGCGGCGAAGACACTCCCCGGCGAAGACTGCCAACGCGCGATTCCCTCGCCCCCATCGGGGAAGAGGGCAAGGGTGAGGGGGCAGCCCAGCCAACGACGCACCCGCACCGCCGCGGCCCGCGACTTCGCGCGCCAACTCCGTCAGAACTCCACCGATGCCGAGAAACGCCTGTGGCACCTGCTGCGCGACCGCCGCTTCGCTGAATTCAAATTCCGCCGGCAGTATCCTTGCGGCCGCTACTTCCTCGATTTCTACTGCACGCTCGCAAAGCTGGCGGCTCAGGTCATTTACTGCGTGGTGGCGATTTTTCCGCCAGCGCAAACGCCCCGTAGCCGACCACCTGATCACGCCCGCCCGCCGTGTCACCCGAGTTGCGCAGGTCAAGCATCACCGCCTGGGCGCGCCCGGCGCCGAGGTGATGCAGCAGGCCACGAATGGCCACGCGTCCACAGGCGTGTTCGGGGCCAATCGCCTGGGGAGAAAATCCGCCGATCGCCTCGGCGGTGTGGCGGTCGAGGGCTTGCGCGGTGTCGTAATCGTAGTAGTGGCTGAGGTCTGAACTGACCACGATCAGCGTTTCCGGCCCGCCCCAGAGCGCGGCGAGCACTTCGGCCACCGTTGCGTCGTCGGCATCGCCGGTCATCAGCGGAACGAGGGTGAAGCGCCCGAGCGCCTGCTGGAGGAAGGGCAGTTCCACTTCGAGACTGTGCTCGCCGGCGTGCGCGCGTTCAAAGCGGCGCACTTGCGGCATTCGCTCGATCTTCTCCACCGCCGCCCGATCGACCGGCACAACTCCCAGCGGTGTGGCGAAGCCTTTGGCCGCCGTGGTGGCCACGCCCGCAAAGACGAGGTGATGCGAGGGCCCGAGCAGCACAACTCGTTCGATGCCGCGACATCGACTCAACGGCGCGAAGGCGGAGCCAGCGATTGGTCCCGAAAACTGGTAGCCGGCATGCGGGGCAATCAGGGCTTTGGGCGATGGCAGGTCCACGGGCGGCGCAACGGCATTGGCCAGGAAATCATCCACCATTCTTCCGAGTGTCGCGGGATTCTCGGGATAGAAGCCGCCGGCCATCTCGGCGGGACGAATGTCGCTGCCTGGAGTCGCTGGCATGATCAGAGGATGGAACGCGGTCGCCGGATGAACACCGGCGCGCGACCACCTTGTGGTTGGGAGTCATCCGTGGTGGCCCAGCGACCGGGAATCTCATACTGGCAGCCCGAACACCGGCCTTCGGTGGTGATACCGTACGAGCGAATCAGATAGCCGTGCCGCTCGACGAGGGTGCGATGGCAGCGCGGACAGCGGGTATCCTCCCAGTGGCCGACCTGCCCGGGCAGATTGCCGGCATAGACGAAGCGCAGCCCTTCGGCAGAACCAATCTCGGCGGCTCGCACCAGATCGTCGGCCACCGTGTTGCGGGGATCGGTCATTTTGTAATTCTGATGAAACGCGGTGACGTGCCACGGGATGTCACGGCTGATGCCGGCAATGAACCGGGCGATGCCGCGCACTTCATCCTCGCCGTCGTTGAAGCCCGGAATGACGAGCGTGACGACTTCGAGCCAGAGACCGCGCTCATGCACCCGCTTGATAGCTTCGAGCACGTGCTCGAGCTGACCGCCCAGCGTCCGGTAGCGTTGCGCATCGAATCCCTTGAGATCGATTTTAAAGGCATCCAGATGCGGCCCGATGAAGTCGAGCGCCTCGGGCGTGGCATTGCCATTCGAGACAAAGGCCGTCAGCAATCCGGCGGGGCGGGCCTTTTCAAAGATCGCGCGCGACCATTCCGCGGTGATAAGCGGTTCGTTGTAACTGGATACCATCAATCGCGCGCGCTGCTGGAGAGCCGTCGCGACTAGTTGCTCGGGAGTCACGACCTTGACTGGCGCAGTAGCGGCGGGATCGCGCAGCGCCTGGCTCGTCACCCAGTTCTGGCAATAGGCGCAGTGGAAGTCGCAGCCGAGCATGCCGAACGTGACGGCATCGCTGCCGGGCAGGACGTGGAAGAACGGCTTCTTCTCCACGGGATCGCACTGCAGTCCGCAAACGAAGCCAAAGGGCACGCGCAGCAGCCCGTTCTCATTGCGCCGCACCTTGCAGATGCCGCGCCGCCCCGGAGCGATCAAACAACGATGTCCGCACGCCACGCAACGCAGCTTGTCGCCCTCGGGTTGACAGAGTTGACCGGCGACAGTGTGACGGTCGAGGAGGCCGGCGAGGGATTCATTGGCGACGCCAGGCCGGCGGGTTTCGGAAGTTGAAGTCGTCGTGATCATGATCGCACCGGGCGGCCGTGCGACGGGGTCAGCAGCCTCGGAACACGTCTGCCTCTCTGCTGAAAACTTGTGGCAGCCGGCGACAAAATGCAATGGGCTGATCCTGGAAGTTTTCCGCCGCGCGCGACGAGGCATGGCGCGAATGCAGTTCCGCAAGCATCTCCGCGTGGGAGAAGCGCCGTCGAGCTTGCGTTGTTGTTTCAAGCGGATAACTTTACGCCATGGCACTGACCAATCTCGCCGTCGCCGAAGAGGCGCTCTCGCTCTCGCCCGCGGAGCGCGCGGATTTGGCGAGACTGCTCATCCAAAGCCTCAACGACGACCCACGCACCGACGCCGAAATCACATCGGATCTCACCCAGCAGTTGAACCTAAAAACCGCAGATGAACGCGGATGAACGCAGATAAATTCATCAGGGCCGGGGTCATGAACGGAAACGGGCCTTCACCTGCGGGGGGAGTGGACTTGCCTCTGTAAACCGCTGGTTATCTGCGTTCATCTGCGTCTATCTGCGGTTCAACTGCTTTATCCAGGTTGAAGAACTTGGTCTCCGGAAATGACTCCGGCCTGACGTTTGAGGAAGTTTTTGGCAGCCCGCTGTGAAGGCGATCTTCAGCCGTCAATTTCGTGATGATCTGCTTCGCGAGGCAGCCAGGTACTGCGAAATCTCCGAGCGGCTGGCCAGACCCGCGAAATCATCCGCTGGAGTGGCGGCGACCACGTTGGCCCGCATGGCTTTCCCTGCCGCCGGGCGAAACCTTTTCCCTTCTTCATCTACTATCAAGTTCACGGCGACTCGATTTACTTCCTCAGCCTGGTTCACGAACGCAGACACCCTGAATTTCTTAAGGAGTTGGCTGCTGCCAATCGCCAGCGGCCGCCGGAAAGCTGACCCTCGTTTCGGATTGTCGAGGGTTTAATGGCAATCCGCCACGGATAGACTTGCAATGGTTTCGGTCACCTTGCCCTCGAAGGACCGTGCCACTACATTGCGCGTCCGATGGCGAAACGCGTTTCCGACCCGGTCATCCGCCTCCGCGGTGTCCGGCATAACAACCTGAAAAACTTCGATCTCGATCTCCCGATCGGGAAACTCGTCGTCATCACCGGACTGAGCGGCTCGGGCAAAAGTTCGCTCGCCTTCGACACGCTCTACGCCGAAGGGCAGCGGCGTTACATCGAGACTTTTTCGCCCTATGCGCGGCAGTTCTTCGACCGCATGGACAAGCCGCAGGTGGACCGCATCGAAGGCATCCCGCCGGCCATCGCCATCGAGCAGCGCAACGCCGTCCGCACCACGCGCTCGACAGTCGGCACCATGACGGAGTTGTGCGATTACCTGAAACTGCTCTGGCCGCATCTCGCTCAATTGCACTGCCGAGGCTGCGGCCAACCGGTGCATCCGGAGCCACCGCAAATGGTGTGGAAACGGGTGAATGCCGAATGGCGAATGACGAATGACGAGTGTCTCGTCACGTTCGACGTGCCGCTTTCGGAAAAACTTTCGCTGGCCGATTCCCTCGCGCTCGTGGCCAAGCAAGGCTATCAGCGGTTGTTGGTGGACGACCAAATCGTTCGCATCGAGGAAGCCGTCGGCGATTTGTCATTCGTCATTCGGCATTCGTCATTAACCGTGGTGCAAGACCGTGTGCGCCTCACCGACGCCCACCGCGCGCGCTTCACCGAGGCGTGCGAGCAAGCTTATCACTTCGGCAAAGGCAAACTGGCGATTCACAAACTGGCGCCCGGCGAAAATGCAAAAGCCGGCCTCGCGAACTCAAAAGCGTTCTCGAAGGGCCTGCACTGCGCGCGCTGCAATCTCGACTATCGCGAGCCGACGCCAGCGCTCTTCAGCTTCAACCATCCGCTGGGCGCCTGCCCGACGTGCAAGGGCTTTGGCCGCGTGATCGGCATCGACTACGCGCTCGCCCTGCCGGATCGCTCGCTCACGCTGGCGGCCGGCGCAGTCCGACCGTGGCGCAGCGGCTTCAGTGCCGAGTGCCAGGACGACCTGAAAAAGTTCTGCAAGATTCGCGGCGTGCCGATGGACGTGCCCTTCCGCGATCTCCCCGCGCGCCAGCAGGATTGGGTGATGTTCGGTGACCCGGACTATGGCAAGGACGACGAGCACCAGTGGCCGCGCGCGTGGTATGGCATCAAGGGCTATTTCGGCTGGCTCGAAGGCAAGTCCTACAAAATGCATGTGCGGGTCCTGCTCTCGCGCTATCGCTCCTACACGACGTGCCCGGATTGCCGCGGCCGGCGACTGAATCCCGATGCCCTGCTCTATCTCGTCCCAACGCCGGCGGACGCGAGCAAGACGACGATGCTCACGCTCGCGGATTTTTACGCGCTGCCGATTGACTCCGCTCGACACATGATCGGGCAACTCGCGGAGCAACACGCATTTGATCCGGAAGATCCGCTCGCGCTGGTGCTCAATGACGTGCATGCGCGGCTCGATTACCTCGTCGAGGTTGGACTCGGCTACCTCACGTTGGACCGCCCGACGCGCACGCTCTCCGGCGGAGAAACGGAGCGCGTCAACCTCACCACCTGCCTCGGCACGCGCCTGGTGAATACGCTCTTCGTATTGGATGAACCGAGCGTGGGCCTTCATCCGCGCGACACCGCCCGACTGGTGTGCATTCTTGAACGCCTTCGCGACACCGGCAATACCGTCGTGGTCGTCGAACACGAGGCGGCGGTGATGCGCGCCGCCGATCAGGTCGTTGATCTCGGCCCGGGCAGCGGCGAACGCGGCGGGCACGTTATATTTCAAGGACCGCTTAGAGAGCTTTTGAAAAGCGAGCGCTCTCTGACCGGACAATACCTGAGCGGTCGGAAGCAGATCGAAATTCCCGCGCGGCGAGCGGTTCATTTAGAGTGCGGTGACTTGTCACCGCTTTTCCCGCCGGACGACTTGTCGCCCGGCGCGTCGCGACAAGTCGCGACGCAACAAAGCGCCGACAAGTCGGCGCACTCCAAATCCACGCCGGCCGTTCTTCGGATCACCGGAGCCACGCGCCATAATCTCAAAGATCTCGACGTGGAAATTCCGCTGGGGCGCTTCGTCTGCCTGACCGGCGTGAGCGGTTCGGGCAAGACCACGCTCGTGCGCGATGTATTGCTGCCGGCGTTGCAGGAGCGGTTTCAAGCCAACGCGGAAACGGTCAAAACCTCGGACCGGATGGAGGCGGCGGAGGTGGAAAGCGACGACGATGCCGAAGGATCGACCGCTTCGACCCATTCGCATCGCCTCACGGGACACGAGCACCTCGCCAATGTCGTATTGGTTGATCAATCGCCGCTCGGCAAGACGCCGCGCTCAAATCCGGCGGTCTATGTCGGCGCCTTCGATCACGTTCGCGATCTGTTCGCACAGACCGAGGAGGCGAAGCAGCGCGGGCTGAACGCGAGCGCGTTCAGCTTCAATTCAGCCCAAGGCCAGTGCGAACGCTGTCGCGGCGCGGGCTTTGAAAAGGTGGAGATGCAGTTTCTCAGCGATGTGTTCATCCGCTGCCCCGACTGCCAGGGCCGGCGCTACCGGGAGCACATTCTCGCGATGAAACTGCGGGGCTCTATTTCGAATTCGAGCGTCGATTGGTCCATCGCCGATCTGCTCGAAGCTCCGGTCGATGACGCGATTACCTTCCTGCTCAACTTCGGCCATCTCACGCCGGCGAAGCGCGCCATCCGGAGCCTGCTGTTGTTGCAGGAAGTCGGACTCGGCTACCTGCGTCTCGGTCAGCCCATCAATACGCTGAGCGGCGGCGAGAGCCAGCGTTTGAAGCTCGCCAGCCACCTCGCGCAGGCAGCGGGCTCCGATTCCTCGATCGCGGGTGCCGGCGTCGAAGTGGTGCAGACCGTCAACACGCGCGAAGCCGCAGCGCAGTGGCTCGCCAATCGTCGCGCGGCTCGGGGTGCGTGCGCGCTGCCCGTCACCACCGGCGTCGCGGCGTCTCGGCAGAGCGCCGCCATTTTGCCCGGCGAAAATTTGCGGCGCTCTCCCGAGACGCCGCTACGGGGCACGATTACGCCGCGCGGCACGCTCTTCCTGTTCGATGAACCGACGACCGGCCTGCATTTCGATGATGTGCGTGTGTTGCTGCGCGCCTTCCAGCGATTGGTGGATGCGGGGCACTCGGTGCTGGTCATCGAGCACAATCTCGAAGTCATCAAGTGCGCGGACTGGGTGATTGATCTCGGACCGGAGGCTGGCCAACACGGCGGCCGCCTTGTGGTCGCGGGCACGCCCGAGACGGTAGCAGCCTGCGAGGCGAGTCACACGGGACACTTCTTGCGTGCGATTCTGCGGGGTTCTGACGCTGACGCAGGGGCGTCGGTCGCAGTGACGACTAAACCTCTCACGAAGACGATGGCAAACGACTCGATTCAGATCCTGGGCGCTCGCGAGCACAACTTGAAGAACCTCGCGCTCGACATTCCACGGAATCGTTTCGTGGTGGTGACGGGCGTGAGCGGTTCGGGAAAGAGCACGCTGGCCTTCGACCTTCTCTTTGCGGAGGGACAGCGCCGATTCCTCGACTCGATGAGCACCTACGCGCGGCAGTTCGTCGAGCAACTCGCCCGCCCGGATGTCGATCTCATCACGGGTCTGCCGCCGACAGTCAGCATTGAGCAACGCACGACGCGCGGCGGCGGCAAGAGCACCGTGGCCACCGTGACCGAGGCATATCATTTTCTGCGCCTGCTCTTCGCGCGGCTGGGCACGCAATTCTGTCCCGATTGCCAGCAACCCGTGCAGGCGCAGACGCGCGACGAACTGGCGCGCGGTCTCTGCCGGGAGGCCAAGAAGCGTGGCGACCTGATCCTGCTCGCTCCGGTGGTGCGCAATCGGAAGGGATTTCATAGCGACGTGGCCGAGTGGGCCGCACGACATGGCTACAAGGAGATTCGAGCCGACGGAAAAATCTTTGAGACGAGCAAGCCGTTCCGGCTCGATCGCTTCAAGGAACACGATGTGGAGATTGTAGTCGGCGTGCTGGATAAACGGGTAGGGCGCGGTGTCCCCACCGCGCCGCCAACGCACGGAAGATCAAAGCGGCGCGCTGAGGACAGCGCGCCCTACCCACAGAGGACACCGCAGCAACTCATCGATGACGCGCTCAAGCTCGGTCACGGCACGCTCTACACCCTCGACCACGTGCGGCGGATGACCGTGCATTCGACGGAACGCTCCTGTCCCGGCTGCGGCAAGTCCTACCCGCAACTCGATCCGAAGAATTTCTCCTACAACTCGTCGCAGGGCTGGTGTCCGAAATGCCGCGGCTTTGGCGAAATATTCTACATGCCCGAGGACATCGATCGCGGCGAGCGGGCCGATGCCATCGAGGAAACGTGGTGGAACTGGTCCGAGGGCAAACGCGAGGTGTGTTCCGAGTGCCACGGCGCGCGACTCCGTCCCGAGGCCCGCGCCGTTCGCCTGATCGCGGCGTCCGGCGAGCCGGTGATTGATGCGTTTGCCCAGATGTCCGTGGCGGAGGCGTGCGAGTATTTCTGCCGGCTGCGCTTCAAGGGACGCGAGGCAACCATCGCCTGCGACATCCTGCCGGAGATCGTCGAGCGGCTCCGCTTCCTTGATGAAGTCGGGTTGGGCTATCTCGCCTTGGGCCGCGGCGTGACGACACTGAGCGGCGGCGAGGCGCAACGAATCCGGCTGGCGGCGCAGCTTGGGTCGAACTTGAGCGGCGTGCTTTACGTGCTCGACGAGCCGACCATCGGTCTGCACGCGCGGGACAACGTGCAGTTGCTCGCTGCGCTCACCCGGCTGCGGACGCGGGGCAATTCATTGGTGGTGGTCGAGCATGACGAGGAAACGATGCGTGCCGCTGATTACATCATCGACCTCGGGCCCGGAGCGGGCGTGCATGGCGGGCAGCTTGTGGCTGGCGGAACATTGCGCGAATTGATGCGCCACGCCGATTCGGTCACCGGTCAATGCCTGCGGGCGCAGGAGGTGAAAAAGTATCCGTCGCGCGGCGAGCGGCGTCCGGTGCAAATGCCGAATGCCGAATGTCGAATGCCGAAAGCGCGGAGGAATGCGACCGCGACAAATCCGTCATTGGTCATTGGTCATTCGTCATTTCTTTCCATGCATGGCGCCTCCGTCCACAACCTCAAAGATCTCACGATCTGTTTCCCGCTGAATCGCTTCGTGGTCGTGACGGGCGTGAGCGGCTCGGGCAAGAGCACGCTCGTACGAGACTGCTTGTTGCCCGCAATGGAATCCGTTCTCAAGAAGGCGAAGACCGCCACCAGATCGCCAATCACCGATCAGCCCTTGCCAAAACTCTCCGGCCACGAATCCCTCAAAGCCGTCTATGAAGTGGACCAGTCGCCCATCGGGCGCACGCCACGCTCGATTCCGGCGACCTACGTCGGATTCTTCGACGAGATTCGCCGCCTTTTTTCGCTGACGCCCGAGGCGCGCCTGCGCGGGTATTCGCCGAGCCGGTTCAGCTTCAACAGCGCGCAGGGCCGGTGTCCGCAATGCGAAGGCGCGGGCATCATCAAGCTGGAGATGAATTTTCTGCCGCCGGCCTTTGTGAAATGCGAAGCCTGCCAGGGATTGCGCTTCAACCGCGAGACGCTCGACGTCGAATACGGCGGCAAGAACATCGCGCAGGTGCTGGACATGAGCGTCGAGGAGGCCATCGGATTTTTTGCGGGCATCCAGAAGGTGAAGCGCCCGCTTGAAGCCTTGCACGACACGGGACTCGACTACCTCAAGCTGGGCCAGACCAGCCCGACGTTGAGCGGCGGCGAAGCGCAGCGCGTGAAGCTCGTCACGCACCTGCTCACCGGGCTCAAGCCGGGGTTTGAGGCGGCGGCATTCCGCGATGCGCAAACCACCATCCGCCATCGAAACAATCTGTTCATTCTCGAAGAGCCGACCATCGGCCTGCACATGAACGACGTGCGCCGCCTGGTGGAAGTCCTGCAACGGCTCGTCGATGCCGGCCATTCGGTGATCGTCATCGAGCACAATCTTGATTTCATCGCCGAAGCGGATTGGGTGATCGACCTCGGCCCCGAAGGCGGCGCGGCAGGTGGCGAATTGGTAGTCGCCGGCACGCCGGAAGAGGTGGCGCGCAACAAACGCTCGCACACCGGGCGTTTCCTTCGACAATTGGTGGCGAAGACGCTAAGAGTGACGAAGCGTTGAGAAACGAGTGACTGCCGGAAGATGCGCCTGCAGTGTGGCTCGCGCCGCAAACCGTCGGGCACTTCTTCACGCTGCCCGCGACCAGATCATGTCCGAACCTTACGAAGAAATCATCAATGGCGAGCGTCTGCTGCGCCTGCCGCCGAGGTTGCGGCACGAGCAAATCCTCGACCGCCTGCACGCGCGGGTCGCGGCGTGCGTGGCTTCGCTCACCACCACCAGGTTGCTGGCGAACCGGACCGCGGTGGCCGTCACTCCTTCCACCACCCTGCGGCCGGACCTCGCGCTGCTCACTGCCGCCACCGGCAAGCTGTGGCTGGCCGCAGAGGTCATCAGCTCGGAGGATCACCACGCGGACACGGTGGAGAAGAAGACGATTTACGAGGAGTTGCGCCTGCCGCGCGTCTGGATGGTGGACCCGCGCTACGACAACGTGGAGGTGTACCACGGCACCCAGTACGGACTGACGCTCAAGCGCGTGCTGGCGGTGCGCGAGTTGTTGACCGAGGCGTTGCTGCCCGGATTCCAGCTCGGCGTGCATGAGCTTTTCGCCGGGCCGGCCGACGGGCGTGATCCCGCGCGCTACGATTTCTGAGGCGGGACCAGCCTGCGGAGCGACACGTCTCCTCGGTGGGAAATGCCCGGTCAGATGGATGCCAAAACTTCAGCAGCGTGCTCTTCCGGCTTCACCTTGGGCCAGATACGCTTGATCCGGCCATCGGGACCGATCAGAAACGTGACGCGATGAGTGCCCAGATACTTCCGGCCCATGAAGGTTTTCTCACCCCACACGCCGTAAGCTTGCACAATCTTCCTGTCCTCGTCGGACACGAGCGTGAAGGGCAGCTTGAACTTCTCCACGAATTTATCGTGCGCCTTGGGCGGGTCGATGCTCACGCCCAGCACGACGGCTCCCTTTTTCTCGAATGCTGCGAATTGATCGCGAAAACCGCAGGCTTCCTTGGTGCAGCCCGGCGTGTCGTCCTTCGGATAGAAGTAAATGATGACGTGCCTGCCCTTGAAATCGGCGAGCGAGATTTTGCCGCCCCCGCTGGTGGGCGCGGTGAACGCCGGAGCCTTGTCCCCTTCCTGCAATGCGGTTTCGATTGTTTTGGCCATGATGATTTCATCAGATTGGTCAGTCGCGATGACTAACGATTCGTTCTGACGGGCCAAAGATGCGCACGGGCGACGCGGTGGCAAGTACACCTGTGAATAGCATCTCGCCGATGCAGTCGGGAAGACGTGCGGGTGGGGGCTGTCGCCAGCGGGCGCATCTCGACACTGCCCCCGCTGTAGTTCCCTCGCCCCGCGAGGAACGAGTGGGGCGAGGGCAGGGAGAGGGGCATTCATTCCTGGGTATCACGCGCCTCCCCTCCCCGGCCCTCCCCTCCCGCACGGCGTGAGGGGAGGGTGTCGTTCCGAGGATTTCGGGGCAGTGTCAGGCACACTGCCCCCCGGATGCACCCGGGGGTTGGAGCGCGACGTTGACGTCGCTTCACCGTGCGCCAGCTCGCCGGGCAATGATGGCACCTTGTCCCCCCGCCTATCGAAGCGGCCTGAAGGCCGCGCGCCGGGGGGGAGTGTCAAGATGCACCCGTTGCCGTCTGCCGGCTTTCTTGACGCTACCGGCAGCGGTCGATACGGTCAGGCGCATGAACCGTTGGCTTGCGCGTGTCTTCTTGATTGCGGTGGTGCTGCTGGCATTTCCGCAGCGTTCTCCGGCGCCATTGATCTACACTCCGGGCGAAGGCTGGGTGTATGAATCGGTGGGCGGCGGCAAGTGGCAGCGCACGCGCGCCAAGGATCAGCTCGAAGTGGCACAGCAGGCCTTCGATATCCGCAACTTTGGCCTGGCGATGAAGGCCGCCAAGCGTGTGGTGTCCCAGTGGCCCTTTTCGGATTACGCACCCAAGGCGCAGTACCTGCTCGCACGCTGTCAGGAGGCCAAGAAGCAGGATGAAGCGGCCTTCAAGTCTTACGAAAAGCTCCTCACGAAATATCCCAAGATCGACAATTACAACGAAATCATCCAGCGCCAGTACGAGATCGCCAATCGCTTTCTCGCGGGCCAGCGCTTCCGCCTTTTCAACACTGTGCCGCTCTACAAGTCGATGGATAAGACCATCAAGATGTACGAGCGCATCATCAAGAACGGCCCCTACAGCACCGTGGCGCCCGATGCGCAGTTGAAGATCGGCGAGGCCTATGAGCGGAAGAAGAATCTCTTCCTGAAGGCGCCCGACTACATGGCCGCGGCCAAGGCCTACGAGCGGGCGGCGGATCGTTATCCAAACCTGCCGCAGGGAGCGGACGGCCTTTACCGGACCGGGGTGGCCTACAGCAAGGAAGCGAGGCGCGCCGATTACGATCAGACCGTGGCTGGACAGGCGATTGCGGCGTTCGACGATTTCAAGGCGGTTCATCCGAACGATCCCCGCGTGCCGCAGACCGAGAAGACCGTGGCCTTGTTGAAGGTTGAGCAAGCGCGCGGCAGCTACGAGGTGGCCCGCTATTACCAGTCGAAGAAGAGACTTGATGGCGCGCTCATCTACTACAATGACGTGCTGCTCAAGGCGCCCGAGTCGCAATACGCGCAGGAGGCTCGCGAGCGCATCGAAGGCATCAAAAGGCAACAGCTAGGGGCAGCCTTCAAGCCGCTGCCGGCCGGGAGGCAGGTTCCCTCGCTCAAGAACGCCGAACCACAGCCGGCGCCGCCGCTGACCCCGTCCCAGCCGGCGAAACCTTGAGGCCACTCCCATGTTCTCCCCAATCCATTTTGCCGGAAGATTGCTGGCGCTCACGCTTGGATTTGCGGCGCTGCTCGGGACCGGATGCGCGGGTTACAAGCTGGGACCGACCAATGGCATGGTGGCCGGCAGCCGCTCCATCCAGGTCAATCCGTTTCAAAATCTGACGCTGGAGCCGCGGCTCACCGATCCCGTCACCTCGCAGGTGCGCAAGCAACTCCAGCAGGACGGCACCTACACGCTCGACACGCACAACGAAGGCGATGTCATCGTCGTCGGCAAGCTGCTGGAGTATCGCCGGTTTTACCTGACCTTTGACCCGCGGGATGTGGTCACGCCGCGCGATTTCCGGGTGCAGATCATGGCCCACATCACGGTTCAGGAGCGGATCAGTGGACGGGTGCTGATCGAACGCAATGTCATCGGGCATACCACGGTGCGTTCCACCCAGGATCTTCCCAACACGGAACGCCAGGCGCTGCCACTGATTGCCGAGGATCTCGCTCGAAACATCACGTCCGCGATCGTCGATGGAAAATGGTGAGCGACGCGGCGGGGTCCGGCGGTGACAAAACGCACACCGGATTGCAGCGGCTTGCCCGGCCCAGGTTCGCTCGGTTTTTCGCCGCGGCCCGCCGGCACAACACACCCAGCCATCGCGCCGAGCAAGACGAGCCGTGTCAGGCTGATCGCAATGGCGCAAGCTTCCTCCGGATTGGCGTCGTGGAGAGTCGGCACACCAAGCTGGAAGCCTGGTGACACCGGCGCAAGCCAGAGGCTTGCGCGCCACTATCTCGCCCGGTTCGGATACTCCGGCTTCTTCGGCGGCGTTGGCGGGTTCCGCTTCAGTTCCGCGAGGACTTCCTGGATGGCGCGTTCAAGTTGCGGATCCTCTCCCTTCGCCAGTCGCGAGGGATCATCCACGACTTCGATGTCCGGATCGACGCCGTAGCCTTCGATGATCCACTGGCCGTTGTTGTCGTAAATGCCGAACGTGGGCACGGTCACGCTGCCGTTGTCCACCAGCGCCGGCGAGCCGGTCATGCCGATGAGCCCGCCCCAGGTGCGCGTGCCGACGAGCGGGCCGAGCTTCGCCTTCTTGAAATAGTACGGGAAGCAATCGCCGCCGGAGCCGCTCCAGCCGTTGATGAGCATGGCCTGCGCGCCGGAGTGAGCGGTGGGCGGCCATTGCCAGTCCTGCCCGTCGCGCACGCCCCAATAGTTGTCCACCTTGCGCCGCAGCAATTCGATGAAGCGATCGGGAATCTGCCCGCCGCTGTTGAAGCGCTCGTCGATGATCAATCCCGGCTTGGTGAACTGGCCGTGATACTGGCGCACCAGTTCATTCTGTCCGCCCACGCCGGTGTCCGGCACGTAGATGTAGCCAATCTTGCCGCCGCTGGCGGTCTCGACCTGCTGCCGCTTGTCGTTGATCCACGCCAGGTGCCGCAGGCGCGCTTCGCTGCCGAGCGTTTGCACGAGAATCTCGCGCGCTCCTTCGCGCGTGGGCTTCTCGTTGACCGTGAGGAGAACGGGCTTGTCAGCGAGTCCCTGGAAGGCCGCCCACGGATCGAGCGAGGTGTCGATGGGCGCGCCGTTGACGGCGAGGAGGTAGTCGCCTTCCTTCATTTTGAGGCCCGGCGCGCGGAGCGGCGATCGCACCTCGGCATCCCACGGCGCGGCGTCAATGATCTGGGCGATTCGATAGGCGCCGTTGGTGAGAATGAAATCGCAGCCGAGGTAACCGACGCCGGTGGACGGCGGGTTTTCCATGTCGCCGCCGCTGCGATACGTGTGCGAGGAGTTCAACTCGCCGATCATCTCACCGAGGATGTAGTTGACGTCCCAGCGCGTGACGGCCTCGTCGAGGAGCTTGCCGTATTGGTCGCGCATGGCCTTCCAATCCACGCCGTGGAGTTTCGGATCGTAGAAATAGTCCCGTTCGAGACGCCACGCGTCGTTGAAGATCTGTCGCCACTCGGCGGGCGGATCGATGACCGCCTCGAAGGAAGTCGTGTTGAGCTTCTTGTTGAGGTTCTGCCCTTCCTTCGCGTCGATGATGGCGTAACCGCTGCCTTTGCGCGCGAGCAGTTTCTCCCCCTTGGCGGCGAGGATGATGTCGTCTGCGTCGTCGAGGATGGTCTTCTCCTCGCGCTTGTCGAAATCGAAGAACACCAACGGCGACTTCTCGTCACCAGAACCAGTGCGCGGCAATCGGCGGAAAATCAGCTTGCCCGGCACCGCGGCGAGGTCGGCGTAGTTGCCGGCCTTGGGCGGAAGAATCACGGCGCGGCGCTCGAAGTCGGCGAGGTCAATCTCCACCGGCTTGGGCGGTTCCTCCTTCTTGGCTTCCTTTTTCTCGTCCTTTTTGTCGTCGGCCTTGGCGGTGTCGGACTTCTTCTCGTCCGCTTTGGCGGGCTCATCTATCTTGTCGCCGTCCTTCGCGTCCTTGCTCTCGGGCTTGGCGTCGTCCTTTTTCTTTTCGTCGGACTTCTCGTCCTTCTTCGCCTTGTCCTTGTCTTTATCTTTGTCCTTGTCGATCTCCTCGTCATTCCTCGGCGCGAGCGGCGAGGCGACATCCTTGCGCAACGGCACGGCGACGAGATGTCGCGAATTCGGATACGACCACGAGTTGTCGAGATCGCTGTAAACAGGGGTGAAGCTGCGTCCCGTCCGGTAGTAGAGGTATTTGCCCGAGGGATCGAACACCGGGAGATCGTCGTCGTAGAAGCCGCTCGTGACTGGGTGGCGCTTCCCGTCCTTGGTGTCGAACAGCACGATGCCGGTGTGGCGCGTCTCGAGATCGCCCGCGTAAGCCAGCCAGCGGCTGTCGGCTGACCAGCTCACGCGGAAGCCGGCCAGCGAGCCGTGGTAGAGCCACTTCATCTGGTCGATTTCCTGGAGGCTCTTCTTCTCGAGATCGTAAAGGTGCAGCTTCATCGCCTGATCGATGAAAACGATCTTCTTGCTGTCCGGCGACCATTGCGGGCGATAGCGGAAGCCGGAGCCGAGCTTCGCGATGATCATCTCCTCGCCGGAGCCATCCTGCGCGCGCAACGCCAGTTCGTACTCGCCATTGCGATCCGTGAAGTAGGCGAGGTTCGTCCCGTTGGGCGACCACGCCGGGAAGCGCTCCGCCACGCCCGAGCTGCGCGTCACCGGACGCACCACGCCGTGCTCGACCGGCACGGTGAACAGATCGCCGCGCACCTCGAAGACCGCGCGTTTGCCGGTCGGCGAGACGTCATAGCTCTGGATGAGGCCCGAGACATTTTCGCGGCGCGGCTTGAGCGTCGATCGATCCGTGACCACGCTCACCTCCACCTCCTTCGATTTCTCGGTGGCGAGATCCAGCAGGTGCAGCCGGCCGGCGCATTCGAAGACGATGTTCGACGGGCCGATGCTCGGAAAATGCACATCGAAGCTGGTGAAGGTGGTCACCTGCTTCAGCGCGCCCGTCTTGCTGTCATACTTCCAGAGGTTGTCGCGCTTGTGTTCATCGCGGTCGGACAGGAAGTAGAGCGTGGAGCCGTGCCACATCGGGATGGAGTCATTGCCGGGATGCGCGGTGATGTTGGTCGAAGCCAGCGTTTCGAGATTCAGCAGCCAGATGTCCGGGTTCATGCCGCCGCGGTAGCGTTTCCAAGTGCGGAAATCGACGCTGAGGGGCGTGAAGGCCAGCGTCCTGCCATCGGGCGAAATCGCGCCGAACTCGCCGTAGGGCAGCGGCAGTGGCGAAGGCAGGCCGCCCTCGGCGCTCACCTTGAACAGCTTGTTGAAGCGATCCTTCTCGCTCGTCATGCCGCTAGCGTAGAGCAGCGATTTGCCATCCGGCAGCCATTCGAGAATGCGGTCGATCGAGCCGTGATGCGTCACGCGCCGGGGCAGGCCGCCGCCGGTGGGCACCACGTAGATGTCGGTGTTGCCGTCGTAATTGCCCGAGAACGCGATCTCCGATCCGTCGGGCGAGAAGCGCGGGAACATCTCCTCGCCACGCGGCGAACTCAGCCGCGTGGCCGTGCCGCCGGTCTTCGGCACCACCCAGATGTCGCCCGCATAGACGAACGCGATGTTCGATTGCGATACCGCCGGGTAGCGCAACATGCGGGCATCGACGGACCCCGCTGGGGCATTGGCAGCGAAGGTGTGAGCCGCACTGGCGAGCAGCAGGCACAACGCAGCGGCGAAGTGTGGAGAACGGGAATGCGATTCGTTCATAGGTGCGGTGTTGGACGTTGTGGATTGGAATAAATTTCGGCTGATTGGATACAACCCGGCCAGGCGGGGCGACAAGCGGGAAAGCGCAGCGTTAGGAGAATCGCGTAACGATTCATTGACAGCCCCAGCGGAGCCGCTGCGTGAGGCGCGGCCGTCGGTACCGCCATCAAAGTGATAGTGCAAGCGGCGTGGGCGGGCAGAAGGAATTTCGAAAGGTCATTTGACGATTTTTGGGGTGGCCTTGAGTTCCATTACAGTTGCGCATTGCAGTCTGAGTTAGCCGCGATTAGCTTATTCCCATCGCAAATGAAAGCACCCCGCACCAACGCCAAGGACAACGGCCGATTCCGCTGGTTCTGCGTGCGCTTCATGCCCTCGACAATCCACAGTCCGCATTCCGCATCGTCGTTTTCCGATCGCCCAACGTCCATGAAAACCAATCGATCCCGACAATCCAAAGCGCCCGACCACCCCTCGGAACCTGAATCCGACTGCTGGGGCGGCAATGTGGCGATGATTGCGCCCGCTTTCACTTTCGCGAGCAAACCAACCCATCCGACACGGACATCGACATCTCGCCGCGGCCTCTCAGGGCAGGTGGTGCATCTGTGTATTGCCGCACTCATGGGCGCATCAGCGGCTTGGCAGGCGTTCGCTGCAAGCGCGCCAGTCTTCACCCAGCATCCGCAGAGTGTCGCCGTGATGCGTGGAGGTACGGTTCGGCTGGTGTGCGTTGTCGAAGGCAGCCCGCCCCCCTCTTTCATGTGGCAGAAAAACGGTGCCTTTCTACCCCAGGAAACCAACGCAATCCTTGTCATTTTCAACGCACAACCCACGCACGCGGCGCAGTACCGCCTGGTCGCAAGCAATGACGGCGGCCTGACCCCGAGCGACACGGCCATCGTTTGCGTTGACACTAACCCGCCCTGCAATTTCCCGTGGGTCTGGATGAGAACGGCTCGCGGCACGGAAACCGAATGTGAAGCGAGAGTGAATGACATGGCTCGTGATGCGCAGGGAAACATCTTCGTGACCGGAGAGGCTTGCATGACCGGCGGCACCAGCGCGGACTGACTGACGATGAAATTCAGCCCGGCCGGAGACGTGCTCTGGACTGCGGTGTATAGCGACCCAAATCCAAATCCCGACCGGCCAGCCGACCTTGAACTGGATGCGGCTGGCAATTGCTTCGTGACAGGTTCGACCTACACGCAAACGGGGTATCAGGATTACTTGACCATCAAGTATGGCCCGAACGGAGAGGAGTTGTGGAGAGCCAATTTCAACAGCACGACCAACCTCTCCGATCCCAATCGCACTGGAGACGAGGCGAATCGTGTCCTGCTTGACCAGGCAGGCAATGTTTACGTGACGGGAAATCACGGGACGCTCAAATATGATCCCTCCGGCCATCCTCTCTGGACGAATGTGAACGGAGGAGTCTTCCTGGCACTTTCTACGAACGACAACACGGTGCTCACTGTGCGTTATGCTCCGACACGAGAACCGAGAAGTGACACCCTGATAAAGATCTCCAGCACCGGCACCCAAGTTTGGGAGGCACCATTGACAAATGCCGCCGGTCTTTGGGTCAATGCCGCCGGCGACATCTTCTGCGCGGCGCGACCGGGCGGCGAGTGGGGCGGGAATTGGGGCCGCATCGAGATAGTGAAGTTCGACAATGATGGGCAGCGCGTTTGGACCAGTCTTTACGACGGAGGATCCGGATCGGCGCCGCACATTCTGGCGATGGATGATGCGGGCAACATTTATGTGGCCGGAGTGGTTTACCGATCGCCAACACCGCTCCCCGGCCAGGAAGCGAAATTTGATTGGTTGACCTTGAAGTACCGGCCCGATGGAACGCTGGCCTGGCAGGCAACTTTCAACGGCGCGGTGGACCATGAGAAAATCCCGCTCACGCTCGCTGTGGACTGCGCGGGAGATGTTTACGTCGCCGGCACTGTGGAGTGGGAGTCTTGGGGAGGCCCTCGGGAGGCGTTGCTTATGAAATACGACGCCTTCGGAAATCTCCTGTGGACCAGCCGGTATCGTATTCGTCCGTATGCAATTAATTCCTACAACCGCCTTGCGCTCGCGAACAATGGAACAATTGTGGTGGCGGGTGAGAGCACCTATCGCACTGAGAACGGATGGCGTCAGGAGTTTCTTGTCACGTCCTTCGACCAGTGGAGCCCGCGTCTCACGATTGGCCGCACGCGCGAAACCGGAGTACGCGAGGTTTGCTTGGTCAGTCCGCGCTGGTCGCAATTCGAGATTCAATCGACGACGAACCTGCCCGCCACTGATTGGCAGAGCCTCGGCATTCTCACCAACCTGAATGGCCTAGTGCCGCTCTGGGACCGCGACGGGGACAAGCATCCAATGCGATTTTACCGGGCACACCAGACAGCGCCGTGAGTTCACGGGCGGAATTCCCGGAGGGATAATCATGGAGGCACGGACTCTCTATGGGTCGCCCCGAGGAACCAAAGAACAAACGACCGAGGCCGATCACAATGGCACCAGAGGGATTTGAACAACGACAACGGCTCCGCGCGGAAGAGTGGCTGGCGTGGGTGCGCAAGAAGGTTAAGCCTTGGCCGGAGAACCTGAACCGCGACGACTACCACTTCTCCTGGGCAATGACCGTTGACCTCGAAACATTGAACGCCGGCACCCTGTACGAATATGCCCGCGAGAGTCGAAAACTTCGTGGGATCCTTGCCTTGCATCTCCGGGAAGGGGAGGATTTGGCTCAGGAAAAGCCGACTGAAGGCCATCGAGGTGCAAAGTCCTTCCCGCCTGTCATGGACTTTGACGGGCTGACCGAAGAGCAGGTGTCTGACGCTGTCGGTGTTTGGTATCCCTTGTTGCTCGGATTGGCCAAAGAACTTGTGGAGAATCGGTCGTTTGCTTGGGTTTGCGGGAAGCGCAAGAACAAGCTTGGGCATTTGGTTTCAGACGTGCGCGGCTCTATTCATCCGCTGTTCTTCAAGATGCCAGGGGTTTGCCTCGCCTACCCCCATGAATGCGATGGCGCAACATGCGCAGAAATACTGCCCACATTGCCGCCGCCGCTTGAGCAGCGGCGAGTCCTGCGGGACGGCGACGAATTGGCTGTCATCCGCATAAACTGGCGGGACTTCACCAACGGTGAATTGCGCGACGAGTTTCTGGAGTTCGCCAAGAATATGCGGCCTGACACGATTCCTGAGCCGCCGCCGAAGAAGCGTAAGGGAAAGAATGAGGGCCGAGACTTCACTGGCCCTTTGAACTGGTTGAAAGCGATGCGCCTGTTGCATCGCTACGACTACCGAAAGGCGATGCAGGTTGCGGGCGATTCTGGCAAACACGAGGGCAACTTCTATCGGGCCGCTGAGAGGGCGCGATGCCTATTCAAAGAGACATTTCCTTTCGGTGAGCGAGCACAGAACCATGAGCGTGCTCCAAGTGCGCGAATCAAGAAGGTGTACTGACCTCCGGCAGTTTGGGTACAGAACACAACTGACGCCCTGCGACTACAACTCGCAGCGTCAGATGAATACAATAGCCAAACATCAAAACGCTGGCGCTGACCTGGGTGGCGCGCCGTGCGCTCTTCCGGGCCACCCAACCGTCGCCAGCAATACTGACACGGGCATTCCTCAGCAACTCGTCTTCGCGTTCGAGGATTCGAACCTCTCTGGCGCGGAGGCTCTTCGCACCAAGCCACGACGATCCAAGCCCGACGATCCAAGCCCCACCGTGCTCTGCCCCACGCTGCCCGCCACGGTGTCCCCGTGAGCGTGACCATGGAATTCCCGGACGACGTGTCTGCAGCCCTGCGGTTGCCGCCGCCCGAACTCAAGTCACGCCTGCAACTCGAGCTGGCGGTGTCGCTCTACGCCCAGCAAATCCTCGGCCTTGGCAAGGCGGCCGAACTGGCGGGGCTTTCGCGATGGGAATTGAACGATCTCCTCGCCCGGCGCGGCGTGCCGATGCACCACACTGAATCGGAATTGGGCGAAGACCTCGCCTATGCCCGCCGTCGTGAGTGACGCCTCGACCCTGATCTGCCTCGGGGCGCTGGGACAGTTTCTCTTCCGGATCGAGAACTGGCTTTCTTGCCGAATGCCCGAAGTCGGGCGAAGCCCAATGCCTCTGCCACCGACTTCACGGCCGCGCGGAATTCCGTCGAGGTTTTCCGGTCCAGCAACCAGTGAACAGCCGCCTCCATCTCAGATCTTGTCGGCTCAATCGTCTCCAAGTCCTTGAAGTGTCGTGGCCCCTTTTCCCGGTCAATCGCGGCGTAAAGCTTCAGTGCCATTTGGTCTCGCCGGTCGATGACAAACACCGTCAAGCAGGGCCCGAATTCCAGCCGCTGTGCGCGCTTCAAGATGCCCGACGGCAGTCCCAATCGCTGCACGTCCAGCGCCGCATCATTCAGCCAGTCGCTGGGCAAACCCAGATCCTTCGCCACCAGTTCTGCCGCCTGCGTCACTTCCGTTGGAAGTCGTTCCGCGACGACCATGGCGGGTTTCGTGCCCTTGACCAATCCCAGCACGTCCACATCGCGCGTCGGTCGTTGAACCTAAATCCGGCAGTTGAACCGCAGATAAACGCGGATGAACGCGGATGAACGCGGATGAACGCAGATTCCAAGAGTCTGCGACAACGACGCTCTTCACCCGCCAGGTGAGTCCCCGCCTCGGCACATCTCGTTCTGTTTCTCAATCCTATCTGCGTCCATCTGCGGTTTTAAGATTGAATGATTCCGGCGAGATTGAGCGCCGAACCGCCGCACACCAGGAGTGCAAATTCACCCGCGTCCGCCAGTGCCAGCCGTCGTCCGGTGCGTGACAGTGCCTCCTGAATCGCCTGTTTGTTCGCGAACACGGCTGTCGGTCAGAGTGTCGCGGTGGGCCGGAAAGTGCCGCTGGCTTTGCCAAAGTAGTCTTCCCGCTTCAGGCGGACCTGCCGCAGCGGCTCGTCAGGAAACTTTGCCGGGTCAGCGAAATCGTTCACAGCGATGGTCCAGAAGCAGCGGGCGCGAGCATCCCAAAGGCCCACGGTCGCGTTTCGCCCTTGTCCACGATACCAGGTGCCGTCGCGCAGCACTTCCACCGGCAGCACGGGTTGCGCCTGGGTTTGTCCCCATCGCTTCAGAGCGTTCTGGCGTGCCGCTGCCCGCTTGGCAGGCGTGGAAGCCTGCCCCCCGCGCCGGCCAATCCGCGCGTAGTGGCTCGAAATCACCTTTCGCATGGGCGCAAAATATGCCAAGCAGCTTGGCATGACAAGTCGGAACCGGCTGGAGGTGGGCCTTGTTATCTATTGATTTTGAATGGCACCGGCCGAAATTGGCGGCATGAATGTTTCGCTGCCCCCGACATGGGAACAGTATGTCGCCAGCCAGGTGAGCGCCGGAGAGCATGGCAACGCCAGCGAGGTGGTGCGCGAGGCCCTGCGGCTGCTGCGTGACCGACAGGAGAGCCGCGCCTTGAAGGAGATGCGCGCCGCGTTCGCCGGGGTGGATCCTCACGGTGGCCAGGGTGAGCCGGCGCCCAAGGACCGCGCCTTAATCGCCCAGGTCATCCGCCGGCACCGCCAGGGCAAAGGCCGCGCATGATTGTCGTCTTCGACACCAACGTGGTCGTCGAAGCGATCTTCTGGCCCCGCAGCACCGCCCGCCGCGCCCTGATCGGACTGGCGCGGCGGCGCTTCAAGACCGCGGTGAACCAGGACATTCTCGACGAATACGCCGCCGTCACCACCGAACTCCGCGCCCGGTTGTTTCCCGAGGCGCAGCCATCCGGGGCGCTGGCGTGGATCGCCGCCAAGTCGGTCCGCGTGGAGCCAATGCCGCTGCGAGACAAGTTGAGCCGCGACCCTGACGACAACCTGTTCGTCGCCTCGGCGGCAGCCGTGCAGGCGGCGTTTTTTGGTGACGCAAGAGCGTGATCTGCTCGCGCTGGAGAAGCCCTTCGGTGTCTCGGTCGTGACGCCGGTGGAGTTGATTCGCCAACTGCGGCTCTAAACCGAAATCCGACTGTTGAACCGCAGATCAACGCGGATGAACGCAGATTCCAAGGTCATGTAACAAAGACGCCTTTCGCCGTTAAGGTGAAACCCCGCTTCGGCGCTTCCTGGTTGGTTGCTCAAACTTCTCTGCGTCCATCTGAGTTCATCCGCGGTTTTGAGGCTGAACCATCGCAGGCGCATTTTGATGATCCCATCATCGGAAGTGGCGCGAGCCTCTGGCTTGCGACCGCGCCGCCAAGCTTCCAGCTTGGCGCAAAACCGCTGCGCCAGCCCGCAAGGCAACCTGGAAGGTCGCCAGGACTGCGGCAAGCTGGAAGCTTGCGCCACCGCGCCCAACCATCGCTGGCAGTGGAATTTCTCCTCGCCACTGCCGGACGAAATCGCTATCCACCCGCCAACCATCCTAGCGCCATGAACCGCACCATTGACTATCTCCAGTCCGATTACACCGCCGAGAAGGGCATCGAGATCGGTGTGCTCGTGAACCACATCCTGCACGACGGCATCAGCTCGGGCGCGAGTGATATCCACATTGAACCCTGGGAGAACACGCTGGTGGTGCGCGTGCGGCTCAGCGGCGTGCTGACCGAACTGGTGCATCTCCCGCTGGAGTTGATGGACAAGATCGCCGGACGTTTCAAGGTGATGGCGGACCTCGTCAGCTACAAAACGGATCTGCCGCAGGAGGGCCACGCTTCGGGCGGACCCGAACTGGGCGGGGTGGAATTGCGCATCTCCGTGTTTCCCACGACGCGCGGCGAGAAAATCGTCGTGCGCCTCTTTGATCCGCGCAACCGGAGCTTCGACCTTGCGGCCTTGGGCTTCGATGAAGACGTCCATCGCAAGTGGATCAAGCTGCTCTCCAAACCCAGCGGCCTGCTCCTGCTCACCGGGCCGACCGGTTCCGGCAAGACCACGGCCATTTACTCTTCGCTCTATCAGATTGTGCAGCGCGTTGGTCCGGCCGTGAGCGTGAGCACGGTGGAAGATCCGGTCGAGTTCAACCTGCCCATGATCGCCCAGGCCCAGATTAATCCGGCGCAGGATTTCACCTATCCCAAGGCGCTGCGTTCGCTCATGCGCCAGGATCCGCAGGTGATCATGATCGGTGAGATCCGCGATCCCGAGACCGCCAACATCGCCGTGCAAGCCGGGCTCACCGGCCATCTGGTCATCAGCACCATTCACAGCGGACTCGCGGCGGGCGTTTTTGCACGGCTCATCAACATGGAGATCGAGCCGTTCCTGCTGGCGAGCAGCGTCCTCGGCGTGCTGGGCATCCGACTCATCCGCAAGAACTGCCCGCATTGCCTCGAATCCTACACGCCCGAGCCAGCGGCCCTGAAGATGTTTCCGCCGGAGTTGATGACCACCACGCAGTTCATGCGCGGACGCGGTTGCGAATCATGCGTCCACACCGGTTTCACCGGACGCACGGCAGTTTCGGAACTGCTCACGCCGGATGAAATCTTTCGCGAAGCAGTGATGGAGAAACGTCCGACGCGTGCCTTGCAGCAGGTCGCGATCGATCAGGGCATGCAGACGATGTGGCAGGATGGATTGCGCCGCGTCCTCAAAGGCCAGACGACGCTGGAGGAGATCCTGCGCGTGATCGCCATCGACGCGTTGTAGTGGAGAGGCTCAGCGCCGGATTCGACGCTCGAACCCTTCAGAGCACCATGTTCTTCGTGCGTTCCGCGGCAACAACCGGTGCGGTGGCCTCATCGAGGCGCAGGCGGATAAACTGGGTGTCAGTCAGGCCGCTGGGCGGCTCGATCATCGCGGCGGCCATCAAGGCCTTCATCAGCATCTCCGTCTGTCCTTCCGAGAGGCGGAGCGGTCTGACCTGGGTTTCGGGCGTTTCCGTGCTCATACTGGTGTCCTGTTCGCGGATGAAGGCCTAGCAGAATGCAGGCCGAGACCGGGCTTGGCAGGCCAGGCCGGGCATTCCTTGCGGTGGGACGGTGATTGCGATACGGTGCGCCCATGAGAGTAATGCTGGCTTTCCTCCTGAGCCTCAGCGCGTTGTTTGCGGGTGAACCGCCGGCCGCGCCGCCGAGGGCGTCCGCCAGGAAGGTCTATGTCATCCCGGTGCGCGACGACATCATGCCGCCGCTGGTTTATGTCATCCGCCGCGGAGTCAAGGAGGCCATGGAAAACAATGCCGACCTGCTGGTCCTGGATATGGACACCAACGGCGGGCGGGTGGACACGACTCTCGACATCATCGACATCATCGAGAAGTTCCGCGGCGACACGGTCACGCTGGTGAACAAACGCGCGTTTTCCGCCGGGGCTTTCATTGCGGTTGGCACGAAGAAGATCTACATGGTGCCCGGCGCGGTCATCGGCGCGGCGGCGCCCATCATGCTGTCTCCCGGCGGCGAGGGCGCGGAGAAGATGTCGGACACCTTCGAAAAGAAGATGACTTCCGCAGTTGCCGCCCAGGTGCGCGCCACCGCAACCCGCAACGGCCACAATCCGGCAGTCGTCGAGGCGATGATCAACAAGAACAAGGGTCTCACCATCGACGGCGAGACCATCGTCAAGGAAGGCGAGATTCTGACGCTGACCGATCAGGAGGCGGAGGTGAAACATGGTCAGCCGCCCAAGCCGTTGCTCTCGGCGGGCACGGTGGACAACCTCGCGGTGTTGCTCGCGAAGCTCGGCTACGCGGACGCCGCACGCATCGACATCAAGCCCACCGGCACGGAGACGCTCGGCACCTGGCTCAACGCCATCGCGCCCGTCCTGCTCATCATCGGCGTCGTCGGCATTTACATCGAATTCAAGACACCCGGCTTCGGCCTGCCGGGCATCGTCGGCATCACGGCGTTCGCCCTCTACTTTGTCGCCGGCTACGTGTCAGGCTTCTCCGGATGGGCGTGGATGATCGTCTTCCTCGTCGGGCTGGCGCTGGTGATCGTCGAGCTCTTCTTCTATCCCGGCACGGTCGTCATCGGGCTCATCGGCGCGGTACTGATGCTTGGAGCAATCATCATGGCGTTGGTCGATGTCTATCCCGCCGCGCCGCCCACCATTCCGGCGCCCGGACCCGTGACTCTGCCGGGCCTGCCGCAATTTCCTGGATTCGAAGGTTTTCAGCATTCGATGAACAACCTCCTGCTGGCGGTGCTCGGTTCGGCGGTGGGCGTGTGGATGGTCAGCCGGTTTCTGCCGCACACCTCGATGTATCGCGCCATCGTGTCAAACTCTGCCAGCGGCGTGGGCACGGAAACCGCAATGGCCCGGCAGCGCTCGGCCGTGCTGGGGGCAGAAGGCGTGGCGTTGTCCAACCTCCGCCCCGGCGGCAAGGCGCAGTTCGGCGATAAAATCCTCGATGTCGTCACGCAGGGCGATCTCGTCGCCAAGGGCGCGCGGGTGCGCGTGATCGGCTTCAGCGCGGCGGAAGCGGTCGTGGAAGTCCTCACCAGTAAATGATCCGAGGTCAGAAACGAACCCCCTTTTCCACGCCGCCGAACGACCAACAATGAACGACAGACCACGAACTACTTTATGAAAATCCTCCACCCACTCGGCGCAATGCTCTTCGTCATCGCCTCCGCGACCGCCGGGGAGCGAGTCCCGCTCTTCGACGGCCGCAGCTTTGCCGGCTGGCAGGGTGACACCAACCAGACGTGGCGTATCGCGGACGGCGCCATCGTGGGCGGTTCGCTCACGGCCAATGTGCCGCGCAATGAATTTCTCAGCACCACGCGGCCGTACACGAATTTCGTCCTGCGCTTCAAATTCAAGCTCACCGGCAAGTCGGGTTTCATCAATGCCGGCGTGCAAATCCGAAGTCAGCGCCTCAAGCAACCCGAGCACGAGATGCGCGGCTACCAGGCGGACATCGGCGATCCGGAATGGTGGGGCTGCCTCTATGATGAGTCGCGCCGCAACAAGGTGCTCGCCAAGTCCAACATGGACGAGGTGAACAAGGTGCTGCGCCGCGATGATTGGAATGAATACGAAATCCGCTGCGACGGCCGCCGCGTGCGCCTGGCAGTCAACGGCGTCCAGACGGTGGACTACACCGAACCTGACGAATCGATCGAGCAGTGGGGCTTGATCGCCCCGCAAATCCACGGTGGCGCGGTGGCGCAAGTGGCCTACAAGGACATCACGGTGGAAGAACTGCCCTGAAGGCCCATTCCTCTCTTCTCCCCGCAGGGCGCATTCCTTTTCGCCATTGCTGCCGCGCTCGTGGCTCCCTAGCATTCGCGCACATGACGACATCAGCGAAAGCCACGACCACGCGCGCCGACGGACGACAGCCCGCCCAACTCCGACCGTTGCGGTTTCAGAACCACATCGCGCCCTATGCCACCGGTTCCACGCTCATCGAATGGGGTAAGACCCGCGTCATCTGCGGCGTCACCGTCGAGGATGCGGTGCCTCGCTGGATGAAGGATCAGGGCGTGATCGGCGGCTGGATCACGGCTGAGTATTCGATGCTGCCTTACTCGACGCTGCAGCGGAAACAGCGCGATATCTCGAAGGGCAAAATCGACGGGCGCTCGCAGGAAATTCAGCGGCTCATCGGCCGTTCGATTCGCGCGGTCATCGATCTGGAGAAGCTCGGTCCGCGCACCTTGTGGATCGATTGCGATGTGTTGCAGGCCGACGGCGGCACGCGCACCGCGGCCATCACCGGTGCCTACGTGGCGCTGGCGCTGGCCATGCGGCAGTTGCAGGCGGAAGCCAAACTGAAGTCCAATCCGTTGCTGAGCGGCGTGGCTGCGGTGAGCCTTGGCATTGTCGGGGGACAGCCCCTGCTCGACTTGTGCTACACCGAGGATGTGGCCGCGACGGTCGATCTGAATCTGGTGATGAACGGCGCCGGCCAGTTCATCGAAGTGCAAGGCTCGGGCGAGGAAGCAACCTTCAGCGACACGCAACTCACTGACATGCTCACGCTCGGAAGGCAGGGGATCCGCGAATTGCTCGCCGCACAGCAGGCCGCGCTGGCTTGACGTTTTCATGAATCCCACGACCCGGTTGTTCCTGCTCCGCCACGGCGAAGTGGAGGAGCGCTACCACGGCATCTTCGGCGGTCGCATCGACATGAACCTCTCGCCGCGCGGCCATGAACAGGCTCATGCGCTGGCCCACTATCTCCGCGACCATCGCTTCGACGCCATCTACGTCAGCCCGATGAAACGCGCGCAGCAGACGCTGGCGCCGCTGACCCATCTTGGCGCCCACCCGCCAGAGACCCGCGACGCCTTGCGCGAGGTTGATTTCGGCGTCTGGACCGGTCTGGCCTGGCAGGACGTCTGGCAGCAGCACGAGATCAATCCCGCCGACTGGCTCGGCCAGCTCGAACGCGGCGAGATTCCAGGAGGAGAATCCGGCCCGGCGTTGCGCGAACGCATCGGCCCTTGCGTACAGGAGATTCTTGCGGCCCATGAAGGACAGTCGATCGCGGTGGTCTGCCACGGCGGCGTCATTCGCGTCATCCTCGGGCTGCTGCTGAATCTCCCGCTGGCGCCGCTCGGGGGTGTCGAAATAGAATACGCCAGCCTGACTCGGGTGGATATTCATCCGCACCGCACCGGTCTGCATCTGCTCAACTTCACCCCTTGGCGCGACCTGACATGAAGGAACCACAGACTCTCCTGCATCTCGCGGTGCGCGTCGCACCGGAAGCCGAGGATGCCGTGAGTGAATTACTCGGCACGCTGACCGGCCAGCCTGTGACAGTCAGCCGCGACGCTGATACTCAAATCGCCACCGCCAGTGTCTATTTCGAGCGCAAGGCCGATTGCCCGTCGAACCTCCGCCAGATGATCAAGGACGGACTGAAGCGCTTGGCGGGATGCGGCCTCTATATCGGGCCGGGACTGATTTCGCTGCGCGCATTACGTCGCGAGGATTGGGCGGAATCGTGGAAGCGCCACTTCCCTCCGATGGTCATCGGGCGGCGGTTGCTGGTGAAGCCCAGTTGGAGTCAGCGCCGGCCGACGAGAGGCCAGTCCGTCGTGATTCTCGATCCGGGTTTGAGCTTTGGGACGGGGCAGCATCCCACCACGCACTTCTGTCTGGATCAACTGGTCGCTGCCAAGAAGCCGGACACGAGCCAATCGTTTTTGGACATCGGCACCGGCTCGGGAATTCTCGCCATCGCAGCCGCCAAGCTTGGCTATCGCCCGGTCCACGGCTTTGATTTGGATCCGGAGGCGGTGCGGGTGGCGGCCGAAAATGTGGCCCGCAACGCGGTCGCGGATGCCTTCAACCCGCGGCGCAGGGATTTGCTCAGCATGCCGGCGCCGAAAGCGCCGCGCTATGACGTGATCGCGGCGAACCTTCTGGCCAACCTTCTCCTCGCCGCCCGCGACAAGATTCTCGCGCACCTTCGTCCCGGCGGGCGTCTGATCGTCGCCGGCATCCTCGCGCGGGAGTTTGCCAACGTGCAACGCAGTTACGAGCAAGCCGGCCTGCGCCTGGTGGCTGACCGGGAGCAAAAGGAATGGCGCTCGGGGTGTTTCCTCCGGCCCATGTGACCGTCAGGATTCAAGATCATCCGGGTGATGCCGATGATCCAGATGTTCCCGGCGTGGTATTTCGGAAACTGGCCCAATTTGGCCGCCCGGCTGGCGGTGATTGGGCAATGTGGCGAAAATTTTCCACAAAGTTTTCTTGAACACCCTGCTAATGGGGGCAGTCAAATAATCGAATGAGTCTGGAATTGCAGTTGCCGGAATCAGTTGGAGCGGTTGCCGAAACTCGCCGCTCCGTTGGCATCCGGCAAGCTTCCACCGGACTCGTGAAAGGAAAAACGGTGCTATGACAAAAACCATCGACACCCTGGCCGAAATCATTCGCAACCCCAAACACCCGCTCCGCAAAGCCGAGGCCCGCCCGATCAAAGCGCAGAAACATCGCTACGAACGACGGAAGATCCGGGAGTTCATCAAGTTGAGTGACTGGGCGCAGGAAGGCGCTGAATAACCAAAAAGGGAATTTTAGGGAACAGGCCACGCCGCAAGGTGTGGCCTGTTTTCATTTTGGCAGACAGGACGGCTGACGCAGTCCGCGTCACCCCTTCTCGATGCAGGCGTAGGCGTTGTGATTATGGATGCTCTCAAAGTTCTCCGCCTCAACCTTGAACCAGGTGACGTCCTCGTGCGCATTGAGCCTGAGGGCGACATTGCGCACCAGATCCTCCACGAACACCGGGTTCTCGTAGGCCCGCTCGGTGACAAATTTTTCATCCTGCCGCTTGAGCAGCGAATACAACTCCGAGCTCGCCGACTGTTCGATGAGCGCGATGAGATCCTCGATCCAGATGGATTTCGACGAGCGGATCTGCACGGTCACCTGCCCGCGCTGGTTGTGCGCGCCGTGGGCACTGATCGCCTTCGAGCACGGGCAGAGGGTCGTCACGCACGCCTTGACCGTGAGCACGAAGTCAATTTCCTCGCCACACGCCGAGGCGTCGAAGCGCGCCGTGTAATCCATCAAACCCGTCATGCCCGAAACCGGCGCCTTTTTTTCCAGGAAGAAAGGAAACTCCATCTCCAGGTGCGACGTCGCCGCGTTCAACTTGCCCTGCATCGCATAGAGAATGTCCGGGATGTTCTCCACATGGACCACGCTGCCGTGGGCGTTGAGCACCTCGATGAACCGGCTCATGTGCGTGCCCTTGAATTCCTTCGGCAGGTCCACGAACAGGCCAATCGTCGCGATCGTGTTCTGCGTCGAATGCGCCTTGTCGCGAATCTGAACCGGGAAACGCAAGCCACGCACGCCGACTTTGTCGATGCGCAGTTCGCGAAAATCTCGTTCGTTTTGTTTGTCGTGCAAAGCCGCCCCGGCTTTTCCCGGCTTCGCCTTGGGACGCGCGGGAGCTTTGGTCTCCGTCGTTGTCATGCCCGGCAAGTTAGCAGCCACATAAACCAACGCAAAAATAATTATGGCCCTCCGATCGCGGTGTGCGGCTTCGTATGAACTCCTTTCCACTCGACGCCCGGAGCCCGCAATCGGTAGATAATCATGCTTGCATCAAAATTGAGCCAATGTGAGGCAACGGATTTTGGGCGCGAACCAGGACAGCCGAGAACCATAGGAGCCAGGAAGTTCTGCAATTCCATGAGATCACTGGGGGCAAATCCATCGTGATTCGCCGCCCAGATATCCGCGGCCAATGTGATTTGACGAAGGTGATTCTCACACATGATGCCGTTGATTTTCTCCTGCAGACTGATCGCAGGGCTGCCTCTCAGAGGGTGTTACGAAAGTTTTCGTAACGCACTCTGAAAACGGATGATGCGCCCGAGATTGCGGGTTGGCCATTGTCGCAGGAGTTATTGAGAAGACCTTGGGATGGGCTACCAGAAGACGCTTGGCCCCAACAGGCACGAGTAGGGCGCGTCTGTGCCCAGCGCGCCGCCGGGCTGGCCGGGAGTGGTTCGTGGCGCGCTGGGCCAGACGCGCCCTACCCAGTCCGGGTGTCGTCCATCCCACTGCCTGGGAAGTAGATTTACAGGGGTAGCCCGGCTCCCATGAATTCCGACCTTCCGGCCACCGACTGCTTGAACTTTTGGACCCGACGATTTCATCAACGAATGCTGGCCGCACGACCTCACTGGCGGGCGGCAAACCGTCAAAATTCCCCAAAGCCGGCGACACCACTCCTGTGGGACTTGGCGGACGGTTTCAAGTGGGGCGGCTTCAAGCCCCCGGCGCGGCGTCCCGGTTCCCGCCCGTGCCCGCGCCAGCAATTCCCGCCCGATCACATGCAAGTTGTAGCTCATCACCCCTTAGCCCACCGGTCGGCCACGGGCACGCTCTGGTCCACGTCCGCTCCGCCCACCGGCACGTCATAGTCCTGGATCAACTGGTGCTGGTCGGTCGCGATCAACAGGCGGTGGCCCAGTTCCACGTTCGGGCGCCGTTTGCCTTTCTGGATCCATTCGGTGTGCGGCTCGAAGAGGGAAAAGACTTTCTCGTGGGACGGAATGGTTTCCTCCTTCAACAAGCGCCGTTGCACCAGGTCGAGGTGTTTAGCCAGCATGCGGTGGAAGCAGGCGAGC
>JBBRWD010000054.1:0-46614 GCA_038249465.1 Limisphaerales bacterium | reverse complement strand
CGGCGCGCGGCCTTGAGGCCGCACCAGCGTGCGATGGGTGTTTCGAAACATTGCCGGACGGTCTCACGAACGATGAAGCGACGCAAACGTCGCGCTCCAACCCGGTTGCCTTCGGGGGCAGTGTCGAGATGCGCCCCCAAGCGTGCCCGGTGCTGCCTCAAGCTCGGCGCGCCAACCGTAGCGCAGATTTCCAACCTGCTGGAATCGATGGTGAGATGACTGGCCTCCCGGTTTTCCGCCGTGCCAGCCCGGCATTCATCGCGGAGGTTTTCCCATGCCTGCTTCGGGTTTAGAGGTTCAGCGGGCGGCTCCCTGCAATTGGGATTTCGCCAGGGCGAGGTATTGCCGGGCGGCTTCGTTGCCGGGTTCCATCCGGAGGACGGCTTCAAAATGCTCGATGGCTTCCCGGAACCGGCGCTGGCGGGCGAGGCCCACGCCGAGGTTCAGACGTGCGCCAGCATCCTCCGGATTGAGGCGCACCGCTTCCACGAAATGTGTCAGCGCGTCGTCGTGCCGTTCCTGTCGCGGTGCGTGAGAAATGAAAGCGAATGAGTGGATTCGTCGCGCGCTTCTTGACTGACTGCTTCCGCTCGGGCCACTCCGGGAATCAACGGAGGGAAGATTCCATCCTGCAGGGCCGGGTCCGCCGCGGTTTGTGCTGCGAAGTATCTCCCCAAAACTGACTGGCCGGGACTGCCTTTGGCGACTTGCGCGTGGATTACTACCCAGGCAGAGGATGGACGACACCCGGACTGGGCAGGGCGCGTCTGTCCTCAGCGCGCCGCAACTTGAGATGGTTCAAACGGCGCGCTGGGGACAGACGCGCCCTACCCGTGAGGGTTGGGACCAAGCGTCTTCGGGTAGCCCATCCCAAGGTCTGGTCAGTAACTCATGGTGCGGATGAAGGATTGAAGCGGGGTCAGACCGGGCCGACCTCGCCGCGGAAACCTTGCTGCCGCAGCGCTTCGAAGAGCACCAGCGCCGCGCAATTGGAGAGGTTCAACGAGCGCGCGTCGGCGTTGAACATCGGGATGCGCAGCCAGTGGTCCCGGTTGGCCTCCAACAAAGTCGCGGGCAGGCCCGCCGTCTCGCGGCCGAAGACCAGGTAGTCATCGGGCACAAAAGCCGCCTCGGCGTAGTGCTGCCTGCCGCCGGACTCGATGAACCAAAAGCGCGCTTCCGCCGGTTGGGCCGCACGAAACTCCGCCCAATTGGCCCAGCGCCGCCAGGGGACCTGCCGCCAGTAATCCATCCCCGCGCGTTTGAGCGTGGCGTCGTCGAGCTTGAACCCGAACGGTTCGATGAGATGCAGCGTGGTCCGCGTGGCGGCACACAAGCGCGCGACGTTGCCGGTGTTGGGCGGAATTTCGGGTTCGAGAAGAACGAGGTGCATGATGCCAACGCGATCTGAAGGCGGCGGAGCCCTTACGAAAGTCCCAAGCCCGGACCGCGAGGCGCCTTGCGTGAAGACGATTGATCAGGTCGTTTTCTCATCGAGCCACCCTGCCCTCCCGAGGAACAGGCGGTCAAGGTTGGGCAGACCAGCGGCGCGGTGTGGGCACATATCAATTCCAGATGCAAATAGGCCGGCGCGCTGCGTCTTCGTTCCGGGGACACGGCTTCAGCCGAGGAAGGCGGCATGCACGGCCTTCATGGCCTGCTCGCCTTTCTCCAGGCGAATGACCACGGAGATTTTGATCTCGCTGGTGGAAATCATCTCAATGTTCACGCCCTCCTTCGCGAGCGTGTCGAACATCTTGCCCGCCACGCCGGAGTGGCTCTTCATGCCGACGCCCACGATGGAGAGCTTGCCGATCTTCTCGTCCGCCGTCACGTCCTTGAAGTTCACCTCGCTGCGCAAGGCGTCGATGACTCCGCGCGCCTTGAGCAGGTCGGGCTTGTCCATGGTGAAGGAGATGTCGGTCGAGGGACGCGCCGCGCCGTGGCTGACGTTCTGCACGATCATATCCACGTTGACCGCGGCATCACCCAGCGCCTTGAAGATGCGCGCCGCCGTGCCGGGTTCGTCGGGCACGCCGACGACGGTGACCTTGGCCTGGTTTTTGTCGAGTGAGACACCGCGAATGACGATGTCCTCCATGTTCCTGGTTTCTTCTTTCACAATGGTTCCTGGATTATCGTTGAGGCTGGAGCGCACTTCGAAGACGACGCCGAATTTCTTGGCGAACTCGACCGAGCGCGACTGCATCACCTTGGCGCCGAGGCTGGCAAGTTCGAGCATCTCGTCATAGGAAATCTCCTCGAGCTTGCGCGCGCCGGGCACGATGCGCGGGTCGGCGGTATAGACGCCGTCCACGTCGGTGTAGATCTGGCAGAGATCGGCCTTCAGCGCGGCCGCGAGGGCGATGGCCGTGAGGTCGGAACCACCTCGGCCGAGCGTCGTGATTTGACCCTCGAGCGTCTGACCCTGGAAGCCCGCCACGATGACCACGTTGCCCGCATCCAGCATCGCATGCGCAAGTTTCGGCGTGATGTTCTGAATCTTGGCCTTGGTATGGGTGTCGTCGGTGACGATGCCCGCCTGCGCGCCGGTCAGCGAAACGGCCGGGATGTCGATGGCGTGCAGGGCCATGGCGGTGAGCGCGATGGTGGTCTGCTCGCCGGTGGCCAGGAGCATGTCCATCTCGCGCTCGGTGGGCAGCGGCATGATTTCCTTGGCGAGCTTGATCAGGCCGTCGGTCACCCCGCTCATGGCGGAGACGACCACGACAAGCTGGTGGCCTTCTTTGCGATACCTGGCCACGCGGGCGGCGACGTTCTTGATCCGGTCAGGATTGCCGACCGACGTGCCACCGTATTTCTGAACGATCAACGACATGGGCGTGTTTATAGACCAAGGCCATTACGCGATGCAATAGCCGGCAGAAGTTTCGGCGGAAATCGGAGCACTTCACCACGGTCCCCGCCGTTACTCCATCCAACCTCCCGGCCCGCGATGGCGTCCGATTGCAAACGCGGCGCGATGACCACACTCGCAGCACTACATGGTTGAAACCAAACAGTAATCAACGTGGTGCGCCGGCTCGTGCCAGCAATAGACCGCCACCGAGCATGAGCAAGGCAGGCGTGATAATCCACGGCGGGTCGTCGCGAATCTGGCGACTGAATACATAAATCGCGTCGTGCAACTCCGAATACGTGTAGCTCTCCTTGCGCACCACTCCATCTGAAGTGAAACGAGCGGTCGCGGCAAGCAGGCCGGGTTCAAAAAGAACCTTGGATGCAAACAACCACAGAAAGCCGAACCAGAGCAAGGCATGGCCCCAAATACGGTAGGGCTTCATCGCAATCTTCGGCTGCCCGGTGGATGTCTCGGACATAGGTTTGGTATGGCCTCCAGATGAGAATCCCTCACCGCCGCACGGCATCGCGGATGCGGAGCAAATCCTTCATCACGTTGGCCAGCGGGGCGGACGTGCCGGCCACGCCGAAGGCGTCGTGCAACTGGCGATACAGTCCGTAGAGTTCGCGGTAGATCTTCACCGCTTTCGGATTCGGCTGATAAACGAGCGGCTTCACGCCGGTCATCGCCTTTTGCGCGGCGGCGACCGTCTTGAAACGTCCGCCCGCCACCGCGCCCGCGATGGCGGAACCCAGCGCGCACGTCTGGGCCGAGCGGGAAATTTTCATCGGCCGGCCGGTGACATCGGCGTAAATCTGCATCGTCAGCGCGCTCTTCTCCGCGATGCCGCCGCAGTTGATGACCTGGCGGACCTTGACGCCGTATTCCTCGAAACGGTTGATGATGGTGAGCGCGCCAAACGCGGTGGCTTCGACCAGCGCGCGATAAACTTCCGCCGGCGTGGTGTAAAGCGTCTGACCCAGCAACAGCCCGGTGAGCCGTTGATCCACCAGCACCGTGCGGTTGCCGTTGTTCCAATCGAGCGCCAGCAGGCCGGATTCGCCGGGCTGAATCTTGAGCGCCGCCTCGTCGAGCGAGCGATGATCCAATCCGTGCGGCTGGATGTAATTCACCCACCAGTTGAACAAATCGCCCACCGCCGACTGGCCGGCTTCGAGTCCGTAGCAGCCGGGAATGACCGAGCCGGGCACGATGCCGCAGAGGCCGGGAATGTAAGGCAACTCCGGCTTCTCCGGCGCCACCATGATATCGCAGGTCGAGGTGCCAATGATCTTGACGAGGCTGCCGGGCTGGATGCCGCTGCCGACCGCGCCGAGATGCGCATCAAACGCGCCCGCGGCCACCGGCGTGCCGGGCTTGAGGCCGAACTTCGCGGCCCACGCCTCGGTGAGTCCGCCGACCTTGCGATCAATCGCCACTGCCGGCGCATCGCCCAGACTGTCGCGCACCTGGCCGAGCAGCGGATGCAATCCAGCGAGGAATTTGCGATCCGGATATCCGCCCCAATCCTGATGATACATCGCCTTGTGACCAGCGGCGCAGATGCAACGCAATGCATTCTGTTCGGTGCCGGTGAGCACGGCGGGAATCCAATCGGCGATCTCCACCCAGGTCGCCGCGGCCTTGACGACTTCGGGCGCCACTTCGCAGCAATGCCAGATCTTCGACCAGAACCATTCGGAGGAATAGACGCCGCCGCATTTCTTGAGAAACTCGGGGCGTTCCTTGCCGGCGCGCTGCGTGATGGCGACGGCTTCGGTGGTGGAGGTGTGGTCCTTCCACAGCCAGGCCATCGCGTTCGGATTTTTGGCGAACTTCGCGGTATCCGTGAGCGAACGGCCCTGCGCGTCCACCGGCATCGGCGTGCTGCCGGTCGTGTCCACGCCAAGGCCGACGACTTTGTCGGGCGAGAAATTCCTGTCGTTCTGGCGCGCCGCAGCGACGGCCTTCTTCAACGAAGCTTCCGCGCCGACGAGATAGTCGGCCGGATGCTGCCGCGCGAGATCAGGCTGTTTCGGATCGAGGATCACGCCGCGATCGCCGTGCGGATAGGAGAAGACGTGGGTGCCGATTTCCGCGCCGTCTTCACAGCGGACGACGAGGCAGCGGACGGAGTTGGTGCCGTAATCCAGACCGATTGCGTAAGAGGAAGTCTTTGCCATAGGTGCGGATGGAAATAAGCCATCGCCGCGCAGTTTGCACGCAAAGAATCAACGCCCGGGAGAAGCGGGGCGCAGTTGATTCACGCGCCGTCGGGTTGGCCGGGAGTGGTTCACGGCGCGCTGGGACAGACGCGTGAAGCCGAACGGATCGAAACTCAGACGGGCCAGTTCCATCGGCGAAAGCGACGTGGCCAGTTCCTCGCGCGCCTCGTGGAGCGCGCGGGCGAGATTGCCTTGGGCGCATCCGCGCACTGCCCCCGGCGCGCGGCCTTGAGGCCGCTTCAGCGTTCGATGGGTGTTGGCGAAACATTGCCGGACGGTCTCTCGCACGATGAAGCGACGTCAACGTCGCGCTCCAGCCCGGGTGCCTTCGGGGGCAGTGTCGAGATGCGCCCGATTGCCTTGGTGACACCGAAATCGCCTTGCGTCACCCGGGCAAAGAGGACAGTTTGCCCGCACAAAAAGACCCAAACCACACCACACCTCGCTCATGTCCCAGATCAAACGCAAAGTCATCGAACGGTTCCGCGTCGAGCCGGGAGCCAAGCTCAACCTCAAGAAGTTCCTCACCGACTGGCGGGGCGACAAAGGCGCCCGCTCACTTGGGGAGAAGACCATCCGGAAAAATGCCGCCAAAGTTCTTGAGAAGAACCGCGAGGAACTGGCCGAAGCGCAGGAACTCCTCTACGCCGACAACCGTTACTCGCTGCTGATCGTCTTTCAAGCGATGGATGCCGCGGGCAAGGACGGCACCATTCGCCACGTCATGTCGGGCGTGAACCCCCAAGGCTGCCAGGTGTCGTCGTTCAAACAGCCGTCGAGCGAGGAACTGGATCATAATTTTCTCTGGCGCTACGCCAAGGCGCTGCCGGAGCGCGGCAACATCGGCATCTTCAATCGCTCCTATTACGAGGAAGTGCTGGTGGTCCGGGTGCATCCGGAACTCGTGGCCAAGCAGCGCGTCCCGGACGCGAAGGTGGACGACAAATTCTGGGAGCGGCGCTTCGAGGACATCAACAACTTCGAGCACCACCTCGCGCGCAACGGGACGGTCATCATCAAGTTCTTCCTGAACATCTCGAAGAAAGAGCAGAAGGAGCGGTTCCTCGATCGGCTGAACAATCCCGAGAAGCACTGGAAGTTCTCCGCGGCAGACCTCGGCGAGCGGGCGCACTGGAAGGATTACATGAGCGCCTTCGAGGAGGCCATCACCGCCACCAACACCAAGTGGGCGCCGTGGTTCATCATCCCGGCCGACAGCAAATATCTCGCGCGCGCCCTGGTGGCGGACATCATCGCGGACACGGTCAAGCGCCTCGACCTGCGCTATCCCGAAGTCAACGACGCGCAGAAAAAGGAACTCGCTGCGGCGCGCCAGCAGTTGGAGAACGAATAACGCGCGGCCCACGGCCCTTCACCAGAATTGCTCTGAGACGTTCATGAAAATCACCGTGTTTGGCGCCGCCGGCGGGGAAGTCACCGGCTCGGCCTACTACATCCAGACCGACCGTGCGAAGGTGCTGCTCGACTTCGGCATGTTCCAAGGCATGGCCCGGGCCGAGGAACACAACAGCCTGCCGCCGGGCCTCGAGGTGAAAAAGCTCGATGCCGTGCTGCTGACGCACGCGCATCTCGACCATACCGGGCGGCTGCCTTTGCTGGTGAAGGCTGGATACACCGGCCCGGTGCGGGGCACGCCGGCCACCGGTGAGCTGACCAGTCTCATCCTGCGCGACTCGGCCAAGGTGCAGGCGCAGGACAATGAGCGCATCAACCGCAAACGCGAGCGCGCCGGCGAGCCACCCATCGCGCCGATGTACAGCGTGGCGCACGTCGAGCAGTTGATGGCGCTGTTCCAACCCGTGCCCTACGACGAACCGATCCTGGTGGCGCCAGGCATCCGGGCGTGCTTCGCCGAAGCGGGTCACATGCTCGGCTCATCCAGCATCCAAATCGCCGTGGACGAAGGCGGGCGGAAGAAGACCGTGGCGTTCTCCGGCGATCTTGGGCCTAAAGGCGGGCCGATCCTCAAGGACTTCGATCCCTTTCACAAGGCAGACGTCGTCTTTCTCGAATCAACCTACGGCAACCGTGATCACAAGCCGTTTCGCGAGACGGTGGAGGAGTTCTTTGCCCTGGTGAACGAAGCCGTGACGCATGGCGGAAAAATCCTTGTGCCCACTTTCGCCGTGGGGCGTGCGCAGGTGCTGCTCCTGCTGCTGGCCGGGGCCTTCCGCGACAGGAAGATTCCCTCGTTCCCGGTCTTCCTCGACAGCCCGATGGCCATCGAAGCCACGAACATCTACCAGCATCACCCGGAGTTGTTCGACGATGACCTGCGCGCGTTCACCCAGGAGCGCCCGCTGATGCACGACCTCGCCACATTGAAGGCCACCGCGACCGCCGACGAATCGAAAGCCATCAACAACGTGAAGGGCGCCTGCATGGTTCTCGCCGGTGCCGGCATGTGCAACGCGGGGCGCATCCTGCATCATCTCAAGCAGAACCTGTGGAAGCCTTCGACCTCGGTGATCATCGTCGGCTACCAGGGGCGCGGCACGCTGGGCCGGTTGCTGGTGGAAGGCGCGGAAGAGGTCTCCATCTTCGGCGAAAAGATCGCGGTCAAGGCGGGCGTTCATACGCTGGGCGGATTCAGCGCGCACGCCGGGCAGACCGATTTGCTGACGTGGTTCAGCGGGCTGGCGGGAGGAAAGCCGCGCGTGCTCCTGACCCACGGTGAAGAGGACGCGCGCACCGCGCTGGCGCGGAAGATTCGGGAACGCTTTGATCTCGAAGCCGAGACCCCGGGCCTGCGCGAAGTGATCGATCTTTAGCCGCAGGCCGCGCCGGCAACGGCCTTGTGAGGGGCAGATTTATGGGCGGAACCATCGATCTTGAAACGCTGCGAAACTTCGCCATTGCGCTGCTCATCGGCGCGCTGGTGGGACTGGAGCGCGAGCATCGCAAACCCGCGCAGGGTTCCAGCAGCGTTCCGGGCATTCGCACCTTCACTTTGATGGCGCTCATCGGCGCGATGGCCGCGTGGTTGTCGCGCGAGTTCGACACACCGTGGATTCTTGTGGGCGCCACCCTCGGCGTCTCCGCCGTGATCGTCGCCGGCTATGTGGTCCAGGCGCGGCGCGAACCCGAGTCCATCGGCTTGACCACGGAACTGGCCAGCTTGGCGGTGTGCCTGCTCGGCGCGCTGACCGTGGTGGGATCGGCGAGCCTCGCCGTGGCGCTGGCGATCGTGGTCTCGGCGCTGCTGGCCTTCAAGCAGCCCATCCATAGCCTCGCGCGCAAACTTGCTCCGGATGACATCTACGCAGTTCTCAAGCTGCTGATTGCCACGTTCATCGTGCTTCCAGTGTTGCCCGACCGGGTCGTCGATCCGTGGGGCGCGCTCAATCCCTACAAGCTCTGGCTGCTGGTCATCCTGATCTCGGGCCTGTCGCTGGTCGGCTACGTGGCCACCCGCTTGCTCGGCACGGAACGCGGACTGGCCGTCACTGGTTTCACCGGCGGCCTCGTCTCTTCCACGGCGGTCACGCTTTCATTTGCCCGACGCAGCCGCGAGCTGGCAACAACCGGCGGCGCGGACGCAGGCAACGCGCTGGCCACGGGGATTCTGCTGGCGTGGTTGGTGATGGCCGGGCGCATTGTCGTTCTGGTCGCCGTGGTTCACCTGGACCTGCTCCGGGCGATTCTGCTGCCCGCTGTTGTTCTGGGCGCGGCGACGCTGGCGATGGCGGCGGTGTTTCATTTGCGCCGCCCAAAATCCTCCGCAGGTGCGCCGGCCCCGACCAATGAAGTGCCGCTCAAGAATCCGTTCAGCCTGACGGCGGCGGTGAAATTCGCGTTGCTCTTCGCCGTGGTGCTGCTGGTGGTAAAGGTCGTGCAGCGCTATTTTCCCGGCAGCGGACTCTATCTCGTGGCCGCGCTTGCGGGACTGACCGACGTGGATGCCATCACGCTATCGATGGCGGAGTACGCCAAAGGCGGCGGCGTGGCGGACAAGGCGGCCATGGCGATCCTCATTGCGGCGCTGAGCAACACGCTGGTCAAAGCCGGTCTGGTGGTGGGGTTGGGCAGCGGCACCTTGCGGGGGCGCATAATCCTGGCCACCGCCATCATCGTCGCCTGCGTCGTCGTTTCGCTCCTTTTCGTGTGAAGATTTTGGCGCGCCTGTGCCTCGTCGAAGTCTCTGTTAAGCGAGTTCCGAATAGGGATGGGGAGCGCACGCGGCTCGCGTGCCGGTTTGGGCGGCCCGCCCAAACCTTCTCTCATCCATCTTCTGTCTCGTGCAGCGCGAAAAAGTTTGTGGGAAGAGGTTTTCGGCGAGCCACCGAAAACCGCACGCCGGCGGCCTGCGCTCCCCGCGCGACCACGCCGCGCCCCACTTCGGAATTCAATGCCCCCGGACTTGCTCTTGCATCCGGCGAAACGTGTCGGTGATGGCTTTTCCAGGAGGCCGGCCCAGCAGGCTGACGACCACGATGGCCAAGCAGGCCAGCGCGAAACCGGGAACCATTTCGTAGAGGCCCCACCACGCGCCGATGCGCCAGACGATGACGGTGAGCGCGCCCACCAACATTCCCGCCAGCGCTCCGTTGCGCGTGGTCCGTGGCCAGACCAGCGAGAATAACACCACGGGCCCAAAGGCCGCGCCAAAGCCCGCCCAGGCGTAGCCCACCAGCCCGAGCACGCGGCTTTCCGGGTTCGACGAAATCGCGATGGCGATGCCGGACACCAGCAGCACCATGCCCCGGCCGATCCAGACCAGTTCCCGCTGCGAGGCGCGCGGACGCAGGAAGGTCCTGTAAAAATCTTCGGTGAGCGCGGACGAACTGACGAGCAACTGGCAGGAGAGGGTGCTCATCACCGCAGCCAGGATCGCCGACAGCAGGATGCCGGCGATCCACGGATTGAACAGCACTTGCGACAGCGTGATGAACACAGTTTCGTGATTCTTGGTCACCGGCGCGGACATCTCCGGATGCACGGCGAAGTAGGCGATGCCGAAGAATCCCGCCGCCATCGCGCCCAGCAGGCAGAGGATCATCCACGTCATGCCGAAGCGCCGCGCGTTGGGGATCGTCTGGACGGATTTGGCGGCCATGAAACGGGCGAGAATGTGCGGCTGTCCCACGTAGCCGAGTCCCCAGGCCAGCAGCGAGATGATCCCGACGCTGGAGGTGCCGCGAAACCAGTTGGTGTGCTGAGGATCGATCGCGCGAATGGCGGTCAGCGCTTGATCCCATCCGCCAACGTTCAGCAGCACGATCACCGGCGCGAGCAGCAGGGCGAAGAGCATCAGCAGCGCCTGCACCGTGTCCGTCCAGCTCACCGCGAGGAAGCCACCGACGAAGACGTAGAGAATCGTCGCCGCCGCGCTGCCCCAGAGCGCCACCGGATAGCTCAGGCCGAAGGTCCGCTCAAACAACCGCGCGCCGGCCACCATGCCGGAGGCGCAGTAGATGGTGAAGAACACCAGGATGACCGCGGCCGCAAGCACGCGCAGCAGCTTGCTGTTGTCCTCGAAACGGTGCGTAAAATAATCAGGCAGCGTCAGGGCGTTGCGCGTCAACTCGGTATAGACGCGCAGCCGGCCGGCCACGACCTGCCAGTTGAACCACGCCCCGAGCGTCAGGCCGATGGCGATCCAGCTTTCGGAAAAGCCCGAGGCGTAAATGGCGCCGGGCAGCCCCATCAACAGCCAGCCGCTCATGTCGGACGCGCCGGCGCTCATCGCGGTGACGAAGCTGCCGAGCCGCCGTCCGCCGAGGATGTAGTCCGAGAGATTCTTCGTGCAGCGCCACGCCGCGAAGCCGATGGCGACCATCGCCAGGATGTAGATGATGAACGTGATGCTGGTCGGATTCATGTCAGGGCGTTTGCACGGGCGCTTTCCAGTAGCCGATGACGATCGCGGGGGCAAGCGCGGATGCCTGAGTGTCCCGGCGTTCGGTGATTTATTTTTTGACTGGAAACCAACAGGGGCGATTATCAACAGCATGAATTTGCTGCCATGTTCTCTGGTGGTTGCTCTCGGCGTCTTCGCGGGAACCACCGCGATCGCTCAACCGTTCGGCCTGACGAATCGCGTGGCCAATACCACGCTGCGTCTGCCGCCCTCACCGCCGGTCTTCGGCTACACCACCACCAACGCCTTCGGCAATCTGACGTTTGCCAACCCGGCAGCGGTTCTGTCTCCGCCCGGAGAGACAAATCGCGTGTTCGTGGTGGAGCAGGGCGGGCGGATCGCCGTCATCACCAATCTCACCGCGCCGACGCGGACGGTGTTCCTCGATATCAGCGCGCAGATCGTGGGTGGCACGCCCAATGATGAGCGCGGCCTGCTGGGCATGGCGTTTCATCCCGGCTACGCATCAAATCGCCTCTTCTACGTTTTTTACTCGCGCAACGACACCACGCCCGCCGGCACGGGATTGCACCAGCGCGTGTCCCGCTTCGAGGCCTCTCCTGCGAATCCCGCCCAGGCGCTGGCCGGTTCCGAGCAGGTGTTGCTGACGATGCGCGACGAGGCCGGCAACCACAACGGCGGCTGCCTCCAGTTTGGCGCGGACGGGTATCTCTACGTTTCGCTCGGCGACGAAGGCGATCAGAACGACGCGCGCAACAACACTCAGATCATCGACAAGGATTTCTGGGCGTCGTTCCTGCGCCTCGATGTCGATCAACGCCCGGGTAATCTGGTGCCCAATCCGCATCCGGCCATCGCCAGCGGCGTGACGAACTATCTTGTGCCGGCGGACAATCCGTTCGTCGGCGTGACCTCGTGGTATGGCAGCAATCTCGTGCCGGCGCAGGTGCGCACGGAGATGTATGCCATTGGCCTGCGCAATCCGTGGAGGTTCTCTTTTGATCCGCCGACGGGCCTGCTGTATTGCGGCGACGTGGGGCAGGGCGCGTGGGAGGAAATCGACCTCATCGTCAAGGGCGGCAACTACGGCTGGGCCTTCCGCGAAGGCGCCGTTGCCGGGCCCAAGGCGGCGCCGCCCGGAGCGGTGCGCATCGATCCGATCCAGGTTTACGGGCACGGCTCGGGCACGAACCAGGGCAACTCCGTCACCGGCGGCGTCGTGTATCGCGGCAGTCGCATTCCTGATCTCTTCGGCTGGTATGTCTTCTCGGACTACGTGAGCGGGAACGTCTGGGCGCTGAAATACGACGGCACCAACACGACGCCGTTTCGCCGGCTTACCGGTAACACCTCCATCGCCGGCTTCGGCATCGATCCCGCCAACGGCGACGTGCTGCTGGCCGATCAGGGCAACGACACGATCAAGCGTCTCGTTTACGTCCCGGTCGCGGGCGGTGTGCTGCCGCCGACGCTGGCTGATGCGGGAGTGTTTTCAAATCTCACCACGCTCACGCCGCACGCGGGCATTTTGCCGTATGATCTCAACGTGCCGTTCTGGTCGGACAACGCACTCAAGCGTCGCTGGTTCTCCGTGCCGAATCCCGCGCTGCAAATCACTTTTCGCGCGACGAACAACTACTCGTTCCCGACCGGCACCGTCTGGATCAAACACTTCGACCTCGAACTCACCAATGGCGCGCCGGATTCGTCGCGGCGGCTGGAGACGCGGCTGCTGGTGCGCGATTCAGCGAGTGGAGTTTATGGGCTCACCTACCGCTGGGGCGATTCGATCACCAATGCCGCGCTCGTGGCGGACAGCGGGATGAACGAGTCGTTCGTGATCGATGATGGTGGCGGAATTTTGCGCACACAGGTGTGGCGGTATCCAAGTCGCTCGGAATGCCTGGTCTGTCACACGCCTCCGACGCAGGGCGGGCTCGCGCTCGGTTTCAACACGCCCCAGCTCAACCGCGACTTCGACTACGGCGGTGTGGTGGACAACCAGCTTCGCGCGCTGGCCAACGCCGGCTACTTCAACTCGCCGCCGACCAACATCTTCGCGCTCCGCAGCCTGCCCGCGCTGACCAACGAGGCGTGGAGCGTCGAGTCGCGGGTGCGAGCCTATTTCGCCGCCAACTGCGCCTCGTGCCATCTGCCGGGCGGACCCGGGCGCGGGAATTTCGATGCGCGCCCGTTCCGCGCCACCTCGGCCTCGGGCTTCATTGACGGGTCGCTCTTCGAGAATTTTGGCAATCCCGCCAACCGCGCCATCGTTTCCGGCTCGCTCTCGAATTCCATGATCCTCACGCGCCTGCTGACCGCCGGCAACGGGCGGATGCCACCGCTGGGATCGAGCGTGCTCGACACACAGGCCATTGCGCTGGTCAGCCGGTGGATCACGAATGAACTGCCGGCGAGCGTCTCGTTTACCAACTGGCAGCTTCTGCATTTCGGCAGCACCAACACGGCCGACGCACTCGCCTCGTCCGATCCCGACAGCGACCGCGCGCGGAATCATCTCGAATGGCTCACCTCCACCGGCCCCACGAACGCGCTCGATTTCTGGCACGCGACGATGCTCCGCGTCGGCGCGTTGGCTTCGATCACTTATCCGCGTCTGGCCGGCCGGGGTTTTGAAGTCGAGTGGACCACGAATCTGCTGGCGACGAACTCATGGCGGGCTTTGGCCGTGCCGCAGAATCGTCCGTTCTTCGCCGCCACCAACGGCACCGGCGTCGTGGACGATGCGATCACCAACGGCCCGGCGCGGTTTTACCGGGTGCGGGTGTATGAGCCGTGAGGTTGGCTTGCGCGGAATGCTGGCGTCCAGTTGTCGTAACGGCGTCTCGGCAGAGCGCCGCATGTTGTCCTTTTCGAAGATGGCGGCGCTCTCCCGAGACGCCGCTACGCCGCAGTTCATGAGCAGGAGTGTCGTCGATGAGTCCACGCGCCCCGTTGGCCATGCGCCGAAGATGACGCGCCGGATGCCTTGGGACAATTTCAGTGCGGATCGCTGCGGTTCAGGTCGCTTCGTTAATCTTCTCCATCACGCTGGCAAATCACGCGCGATCCGGCATATTCCCGGCGCATGGAATTTGTCCAATCCAACCGCCCGCTCGCCAACGCTCCGCCCGACGGCCGGCCGTGGTGGCGTCTGCTCAATCGCTATCACTGGTTCGTCTTCATCGTCGCCGCGCTCGGCTGGCTGTTCGATTGCCTCGATCAGCAGCTCTTCAACATCGCCCGCGTGCCGGCCATGCGCGATTTGCTCGGCACGAAAGACATGCGGGTCATTGCCGAGTATGGCGGCTACGCGACGTCAATCTTCCTCGCGGGCTGGGCGGCGGGCGGATTGATCTTCGGCGTGCTGGGCGACCGCATCGGACGCGCGCGCACGATGCTGATCACGATCTTGATTTACTCGCTCTGCACCGGGCTGAGCGCGTTCGCCACGGGCTTCTGGGATTTTGCCTTCTACCGCTTTATCACCGGACTCGGCGTCGGCGGCGAATGGGCGGTGGGCGTGGCGCTGGTGGCGGAGGTGATGCCGGAACGCGCGCGGGCTTCCGCGCTCGGAGCGCTGCAAACGCTGTCAACCGTCGGCAACGTCAGCGCGGCGCTCATCAGCATGGGACTCGGCCTGCTCGAGCAAAGCGGACACATCGCCGGCTTCGATGCGTGGCGCATCATGTTTCTCATTGGCGCGGTGCCGGCGCTGCTCGCGGTCGTGATCCGCACCCGGTTGAAGGAACCGGAGCGCTGGCAGGCGGCGTTGGCACCGGGGGCGCGCGCCGTGCAGGGGGGTTCTTATCGCGAACTGTTCGGCACGCCGCGCTGGCGACGCAACGCCATCGTCGGCTTTCTGCTGGCGTTTGCCGGCGTGGTCGGATTGTGGGGCATTCTTTTCTTCAGCATCGACCTGATCCGCGCGGTCCTGCGGATCACCTTCGAAGCGCGCGGGCTGGCCCCGGCGGAGGTGGCGGGGCAGCTCAACTTCTGGGCGGGCATCGCGTCCATCATGCTCAACGTCGGCGCCCTGGCGGGGATGTGGACGCTGAGCCATCTGGCGCAGACCCTCGGACGCAGGCCGGCTTTTGCCATCGGCTTCGTGCTGGCGATGGCCGGCACGGCGGCGGGCTTCTGGTTCATCAACGACTTTCACCACCTCTTCTGGCTCGTCCCGCTGATGGCCTTCGGGCAATTCGGAGTTTTTGCGGTGTATGCGATTTACCTCCCGGAGTTGTTCCCGACCCGTCTGCGGAGCACCGGAGTTTCGTTCTGCTACAACGTGGGACGTTTCCTCGCGGCCCTGGGTCCGCTCACGCTGGGCTTGCTCACCAGCAAAGTATTCGCCGGCGCGCCGGGCCTTTGGCCGATGCGTTACGCGGGACTGGCGCTTTGCGCGGTGTTCCTGATCGGACTCGCGGCGCTGCCGTTCGCGCCTGAGACGAAGGATGCCGGACTGCCCGAGGAGTAAAAGATCGCGCGAAGGAATGTTCGATCGCCCCGTCAGTCTTCCGGCAGCGGCTTGCCTTTGGTTTCAGGAGCCCAAAGCAAGGCGACGATGCCGATGACGTAGATGAACGACATGACCACCGCCGCCGTGCGGAACGGTTCGGCGGCGCCACTGAAGACATTGGTCGTGAGATAACCCATCAAGGTCGGGAACGGCGCGGCCAGATAACGCACGGTGTTGTAGCAGAAGCCAACTCCCGTGCCGCGCAGCCGGGTCGGGAACAGTTCCGGAAAGTAAATCGAGTAACCGGCGAACACGGCCAGTTGCGAGAAGCCCATCATCGGCAGCATCCAATAGGCATCGCTGGCGGTACGGAGCGAAGTGAACACGAAGATCGTCGTGACGAGACACAAGATGAACGCGCCGAGGAACGCGAGCCGCCGGCTCATGAATGAGGCGACGAAGGTGAAGACCATCATGCCGGCAAACGCACCCACATCCTGCAAGGCCGTGCCCCAGCCGCGCACGGAGTCCACCGTCTCCTGCGGCGATCCTTTGAGCGCGGTCGAGATCAGTTCCGGCGAGTAGAAGCCGATGCCCCACAAGCCGATCATCCCGGAAACGCCCAGAAACAGTCCGGCGAGGGCATTGCGGCGCCAGCGTGGGTCGCGGAACAATTCGATCGGAGATCCCACTGATTTATGGAAACGCCCAGCCTTGACCTGTTTCCAGGCCTCCGGTTCCTTGAGCACGAAAATCATCGGCACGATCAGCAGGGCCGGCAGGATGCCCACGAAGAAGAGCACGCGCCACCCGGAATATCCCCAGAGAAAGTCCACCGAGCCGGGCTTGATCCCCAAGCTGAGCAAGGATCCCATGATGTTGCCGGTGGCGGACAGCGCCTGCAACGACCCGAGCGCCAGCGCCCGGAATCCGCTGGGCACGCTCTCCGCCACCAGGGTGGTCGCGGCGCCGAACATGCCGCCCACGCCCAGGCCGACGAGAAAGCGATACGCGGTGAAGATCTCCCACGTCTGGGCGGTGCCGGACAGGCCGGTGAATCCGGAATACACCAGCAGGGTGGCGATCATTGTCTTCACCCGCCCGATCTTGTCGCTCATCATGCCGAAGATGATGCCGCCGGTCGCCCAGCCGATGATCATCGCGGTGGTGGCCCAGCCAATGTAGGTCTTCACGTTGGCCACGGCCGCCGGGTCGCCGCGCAGCAGTTCCTTGAGGGCGGGTTCGCGCGAGAGGATGAACAGCCGCTGGTCCATGCAATCGAACAACCACCCGAAAGACGCGATGATGACCACCAGCCAGTGATAGGGAGTGACGCCTGCGAAGACGCTGGTTTTGGGCGAGGTGCTGGCGGCTGGGGTGCTCATGAGGAGAAACTGGAGTGCGGAACGGTTTTGAAATGACGGGGGCTTTTGGGCACGAGCCGAGTTTCGAGGAGGCCGCCGCCGGGTGTCAAGCCGTGGATTGCCTCCGATCGGTTCGCGGCCGACGCGGCTACATCCGGGCAAAAAAGCGGCGCTCACACGAGCGCCGCCACACACAGTAAATTGTCCTACGGCTTCTTCGGCACCACCAACCGGTAAAATCGGTTGGTGCCACCACCCGGATCCACCACGGTTTCCACATGGTTCGTAGCGTAGGCCGTCAGATCGGTCAACCTGTTCCACGCGGCCACTTGCAGATCGTCGGTGTATTCCACGGTGTAGGGGTGATTGGACATGGCGAGGAACTCGAGCTCCGTGGCGTTGGTGAGCGTGAGCGAGTCGATCTTGAGGCAGTTCAACTGATTGGTGGGATCGGTGCCCGCGATGAATTCCTGCCAGGTGCTCATGCCATCGCCATCAGGGTCGAGCGCGGCATCGGCGACGCAATTGGTATTCAAGCCGTAATCCGCCTCCCAACCGTCGGGCAGACCATCGCCGTCGAGATCGAGATGGGGGTGGATGTAGAACTGGAACTGAAGGCCGCCCGTGTTGGCGAGGTTCTTCACCACCACTCGGTAAAGGGTCGGCTGGGATCCCACAGTAGAAGTGGCGAGGGTCTGAAAGGTGTAATAACTGGAATACTCCGAGGACACACTGGTCGAGCCAGGGGCGATGCCCCCCGCGGAGCCCCGCCGCCATTCATAGGTGAACGGCGGGGGAAAACCGGCGATGAGTTTCACTCCCAAGTTCACCATCGATGCGCCGGTCCTTGTTGGAGGCGAAGACGACGAGGTAGCCGCCCGCGTTCAAGTTGGTCGCCGGAAAGCGCCACTGGGTGAAATTGTTGGTGGTATCCGTCAGGAACCAGCCATCGAGATTGATCGTGTTGGTGCCCGGATTGTGAATCTCGATCCAGTCGGAGAACTCCCCGTCCTCGTCCGCCAGGATGCGGGTATTGCTGGCCAGGAATTCCGAGATCAACAGGCCCGGCTGCGCGCGCCTTCGCCGGAAAAAATCGCCAGAGTGGCGAAGACGAGTGAGCCGAGCCGTCCATAGATTTTGTGAATTATCTTCATAAAATTCCGGTGGCATTGTTTCCGTGCCAAGAAAAGCGGGGGCAGAAAGCTGCCCCCGCATCCAGACGATTCCCGCCCGCAAGGCGGTTGCGACTTTCACCCGCCACGACGCGCCTCTATGGCCGGGCGGGGGTGCGCAGCCGGTAGAACCGCTTCGGATTGGACTGCGGATCGACCGCCTGCTCCACCCGGTTGGTGCCCAGCGCGACGAAATCCGCCAGGCGCTGCCAGCCAAGGCCCAACTCGTCGGTGAACTCCACCGAGTAAGTCCGGTTGGACACGGCGATGAACTCCATCGTGGCCGCACCCGAGATCTGCGGAGCTTCAATCCTGAGATAACTGAGAATGTTACCAGGATCCGTGCCTGCGGTGTACTCCTGACGCAGCGTCATGCCATCGCCGTCGAGATCCGCGGTGGCGTTGCTGGCGTCATTGGTGCTGTAACTGTTGGCCACTTCCCAGGCATCCGGCAGTCCATCCTGATCATAGTCCGATTGCACCGTGACGGTGAATGAGCGGATGTCGGTCACCAGCGCGCTCAACAACGCCTGGTTGGTGACGATGATGCGCCAGTTGAAGGCCGAATTCGTCAAGCCCACCGGACCGTAAGTGAACACATCGTTGGTGCTATAACTCACATGCTTCACTTTTTCGAAGGCTTCCGTTCCCTGCCGCCACGAATAGTAGAAGGGCGGCGGACTGCCGCGGATAACCACGCTGACCCCAAAGGTGCCGCCCAGCGGAACATTCGTCTGCGACAGCGGAGCCACAATGATCACCGGCCGCATCAGCACCCCGAGCATGACCGTGGAACTGGCGAACGAACCATAGACATCCGTCAGGACCACATCGTAGTTGCCTTGTTTGGCCAGGGTGATGTTGGAAACGGTCAGGCTGCTGGCGGTCGCCCCGAGGATGGCGACACCGTTGAACCGCCACTGATAGGATAACGGCGTCGGGCTGTAGGCTGACACGCCAAACGTCGCCACTGCATTCGTCGTTTCGCCCCAGGTGAGCACGTTTGTGGAACCGGCGACGAAGACCGACTTCGGTTGCGACACAATAACGGTCGGCATCTGCACCGTGAGAAACGCCGGGGCGCTCGATACGGACCCGTATGAGTTAAAAACCAGAACCGAATATTCCCCCATATCCGCCGCCGCAACGGGGTTCTGTTGCAGGGAGGCGTTCGTGGCCCCAGGCAGAACCTGGCCGTTGAGAAGCCATTGATACCGCCTCAACTCGGAGCCGGTGGCGGTGACCGCCAAGGTGGCGCTGCCGTCAAGAAGCACGCTCTGCGAGGCAGGCTGGACGACGATCACCGGAGCCAATCCTCCGGTCGCCGATGGCGCCGCCGCGGTCGGAGGCGCAGCCACCCAGTTCACTGGATCGTTGCCGTAGGCCGCGGTGTTGCTTCGTTGGAGGGAGAGTCCGAGCCCGTCTGCTCCTGCGGGCCAGGGCGCAGTGTCCCCGAAGTTGACCTTGTCGATCAGAACGTAGGGCACCCCGCCTGGTGTCGGTGTGGTCGCCCTCTTCAATTCCACATTGTCGCCGTCGTTGTTGAGCTTTCCAGCGTAGGGACCGAACACCTGCACGCCCGGAGAAACTCCATATTTCGACTGAAACATCGCCAGCATCGCGCCGTTGGTTGGATCGAAGTTCACCAGCAGGAAACGCTCGTCCGGAGCCACGCCCCCGTTGGTGGGGCAGGCGAAGTCGATGCCGCCCGTGACCTTCCATGCATTGGTGGGAAGTGAGGGATCGTGGAACAGCACGGTGGCGCCGGAGATGTTAACCACTTCGACAAACTCGTCCGCACGGTTGTCTTCCCCGTTGACGTCCGGCGGATGGAACATGATCTCACTGACCACCAGCGGCCCCACGCGCGGTCCATGGTTAATCGCGCCCGGCGAGAGCGCGCTTTGGGACACGAACACCTGGTTGCTGTCGCTGGTCATATACCGCCCGAACGACACGCCATTATCGGCGGCTCCGAACGCAAAACCATGCACGTAACCGGTCAGGTCGCCCGCGGGCGTGGCCGAGAAGAGGTAAACCTCGTCTCCGTCCGAACTCAGCCCGAAGCTCGGCGGCGTGCCGGGAACAGGATTGAAATCCGCCTCGGGGAAGACCCGATAGCCGCCGCCCGTGATGGTCGTGCCGTCGGGGATGCGGAATTTCTTCGGCGTGTTGAGGTCGTCTGTGAGATACCAGCCGCCGATGCTGGCATTTGTCGAGGTTGGATTGTAAAGCTCGATGCTGTCAGTGAGCGGCGGCGCATCGGATCGGCTCAACACTTCATTGATGATCACCGGCACGAGCAGCGTCGGCGCGGGTTCACTGGCTCCCGGCGTCCCATTGATGGCGCTGCCGGCCTGCCAGTTGGACTTGCTGCTCCACAAGTCGGGTTCAGCCGTTTCGTTGACCGTCACGAGTGAGGATCCCAAACCATCGGTAACCGGATACCATGTGTCGTTGTAGGTGAAGTCGAGAATCTCCTCGCCATTGGCATCGACCAACTGCACCCGCTCGCCCTCGTTGTCGAGGAGACCGGCGTATTGACCGGCGACGTTCAGGCCCGCTCCGTATCGCAAGGTAAACGCCGCGGAATTGGCGACCACCAGCACCCGTTGCCCGGGCGCAAGCGAACCGCCGGTGAAGGTGTAATCGACGCCGTTGACAAAACGAATGCCCGTCAGATCCAGTGTCACCGTGGGGGAGGTATTTTTGAGTTCGAGATACTCGAAGTCGTCCGCAACCAGGCTTCCCGAGGTTGGGGCGGCCGGATGGTACATCACTTCGGTCACCCGCAAGAATTGCTGCGCGAGACTGGGTGTTCCCAAATAGCTGTTGGTGGTGACGAGACGCCCGTAGTTGTCATGGATGGCGAGCGTTTCACCACGGGCGGACAGTTGACCGCTGAAGGGTCCGACGACGAACAGTCCCTGCCCGCCACCAGGTCCGGTAGTGCGAGTGCGGAACGCCCTGACATCCGGCGAGACATAGATCACAGCATTGCTGGTGACGACGGTGCCCTTCTGGAAGGTGAAATCGACGCCTCCTTCGAGTTTCCAATCGGAAATATCCACGGCAAATGGCGAGGTGTTGGAGATGCAGATGTATTCCTGGCCCTGGTTGCCGGTGGACGGACTGTACTCGATGGATTGAATCACGAGATTCACATCGGGGCGCTGCGCCAGGGGGATGCCGGCGTTGCTCGTCGGCGTTATGCCAATGGGCTTGGCGACGTTGGTGACACTGTGCGTAACGCTGAAATGAATGCGACGCTTGTTGATGAACTCGTTGAACAGTTCATCCACCGCGTTGGTGAGTGGCTTGTTGGAGGCGGCCCAAGTCGAGTAACCCCAGCTCGCACGGTCCAAAAACGCCTCGGCCCAGATCTGGTTGGTCATGTAGCGGATGTGGCTCTCCAGCAGCCGGGACTGCGGATCGGTGGCTGGCTCGAGAATCCAGCGATCCATCATCGTGCGTTCCCGGCGCAGCATCATCTGGCGGAACTCCGGCACCTGGATGATGACGTCGTACATGCGGTTGAACCAGGCATTGTCGCAGGCAATGATGGTGGAGCCGCCGTAGAGCGGATGGCTCTTGCAGGTATCGTTGGTCGCGTCCAACGGAGTGATGCCACCGTAGCGCTGGCCCCAGGAGGCGTTCATGTCGAAGGGGATGATGCGCCAGAGCTGGTCGCCATACGTGTCGCGATAGAGGCTCATGTTGGCCCAGACGTCGTCGTTCTCCGCGCACCAGCGGGCGCCGGCGAGGTAGTTGATAACCTCGGGCAAATCGAGCATGTCGAAGGCGGCAATGCGGCGGCCGGCCAGCGTGTTGGTCTCGTTGATGGCGCGAACCAGAGTCTGGTAGTCGGTGTGGTCGCTGAGCGGCTCCGGCGCTTTCTTCTCGAAGATGCCCGTGCTGAATTCGCTGGGCTGGCAGGTGCCGGCCGCCTTGTAGAGCGCACCCGCCGGGTCGTAGCCCATGCGCCCAACTTGTTCCACGTCGATCACGTCGTTGTGAAACACCAGCCCATAGAAGGCGCCGTTGAGTTGCGCGCGAACCGGGTAGAAATACGGCGACGGCACTCCCATCTGCTCCAGCAACCAGAAAGACAAGTGCTGCCGGAGATAGGCCGGATCAAGGAATTCGGCCATGAGCGAAGTCTTGCGAACGCGCGGATAGCCGGGCAGATGCCGGAACAGGTGCTCCCGGTTGAATACCACCCGGTGGGATTTCTTGTTCTGACCGGCCGAAGTGTTGCCGCGCAGTTCCATGTAAATGTTGTCGTAGAATTCACCGTCGTAGAAGATCGACACGCGACCCCCGGCCTCTGAATCCGCGCCAGTCGCCGTAGTAACCGGTGTGACACGAGGGGTCTGCAGCACCCCGGGTGCTGCAAACAGATGGAAGATGGGCAGCTTGCTGGTGACGTTGGTGGCATCGACGATGGTGCCCAGGTATTCGGCCGAATCGGTCGGGTTGGCGAACAAGGGCCAGCGCGAGTTGTTGGTGCCGGTGGCATCAGTGGCGACGAAGTACCAGCGCACCATCTCTCCATTGGTGGAAGAACCGCTGATGGGCAGCAAGGCGCTGTAGATCCCGTCGCCTGCCACCGCGTCGCCGAGCGTGGCCGAGTCGGACATCGGCGCCTCTAACAGGGGACCGAACATAACCTGGTAGCGCACCTTGACCTCGCCCATGGGATAAAAGGTCGGCACCACGCGCGCCGTGACCAGGATGTCCTGATTATCTTCGGGCACGTTGGGCGCATGGGCCACCTCATTAAAGGCAGGTCCCGGGAACAGAACGCCACCCGCATTGGGCGCTCCCGGTGATGGGGAGGTGAAGAACAGTTCGTTGGTGGTCGAGGCGGCGATGCCGGCGCCGCTGAGTTCCGCGACGATAAGGAAATCCGAGTCGTTCGCCGTCAGATTGAGCCCGTGGATCGCGAGGATATTGGTTCCTGGCACAAGCATGCTGGCACCGAAGCGGAACTCATCAATGGTCGCCGCCGAGTGAGTGTTCGTCGCCGTTGAATTGTAGGCGGGTGTTTGCGGAGCGTTCACCCGCACGAGCTCATTGCCATTGAGATAGGCCACGAATCCGTCATCGTAGCGCACCCGCAAGGTGACCTGGGCGAAGTTGGTCGGATTATCCACCGTGAACGGCAGGCGCACGTAGGCCGAGGCGTTGACGTTCGACATGGCCGGACCGATGTCGGTCTGCACATACGGTACAACCGACACTCCGAAAGCGTTGGTGCCCGACGTGTAGAGATGGCGGATTTCGTTCGTGGAGAGCGCGCGGTGATAGACCACCACTTCGTCGATCTGGCCGTTGAAGTAGTTGCCCGTGACGTCCTGGATGCCGCCGCCACCGATGCTGAAGTTGAAGGACGAGCTGCCATAGCTTGCGGTCGCAACGCCGCCCTGCCCTGCTTGGTTGCCGTCGAGAAAAACCCGAAGGTTCGTACCGTCGCCCACGGCCACGACATGATGCCAGGTGTTCAGGGCAAACGGATACGCGACCTGCATGGACCCGCCTCCCGGCGTCCAGCATTCGATGGTGGTGCCGCTGATGAAGCCAAACTCAACGCAGTCGTTCTGCCCGAACAAACCGATGCGGCTGCCCGGCGTCACTGCGGGTTTGACCCATCCGCCGACGGTGAATGCGCCGCGCCCGCTGAGCAGGCCACTGGCCGAGTTGGCGAAGCTGGATGAGCCATTGAACATTGGCGCGTTGTTGCCGGCTTCAAAACCGTTGAACTGCGGCGGACGCGGCCCCGCGATGCCGAGGGTCACCGCGGTGTAGGTGCCGTTCAAGCCCGTCCCGGAACCGATGTTGGCGGCCGAGGTTCCGCTGGTTTCGTTAAGCCGCCAATAGCCCACCGGCGCCGTCGTCAGCACGGCGGCACCGTAATCCGCGCTGACCACGTTGGTCGTGCCAAAGCCGACCCCGTTGGTGCCGACGGTCCAGGCTGCGTCGTCGAAGCCGGGATAAAGCCAGTTGGTGCCATCCGCGGCGCTCGCCGGGACGCGCACGCGCGCCGCGCTGTTGGTGGTGAGGAACGTCAGGTTGGTGGTCAGCGATCCGATGCCGTAGGACACGTCGGCCGCCTGTGCCGGAAACAGCGGCGCGAATTGCGTGGCGATGGTCGCCCCGTCAGGCTGGACCAGCGCCAGGTATTCGCCGCCACCGCGGAGACCGAAGCTGGTGTGCAGTTCCGCCCCGGCGACTCGCCGGTTCTTGCCCGAAGCGAAGACCACGATGAAACGTCCGGGCCCGATGTTGGTGGCGGGGAAGCGCCATTGGGTCAGGTTGTCGGCCTTGTCCGTGAGCGACCAGTCGAGCAGATTCACCGAAGTCGTTCCGGCGTTGTAGATTTCGATCCAGTCGGAGTATTCTCCATCCTGGTCGGTCAGGTTCCTGGTGTTGAACGCCATGAACTCGCTGATGATGACGTTGGTCTGCGCCACGGCGGAAGAGGCCGCGAGGACGAGTCCCAACAGGAGGACGGGAAGTTTGCTGCTGTTTTTCATAGGTTTGTCATTGTCGAGCTTCGGTCAATCAAACGGTTGGATTGCAGGACATACAGCCGCCCAAGTGCTGCCTTTCGGCTGGCGCCCCTGAGCGACAGAGAGTGCGCCGGAAATCCACGGGCACTCAAAATGGCATCATCACTCCATTCCGTGGACCTTACGGCACCACCACCCGATAGAAGCGGTTGGTGCCGCCGGTTGCATCCGGCACTCTTTCCACGCGGTTGGTCGGATAGGCCGTGACGTCTTTGAGCTTGTTCCACTGGAGCGCACCCACGTTATCGGTGCTTTCAACCACATAGGTGTGGTTGGACATCGCACTGAACTCCACCCAGACGCCGCCGGCCGGGTTCAGGGGCGAGATCTTGAGCACGCTCCCCTGGTTCGTGGGATCGGTGCCGGCGAGGTATTCCTTGTAATTGCTCATGCCGTCTCCGTCCGAATCGACATCCCGCAGCGCGGCGGTGTCGACGGTGTTGAAATAGTTGGTCCCCCAGGCATCGGTTATGCCATCTCCATCGGAATCGGCGACGGTGAGGATCCCGAAGTTTTGCGCCACACCGTTTGGAATGGCCGGATTCTTGGCAACCACGCGATACGTGACTACATTGGCGTTGACGGCGTTCGTATTGGTGAAATCGTAATAGTCAGCCAGGCTCGAAACCACATGGATGGCATCGTTACCGATCGGTCCGGCCGGCGAGGTGACCCGCCGCCAATCGAAACTGATGGGGAGCGGATAGCCGACTTCCAGTTCCACGCTGATCCGGACCACCGCGCCGGTGGTCAGCGTCAGACGCATCGCCGCGCCGCCGTAGGTCCGCCACTTCGGAGTGACGAGCGGCTGCAATAGTGCGTTACTGGTCACGATGGTGCCGATGCCATCCTTCACGGCACACGAGTAATACCCTTCCACGAGGGGGCCCACGTTGAAGATGGTGAGGTTGGAGGTTGTCGCACCGGTGATGTCCGCCCCGCCTTTGCGCCACTGGTAGGAGATGGGCGGATTGGTGCTGGTGGCGACGACGAAGAACGTGACATTACTGCTGGGCGCCGCTCTCGTGTCCGGCGGGATGTAAACGAGGATATTGGAAGGCTGCACCAGCAGATTTACGGGCATAAGTACGGTCAGGATGGCATTGGTGCTGAAGATGGCGCCTGCATCATTCATGACAAGGCAATCGTAGAACCCCTGGTTGGCGAGTTGGGAGTTGTCCAGTGTGTAGCTTTCCAGGTTGGCGCCGAAGATGGAATTGCCGTTCCACCGCCATTGGTAACTGAACGGCCCCGGACCACCCGCGAGGACGTTGAAGGTTGCCGGGTGGGTGCCCACCACAATCTGGTTGGTCGGCTGCTGTATCACCACTGGCAGACCGCCCATCACCGACGGAGCACCTGGATTCGGACGGGCAGCCACCCAGTTCGTCGGCTCATTGCCAAAGTCGCCGGGAACGATGCGCTGCAAAGATGGGCCGAATCCGTCAGCCGCTTCGTTCCAAGCCATCAAGGCCTGATAGTTCACCTTGTCCGCGAGCACGTAGGGGACAAATCCCGCATCGGCCGCCGGCGGCAGGCTCGGCAGATCCGGAGCGGCCAGTTCGACCGAGTCCTCCGAATTATCCAGCTTGCCCAGATAGGGACCGAAGACGGGCGTGCCAGCCGGAACAGTGTATTTGCTCGTGAAGGCGTTGAGCGTGTCCGCCTCCGCCGGATCAAAGCTGACCACCACGGCAAAGCCACCGGCAGGCAGAACCACGCCGCGCGGAAACGTGTAGTCCACGGCATCACGCAGAATCCAGGTGTTGTTTGTGTAGGTGGGGTGGTAAAGCGCCACAGGCTGGCTCGAGATGTTTCGCAACTCGATGTATTCGTTCAGGGTATCGTCGGGGGCCACAAACGGCAGATTGATGTCCGGCGGGTGATACATGATTTCGGTGATGACTACTGGACCGACCTTCGGGCCGGCATTCGCTGCCCCGAGCGTATTCACTTTCTGACTCACGAAATGTTCCTGGCCCTGGCTGTCGAGATAGCGTCCAAAGGAAGCTCCGCTAAACTGTGCTCCGAAGCTGAAGCCGTGATACCACCCGGTCAGCCTGCCATTGGCATCGCCCGAGAAGACATAGAGGTTATCGCCCTTGCTGCTCAGTCCGAAGCCGTTCGTGCCAAGGCCGAAGGATGCCAGTTCATTGAAGACAACATGACCGCCCGCTGGAATCACCTTGTCCGAGGGAATCTGGTATTTGCGGGGCGTGTCAAATTCGTCGGTGAGATACCAGTAGCCGATGGGGGCATCTGTCGCGCTCAGATTGCGCAGTTCAATGGTGTCACCCACGGTTGGGTCAGTATGCGTGACGGCTTCGTTGACCACCACCAACGGCTGCGGGGACGGCGCCGGATCAATCTGTCCAGGCGAACCCTGGTCGAAGGCGCTGATCCGCCAGGAAGTGTTGGTGCTGTAGTTGGTGGAGGCGATGTTCACATTTACCAGCGCCAGCGAGAAACCACCCCCGTCGGCCAGCGCATACCAGCCGCCGCCGTAGTTGAAGTCGTGGATTGGCTCGCCCAGCGGTCCGGAAAGCACGATGTGATCGCCATCGTTGGCGAGGTTGCCCGTGAACTCACCGGCCATGAGGGGGCCCACCCCGTACCGCGACAGGAAGGCGGCGGTGTTCTTGACCGCCACACAATACTGGCCGGCATTGAGCACCACGTTGGTAAAGGTGCAGTTGATGCCGCCAGAGAGGCTGAAACCGGCAAGGTTCAGGGCCGCGGCGCCGGTGTTCTTCAACTCGACGAACTCGAAGTTGTCGGCGTCATTGGTGTTGCCAGAAGGCGGCTTCGGCGGATTGTACATGACTTCCGTGATGCGCAAGGTCGGCACCGCGAGGTAATACGTCGCCTTGGCCGGACCCGACCAGAAGCTGTTGATCAGCGGGTTGCCGATGTTGTAGTTGGTGACAGTTCCGCTGACTACCGGGAAGTTGGTCATGTTGGCATGACTGGTATTGTAGCAACGGACGGTCAACTGGACATTGCTCGTGATGGTCAGCGAGAGCGTGCCGATGTTCGTTTTGGCGGTCGGAGACACCGCGCCGCCCGGCAGGCGCGGGTCGGAGCCGTCGAGGGTGTAGAGGAGCAAGGTGTTGGCCTTGGCCGCCGCCGTCACGGTCACCAGGCTGCCGCTGGGAACCTGCTTGGTGCCGGCACTGAGGCGCGGCATGTCGAGGAAGTTGGTATCCATGAAATCGAGCCGGTCCGCGAACCACTTCTTCTGGAAATTGACCTCGTTGGTGAAACGCCCGCGGCCGGCATTGTCCGCCGGGCCAAAGTCGTAGCTATAGGTGGTGCCGGCGTAAGAAACAGTCTGGAGGCCGGCGCGCGGGTAGTTGAAGCCGGACGGCGCCCAACGGGCTTGTTCGCGCACCTGGGCTTCCTTGATCTCGGAGTGGAACCCGTCGAGCATCGCGAAGATGGCATTGGTCGAGTACTCATTGGTCCGGTACGCTTGGTATCGGTCGATGAACTTCTGCCAGAAGTCAGGATCTTTAAACAAGCGGCTGAACCAGTTCACGCCCGTGTTGGAAACACCGAAGAAGTCGGTGCCGTTGTCCGTATCGTTGGCAGTGGTGGCGGGACCGCGCCACATGCGCGGATTGAAACAGCGGTTGTCGCCCTGAGGCGTGGCGGTGCCGCCCGTCCCCATGCAGCGGTCGCAATCCCACAGGGGACCCTGCCTCAGGCGTTCATTCCGGTCCTTGTGGAAGAAGCCGCTGAGCCGGTAGCCATCGACGTTGAAGCAGATGATGTTGGCGACGAGGTTTTCCACCCACTGGTCGGGATCGATGTACTGTGCGTAACCCGTGACCGGATTCGTGTAGCCGACACTGGCCAGATTCGTCACGAAGTTCATGATGTAGTTCTGAATGTAGTTGATCTGGATGAGGTGCCGCGGGTCCGACGTCGTCGGTGTGACGTTCGGATAGACAAACTCAATCAGCGCCGGGGTGGATCTGATGGAGCCGACCTGCGGCGGCTGAAGAGGCACCACCGGCGGCGAAAAAGTCCGCTCATCCGCGTCATTGCGGTCGATCTTCATCAGGTATCCGCCCGTGACGGACGGCGCATTGGTGTTCTCCAGATTCAAGTCCGCAATATCCAGACGGTCTTTACCCTGCTTGGTTTTTTCCTCGACGAGGTAGAGGCCGAAGTAATCGTTCGTGGTGATGGGTCCGCCAGTGATTTTGCGGTACACCTCCACATAGCGGGTCCGCGAAGCCGGCTGGCCGATTTGCTTGCCGAACCAGTGGAAGATGGCGTTGTGCATCAGGCCCGGATCAAAGCCATTGATGCCGTAAAGCACCCAGTCGGACTCCTGGGGCATATCCAAGAAGGGGAATTTGGTGTCCTGGTTAAACTCGTCCCAAAACTCCACGGCAAGGTTTTGCTTGGGCTGGTTGCCGGTGCTGGCTCCGCGGTCATTGACACCCATGCGCGTGGTCAAGGTCGGCACGTTGGCCAGTGAGCTGCGCCCGGTGTCGTTGTCAAAAATCATGAAGACGCCCGCCTGGTCGCCGCCCGAGAGGGTGATCGAACCGGCTCCCAGCGCGTGGACAACGCAGATCGGCAGATCCGAACTGAAATTCGCCACGTTGGCGTCGATCTGAATGTAGGTCTCGGTCGCCGGCGCGCTCGGGAAAAGGCCTGTCTGAAAGACCCGGGCACGGACCTGCGTGGTCATCGAGATGGGAATGGGGTTGGTGTAAATGGGCGAGTTGGTCGTGGGAATGTTGGTGAGAACGGTATTGCCGAAGGCCAGCGCGAGGTTGGTGATGACCACGTAACGGATGACTGCGTTGGTGGACGCCGTGGTCAGTTTGAGTGAGAAGGGAGAGAGAAATGTGCCGCTCGCGAGGGAGAATTTCACCTCCGTCGCAAAGCCTCCCGGCCCGCCGGTCGAGTTGGCAGCCCGGGGTGTCGGGGTGGCGTAAAAGCCGACAATGCCCGGATCCAACCGGTCACGACCATAAGAGGCGTCCGTTTGCTGGGCTGGGTAGGACGGGGTGAACGAGGAAACCACATTGGTTCCATCGGGCAGCACCAATCCCAGATACTCGCCATTCTTGCCCAGTTGAAAGTTGCTGTGCAGGGCCGCGATGTTGTTGGTGCGGTTCTTTCCCGAGGCCCACACCAGGAGGTAGCTGTTCGCCGGCATGGCCACCGACGGGAACATCCAGTTGGTGAGTTTGCCCGCGTTGTCGGTCAGATACCACCCCGTCAAATCCACCGCCGTGGCGCTGGCGTTGTAGAGTTCGATCCAGTCGGAGTTGTCACCATTCTCATCATGGATGCCGGTCGCGTTGTCCGCCATGAATTCGTTGATGCGGATGTCGAAGAAGGCCACGTTGGGATCGAGAACATAGGTCCACCCGCCTCCGCCAAAACTGTTCGGGATGGTCGCGAGATCCTGGATGCCGTGGCCCGAGGCCCACGCCACCTGCACCGCGCCGGTGGCGGGCTGCGGGAAGGCGAAGATGTATTGTCCTGGCACGCCTTGTGTCACGGTGGCGGCAGGAACATTGTTGATTTGCAAATCACCGGCGTCCACACCGCTGACCGGCTCGTTGAACAAGACCTCGATCCGGTTCAGCAACCGCACCGTGGAATTGGTCAGCGGCAGAATGTGGGACAGCACGGGCGGGAGGTTATCGACCAGGGTGTACTGCCAGGTGTTGCCCGGGGCGGTGCCGTCAAATGGATTTGACGGGATGGCGTAGTCAATGATGTTGTTCGCCTCCGCCCAAGTGATGTTCGCCACGCCTTCGGGCAGTTGCGCAACGGTGAAGGTGTAGGTCGCGAGAGAGCCGCTGACCGCCAGCGCCGCTGAACCGTTGATCAGGAGGTCGCCCGCATCAACGCCGGTGACGGGTTCGCCAAAGTTTACCGTGATCGAGGTCAGACTGCTGACGACGCCGGGCACCGGAACCTGGCTGGCGACGGCGGGCGGGACGAAATCCGGCGCCACGCTGGTGAGCTGACAGTCGAAGCCGATATCGGTGCTGGCGAGGGTGGAGTTGAAGACTTGGACGCAGAGAAAATTGATTCCGTTGACGAGGACGGAGGAGGGCGCATTGGCGAGGGTGTAATCGTTGAAAGGCGCAGGGTCCACGGGCGGATTGGCCGCCAGGGTGGTAATCGAGAGCGGGTCCGTCACCCCGTAGCGGTGGACCTCCACGCCGTTGATCCACATCACGTAGCCATCGTCGATCAACGAGCGCAGTTGCAGTTGGGTGACCTCGGCGACGTTGGTCACCACGAAGGCGTGACGCAGGAAGAAGCACGAGTAGCCGTTCATCATGTCGGTCAGCATCGTGCCGCCTGGCAGCACGTCACCATACCAAAACGGCGCCGGCGCGGTGGTGAAGGCCGAATCGATGAAATTGCTGCCGCGCCAACCCGTGACGGGACTCGAAGCTTCGGTCAGGCCGTTCTTGAAGCGCCAGCTCGGGGAACTCGTGGGCACGAGCAGTCCGGCTTGCAGGGGCAATGCGGCCAGGGTGACGGCCGACAGGATGAGGTTGAACAATCGTTTCATGGCACGGGCTGAGGGGTGGTTGCGTTGGGTGGTGATCACAAAAAAATGGGGAGAGCGGACGGACAAAAAAGGCCGCGGCGGGTTTCTTGGCTGGAGGATCTGGCTCCAGCAATTGAAACAACCGCCCAACAAGCTTTAGGCACAAACTTCGGAATCATGGACTGCGAAAGAACTACCACAATGTTACAGCGGTGTCACAAAAAAATTTAAGAAATCACAATTCTTCCCATCATGAGAAGTTGCACAGCGGTGAAAGCGTGACAGGCAGCCCGTTGCCGGCTGAACCCGTTCTCCAAGGTCTCCCGATGGAATCAGGTGCTGCGGGGTCAAGGCCGCGCCTCGAACCGAATCCCGCCGGTCTCGTTGGTAACGACGAAGAAGCCTAAACCCGAATCCAATTCCGGCAACACCGCGCCGCGAAATGAGAGCAGTTTCGTGCTGCCCGGAACCTGCGCCGAACCGGAGAACAGGCCGCTGGCCGTGCTGATCGTCATCGTCAGCTTGTTGGGGTTGGTGGGGTCGTTGCGCACGAGGTTGTTGGTGGAGAGGGTGACGAGGTTCACGAAGGTGAGGGGACTGACGAGGCTGCCTCCGTCGAACGTGACCTGCCCGAGCCCGTTCTCGATGTCCACGACACGGCGTTTATTGGGCACGGGCGCGCGGTAAACGCTGCCCACCAGTCTCGACCGGTTGGCGAAGCCTGCCGGATAGAGCTTGCCCGCTGGCAGTGCCACTCCGGCCGGCCGGAACCAGTTGAGGTCGGATTCCAGCGCAGGCACAAAGTTGGTGCCCCGGACCGCGAGCCAGCCGAACAGCGAACCTCGTCCACCGTAAAGACGGAGGTAAACCGGCACCGCGCCGGCCTTGGAAACCGACCCGGCGAAGGTCACCGAGGTGTTGTCCGCCAGCGCGCCTGCCAACGAGAACGAACCACCCCGCGTCGCGGTGGCAGAGGCGAAACCACTGCCCATCAGGCTGATGGCCGAATCTGTCACCCCGGTCACCGCCAGCGTGTAGGCGCCGGCGAAGGGCGAGGGGTTGGTGATGGTGTTAAACCACGGCCGGGCGCCACCGAGTTCCGCCACCCAGTCAGCGCCACGGACGGAACCGACGAGGCGGTCGGCGCGCGTCGGGCTGAGATCCAGAATCCACTCCACCGACAGGTAATTCGAGCCGACCTTGACGCGGTTCGTCGCGCCGCCGTCGAGGTTCAGTCTGCCGGTGAACAGCACGGTGGAGGGTCCGCTCGACAGCCGTCCGGAGTAGGTGCCGCTGCTGGCGAGAGTGAAGCTGAACGCGCCGGAATGCTCGTGCTTCGCGCCAGCCGGTTCGTAAAACAGTCCCGAGTAGGTTCCGCTGACGGCCGGGAACGGGTTGGGCACGAAGTTCGCCTGGAGCACGAGCCCGGTTTCCATCAGGAATCTCAGCGTGGACGTGGTGCCAACAATCTCTCCCCCGCTGGTCCAATTCGAGAACACCTGGCCGGTTCTGGGAGTCGCGGTGATGCTGTAACCTTGGCCGATGTTGAGCAGGGTGCCCGTCCGCAGGCTGGTGCCGCCCGCGCCGTTGGTCACCAGGGTGAGAGGCTGTTTGACGACGCGGAAATACTTGCGGATGGACAGCGCTGATTTGTTGCCGGAAAGATCGGTGGACTGCGCCAGCACGACGTTGGTGCCGGGTGCCAGACCGGTGGCTGCGCTCCAATACCAGAGCTTGCGCGAAGTGCCCGGAGGAACCGTGACGGCCTGCATCGGGCCACCGCCGATGGAGTATTCCACCAGCGCCAGTTCGGTGTTGTCGGAGGAAACGCCTTTGACCGTCACCACGGCGCCGGTGGTCGTGTAATTGGCCAGTGGCGCGGTGATGGTGGTCGCGGGCAGCACCGTGTCGGCCCCGTATTGAATGACCGCAAGTGTTTTGTCCCCCACCCGGATGGTGCCATTGCGGGATAATTTGGAGGCGTTGCTGGTCACGGTGAAGCTGAAGGCTGCCGCCCCGGCTCCGCTGATTTGAATCCAAGGGTCCGAGGTCGTCGGAGACCAGTTGCAATCGACGCCAGCGGCAACGTCGATGGAGGCGGACCCACCGGCCGCGGGGAAGGACGCGGTCACGGGTGTCAGTGCATAGCCGCAGTCCACGACCAGTTGAGCCACGACGCTGGTGGTGGCGCCCATGAAATTGGCCACGATGACCGAGTAGCCGCCGGCAGCAGGCGCAAGTGCGATAAAGCTGAGCGTGCTGTTGGTCTGTCCGTTCACCGGAGCGCCATTGAAGTTCCACTGATATTCGAGCGGTTGCGCGCCACTGACCGCCACTTCAAAGAGGGCGCTGGACCCTGCCACCACGGTCTGACTCTTTGGCTGGCTGGTGATCTTCGGCGGGGAGACCGGGTTGAGACGTCCGGCGGACGGAGCCAGGGCGAGCCAGTTGGCGGGATCGTTGCCGTAAGCTGCGGAAACAAGACGCTGGAGCGATTTGCCCAATCCGTCCGCCGCGAGCGGCCAGGGGAGTTTGTCACCGTATTGGACCTGGTCGGTGATGACGTAGGGCACGAAGCGGTAATCGGGGTGGGTGGCGTCCTGCGGCGGGTCCGCGCGCAACAACTCGACCGACCCACCGGTATTGCTCAATTTGCCGCGATACGGGCCAAAGAGCCGGACGGTGGTTGGAAGGTCATATTTCTGGCGGAAAAGCGCGACGCGGGCCGCGTTGGTCGCCTGGTCGGGATCGAAATTAACGACTACGAGTGACCGGTTCGGCGCGAGACTCACGCCTGTTTCGAACTCGAAATCCACTGTGCCACGAAGGCGCCCGGTATTGGTTCTGCCATCGGCAAAGCCGTAGTGCTGAGGGTCGAACAGGAAGACGTCCGTCGGGGCGATGTTCAGGATTTCGATGAATTCGTTGGTGCTGTCATCATACCGGTTCGTGTTGCCCGGAAACATGATGTCCGGCGGGTGATACATGATCTCGTTGATGACGAGCGGCCCGACAAGCGGCAGCGGATTCGTCGTCCCCGTGCCCCTCCGGAAGGTGACCAGGTCCGGGGGGGCGTCCTGCCCAAATGAACGCCTGGTCATGGGCACGAAATCGGACTTTTTTTCGCTGGTGACGTAGCGGCCGAAGGAGACGCCATTGGCCGAGGCGCCGAAGGATTCGCTCTTGAAATAGCCTGTCAGCTCGCCGTTCGCGTCCGCGGTAAAGAGGTACACCTTGTCGCCGTGGGCGGAATTCAGGCGGAATTCAGGCGAAACTTCCGTCCGATGAGGGCTGAAGTCATTCTCGTAGTAAACCACGAAGCCGCCGGGTGGCAGGATGGTGTTGGCCGGGATCTGGAATTTCTTCTGGTTCTGTTTCTCGTTGCTGATCCACCAGAGGCCGATGTTGATGGAGGCAGCGGTGGGATTGAAGATCTCGATCGCGTCCTCCAAGGGCGGATCGGTGTGCGCGAGAACCTCACTGATGACCACGCTGTTGGTCAGCGGGGTGAAATTGCTGCTGTCGGGCGACACCCGGTTGGGCGCAAACCACACCAGGGTGTCCGTCCCGTCGGGCAACCGTCCCTCGGACCAGTTGATATGATCGGCGGGCAGACGCGTGGTCGCCACGTGGTCAATCTCGCTCGAACGGTCGGCCCTCAACAAATAGAGGTCGTCGCCCGAGGTGCTGCTGATCTTGAATTTGACGTGATTGGCCGGATTGGTCTTGTCGTCGGCATAGATGCGCACAAAGCCCTGGGGCGGGATGTAGGAGAATTTCTGGAGCGCCGGGAGGCTGGGCAGCACCGGGCTGGCGTCGCTCAACACCAGACCGCCCAGCGCGACGATGTTGGTGTCGGGATTGTACAGTTCCAGCCAGTCGGAGTTGGTTTTAAGATTTCCGCCCGGAGCCGAGACGGAGAGCGCCATCCATTCGTTGATCTTGAGCAAGCCCGGATCGCCCAGCGTTGCCAGGATGTTGGACTGCCCAGGTGTCGGCAGGTTCAACGTGAAATCATTGGCCGCACCAAGATAATTGATCGCGCTGGGGTGGCGTCCCACCGAATGATCCGAGACCTGCATGCCAAAAGTCATCGAATTACTCAAAACCCCCTCTGGCGTGTAAAGCCCCACGTAGGAGCCGTCATTGTCGAGGCCAAAACCCGAGTGCAGCCCGGTGGAATTGGTCTCCTTGTCGCAATACACGAGCAGATAGCCGCCAGCAGGAATGCTCACCCCCACCGGAAAGAGGAACTTCGACAGATTCGTCGGGGTGTCCGTCAGCCGCCAGCGATCCAGCGGCATGGCAGTCGCCGAGGGATTGTGCAGTTCGATGTAATCGGTGACGTCGTTGTTCGGGAGGATGATGTTGTCGTTGTTGGCCATCACCTCGTTGATGATGACTTCCGCCGACGCGGACCACCCGCCTCCGGAAGTGAAGAGCAGGATCACGAGAAGCGCGGCAAAGCGGCGCATTCCAGGAATGGACAGACAGGATTTGGCAGAAACAGGTACGGTCATGGTTTTTAGATACAACAAGTCGTTCAATTTTCCAGTGGAAAGATGTTACACCATCGTCACATTGGCCTGCCAGATGAAGCCAGCTCAGCCCAGGCGAAACGAGATCCGCTGGATCATCTCCCTGCCAAAGCTGTGTTGCAGCCGTTCGAGGATTTCCCGGCGACGATAACGGACGATTTCATCCAGCCAAACGCTGCTGTCCACCGTGACGAACAGCGTGCCCTTGGCCAGTCCGGCCGGTTGCGCGTGCGCGGTGATGACCGGATCGATGAGGTGAGCCCAGGCGCGGACGATTTCCGCCTCCGCCTGCCGGCGCTCCATGCGCAGGTGCGAGAGCACCTGTGGCATGACGTCGCCCACGGCCCGCGCCGGGCGCGCACGCGTCTTCTCCAACGGGGTGAGATCGACGTGGCGCCAGTCCGCCAGCGCCTGCTGGCGCGCGGTGCGTTTCGGCGGGCCGAGCGCTGGAATGAATCGGGCAGGAAATCTCATGCGTTGAATCTGCGCGGCAGCATGCGCGTTGCCCGCCCCCTTTGGCAAGCCGCCGCGGCCGGTGACCATCGCCAATCTGAGATCTTCAATTTCAAATCGGCGACGCCGCCGGCGCCCCGGTCATTTCGTCCACCACCAGCACCCCGTGCGGCGGCAGTTCGTAATTGCCCGTGAGCATGCGGTCGCCCAGAAAATCATGCGCCGGCTTGAAGAAGTTGAGGCGCACCGGGCTGTTCTGATGATTCAGCAGGAAATAGATCCGCGTGTTTTCCTTCTGCCGCAGGCTCACCTCGACCATCTCGGGAACTTTGAGCAGCGGATGGAGGTTGCAGTTCTGGCGGAGCCAGGTCACCAGATCGTGATAAAACGGCTGATGACTCATGGTACCGACATAGACGGCCTTGCCGAGGCCGAACGAATTCACGGTCAGCGCCGGGCGCCCGGCGTAAAAATCGCGCGAGAAGGTGCCGAGCACCTGGCAGGTCTTCGGCTCGATCAGATCGCACCAGAGCTTGCCGGGATGCACGCTGGTCACGCCCAGCGACCCTTTGAGGGTGAGGTGATTCTCCTCCGTCGGCGGCAGCGGATCGAATTCCAGCACCTCCAGACCGAACAAATCCGTGAGATCATGCGGATAACCGTCGTCCGGCGCGATGTGATGCTCGTCCACCAGTCCGGTGTTGCAGGTTGCCACCAGCGTGCCGCCATTCTGCACATAGAGCTTGAGCAGATCCGCATCGCCGCTGGCCAGGAGTTGCAAGGACGGAGCGATGACCAGCCGGTAGCGCGACAAATCCTCCGACGGCCGGGCAAAATCCACCGGGATATTCCGGTCGTGCAGCGCGTTGTAGAATAACTGGATGTGCTCGCGATAATGGAAGAAGCGGTTGGGCTGCTTGATGAATTTGAGGTTCCAATCGTTCTCGTGGCTGAAGAGGATGCAGGCATCCGCCACCACGCTGGTGTTCTTCAGCAGCGGTGCGAGGCGTTTCAATTCGAGGCCGATCTCGCTGATTTCGTGATAAACGCGGTTCTCCGCGCGCCCGTCATGGGTCAGCACGCCGCCATAGAATTTCTGCGAGCCAATCCGCGGCTGGCGCCAGTGAAAATAGAGCACCCCGGAGGCGCCCCGCGAAACCGCCTGGTAAGTGAACAGGCGGATCACGCCCGGGCGCACCAGTGAATTGACCTCCTGCCAGTCCACGTTGCCCGCCTTCTGCTCGATGGCCCAGAAGCCGCCGACGCCGTCCGGCGTGCGCACCCCGGTCTTCTTCAGCGAGCGCATCATGTCAATCTCGCAGGCCAGATCGGCGGATTTGGCCTTGAGCACGGCGTTGCCATCGACCGACACAAAATCAAGCACCTCGGCGAGATCGAAGTAATCGAACTCGCGCGCGTTCGGCCGCAGATTGTGGGTCACGGGCAGCGACGGCGTGATCTCGTGCAGCAGGTCCGCCTGCATGCGCGCGTAGGCCACGATGGTGTCGCTGCAGAAGCGCTTCCAATCGAGCACCAGCGCGGGATTGTGGGTCGTGGGCGCCTGCATCGGCATCGGCACATCCTCCCACGCGCGCACCGTCTGCCCCCAGAACCGCAGCCCGAGTAGATTGTTCAGGCGCTCGATGGTTTCGTATTTCGCCAGCAGCCAGGCGTGCCAGTCGTGGCGCGTCTCCTCGTTGAAACAGGATTCCGTCGCGTGCGCGCCCAGGCCGCTGTCGATCTGCCAGGCGATCAGCGCCGGATGCTTCCCCAGTGTGTCGGCCAGTTCGCGGACAATGCGGCGCGAGTATTCCCAGAAGCGATCGCTGTTCAGGCAGCACACGCGCCGCGTGCCCGCCGAAAGCCGCTGCCCGCATTCGTTCACGGGAAGGATTTCCGGATGCTGCCGCGTGAGCCAGAGCGGCGGCGCGGCGGTGGGCGTGCCCAGCACGACCTGGATGCCCGCACGATGCATCAGGTCGAGAACGCGGCGCATCCACGCGAAGTCATATTTACCCTCCTCCGGTTCGTACAAGCTCCAGGCGAACTCGCCGACGCGCACCGTGTTGACGCCGGCCGCGACCATCAACTCGGCATCGTGCTCCCAGCGCGCCTCGGGGGCTTCCGCCGTTCCAGCAAGGGGATAAACCCAATGCTCCGGATAGTAATCGACGCCGAAGTGCATAGGCAGTGTGGTTGTTCTGTCGAAACAACCATCCTCCAGACGCCCCCGCGCCGCAAACGGAAAACCAGCCGGGGATCGCGCCGCCGTCACTGGGCGAGCTTTGATCTTGGACCTTTGGGGCGCCGCTCCTATAACCGACGCCATGCTGCCGACTTTCCTGATTCACGGCGGGCCGATGATCTGGCTGATCATCGCCGCCAGCGCGGTCGCCATCGCGGTGTTCATCGAGCGCGTGCTCTATTTTCACCGCGCGCAGATCAATTCCATGGAGTTCCTCAACGGCGTGCGCAACGTGCTCCGGCGCGACAACCTCGTCGAGGCGCTCTCGATCTGCGACGCCACTCCCGGCCCGGTGGCGCGGCTCGTGAAGGTGGCCATCCTCAGCCGCGACAAGGGCCGCGACGGCGTGCGCGAGGCGTTGGAAGAGGCCGGCCTGCTTGAAGTGCCGCCGCTGGAACAAAAGCTCAACCTCCTGGCCACCATCGCGCAGATTGCCCCGCTCATGGGTCTGCTCGGAACGGTGCTGGGCTTCATCCGCGTCTTCAGCGAACTGCAGGCCCGCGGCACCTTCGCGCATTCGCAGATTCTCGCCGGCGGCATCTGGGAAGCTCTGATCTGCACCGCCGCCGGGCTGGCCGTCTCCATTCCCTGCTACGCCGGCTACAACTACCTCGTCAGCCGTGTGAACTCCATCGTGCTCGACATGGAAAAAGCCGCCACGGAGATCGTGGCCATCGTCACCGAAACGCCCACGGGCAAGCTCTGATGAAATTTCCGCAGCACACGCGCATCTTCCGCGGCCAGCTCGACATGGCGGCGTTCGCCGGGGTGTTCCTGTTGCTCACCCTCTTTTTGCTCCTGCACACCTCGCTGGTCTTCACGCCCGGCGTGACGGTGCGCCTGCCCGAATCCGCCGCTCTCCCGGGCACGCACAACCGCACGGTGTTTGTCACGGTCGATTGGAACGGGCAGGTGTATTTCGAGGATCAGGTGATCAGCGACGACGGGTTGAAGGAAAAATTGCGCACCGCCGTGGCACGCGCCAAGGAACCCGTCACGCTGGTGCTGCTCGCGGACAAGGACACGCGTTACGACGTCATCGTGCGCCTCGGCCTGCTCGCCCGGGCAACGGGCATCCGCGAAATGCTCCAGGCCACCCGGCCCGAGACCCTTCCGGTGGCTGTGCCCTCCGCGCCAGCACCCGCGCCGGGGTCCCACACCCCGCCATGAACGGCCTCGAAACCATCCGCTGGTCCGGCCGCCGCTGGACGCTGACAATTGTGGCGGCGCTGTTCATCCAGATCGGACTGCTTGCGTGGCTCGGACACGGCATGCGTTTTCAATCCACGCCTCCCGAGGTCCGCACCACGATCGATCTGGCCGGCGATCCGTGGCTGACGGAGCAGATTCAGCGGCTGCCCATGTATCGCGATCCGACATTGTTCGCGCTGCCCAACCTGCAAGGTTTCTCCGGTTCGGCATGGCTGCGCTTCACGCCGCTGGAGAACACGCCGCGCGATTGGGCCGAACCCGTCCGCACTCTGAGCCTCGATCCACGCCAGCTTGCGCGCACCTTCCAGCCCTTCACCGCCACCGATCTGGCGGGTCCATTGCTCACGGCCGACCGGCCGATCTTGCGCATCACCGGCACGGATGCGTTCGTCCCGAATCAGCCCGTGTCAGGTCGCAGCGAAATATCCCTCGAAGGTCCGCTGGCCGCGCGCCCGTTGCTCGCACCGCCCGCCCTGCCTTCCTGGCAGCATCGCGACATTCTGAGCAACTCGGTGGTGCAATTGAGCGTGCTGGCCACAGGCGAACCGTTCTCCGCCGTACTGCTTTCCGGTTCCGGCCGGGCCGAGGCAGACCAATCCGCGCTCGAATTCGCCACCCGCACGCGCTTCGCGCCACTGGACGCCAACCCCGGCGAACCGGCCACGGTGGCGGGCCCGCTGGTCTCCGGACGGATGCTATTCCACTGGCACACGCTGCCGATCATTCCCACCAACCTGGTCCCGGGATCTCCCTGAATGCCGCTCGAAACCCTCCTGCTCGGTTATGTGGTGGTGACGCTGGCCGCGCTCGCGGCGGTGGCGTTTTACACCGCGCAACGCCAGCGGCGCTTCGGTCCGACGCCCAGCGACGATCGCATCTTCCGCTGCACGCGCTGCGGCTACGTTTACACGGATGATCCGGATGTCGATCGCTCGCGCTGCTCGCAATGCGGCGCCATGAACGACGCCATCCGGTTCTGAACTTGCCGCCAGGGCCAAGCCGACCGCCTTCGATCCTGACGGCCGGTGGAACGTCACCCAAAGATGCGACTTTCGCCGCGGCCCTTCCGCTGCTAGACAGAGGCCCAATCATGAAACGCTCCTCTCCCCTGTTCGCTCTGGGTGCCGGGTTTTTGCTGACCTTCGCGCCGTTTGCCACGCCAGCCGCCGTGCCGCTGCTCAAGCTCCGGGCCGTGCCGTTCACCGACGTGCAGATCAACGATTCGTTCTGGACGCCCCGGCGCGAGACGAACCGGCTCGTCTCCATCCCGCTGAATTTCGACATGCTCGAAAAATCCGGGAACATCCGGAATCTGGAACGCGCCGCCGCCCGCGCCACCAACGGTTTCGAGGGGCCGGTCTTCATGGATTCCGATCTTTACAAGGCGCTCGAAGCCGCCGCGTATTCTCTCGCCACGCATCCCGATCCGGTCCTGGAAAAGCGCGTCGATGCGGTCATCGCCAAAATCGCCGCCGCCCAGGAACCCGACGGCTATCTCAACACGCATTTCACGGTGAAAGCGCCGGACCAGAAATGGACCAACCTGCGCGACTGGCATGAGCTGTACTGCGCCGGGCATTTGTTCGAGGCGGCGGCGGCGCATTACCAGGCCACCGGCAAGAAGACCCTGCTCGACGTGGCCACCAAGCTCGCGGACCACATCGATCGACGCTTCGGTCCGAACAAGAAGATGGGTTACCCGGGGCATCCCGAGATCGAACTGGCGCTGATCAAACTCTGGCGCGTCACCGGCGACCAACGCTACTTCAACCTCGCGCGTTTCTTCATCGAAAGCCGTGGCCAGAAATTCTTCGCCACCGAACACAACACGCCGTTCGACAAATACGACGGCTCCTACTGGCAGGACGACATCCCCATCTGCGACCACAACAACATCAAGGGCCACGCGGTGCGCGCCGCCTATCTGCTCTCCGGCACGACCGATGTCGTCGCCGAGACCGGCGACACCAACCTGCTGCGCATGTTGAACCGCGTCTGGCGCAACACCACCGAGAAGAACCAATACCTCACCGGCGGCATCGGACCTTCCGCGCACAACGAGGGCTTCACCGAGGATTACGATCTGCCAAATCTCACGGCGTATCAGGAAACGTGCGCGTCGATTGCCCTCGCGCAATGGGCCCAGCGCATGGCGATGCTCTACGGCGACGCGCGCTACGCGGATGTCTTCGAGCGCGCGCTCTACAACGGTGTGCTCTCCGGCGTTTCGCAGGACGGCGCGAAGTTCTTCTACGTGAATCCGCTGGCCAGCACCGGGCATCATCATCGCTCGGCGTGGTTCGGTTGCGCGTGCTGTCCGCCCAATGTCTGCCGCACGCTGGCGTCGCTGGGCGGCTACGCCTACGCCTCGGCGTCCGACACGCTCTACGTGAATCTCTTCATTCAGGGCGCGGCCAGGCTGCAACTCGCCGGGCAACCGGTGACGTTGCGCGTGACCACCGAATATCCGTGGGATGGCAAAGTGGTCCTCGCGCCGGAAATCACCGCGCCCCTTCGCTTCAAGCTGAACCTGCGCGTGCCCGGTTGGTGCGAAGGCGCCACCGTCCGGGTCAACGGTCGTTCCGTGGACAAGCCCGTGGTTGAGCGGGGCTACCTCGCGCTGGAACGCGAATGGAAGAAGGGCGACCGCGTGCAACTCGATCTCCCGATGCCGGTGCAGCGCATGGTCGCGAATCCGAACGTGAAAGCCGACGCCGGGCAGACCGCCCTCCAACGCGGACCGCTGGTTTACTGTCTTGAAGGTGCGGATAATGACGTCCCCTTCGCCGCGCTTTACCTTCCCGCGGGTGCGACGCTGGAGCCAAAGAAGGAGTCTAAAATATTGGGTGGCGTCGTCGCTCTGCGCGGTGAGGCTGAGGTCAGCGCGCCGCAGGATTGGGACCAGCGCCTGTTTCAGGCGATGGCTCCCGCCAAGCGCACGCCGATCACGGCGATTCCGTATTACGCGTGGGACAATCGCAAGGCTGGCCCGATGCAAGTATGGCTCCCGCTCGCGCCGCCCGCGGGCCGCGCTGGAGGGCTTGAATCCACAGCGCAGGTCAAAGTTTCCTTTGCCAACGACAACGCCCAACCGGGCGGCATCAACGACGGCCTCGAACCCAAGAACTCCGGCGAGCAACCGGTCGCGCTGTGTCACTGGTGGCCGCATCAGGGCAGCGACGAGTCGGTGCAATACACCTTTGCCAAACCGGTCACCGTCGGTGGCTCGAAGGTGTATTGGTTCGATGACACGGGGCGCGGCAACTGCCGGCTCCCCGCGTCGTGGCAGGTGGACTTCCTCGATGACGGCGCGTGGAAGGCGGTCAACGCCACCACGAGTTATCCGGTGACCAAAAACCGCTGGTGCGAAGTGCGTTTCGCGCCGGTGACGACCACCGCGCTGCGTCTGCGGGTCAAGTTGCAGCCCGAATGGGCCGCGGGAGCGCACGAGTGGAAGCTGCTACCGCTCGAGGATTGAGCCTGAGTTCTCAAGCAGCCTGAATGACGCGCATCGCGAAAAAGAACGATTCCATTGTTCGCAATCCCGTCTTTGGTGGGTCGGGTCCGGTGTGAGTCCCGGAGGGACTCCGTGGGGTTTCGGCGAGGTGCGGCGAGGTGCGGTATAAGGCTGTAAATAAGGTGGTTATGCAGTTCATTGAAAAGAGGCACCCCGAACCTCACCACCCCACGGCACCATTTTTCTGTCAGAACCAGTCAGAACAAAACCATGGGATGCGCCGATTGCAGAGAGATAGTGCGTGGGCCTTGGCACGGTGTTTGGGAGGATCGAAAATTTCCGTTTGGCGCAACTCGCGTTTGTTTTCCTAGAGGGGTTGGATCGTAATTGTCCCAGGGGGGCTGCCATGTTCGCGGGCGTGGTGCTGGGCAGGGATCGCCCAGCGAATCGGCGCATGGAGGCGCACAGCAAAACAAACGGCCAATGGCTGGCTGATGGTGGATGGCTCTCATGGTTGATGGACCATGGATGGACCAGAAACCTCCGCCTCAGCCAGCCGGCGGCCCAGGCAATCAAAACAGAAAGTGGTCGTTTATGAAGTTCACGAGGTTTACCAGGCCGGGCTTTCTCCGGCAGGTGGGGCGACGGTGGTTGGGGCAGTTGTGGGCGAGGTTCGAATCGGATCTCGCCGCCCGCGGGTTGGCGCTGCCGGCCCCGGGGCTGGATGATGAGAATTACTACGACGCGCTGGCGGAGCTGGCGCGCACGGCGCAGGGATTGCCTGAGAATCTGACTGAAACGTTGTACGCCATCGATGAGATGTCTGACCCCAAAGGACAGGAGGCTTTGGAGCGAGCCATCGGCCAGGCTCAGTTGGATTTGCGGTTTGAGGAAGAGTCGTCGCGCGGCGACATCGCGGTGCAGGTGTGGCTGGCGCGGCCCGAGTTGCTGGCCGCCAAACACCATGAGCGTCGCGTGAAACGGCTGGCGAAATTCGAATACTACAGCCCGTCGCGACCGACCGACCGACGCCGCTCGTTCACGGCACTCGGGCAGGATGTGCTGGAGAAGATCACGGCGGATTTGGACTGGTGGTTTCACCAGCATAGCCGCGGACACCAAACCACGCGCCTCGAGACTTTTCCGGTGGAGGATGGTCTCGCATTCATGGTGCGCCACGGCGACACCTTGACGCGTCGGGAGACAATAGATAATGGGCGGTTGTCGATGGTGCATTTCCGGCCGCTGAAGGATGACGTGGTGGTGTATGCGCCCGAGCGCGATGAGATGGGGATTCACGCGGGCACGAAGGGCGAGCGCGACCTCTACCGGATGTCGTTCGGGCACCGGCTGCTGGGCGATCCGGGGTATTTTTCGCAGCGCCATGGATTGACGCTGGAGCCGCTGCGCACGCTGGGCCGCGATGCGCTGGATGCGGAGCGCCTCCCGGGCGTGAAACAGATCGTGCTGCGCGAGCTGGAGCTGAGGTTCGGGCATCGAGGCGGCGAGACGATCGTCCGCCGGAGCGAAGACTTGTTCCGGTCGCAACTGAGCCGCAGTGGACTCGGGGAACTGATTCCATGTGATGGCGAACTGGTGCGGGCGGCGTTTGATTTCCGATTTGAGTGGGACCACCACCGGCCGCGCAAGGTGGAGGTGCGCCCGCCCAATCTGCTGAAGATGGGCCGGGACTGCCCGGCACCGGTGATCCACCGGTGGCTGACGGCGATGTCTTTTCGCACACCGGCGGGCGGGCCGCGCGGTTGTTCAAACTGGAATGCGGATCGGGCCTTTTTCCAGGAAGAGGTGAACCATGTATAACCTCTGGAGAGCGGTGGAGACTTTGGGCGACTCCGCGGCGGTGCCGGTGACGTGGCGGAAACTGCTCGGGCCGGATCTCGCCGTGGCGCGTGAGGTTTACCTGCGCAAGGTGGACCGGGAGGCGCGGACGTATCCGTGCGAATTTGGCTGCGGGTGCCGGCATGAGATCGTGCGGCACGCCAACGGAGAGATCGTGGCGGTGTGCGTCTGCGAGGACGAGGATTGCGATCTCATCGAGCTGCCGGAGGCGGACACGGTGCTGCTGGAAATGAACCTGGGGAAGTTGGGTCGCGCGGTGGGTGCGGCGTTGTGCGGCGAGGGCCGCGACGTGGATCTCGGCGTGCCAGGGACATGGCAGGTCGGCGCTGCGGCCAAGGGGACCGTGCCCGTGGTGATGGGGCTCGCGGAGAGCGACGGGCGCTTCCGGGCGATGGTGGCGGAACTGGTGGCGCGGCTGCGCAAGCCATTCGTACTGGTGACACCGACGAGCCGGTCTCTCGACGGCAACACCCAGACGCTGCTGACGAGCGGACAGGCGGAGTTTCTCGATCTGCAATCGCACCTGACGATGAGCGCCGACGGCAGCCTCGTTGCCAGCGAGGCCGCCATGGAAGTGCTCGCGAGGATGGGCCGGCCGGCGGCGCTGAACATCCCGCCGCGAGTGACGCCGGCCGAGCCGAAACCGCAGTATCTGCTGCGAAAAGGCCAGGGTGTCTGGCGCCTCGTCTTCGACGGCCAGGGGGGAGAGATCGATGACGGTCGGGGAATCGCGCTCGTGGCGCATCTGTTGTTCAACCCGCCGTCCGGTGGCCTGCACGGAACGGAACTCGCCTCGCTGGTCTTCTGCCATTCCGTGGTCGTGGAGGCGAGCCTGGGTGCTGACGGTGATTCGACAAGGAAGGTGATTCAGCAGAAAGCGCGGGAATGCTGGGCGACGCTGAACAACCCAGCCTCTTCCGAGCTGGACAAGGACGAGGCCAGGGATGAACTGGAGGAACTCGCCCGAGCGCTCAACGTCACGCGAAGCGACTCCGAGGGTAACGCGGACCGGCAGGTGCGTGCGGTCCGGCGGTCGATCGATCGGCTCATCGAGAAACTGCGAGGCGCGACGGATCGGAGCAAAAACCCGCAGGCCGCCTTGCGGGCGTTTGGGGAGCATCTCCACAAATACTTGTGGACGCCGTCGTCGCGGTTCTCTGGTGACCGGCGGTCTCGGGCGCGCGCCAAGGTGGCCGGGCGATTCACCTATGAGCCGCCGGACGGAGTGCAATGGGAGGAGTAGAAGCGGTAACGCTGATCTGAACCCCGCGAGGGCCATGCCTTCGCGGGGTTTTTGTTTTTTCGTTCGGTGACACGGTTTGTCACCGAAGTGACACGGTTTGTCACGCCATACGAGTTGCTGGGGCGAATGGTTCGCCACGGTTGAAACGAAAGACCAGACGATGGCGGCAAACTACAGGCTGAAGGCGGCGCGCGTGTTGCGGGGGCTGACCCAGTTCCAGCTCGCGCAGAAAATCGGCAGCAAGGAGATCGAGATTTCACGCATCGAGACGGGGCGCGCCCAAGCGGATCCGGCCTTGAAACGGCGCATCGCCGAGGTGTTGCACAAACCCGCATTTGAACTCTTCGACTGCTGAGGAGACGCGATGGCCATCCCGAATCCAACGGAACGGTTGCTCCGCTTCCTCCAGGCGACGCCCGAGATGCAGGCCGCCATCGACCGCATCCTGGCGGGCGAACCGCCGGCGGCGACGGGCGCAGTGGACAGCGCCACGGCGCCGCCATCCGCCGGAGCCGCTGAGAACCGCGATGAGTTCGTCACCAAAAAGGAACTGGCCAGACGCCTGAGCATG
>JBBRWD010000053.1:0-46618 GCA_038249465.1 Limisphaerales bacterium | reverse complement strand
TTCAGCGCTTTGGCCGCGTGGAAATTTCTACGAAAACCACGTCGGTCTTTTTGTGTTACTGCGACGGCGGCGCACCAAAAACAGACCCGTTCAAAACCCCAATAAACACGGGCCTTCGCCGTCAGCCATGTTTCTTACGAGACGGTTCGTCGTGGTCGGGCCATTCGTTTTGCGGATAATTATTCCGTCCGGCAGGAGCCATTTCGCAACCGCTGCCACCGGCCCGTTCACCCAAACAAAAAAGCCCGCAGTGGGCGGGCTTTTGTGGGTCGGAAAATCTCGGTGCGCGTCAGGCGCGTTCCATGTATTTGCCGGTGCGGGTGTCCACCTTGATCTTCTCGCCGGTCTTGATGAAGAGAGGCACCTGGACAGTCACGCCGGTTTCGAGCATGGCGGCCTTCATCACATTGTTGGCCGAGTCGCCTTTGACGCCTTCCGGCGCGTCCGTGATGGTGAGTAAAACGCTGGCAGGAAGCTCTACCACCACGGCCTTTTCTTCCACAAAAGTCACCGTGACCTGGCCGTTCTCAGCGAGATAATTCTTGGCGTCGCCCACGAGTTCCGGCGGCATGTTGACCGTCTCGTACGTCTCGGGGTCGGAGAACACGAAGTCGTCGCCGTCCTTGTAGCTGAAGTCCATCTTGCGGACGTTCATCGGGACGACTTCGATGGGCTCGGTGGAGCTGAAGCGGACATTGGCGGACTTGCCGGTGCGGATGCTGCGCAGGGTGGCCTGCACGAAGGCGCGCAGGTTGCCCGGGGTGCGGTGCTGCACGTCGAGCACCACCGCCACGTCGCTGTTGTTGATGATCGCCATGCCGCGGCGAAGGTCGTTTGCTGATGCCATAAATCGGAATATCTAGCCCGCCGGCCCGGTGCATCCGGCCTCGGCGGAACGAGGAACTTAGTCAAGCACCCTTCCATTGCAAGCATCGAGTGCGGGATAAATTGAACCTGGGCGAGCCGGCCCGTAAGTTCGCCGCGCCCTTCGCTAGAGCTTCTTCAGCAGCAGCCCGTCGTCCTCCGTGGCGTAGTACAACTCCTTCTGCTCCGCGCAATCGTAGCTCCAGTAGAGGAATCCTTTGAGCCCCGCGGCAAGGGCGAGGTCGCGGATGGCAACCATGTTGGGCACCACCTCGGCGTAACTGCGCTCGGCAAACCGGAACGCGCCAAATTCGCCGAGGATGATCGGCTTCTGCTGCATGATGGCCGCCATCCCCGGTGCGTCCAGCCGGCTCGAATGCGTATGCGCGCGAAAGTTCGCCGCCAAATCCGCCTGCCGACTCGTCCGGTAATAATGGATGTCGAGGAAATCGAGCGGCCCCTGCCCCAGCGCGACCAGGTCGGGCGGAAAACGATGATCCTTCGCGGAACCCGGCCAGATGCCCTCGTGCGTTTCGAGCGATTTGCCGACCGCCGCCTGCGTGAAAATTCCCTCAGCCACGAGCAACTGCGGATCAACCGCGTTGATCGCCTTCTTCAACGCGCCGTGGTAGTGCGCCAGCCCTTCGTTCATCAACGCCCGCCGTTGCGCGGCCTCGGCCATGTCGTAGCTTCGGCCATTCGGCATCTTGATCCGCCCCTGCGTGACGGTGAAAGGCCACGACTCGGAATCGACGCTGAGTTCGTTCTGGCATTGCACGCCGAGCACCGTCCTCAGCAGGCGCGGCTCGCGCTGGCGGAGATAGGAAAGGAAATCGGACACGTAACGCGCCTTGGCCGCGATGCCTTCGGGAGTGAAATAGACCGCGTTGTTGCCGCGCTGCGTCTTGCTGAGCAGCGAACGGTAATAGCGGCTGCGCGGCAGTTCACCGTCGCCAAACGTGGGAAAAACATAGACGCGATGGCGCTCCGCGCGGCGCAGGAAATCGAGCACGTTCTCCATGTACGGCCGGTAAACGCCCTCAGTTTCCTCGGCGTCACCCGAGATGCCCGGATTGACCGCGTTGCGCCCGATGATGAACACGCGCACGCCGTTGAACCCATTCGATTGCAATGCGCCCAGCATGGACTCAGCGCGGGCGGGATCATAATTCGCCGCAGTCGTCCTCGTCGCGGCATCGAAGGTGGCATGGTCGCCCTGCCGCAGCCGGACATAGTTGAATCCCTTCAGCAACAGCGGCGCGCCATCCGGCCTCGCGGTGAAGTACGCCCCGCCGGCGTTGGTCACGATGCGAATTCTCGGCAGCGGCTCGATTGCCCGGTCGGCACTTTCGGGACTCGCGGAAAACGCCGGGCCAACCAGCGCCAAGAGCGCGGCGATGAAACCGGGAAGAACAGGATGCGGAAGTTGTTTCATCACAATCGGAGCGAATTCATCTCGGGCAGGCCCGAACTACACCGCGATCAATCGACCGTCAGCGGCCCGTCGAATATCGTGAGGCTGATGACCTCCGTTCTGGCGATATGCGGTCCGTGCAACTTGCCTTTCGGCGCGTGGAAGAACGTCCCAGCCCGGTGAACAACGCCGGATTCCTCCCATTCGCCCGACAGGATGTAGGCGGATTCATTGGCCTGCCGGTGGACGTGAGCGGGAACGGTGATGCCCGCCTGGAACTTGCGCAGCACCGTCACGCCACCCGTCGCTTCGTTGCGATGCAACACCCGAAGTTCGACCCCCGGATACGGTCCGGCCTGCCACGGCTGATTTCCCGAGTTGGCAATATATGCAAACACCATCCCATCCAACTCCACGACGGTGGAAATGCAAGGCTTCGGTCCGGGGGACCAAGGTGCAGCCGCGAAGGGATTCACGATGAGGGATGGCGGAGTCGTTGTGGCAAAATCGTTGCCATTGGCACGGGCACCCGCTACAACCGCCGCGTCACCACGAGGCCGTTTATGCCCGACGAATTCCAATACGACGCCTTCCTCAGCCACAGCGCAACGGACAAGGCGGTGGTGCGCCCGCTCCCCGTAGCGGCGCCTCGGGAGAGCGCCGCAAACTCCCCGGCTCGGCAAGCCGAGGAAGAAGTAGATGGCGGCGCTCTGCCGAGACGCCGCTACGCCGAAGAGATCGAGGCAGGGCTGGAGCACTCGCGCGTGGTTCCCCTCGCCCATCGGATGGGAGAGGGTGACCGGAGGCCGGGTGAGGGTTGGATGTCCAATGCGTTCGGGTCGGATCCCGAACGGTCGGGATTGGAGGCCGGCACGTTTGGGAGGGGCAACTTGCCCTTTCGCGACCCGCTGAACAAGGAGCGCCGCTTCCTTCCCCTGCGCCTCGACGACATTGATCGAACCAACTCGACTGAAACCTGATCATGGCAAAAGACGAAGGCTATCGAAAAGCGGAAGAGAAGATTGAAGAAGCACGGCAATCTGGGGCCACGGATCTCGACCTCAGCGGGATGGGGCTTACAGAACTGCCAGAGGCGCTGGGGCAGTTAACGGCGCTGCAAACGCTTGAACTCCACAACAACCTACTCACGGCGCTGCCGGAAGCGCTGGGGCAGTTGACGGCGCTGCAAACACTTAACCTAGCCAACAACCCGCTCACGACGGTGCCGGAGGTGGTGGGGCAGTTGAAGGCGCTCCAAACGCTTTACCTCTCCGGCAACCAGCTCACAACGCTGCCGGAGGTGCTGGGGCGGTTGAAGGCGCTCCAAACACTTAACCTAGCCAACAACCCGCTCACGACGGTGCCGGAGGTGGTGGGGCAGTTGAAGGCGCTCCAAACGCTTATCCTTGAAAGCAACCAGCTCACGATGTTGCCTGACGCGCTGGGGCAGTTGACGGCACTGCAAAGACTTAACCTCGCCAACAACCATCTCATGATGCTGCCGGAAGCGCTGGGGCAGTTGAAGGCGCTTCAAACGCTTCACCTCTCCAGCAACCAGCTCACAACGCTGCCGGAAGTTCTGTGGCAGTTGAAGGCGCTCCAAACGCTCAACCTTGCCACCAACCTACTCACGGCGCTGCCGGAAGCGCTGGGGCAGTTGACGGCGTTGCAAACGCTTCGCCTATCCACCAACCAGCTCACAACGCTACCGGAGGCACTGGGGCAGTTGGCGACGCTCCAAACGCTTTACGTGTCCAGTAATCAGCTTGCGACGCTCCCGGAGGAGCTATACAAGCTCACGAAGCTGGAAAGCCTTTTTCTGCACGGCAATCCTGACCTCGGCATTCCCGAAGATGCATTGGGACCCACATTCAAGGATGTCCGTTACCGAGATGCGAAGCCCAAGCCGCCGAAGGAAATCCTCGACTACTATTTCGCTACGCGAGGCGGCGAAGGCGTGGCGCTACGGGAGATGAAGCTTATCGTTGTGGGCTGGGGCAAGGCGGGGAAGACGACGCTGGTGAAGCGTATCGATGGAGCGGCGATGGACCCAACCGAACCGGAGACTCATGGCATCATGATCCGCCCGCTCACACTCCACTGTAGCGATGGCGATCTCCTTGCGCGAGTGTGGGACTTCGGCGGGCAGCATGTGCTACACGCCATGCACGAATTTTTTCTCACCGCGCGCAGTCTCTACCTGCTGGTAATCGAGCAGCGCGGTGACCGTGCGGAGGCGGATGCGAAATATTGGCTCCAGCTTATCCGCAGCTACGCGCCGAATGCGCCGGTGGTGGTGGCGTTGAACAAGAGCCAGTGCGTGGAGCGTCCGCTCGACAAGGAATCGCTGGAAAAGATGTATGGCCCCATCGTGGCGTGGGTGCCAACAGAGTGCATGCCGGAGGCGGATTGCCCCGGCGCAGAAACAACTATCGCTGCGTTACGCGCCGCGCTCACTGCCGCAGCGGAGGAGGCGACGATGCCCGAGCCGCGCAAGCGCTTTCCAAAAAAGTGGTTGGCAATCAAGGACTGGCTGGAGGGCCTCGACAAGGCGGGCAAGAACTTCCTCGACTATGAGACATTCTCCCGCGAATGCGCCACGCGCGGCGAGCCGGATGCGCAGAAGCAGGCTGAGGTTGCAGAGCTCATGCACGACCTCGGCGTGGCAATGAACTACGCTCGCGATGCGCGCCTGCGGGATACCACTGTGCTGCGACCGGAGTGGCTGGCCAATGGCATCTACGCCGTGCTGCGTGCGAATATTTTCCTCCCCGGCAAGCCGCTCGCGCCGGACGCGGTGCTTACACCGGAGAAGCTGGGCGAGATTTACGCCGTGGCCGCGCAGAAGCCCGTAGAGATGCTGAAGGCGAAGGATTACCCGGCGGAGAAGTGGGAGTTCCTGCTACAACTGATGAATCTTTTCCAGCTAAGCTTCCCGCTCATCGAAGACGGCAGTCGCCAGCTCTGCCCCACGCTCCTGCGTGCTGAGCCGCCGCCGGAGACCGACGAGCCGCAGGGCACCGACACGGTGCGGCTGCGGTATGAGTTCGCCGTGGTGCCTGCGCCGCTGCTGCCGCGCTTCATGGTGCGCACCTTTTCACTCATCGAGCAGGCTAAACTCTGGCAGCGCGGGGCGATGCTGCGCTATCCCGGCGCGCGTGCGCGGGTGTGGACAACGGCGGAGGAGAAGTATCTCTTCGTCACTGTGGCCGGGCCGGAGGGCGACCGCACGGACCTGCTGTCAATCATCCGCGGCACGCTCACGGAGCTTTTTGGCGAATACAGGGATCTGAAGGTGACAGAGCAGCGGTGGTTCGACGGCCAATGGGTGCCGCGCCAGACGCTGGAGAAATTTGGCGTGCTGGAACCGGATTGGGAGGAAGGTGCCGAGGCGAAGGAGGACACATGAGCCGCGCTACGAAGCCGACCTCGGGGCACACGGCCGTGCGTGTCTTTGTGAGCTACTCGCACAAGGACACCTATTGGATGGACGCGCTGATGCCGCTGTTGCGTTTTCCGGGCGTGCGGGTGAAACCGTGGAATGACAAGGAGATCAGGCCGGGACTGCGCTGGGACAAGGAGATCAAGGACGCGCTGGCGGAGATGGATGTCTTCATCCCGCTAGTGTCGGTGAATTTCGCCGTGTCGAATTACATCAGCAAAGTGGAATCCCCGATTGCAAAGGAGCGCCACGACAACGGCGAGATAGAAGTAGTGCCGGTGCTGGTGCATGATCCTGGCGAAGATGAGTGCGGTTGGCTGATGAAGCTTCAGCGCGTGCCGCCTGGTGCGAAGTCTTGGGCGGAAGTTTTCCACGAGTTTCAACTTCACGACATGGCGCTAACGCCGATTCGCGACGGCATAAAGGCCGTAGTGGAGCGTGCGCGCGAGCGTAAGTGCACGAAGGGGCCGTAGGTGATATTGGTAACGGCTACGCAAATTCTGCCATTTTTGTGGCTGTCCGAAGGGAGACGGAAGAAAGTTCCCCCTGGGTGCATCCGCAGTTTTCCGGAGAGTATTGAATGCGACAGCCGCGGAGATCGCTTCCCGCTCTGGGATGAGATGGAGCAGTGCTTCGCCAGCCCGGAGATGCAGCAGCGGGTGCGCGACATGCAGGAGGAGTCCGCCATCGAGCTGAGCAACCAGAGCAAGGAACGCGCGCTGGTGGGCGAGGTCATCTCCACCGTGGCGCTCGCGGACCCGACCAGCCGGGAGTTCAATGTGAGCGATCAGGGCATCGACATGGAGATCGAATTCAATGACGACGCGCACGAGGCCACGGGCGCGAAGCTCTACCTGCAGCTCAAGTCGGGCGATTCCTACACGCGCAAGCGCCGGGGCGACGGCGCGGAAATCCTCACGCTCAAGAAGCAACGCCACGCGGAATACTGGATGGCGCAGGCGTTCCCCGTGCTGCTCGTGATCCGCAATTCCGAGGGTGAAGTCCGCTGGATGGAAGTGCGCGACTGGCTGAAGCGCGCGAGCGAGAACGGGAAGAAGACGGTGAAACAGATCGTCTTCGAGGGAGAGCGCTTCGACGTGATGAGCGTGCGGCGGTGGCGGGAGCGGGTGTTGGGTGGCCCCAGCTCGGAGGGCGATACACAATAGTCCAACGGTTCATCGCTGGGGCTTCGAGGGCAGATAGGGAACAAATCCCGCCAGGGGCGAAAGAACACGCTACCGTTTAGCAGTCCATTTCTTTCGTCCCGCCGGAGCTTGGACGGGTTTGTTGGCCGTTGATCCCAGCGATGAATCGCTGGGCTATTGTCGGTCATCCCTGTCAGGACTATTTCCCCCTTGCGGCTCTGCGCCTTTGCGGCGTTGCGTTGAATCCCGACTTCATCATTGCGGTTCGGAATCATTCAGCCGGGACGACCGTGCTACTTTGCCAGTCGCTGCTCGGGCTGGATTCCCTGAATCCCCATCCTTTCGCATACGGGACTTGCGGACGGGCGTCCGCTTCGGCACAACTGTCCGCCATTCAATGAAACAATCGAAACTGCTTGGTCGAACGTTACGCGAAATCCCGAAGGACGCCCAGTCCGCGGCCCACGCGCTGATGCTGCGTGCCGGCTTCATCCAGCAACTCTCCGCCGGCGTGTACATCTACCTGCCGCTGCTGCTGCGCACGCTGAACAAGATTTCCCAGATCATCCGCGAGGAGATGCAAAACGCCGGCTCCGAGGAACTGCTCATGCCCGCGCTGCAACCGCGCGAGTTGTGGGAGGAAACCGGCCGCTGGGAGCGCTACACCGCGGTCGATGGCATCATGTTTTCTTTCAAAGACCGCCGCGGCGCCACCTCCTGCCTCGGACCGACGCACGAGGAGGTCATCACCGACATCCTGCGCCGCGAGATTAAATCGTACAAGGATCTGCCGAAGGGCGCGTTTCAAATCCAGACGAAGTTCCGCGATGAAATCCGCCCGCGCTTCGGCCTGATGCGCGCCCGCGAGTTCATCATGAAGGACGCCTACAGCTTCGACGCCGACGAGGCCGGGCTCGACGCTTCCTACGAGGCGATGCGGCAGGCGTATCACAAGATCTGCCAGCGGCTCGGCTTCCAATATCGCGCCGTCGAGGCTGACTCGGGCGCCATCGGCGGCAGCGGCAGCCAGGAGTTCATGGTGCTGGCCGACACTGGCGAGGACACGATCCTTTTCTGCGACCAGTGCGACTACGCCGCGAACCAAGAGAAGGCGCAATCGAAGCTCGCCGAGTTTCCGCAGGACACCGAACTCAAGCCGATGGAAGCCGTGCTGGGCGAAGGTCTCACTGGCGTCGATAAGCTCGCCAAGTTCCTCAACATCCCCGTCTGGAAAACCACCAAGACGATGCTCTACGAGGCGGACGACAAAATCGTGGCCGTGATGGTGCGGGGCGATTGCGGCGTGAATGAAGTGAAGCTGGTCAATTTCCTCGGATGCAAGGCGCTGCGGCTGATTTCGCCTGAGAAGATCACAGAGCTCACCGGCGCCGTCGTTGGTTATGCCGGTCCGATCGGGCTGCCGGCCTCGGTGCGTATTGTGGCCGATCACTACGTCAAGGGGCGTGTCAACTTCGAGTGCGGCGCCAACCAGACGAATTACCACAACATCAATGTGAATTTCGGCCGCGACCTGCCGGAACCGGAATACGGCGATTTCAAACTCGCCAAGGCCGGCGAGGGTTGCCCGCGTTGCGCCGGGAAACTCCAGGCCGCCCGCGGCATCGAAGTGGGCCACATCTTCAAACTCGGCACCAAATATTCCGAGTCGATGAACTGCCGCTACCTCGACGCCACCGGGCAATCGCGTCCCGTCATCATGGGCTGCTACGGCATCGGCGTGTCGCGCATGGCCGCCGCCGCCATCGAGCAGAGCCACGACGACAAGGGCATCATCTGGCCGCCGCAGGTGGCGCCGTTCCACGTCCACCTGATCGGCTTGAACATCGAGGACGCCGCCCTGGGCCAGCAGGTGGAAAAGATTTACGGCGACCTACAAGCCGAGGGCATCGAGGTGCTTTACGATGATCGTCCGGCGCGCGCTGGCGAGAAATTCAGCGACGCCGATCTCATCGGCATCCCGGTGCGGTTGACGGTGAGCAAGCGCACGCTGGAACAAGGCAAGGTCGAGTTCAAGCTGCGTCGCGACCCCAAACCGGACGTGCTGACCTTTGACGAAGCGCTGACGCGCATCCGCGATTTCTGTCAGGTGAAGAATTCCTGAATTATTCCCTCATGAGCAAAGCCAAGAAAAAGACGCCCAAGAAAGAAATCCTCCGCACCGTGCTGGTGATGTTGAAGAACCGCTTCACGCCGCTGGCCGCGATCCGGTTCGTCGAGATCGAATGCCAGCAGGACGGCACCATTCTCCAGGAGAAAATCCTGCGCAGTGAACCGAAGGAGGCGCGTTTCGCGGAAGTGTGGTTCAACGACGAAGGCAAGAAGAGCATCGCCGATTGCACGCGCTTCAAACGGCTTTACCGGCACAAGCTCGAGAAGCCGGAGAAGTGAAGCGGCGCGCGGCTTTCCCAGCAGCGTGCCGTTCCGAATCTGCTCCTCAGTTCGGAAACAATTCCAACTGCGCTCCGACCGGCCGGCGAAATGAGGCCACCGAAAACTCCGGCCCCTCCTCGGACAAGCCCGCTTGGCGGCATCCGGCGTGAAACATCCGGCGGATCAGCCCGGCGAAAATCCCCTGCCCTTGATTGCGTTTGCCGAACCGCGGGTCGTTGAGTTTGCCGTCGCGCATGCCGCGGATGCGATTCAACACTTTGTCCCGCTGGCCCGGCGTATTGCGCTCGAGCCAATCCTCGAACAGCGGCGCCACTGCGAGAGGCAGACGCAAGAGTTGCATGGCCGCCCAACCGGCTCCGGCTTTTCTCGCTTCAGTGAGCACCGACACAATTTCGTGATCGTTGAGTCCCGGTATCACCGGCGCGACCAGCACTCCCACCGGAATTCCCGCCGCCGCCAGGGCCTCGACCGCCGCCAGACGATGACGCGGTGCTGACGCCCGTGGCTCCAGCGTGCGCGCCAATTCCGCGTCCAGCGAGTTGATGGAAAGGTTCACCGCGACGGCGTGGTGCCGGGCCAGTTCCATCAGGATGTCGATGTCCCGCGTGACGAGGTGGTTCTTGGTGACGATGCCCGCCGGGTTGCGAAACTCCGCGAGCACCGCGAGACATTGGCGGGTGATTTGCAGTTGCCGCTCGACCGGCTGGTAGCAGTCGGTGACGCCGCTCAGCGCGAGCAATTGCGGCTGCCATCGCGCCGAGGACAGTTCCTCGCGCAGCAGGCGCGGAGCATCCTCCTTCACCATGATCCGGGTCTCGAAATCCAGCCCGGCGGAGAAACCCAGGTATTCATGTGAGATCCGCGCGTAACAATAGGAGCAGCCATGCTCGCAGCCGCGATACGGGTTGATGCTGGCGCGGAAGGGGATGTCCGGGCTGTCGTTGTAAGTGATGATCGACTGGGAGCGATCGCGCAGGAATTGAGTTCTCGGCGCCGGATCCTGTTCCGGATTCCAGTCGGCATCCCGCTCCAGCGAGATGCTCTCGAATCGATTGGCCGGGTTACTGGCAGCACCCCGGCCACGCGGCGATGTCGGCCTGTTGCTCACCTTCGCAACGTGTCAGAATAAATCTCAACCGTCCACTTTGTTGGCGGCGATGGTGACAGTTTCCACGACTCCAGACCCGCCGGAGTGCCAGCTTGCGCCTGTTGCCACCATTCACGGCTTTAGCCTCCGAATCCATCGTGGGTGGCAATCGCCATTCTGGGTGTCGTAGATTTCTTCCAAACTTTTACAACTCCTTAACAATTCTCCCCGTCGCCGCTCACAAGGCCTTAACCTTGATGGAGTCTATTGTGACTGAAATCGGTGCTGGCTGCCCTCACGTCAGGCCAGCCTTTGCAGCGCCGGAAACATCACCACTAAAGAAACGGTAAGCAGTATGAAAAACAAAATGATTCTCGCAGCCGGCGTGGCCCTCGCGCTGTCGCTGTCCAATATTCACGCCCAAAACGCCCCGGGCCCCAAAGGCAAAGGCCAGGGTGGACCGGGCATCAATAAGAATTGCCCGCAACTCGACTGCCCGCTGGGTGGCCAGGGTCCGTGCGGCCAGGGCATGGGCAAAGGCCAGGGCGGCCCGGGCCAGGGACTGGGTAAGGGTCAGGGCGGCCCCGGCAAGGGTATGGGCAAATGCGACGGCACCGGCCAGGGACTGGGCAAGGGCAAAGGCCCGCGTGATGGTTCCGGGCCGAACCCGAACTGCCCCAAGAAGGACGAGATCTAAAGATCCGTTCATCCGACAATCCTCTGGGCGCGGAGAAGGCTCCGCGCCCTTTTTGTCTCCTCCACCTCCGCGGCTTCGCCGCCATGCCCACCGGTTCATCCAACCAATAGATGGCAGCGAAAATTCATTCGATTTCCCCCGCACTCGCGCGATGGCCTAGCCTCTTGGGCGATGACCATGAAAACACCGTTGCAACAAGTCCTGTTCTGGGCACCCCGGATCCTCGGGCTGCTCTTCGCGGCCTTCATCAGCCTGTTTGCGCTGGATGTCTTCGGCGAACATCGCGGATTCTGGCAGACGCTGCTCGCCCTGGGCATCCACCTCATCCCGACCGCGCTCCTGCTCGCGGTCATCGCCGTCTCCTGGCGCTGGGAGTGGGTCGGAGCCATCGTGTTTCCCGGCCTGGCCCTGTTCTATCTGGTCTCCGCCTGGGGACGCCTTCACTGGTCGGCCTACGCGGCCATCTCCGGGCCGATGTTCCTGTTGGGCGCGCTGTTTCTGGTGAGTTGGAGACTGCGATCGCCGGTTCACCACCAGCCTTGATCGCAGGGGGCACCCCATTCAGCGCCCGCCAGCGCAGCACCCGCGCCCTGGTTGCCGCAAGGTTGCAAGGGCAATTGACCGCTCCTCGATCCATCGGCTGCCGCAGGCAACTGAACCGCGCCTGCGCATTACCTCCGCCGCGCCTTTTCGTCGCGCCGAGTTGACGCCAGGCCATCGCCATCTGCCTGTTCTCCGGACGGTGCGGAGCATTCATCTGTGAAACCAGACGCGGCCGAGACTATCGTGTCCGAGGCAAATGCTTCCCTTGCCTGGGTGGGGCGATATCCATACGATGCCCGCCGCGTTACCAAAAGAATTCCAGCCATGAAACTATTGCTGCTCCTCTCACCCGCTACAAACTACCGGTCGCTCCGCCTCGTGTTGGCCTGCTTGTCACTCCAGGCAATGCTCCTTGCACCTGCCCGCGCGGAGCGCACGACGATTTCGCTCGATGGCCGATGGCGCATCGAGGAGGGCCGGTCCGCGACGAAGATTCCCGCCACCTTCAGCCACACGGTTCAAGTGCCTGGCCTGGTCAACCTGGCCAAACCCGCCTTTCCGGACGTGGACGCGTTCTACAGCCGCGAGCAACTGGCCAATCGCATCCGGTCGAAGCTGTCGCCCTCGGAGTGGCTGACCAATTACTGGAAGGGCAAGGTGGATCAGGACCGCGACTATTTCTGGTATGAAAAGAAATTCCGCGCACCGGCTGCCCGTGGCGTGGCTTTGCTCAAGATCGGCAAGGCGCAGTTCGGCACGGCCGTCTGGCTGAACGGCCAGAAGCTCGGCGAGTATGCCGGATGCTTCACAGCCAGTTACTTCGCCCTCGACCAGGCCATCCGTTGGAATGAAGAGAACACGCTTGTCGTCCGCATTGGCGCGCATCCGGCGGTATTGCCCGACACTTTTCCGACCGGCTCTGACTTCGAGAAGATCAAGTGGACGCCCGGCATCTACGACAGCGTCTCGCTCATCATCTGCGACAACCCGGTGGTGGAGACGATCCAGATTGCACCGCGCATCGCCACGAGCGAGATCGTGGTGCAGACCAAGGTGAAGAACCGCGGCGCCGCGCCCGCCACAACATCGCTTGCCCACGCCGTCAAAACGTGGAAAGGGAAGAAGAAAGTCGCGTCGAGTGCGCCGGAAGCGGTCACGCTCCAGCCAGGTGAAGAAAGGGTGTTCACCCAGACCATCAAGATTCCGGAAGCGCATCTCTGGTCGCCGGAGGATCCGTTTCTGTACATCGTCGAGTCGAGCACCGGCGGCGATTCGGTCACGACGCGCTTCGGCATGAGGGAGTTTCGCTTCGATGCCGCCACCAAGCGCGCCTACCTGAATGGCAAGGTCTATTACCTGCGCGGTTCCAACATCACCTTGCATCGTTTCTTCGAGGATCCGCTTTGTCAGGATCTGCCCTGGAAGGATGCCTGGGTGCGCAAGCTCCTCGGCGACCTCCCAAAAAAAATGCACTGGAACTATTTTCGGTTCTGCATCGGCCCGGTGCCCGATCGCTGGTTCGACATTTGCGATGAGGTGGGGCTGCTGGTGCAAAACGAGTTCTTCGTCTGGACCGGCGGTCCGGGCTGGTATCAGGGTTACTCGCGCCAGCACGACGCCGACGAGATGATCCGCCAGTACAAGGACTGGATGCGCGACAATTGGAACCACCCCAGCGTGGCCGTCTGGGATGCCAACAATGAAACCAAGGACGCCATCTTTGGTGACACGATCATCCCCGCCGTGCGCCCGCTGGACCTGTCGAATCGTCCCTGGGAAAACAGCTACAACGCGCCCGCGGGTCCCGACGATCCGGTGGAATACCATCCCTACCTGATGTCCGGCGGCCACTTCGGCAAAATCAATTTCCAGATGTCCGACCTGGAGAAGATGGACGGCAAGCCCAACAAAGGCGCGCTGCCTTCGAACACCAATCCTGCGCTGATCAACGAATACGGCTGGCTATGGCTCAATCGCGACGGAACGCCCACGCTCCTGACCGAAAACGTGTATGCCCAGCTCATGGGCACGAACGTGACCGCCCGCGCGCGTCTCGACATGTATGCCTATCTGCTGGGAGCGAAGACGGAGTTCTGGCGCGCGCATCGCCAATACGCGGGCATCATCCACTTCGTCTATCTCACCTGCAGTTATCCGGGCGTCTATACGGCGGACCATTTCAGCGAGGTCCGGCGCCTCAAACTCGATCCGGCCTTTGCGGACTACCTCGGCGAGGCATTCAAGCCGCTCGGAGTCTATGTCAATTTCTTCCAGCCCACGCTCCAGGCGGGCACGACGCGCACGTTCACCGTGATGATGGTCAACGACGAAGCGAAGCCGCAGAGCGGCCGGCTGACTCTCACGCTGGAAACCAAGGGCGGCAAAGTGCTGGCCCGCGCGCAGCAAGCCTTCGCCATAGCCGAAGGTGGAGCGCAGCAATACCAGATTCCCCTGCAATTACCCAAGGCCGCCGGTGAGTGCGTGCTCAAGGTCGTCGCCCAACCGGAAGATAAAGGTCACCGCGACGCGACGGTTTGTCGGCGATGGGTTTCACTGGTCAAGCTTTAGTCGTTGCGAAAGTCTCGGCATCACCGTCGCAATCCAGAAAGGTCGGGCGCGTCTGTCCCAGCGCGCCGCGACTTGGGATGGTTCAAACGGCGCGCTGGGACAGACGCACCCTACCCGTGAGGGTTGGGGCCAAGCGGTTTCTGGTAGCCCATCCCAAGGTCTTGTCATTACCTGGCACCGCCCAGCGCGTTGGTCACCATCGTTTGCGCCTCGCTCACAATGGTTCGCAGATGCTGTTCGTCGCGAAAACTCTCGGCGTAAATTTTGTAAATGTTCTCCGTACCGGACGGCCGGGCGGCGAACCAACCATTGGCGGCCACCACCTTCAATCCGCCAATGGCGGCGTTGTTGCCTGGCGCGCGCGTCAGCTTGGCGGTGATCGGTTCTCCGGCGAGGTTCGATTCCCGGACGTTTTCCGGGGAGAGCTTTTGCAGGCTCGCTTTCTGCTCGGGCGTGGCCGGCGCATCAATGCGCGTGTAGTAAGGTGTGCCGAATTCCGCCGCCAGAGTGCGGAAGTGCTCACCCGGATCCTGGCCGGTGACCGCGGTGATCTCGGCGGCCAGCAAATCCATGATCGGTCCGTCCTTGTCCGTCGTCCAGACGGTGCCGTCACGCCGCAGGAAGCTCGCGCCGGCGCTCTCTTCACCACCAAAGCAGCACGAGCCGTCGAACAATCCCGGCGAAAACCATTTGAATCCCACGGGAACTTCGGAAAGCCGGCGGCCGAGTTTTTTCACCACCCGGTCAATCATGCTGCTGCTGACCAGCGTCTTTCCCACCACGGCCTGGGCTGACCATTGCGGACGGTGCGTGAGCAGATAGCCGATGGCCACCGCCAGAAAATGGTTCGGGTTCATCAATCCGACGGACGGCGTGACGATGCCGTGCCGGTCTGAATCCGGATCGTTGGCGAAAGCGACTTGGTAGCGATCCTTGAGACCGACGAGTCCGGCCATCGCGTAAGGGCTGGAACAATCCATGCGGATTTTGCCGTCGTGATCCACCGTCATGAAGGAGAAGGCCGGATCCACCTTCGGATTCACCACGGTGATGTCCAGGCCATAAACCGAGTTGATCGGCTCCCAGTAATGCACCGCTGCGCCGCCCAGCGGATCCACGCCCAGCTTGAGTCCGGCGGCGCGGATGGCGTCCATGTCGATGACGTGGCGCAGGTCATTGACGTAGGGTATCACATAATCCTGCGCGTGGGTGCCCGGCGCCTTGAGGGCTGCGGCGTAGGTCATCCGCTTCACGTCGGCATTGCCGGTCTTCAGGATTTCGTTGGCTCGATCCTGCACCCAGCGTGTCACGTCGGTGTCGGCTGGGCCGCCATTGGTCGCGTTGTATTTGAAGCCGCCGTCCTCGGGCGGGTTGTGCGACGGCGTGATGACGATGCCATCGGCGAGACGCTGCGCGCGTCCGCGGTTATGCACCAGGATGGCCCGCGAGATGACCGGCGTGGGCGTGAAGCCATCGTCGCGCTGGATGAAGGTCTCCACGTTGTTGGCCGCAAGCACCTCGAGGGCGGTCCGTTGGGCGGGCGCGGATAACGCGTGGGTGTCCTTGCCGAGAAAAAGCGGACCATCGATGCCCTGGCTGCGCCGGTAATCGCAGATGGCCTGGCTGATCGCAAGGATGTGGGACTCCGTGAACGTGCCGTGCAGCGACGAGCCGCGGTGTCCGCTGGTGCCGAAGCTGACCCATTGGTTGCGGTCGCCAAGATCGGGGTGGCGCTCGTAGTAATCCCGTTCGAGGCGGGCGAGATCCACCAGCATTTGTTTGGGCGCCGGCTTTCCGGCCAGCGGCGAGACAGTGACGTTTGTGTTGCTCATCGTAGGATGTGTTTCAAGGCGCGGGACGCGGCGACTTTTCCGATCCGGCCCGTTCGTACCGTCAGCGAATCCATCTGTCACCCATTTTTGCAGACAGACGGATCCTCAGGTGGATTCGCCGCCGCGCTTGCGCTCGATTGACAGGCGGGTCTTGAGCCGGGCGGTCTGCTCCTGCAAGGCATTCAACTGCTTCTCGATCCCATCCACATCATCCTCCAGCGAGGCGTGCCCCGGCTTTTTCGCTTCGCGCACGCGGTCGCGTTCCTCGATTTCCGCATGCATCGCCGACATGCTGTTCATGACGATGCCGATGAAAAGGTTCAGCATGATCATCGTGCCGAGGAGAATGAAGGTGACGAAGTAAACCAGCGCCGCCACTGGCGCGCCCTCCTGCGCGACTCGAAAGATGTCACTCCAGTTGTCGAGCGTGATGACCTGGAACAGCGAAAACAACGCCGCACCGAGCGTTCCGAACTGCACCGGCGCGCCGCGTCCGAAGAGATTCACGCCCGCCACGCCGAAGATATAGAACATCAACGCCAGGAGCAGGCCGACGTAGCCCATGGCGCCGAGGCTCTTCAGCAGCGCGCCAACGAGCAGTTGGAGTTTGGGCAGAGCAGTAACCAGGCGCAGCAATCGCAGTCCGCGCGCCAGCCGGAGCACCGCGGCAAAGGGCGAGTCCGTCGGCAGACAGCACACCACGACGATGATGAAGTCGAACACGTTCCAGCCGTCGCGGAAATACAGCCAAGGCCTGCGCCCGTGGGCGCCCATTTTGAGCGCGAGTTCGATGATGAAAACGGCCAGCACCACCTTGTCGAGGGCGTGCAGCAGATCGCCGTGACGGCGCATCATCGCCGGGCTCGTCTCCAGACCCGCCAGCACCCCGGCCAGCAGGATCACCAGCACGATGAGGGCTTGAAACACTTTCGCTTCGACGATGCTTTTCAGTCGGGTGGACATATTCTCATTGGCCGGGCGGGTGGTTTCCAGATCGGAGCAGCGGCGAAGCCGAGTCGAGCGGAGTGATCAGCACCTTGTCCACGCGTGACCCATCCATATCGAGGATCTCAAAACGGCAGCCTTGTTCATCAAAGGTCTCGCCTTCCCTGGGCACCCGGCCGATGCGCATGGCCGCGAATTCTCCCAGGGTGGCGTAGTCACGTTGTTCCGCCGGAGGAAACCGCAGCCGTGCCATCACTGGCTCCAGCGTCTCCAGCGGCATGAAGCCATCCACGAGCCATGAGCCATCAGTGCGATTCTGGGCCTGCGGCTTGAGCCTCTCGGCCGGCGACGGAAACTCGCCAACGATCGCCTCCATCACATCGATGACCGTTACCAGGCCGATGACGCGCCCCGCATCATCGGTGACGAGGGCGACGTGCTGGCCGGTGCGTTTGAACATTTCCAGGAGACTCGCCACCGCCTGCACTCCCGCGACGAACACGGGTGGCACCAAAAGATCGCGCACATTCGCCGGGATGCCGGCGGCCAGGTTGGCATAGATGGCTTTGAGCGAAACGACGCCCACCACCTGATCGCGCGAGTTCTCGTACACCGGATAATGCGAGTGACCGCTGACCACGATTTTGTGCCAGATGGCCTCGTGCGGATCCGCCTTGTTGATCCAGATGATCTTGGCCCGCGGCGTCATGATGTCGCGCACTGGCAGGCGGTCGAGCGCGAGCACGCCTTCCACCATCGCCGGCTCGCGGCGGTCGAACACGCCGGCTTGCACGCCTTCCTGGATGAGGACCTTGACCTCTTCCTCGGTCACGGGCGGATCCGTCGGCTTCTTCAACCGAATGAGGCGCAGCACGAGTTCCGTGGACGCGGTCAGCAAACGCACCAACGGCGAGGCGAACCAGGCGAGGCGGTTCATCGGTCCGGCCATCAGCCGGGCGATGCGTTCAGGGTTGTTCAATCCGATGCGTTTGGGCACCAACTCGCCTAGGATGAGGGAGCAGAAGGTAATTCCCAGCACCACCAATCCGATCCCGATTGCCTCGCCGTAGGGCGCCAGCAACGGAAACGCCTGCAGGCGCACGCCAATCTGCTCGGCGATGGTGGCGCCGCCAAACGCCCCGGCGAGCACCCCGACCAGCGTGATGCCCACCTGGACGGTGGCGAGAAACCGGTTGGGCGATTCGGCCAATGCGAGCGCCGCCCTGGCCTTGAGGTCGCCGGTTTCCGCCATGCGACGCAGCCGGGCCTTGCGCGCCGAGACGACCGCTATCTCGGTCATGGCAAACACGCCATTGGCTGCCAGCAGCAGCAGGATGAAGAGGATTTCCGTCGTTACGGCACTCATGCGGACGACTCACGCGATGTGCTTCGTCCCGGCCAGCTTCGCCGATTTCTTTGGTCGAATCAACGATACCGCCACCGACGTGGCCAGGATCAGCACGATGACAGCGAGCGACCAAAGCGTGGGAATCTTCCAGGCCGTGTGCGCCAGCAGCATCTTCACGCCGACAAAGGACAGCACCAGGCCCAGCCCGATTTTGAGGTAGTGAAACTTGTCCATCACGCCCGCCAGCGCGAAGTAAAGCGAGCGCAGGCCGAGGATGGCGAAGACGTTCGACGTGTAAACGATGAACGGATCGGTGGTCACCGCGAAGATCGCCGGGATGGAATCCACCGCGAAAATCAGGTCGGAAAACTCGACCAGCAGCAGCACCACGAACAACGGGGTCGCCATCCGGATTCCGTTTTCCCTGACGAAGAATTTGTCGCCCCGGTAGTCGGGAGTCACCGGCATGAGCCTCTTGAACCATCTTACCACCGGATTGCGTTCGGGATGCATCTCCTCCTCCCGCTTCACGATCATCTTGATGCCCGTGAGGATCAGGAACGCGCCGAAAAGATAGATGATCCAGGAGAACTTGGTGATGAGCGCCGCGCCCAGCACGATCATGATGGCCCGCATGACAAGCGCACCGAGGATGCCCCAGAACAGAACCTTGTGCTGGTAAAGCGGCGGCACGGCAAAATACGAGAAGAGCAGCGCGAAGACGAAGACGTTGTCCACGCTGAGCGATTTCTCGATGAGATAACCGGTGAAGAACTCGAGCGCCTTCGTCGAGCCGGAGAAGTGCCAGATGCCAGCGTTAAAAACCAGGGCCAGCCCGATCCAAACGAAAGTCCAGGTGAGCGATTCCTTGAGCGACACGATGTGCGCCTGGCGGTGAAACACGCCCAGGTCCAGCGCCAGCATCGCCAGCACGAACACGTTGAAACCCACCCAGAGCCAGATTTGATCATTCATAATTTCTTTCGACGCCGACAAAATAGCTGCATCCCGCCGGAGGACAAATTTGAACTTTGGAAGTGACTCTTAGCCTTTGCCGAAGTGTCGATCGAGAGTTCGGCAGCGATTCCTCACGCGGCGCATCTTGATCGGGCGCACAACGTTGGGATCGGGCATTCATCGAACGCCTCCTCCGGGTGGGAACCATGCACCAACCCTGGGACGTGGAAAAGAATATGAATCCGCTCACCGCCACGAAACCTGCCAGCACAAATCGTCGGGCGATGGAAATGGCGTGTTGCGGGGAGTTCGTGAGGGCGGCGCTGCGCCGTCCGCCGAGCGGTGAGCAGCAGCGTTTGTTTCATCCCAAACCAGTTTGAGCGATCCACCAAAACGGAGGACGCTACTCGCGGAGACGGTAAAACGACTGGCGGCGCGGTTTACCCAACCTTGAAAGGAGCGGGCGAATTGCCGACACTAGCGTCCATGCGATTTGGAGCCCGCGCCGGTCTCGGTGCGGTGGAAGGCGCGATTTTCGGCCTGATGGGTCTGCTCATCGCCTTCACGTTCTCGGGCGCGGCCGCGCGCTTTGATGTCCGCCGGCAACTCATCGTCCAGGAAGCCAACGCCATCGGCACTGCCTGGCTGCGACTCGATCTGCTTCCACCGGCCGCGCAGCCTTCTTTGCGGGAAAGCTTCCCGCGTTATCTGGACACCCGCATCGAGGTGTTTCAGAAGATCCCCAACCTCGCCGAAGCCCGGGCGGCTCTCGCCCGCTCGGAGACGTTGCAGGGCCAAACCTGGGCCGATGCCGTCAAGTCATGCCAGGAGTCGGGATCCCAACCGGCGACGATGCTGCTCCTTCCCGCGCGCAATGAGATGTTCGACATCACCACCACCCGGAAGGTGGCGGCGCAGACGCATCCGTCCCCGATCATTTTTGTCATGCTGATGGTGCTGAATCTTTTTCCAGCGCAGTGCTGGCGGGAAACGGCATGGCGGGCGCCAAGACCCGGAGTTGGATTCATCTCATTGGTTTTGCACTCATCATGGGCATGACGGTGTACGTCATTCTCGACCATGATTTTCTTCAGGATGATCATAAGCCATCAGACCTTGACCAACGATATCTTGGCAGGCGACGCCAGCCGAGCTAAGCATGATCCATGACAACAACGCTCGCCAAACCGGAGCAGCAAGCCCTGCTGACCGTTGCGCTGATGGCCGCCTTCGCCGACGGCGGCAAGAGCGACATGGAGCGTGCGGAAGTGAAGCGCATCGCCGAAAGCTTGCCCGCCGGGGATTTCAATCCGGCGGCGCTCTACCAGGGAGTCGTGCTGCGGCAGACCAGGGTGGCCGATGTGGTTGCTTTGCTGGCAACCCCGGAATCCCGACAACTGGCCTATGAAATGGCCGTTTGCGTCTGTGAAGCCGACGACCTGCTCAACGAGCCCGAAAAGGCGTTCCTGGGCGAATTGCGCCGAGAACTCAAACTGGACGCTCAAGCCATCGCCTCATTTCAAGAACAGGCCGACGCGTTCGCCCAGGCACCGCTCGCTGGACCCGCGGCAGCACCCGCCGGAGCGCCCCCCACGCTGGCGATCCGTGCGACCGGCGCCGAGGTGGACCGCATGATTCTCAACTACTCGATTCTCAACGGCGCGCTGGAATTGCTCCCGGAATCGCTGGCCACGATGGCCATTGTGCCGCTCCAAATGAAGATGGTCTATCGCGTCGGCAAGCTTCACGGCTATGACCTTGACCGCCGCCACATCACCGAGTTGCTCGGCGCCGCTGGGGTTGGATTGACTTCGCAGGTCGTTGAGGGTTTTGCCCGCAAGCTGCTCGGCGGGCTGCTGGGCAAAGTGGCCGGAGGCCTGGGCCGCCGTGCTGGCGACCAACTGGCCAGTTCCGCCATGTCCTTTGCCAGCACCTACGCGCTCGGCCAGATGGCTCAGCGCTACTACGCCGGCGGACGTTCGCTGTCCGCACTGCAACTCAAGGATCTGTTCACCTCGCTCACCGCGCAGGCGCGTTCCCTGCATGGTCGCTACGCGGGCGAGATCCAGCAGCGCGCGAGCACCCTCAATCCGGCGCAACTGCTTAATCTGGTGCGCGGCAATCCGAGCGGCGACCTCCAGACCTGAACCTGCTTGCCAACTGGCGAACCCCACTCCGGCTATCCCGCGCGCCTCGCACCCCATCCTCTCGCGTCTGCTGGATCATGGGCGGCTTCGGCTTTTGCACCGCAGGCGGAGGCAAGAGCGCTTGAAGCTGGTGATGGGGTGGAAAAACCAACACCCTGTTTCAACAAAGTACTACAATGAAAAAGATCATCTGGATGGAAATGATGCTTCTCGGCGCCTCGATTCTGATCTTCAGGAGTGTCTGGACTTTCCTGGACTCAATCGCCTGGGCTTCTGGCGGAGCCGGACTCGCGGTGCTTCTGGTCGTGGGTATGGTTGCCGCTTTTTTTGCTTTGCGCAGTATCGAGGCGCTCTCGGGACAAAAGAGCGACGATGGCGCTCGCCGGGTCGAGTGAGAATGTCCGGCCAGCCATGCGTCGGTCCGAGACGCGCCGCCGGCGGCGCTTCCATTCATGGCACCTGAATCATGAGAAGTTGCCGATGTCGTCGGTTGGCTTCGAACCGCAGCACGACGAAGGTGTGGAGGTGGCAGACCCGATTCTGCGAGATGAAAAAATCCCGGAAACAAGCCCGGAAATAAGCATTTACACGCGTGAGTTCGCAATTATGGTCGTTCCATACGAAAGGTTCTAGTTATGAAGACGCGCGTTTGCATTCAGGTCATTGCTCATCTCTTGTTTCTGGTTGCGGGTCTGGCGGCGCTGGCGGCGGAGGGAACCAAGATCAAGGATTCCGAGTCAGCGTCGCATGGAGCCGAGGACGCCCTCCATCAAGTGGTGGACACCTACCGGTTCCCGGGGTTTGACATCGTGCAGTTCAACCTGCCCGTGTTGAGCCACTACTCGTATTTGTTGCTGTCCGGCCCGGAGGCGTTGCTCGTTGACCCGGATCGCGACATCAACGCCTACCTGGATTACGCGAAGAAGAATAACCTGACGATCAAGGGCGTGTTCCTGACCCACTCTCACGCGGACTTTGTGGCGGGCCATCTCGAAACCGTTCGTGCGTTGCAGGTGCCCATCCACCAAAACGCGGCCAGCGGCGCGCAATACAAGATAGAACCGCTGCAGGAAGGCTCTTCGTTCCGCGTAGGCCGGGCCACGGTGAAAGCCATCACCACTCCCGGTCACACGCCCGACGGCATGTGCGGCTTGGTCTTCGCCGAGGGGGAAACGCAGCCGCGCGCCGTGTTCACCGGCGACACGCTGTTCGTGGGGTCAATTGGGCGGCCGGACCTGCTGGAAGGCACCATGACGGCTGCCACGCTGGCGTCCATGAGCTTTGACACATGGCAAAACAAGCTCTCGAAGCTGCCGGATTCCGTCGTGGTTTTGCCGGCGCATGGCGCGGGTTCGTTGTGCGGAGCGAATCTGTCTGAGGATCCCTCCTCGACGATTGGCCGGGAGAGGTCGTCCAACCCTTACGTGCAAAAGAAAGGCCGCAGCGAATTCATTGCGGCGGTGTTGGAGGGTCTGCCGGAAGCGCCGCAGTATTTCAAACACAACGCCGCCATGAACCGCGTGGGACCGCCGTTGGTGGACTGGGAAGCGCCACCGGCGCCGGCCAAAGCCGAGGAGTCCATCACCAAGGCCACCGGGCAGTGGCTGGTGGACGTGCGTGAGGCCAAGCCCTACGCCGCCGGGCATGTGCCAGGTTCAGTCAACATCGCCCTGCGGGGGCGATTGGAAACGTGGGTCGGCACGATGGTGCCGTGGAAGGCGCCGCTGGTGTTGATCGGGTCGGAGGCGGAGTTGAAAGAGGCGGCGTTCCGCCTGCAGCGCGTGGCCTACGAGGGATTGGTGTTGCCTTTTGAAGCGTGGACCAAAGCGGGGCTGCCGGTGGCGACCAGCGGAACGATCACGCCCGCCGAGCTCTATCAGCAGATGCAAAACGGCAGCGCGCCGATCATCGTGGATGTGCGAATGCCTTACGAGTGGATGGGCATGCGGATCGGCACGGTGGTGAATCTGCCGATCAACCATTTGGCTGAGCTGTCCGCCAAACTCGATCCGAACTTCCCCGTAGTGGCCGTGTGCAACAGCGCCTACCGGTCGAGCCTGGCGGTGGGCATCCTGCAGAGGAAGGGATTCAAGAACGTGGCCAGCCTGGCCGGTGGCAGCGCGGCCTGGATTGACGCCGGCTATCCGGTGTTTGGGAATGAGAAGAAGGCCACGGCCTCCGCCCCTCAGCGCCAGATACAAATCGCGGAGCGCATTTCACCTGCCGACCTGGGCCGGCTGATCAAAGATCTGCCGGGCACGTTCGATCTCGTGGACATACGCCCGGTCGAGGCGTTTCAAGACTACGCCCTGCCCGGCGCGCGACAAGCCGAGTTGGCGGATGTTTTGGAAAATCCCGGCTACCTCACGGGCGCGGGGCCTTTGATCATCGTGGACCGCGACGGTTCGCTGGCCATGATGGCGGCTGGTATTCTTTCCCAAAAAACCAAGCGCCCCATCAAGGCCCTGCACGGCGGGCTGGAAGCGTTTTGGGAGGAAAGCGAATTGAAGGGAGCCGTGCGCGCCGTGCCGTTGCCCAGCGGTGGCGCTCGTCCGCAAGCCGTGCCAGGCGGAGGCAGCGCTCCTCGCCCCGCCGCCCCGGCGCCCGCGCCGTCAACCCCAACGCCGACGAAGCGCAAATCGGCTGGTTGCTGAATCAAGCCCAGGAGGAACGATGCTATGAATTCGAACTCCAACCTTCCCTCGACCGGTCCCAAACCTCACATGAACCCCTATCTGGCGGGGGTTCTGTTGGGTCTGGTCTTGCTCGCCAGCTTCCTCATCCTGGGCGTCGGGCTCGGGGCCTCGGCAGGCATCGCGCGAGTCGGCGCCTTCGCGCAGAGTTGCATCATGCCGCAACATGTGGCGGACAGCGCCTACTTTGGGGCCTGGGGCAAGGATCCGCTTCGTTACTATCTCGTGTTCATGTTCGTTGGCACGCTGCTCGGCGGCTTGGTCTCGGCGATCATGGGACGGCGGGTTCAGCCGCAACTGGAGCGCGGTCCGACGGCGTCGCGCGGTCGTCGCATCGTGATGGCTTTGGCGGGTGGCGTCCTGGCCGGGTTCGCGAGCCGGGTGGCTTCGGGCTGCACCTCGGGTCAGGCGCTGACCGGCGGGGCGATGCTGGTCACCGGCAGCCTGTTGTTTCTCGGGGCGATGTTTGCCGGCGGTTACGCGGTGGCGTGGTTTGTCCGGAGGCAATGGCAATGATCACGACCTTCTTCGGACAAGACGGCCTCGGCAGCAGCGCGGCGTTGGTGTTGTCGCTGTTGCTCGGATTTGGATTTGGTTTCGCGCTCGAACAGGCCGGCTTCGGCAGCTCGCGGCGGCTGGCGGGCATCTTCTATTTCCGCGACATGACGGTGCTGCGGGTGATGTTTACCGCGATGGTCACGGCGATGCTGGGCTTGCAGTTGGCGCTCGCGCTGGGCGTGCTCAGCGCGGAGCAGATCTATTTCCTGCCGACCATTTACGGCGCGCAGATCGTCGGCGGCCTGCTCTTTGGCGTGGGCTTCGTTATGAGTTCGTGGTGCCCCGGCACCGCCGCAGTCGGGCTGGCCAGCGGACGCCTCGACGCGTTGATCTTTCTCGGCGGCGCGGCGCTGGGCAGCATTCTCTTCAATGAGTTTTACGGGATCGTCGGGCCGCTGGCGACTTGGGGTGACAGCGGCGTCAAGTTCATGTGGGCGGCGCTGGGTGTCTCGGGGCCGGTGTTCGCGCTCCTCTTCTCCGCAGTGGCGGTGGCGGCTTTCTGGGGCTCGGAATGGATCGAGAAGAAAGTGGCCGGTGCCGGCCCCTACTTGGGGAGTCCGTTCCTGAAGGCCTTCAGCGTAACGATTCTGGTGGGTGCGCTGGCGGTGGCGTTGCTCCCGCCGGCAACGCCTTCAACCACCGCGACAGCCCCTGCCGCCCTCTCCGAAATAGGCATGCTCCAGGCCATGGAAGCCGGTGACGACCACATCGACCCCGATGCACTCGCTGACCGCCTGATGGCCGGGGACGCCAGTCTGTTGCTGGTGGATATCCGTACGCCGGCTGAGTTTGCCGCGGCTCATATCCGTGGCGCAGTGAACGTCGCCGCCGCCGACCTTCCGGAGTTTCTCGAACCCCGCAAGAACAAGGGAACAGTTGTGCTCTACTCCAACTGGATGACCCACCCGGCCCAGGCCCGGGATGCATTGGCCAGAATGGGATTTGCGAACACCTATTTACTGACGGACGGCTTGGAAGGCTTCATGCAGCAGGTGTTGAAACCGGTTTCCCTGCGCAGCACGCCGCTCGCAGAAGTTCAAGCGGTCAAAGTCAACGCGTGGCGGACTTTCTTTCTGGGTGGACCGCAAACTCACGCCGCCAAGACCATGAATGCGCCGAGCGACACCCCGCGCCTGGTGGAGACCTCATGGCTCCAAGAGAATCTGGGTCGGATGGTCCTGCGCATGATCGATCTGCGTCTGCAGCCCGCCTACAATGGCGGCCACATTCCGGGTTCCGTGCGGATGGACCCGGAACATTTCCGCGGAGCGGTCGGTGGCGTGTCGTCCATGCTCCTACCGGCGGACCTGATCGCGCTTCACTTGGGGCTGCTGGGGATTACGCCGCAAACGACGGTGGTTCTCGTGCCGACCGACAAGTTGCAGGACGCCACCCTGGTGGGCATGGCCCTGGAGCGGATTGGGCACATGCGCTACGCCATTCTCAACGGCGGCTGGGAGCAATGGGCAGCGGAGAAACGACCGGCGGACACCTTGCTGCCAGCCATCACCGCCACGGAATACCCGATGGCAACCGGTGCAGACGCGTTTACCGTGGACTACCAGGAAGTCCTGGCTCACTCCCAAAATCGGAGCGCCGTGCTGCTCGACGTGCGGCCCGGCGATTTTTTCAGCGGCAAGAAATCGGACGAAGCCCGTGCCGGCCACATCCCCGGCGCGGTCAACCGGTCGTTCATACTGGACGTGTCCACCAACAATGCCGTGTTCCGCTTCAAGCCGCTCAGTGAACTGGCCGAAGCCTACGCCAAGTTGATCCCGTCCAAAGATTCGCCGGTGGTCGTAAGCTGTCGCACCGGGCATCAAGCCAGCCAGACTTACTTCGTGCTGCGCCACCTTTTGGGTTATCGCCGGGTAAGCTGGTATGACGGCGGTTGGGCCGAATGGGCCAGCCGGCCGGAACTCCCCGTCGAGACCGGCGGAGGCTGAACTGCAATCTCGGCGCAAAGCTCCTGACGAGTGGACGCGGAGCACCCCAACCGGGCATGGAATCCTGCTCTTCATGGCCCTGCAAAACAAACATCATCAGCTACCCACCACGCGCTGCCAGATTTCGCCGATGGCGGCTGCGCCGCCCCATGCCAGCAAGGCAAAGTAGGCGAGCGAAACGGTGAACATGAGCACTCCGGCCAGAAATACCAGGCCGTCCTCCTCGAAGGAGCCGGCGGCCAGCAGGGCGGCTGAAATGCCGGGAAAGAAATTGCTCAGCGGTATCGGGAGCGGCAGCAACAGTTTCAGGCCGCACAGGGCAATGAGCACGCCTCCGAGGCGTTGAAGCGCAGCCTGCCGGTAGAAGAGTTGCAGGCGCGGCTTCGACAGACGTTCAAAGGCTGCCACAAGCCGGCTGCTCGCCCGCAGCACTTTCGGCAGGAGTCGCGGGGGAAGCTCTTTCTGCATCAAACGCTGCGGCAGGTGAGGTTTCTGTCCGAGCGCAAGGCGCAAGCCGATCAGCGCAATCACGAGTCCGATCACCGTGGAGACACCTGGCAACGGAATCGGTGTTAGAAAAGGCAGGCACAGCAGCACGATCAGCAAGCGGTAGCCGCGGCCCTTCAGCACCTCGACAATTTCCGCCAGGCGCACCGGTCCCTCCCGGAAATGTTCCGCCAATGCTCGCAGGTCCGCCGACAGTGCCCGCGGCGACCCCGAAGTCAGCGGCGGCTTGGGAATGTCGCCGATCCGATGCGGTGGGCGGGTCTGATCAGATTCAGTCATGGCTCGGAGGTGTGGAGCGCTTCCTGTCGCAGGCGTTGTCTTGCTCGTCCCGCCTGGTCCTTGAGCGATTCGATCGGCCGTTCCAGCAGGTGCAGTTCATCGTCGATGGTGTCGGCACCGGTCTCGGTGACGTGCCGCTGGCGGTCGCGGTCGGCGATCTCGGCGTGCATCTCGGTCATGCTGTTCATGACGATGCCGATAAAGATGGTGGCTTCGAACCATCGGGCGAGATCCAGATCATGCAGTCGCAAGTAACGATACCAAGAGGTTCGCCAGTGACCAAGCGCGGTTTCCGGCGCTGGCGCGACAGCATCATCACCATCTCGTTTTCTTCATGACTGTCAGGGTCCGTATTCCCGTTCCGCAATGAGTTTCGCCCAGGCCAACGGGCTGAACGGGGAGTCCGCAAAGGCGCCGGCCCAGATGACCAAAGCCGCCGTCACCAGCGGTGGCAGGAGCAGAATGCCGCGCAGCAGCAGGCCGTGGACATTCATGGCAGTGCGCTGAGTCCGAGGATGACGCCGATGTTGCAGATGTTGGAGCCGACGACGTTCCCGATGGCGATGGCGCCCTGTCCTTTGGCAGCGGCCATCGAACTGACGATCAACTCCGGGGGTGCTGGTGCCGTAGGCCACCACGGTCAGCCCGACCAGCAAGGGCGTCACCCCGAGCCGAACGGCCAGCGAGGCGCCGCCGCGCACCAGCCATTTGGCACCGAACTAGAGGGCCACGAGGCCCGCCAATAGCATCAAGGCAATGATCATAAACCCTGCCCAGGCTGCCAAAACTGGTCGCTATTGACCAGTGTTGCCTGCAGAGCTCGTCCAAGCGGAAGCTTCCGCCGAACGCACCACCAGCACGGAGCAGGGAATTTCCTTCAGCAACCGCTCGACCGTTGAACCGAGCAGGACGTACTTCAAGTTGGTGCGGCCTTTCGTCCCCAGCACCACGAGGTCAACTCCGACCCGGCGCGCGTACTCCGCGATACCGGCGGCATGGGTTTTGGCCTGCGTGACGGCGTAGATGGCATTGGAGCCTGGTGGGGCCGCGGCGAACTGGCGGAGGTTGTTCTCCAGGATCGCCCGGTAGCTTTTCTCGAAATCCGACAGCGCCGGTAACTGATCAGAGGACTTCCACAGACTCCACTCTGCCCGAAAGACGTGCAGGAAATGCAGCTCGGCCTGGTCCTGACCGGCCACGCGAAACGCCTGAGTCACCGCCTCGCGCGAGGTTTCCGAGAAGTCCACGCACGCCAGCACGCGACGAAACGGACGCGCCTGATTGGCGTGAACGAGCATGACCTTGGAGGTGGCTTTGCGCAGGCATTTGGTGGCCAGCGTGCCCGTGCCGTGGGGCAGCAGCGAGTCGCCCGTGACGCCCAGCACCAGCAGGTCGGCTCGACGACTCCGGTTCTCCTGGAGCAGCACATCCAGAGGCGCGCCATTCATCACCTCGCGGCTGTGCCCAGACGGTGCGCCCGCTTTGTCAGCCCAATCGGCCAGTCGCGCGATAGCTTGCTCGCGGTGAAGGCGGCGCACGACATCCAGCTCCGGCGGAACCTCCATTTCCGGGAAATCCATCTCTGAAGGATCCACGACGTGAATGATGTCCAGTCGGGCTTTGTTCCACTTGGCCAGGCGCACCGCCTGTTCCAGCGCACAGCGCGAACATTCCGAGAAGTCCACGCCCACGAGGATGGTCTTTAACTGGTTCATAATTTTTCGATGGTGATTTTCGTCTGCCGGTTTGATTGGTTATCAACAAAGGGCTCATCGCCCTGCCGAGGCGTCGTCCGCGTTGCGCTCCGGCATGGGTCCATCTCCCGAGGGTGGTCGCACCACCAAGGCGGAACAGGGGATTTCACGAAGCAGCCGTTCGACCGTCGAGCCGAGGAGCACATAGCCCAGATTACTGCGACCCTTCGTGCCCAGAACGACCAGATCGGCGCCCACGCGACGGGCGTATTCCGCGATGCCGTGACCGTGGTTGGCCGCCTCGACCACCGCGAACCGGGCCGGCCGCCCCGCGGTGTCGCCGACGAACTTCCGCAGTCGCTGCTCCAGCGCATGACGGTAAGGCGCCGCCTTCTCCTCATCCACTTCCCAGGCATCCGGCACGAGCGCGTAGCGGCCCCACGAACCGGTGAAGACGTGGAGAAAATCCACCTGGCTGCCGTCCTGCGCTGCCACGCGCAGGGCCTGCGCCACGGCTTCACGGCATTGCCCGGAAAAATCCACGCAGGCGACCACCTTCCGAAAAGGACCGGTGTGCCCCTCGTGGACCAGCATCACTTTGGTGGGCGCCTTGCGCAGGCACTTGGTGGCCAGCGTGCCCGCGCCCATGGGAATCATGGAGGAGCCGGTCACGCCCAACACGAGCAGGTCCGTCTTGGTCTCGCGCACCCGCCGGAGGACGCAGTCGATGGGCGTGCCCACGTCCACCAAGACCTGCGCCTCTGAAGAAGCCCCGGCCTCGGCCAGCCAATGTTGCAGTCTCTGCTTCGCTTGCGCCACCGCGTCCTGTTCCAACTTTTCGTGCGGGATGTGACTGGCATAGGCGGCGTCGCTGAGGATGAGGTGTTCCACGCTATGCAGGGCGTGGAGACGGGCGTCGTTCCATTTGGCCAGGCGCACGGCTTGTTCGAGCGCGCTGCGCGAGCAGTCCGAGAAGTCAGTGCCAACAAGAATCGTATTGAGTTTGTTCATCGTATTTCGGTGTTGAGGTCGAGACCAGAGTCGCCGTTTCGGAATAAATTAATGATCACCTCGCAGGTTTCTTCGAGGAAAGTGTCTTGTAGCGCGCGCGAAGCCAGTCGAGCCAGCGCCGCGCCCACATGAACTCAACCGCCAGGATGGCCAGCGCGGCGGGAATCACCACGACCGCCGGCCCGGGCAGCACAATCATCGCGAGGCCGGCGAGCAGCACGGTGCCGCCCAGCAGCGCCACCATGATTTTCTTCAGGATGATCATGCTACATCAGACCTTGACCAACATCCCGGAAGGCAGCGGCGGCGGGCGGACCACGATGTCATTCAAACGCGCCGCGCCCGTCACTCGTCCGGTTTGGTTTTCCAAGGCGGAACGAATGAGCAGCAGTTCCATCAGGTTTTCCGCGGTCAGCAATCCAACCAACCGGCCGCCCTCCACCACCGGCACGATAGGGAACTCGACCGGATGATGGCGGGCGATCACCGCGTCCACCATCTCGCGCGGCGTGACGGTGGGAAACTCGCGAAGCATGATTTTCTCCACCGGGGCATCTGTTCCCAGCCGGGTCAGCCCCTCCAGCAGGCGGCGGCGATCCAACAATCCAGCGGCCACACCGCCTTCGGTGACCGGAAAGTCCTGCTGCGAACCGGCAAGAACGAGACGGGCCACGTCGCCGAGCGTGTCATCCGGTCGAACAGCGCGGAACTCGGTGACCATGGCGTGCTGGACTGAAAGGCCGGCGGTCGCCGAGCGCACCTGGGCTGCGCCTTTCTCCTGGGCGGCGCCGATCCAGACGAAGAGCGCGATCAGCAGCAGCATCGGATTCGAGAACAGCCCGATGAAACCGAACAGCACCGCCATGCCTTGACCAATCGAACCCGCGATGCGGGTGGCGCGGGCGAAATCCATCCGCATGGCCAGCAGCGCGCGCAGCACCCGCCCGCCATCCATGGGGAAGGCGGGGAGCAGATTGAACAGCACCAGGAAGACGTTCACCGCCAGCAAACGTTCCACCAGGCCGCCCTCGGTGGTGCTGAGTTGGGTCAGTGTCCCCCAGGAACCGGAGAGCGTCAGCCAGAGGGCGAGTCCCAACGCGATGACCACGTTCACCGCCGGTCCAGCCAGCGCGACCCACAATTCCTGACCGGGCTTTTCCGGCATTCGCTCCAGGCGCGCCACGCCGCCGATGGGCAGGAGCGTGATGTCCCTGGTGGGAATGCCGAAGCGCCGCGCCATGAGGGCGTGACCGTATTCGTGGAGGAGCACGCAGGCGAACAGGCAGAGGAAAAAGAACATGCCCACGGCTGCTGCCGCCAGGCTCCGACCGGCCATCCAGTGTGACATGCCGATAAAGGCGAACAGCAGCAGAAACGTGAAGTGAACATGCACATCGATGCCGAGAATCCGCCCAAGTTTCAGGGACCATTTCATAATTTTAGTGTCGGGTGGATGCCATCAAGTGGAGGGTGACCGCGTTGCTCTGCATCGGCTCTGATCTGGGCGCGTCTGCGCTGGTTCTTGAAGGTTGCCGCGCACGCGCCGCCGGCGCTGCGCGTGTCGGTCGCCAATCCTGGCCTCCAGTTCCTCCATGGCCTTGTCGATGGCGGCGCGAATCGTGTGATCGCGGCATTCGGCGATAACGTCCGGGCCAGGCGTGACCAGGTGGATTCGGACGCTGAAGGCCGGGCTTTCCTGGAAGCGACATTCGAGACGGACGTTGGCTTCGTCGATCTGCAAGCGCGGCTGCAAAGCGAGTATTTGGTTTTCGATGAGCGAGTCCAGTTCGTCGCTGGATCGCAGGTGATGGTGCTGCACGGTGAGTTTCATGTCGTTTTCTTTCGCAGCCTTTGCTCATCCCACCTGGGACCGGCGAGGCTGCCGTTGTTTCATTGGCGGAAAGATAGGCGGGAGCGCGGATTCCACTAATACGCGCTTTGGAATTTACTCTTAGCTTTATCCAAAGCATGATTTGCGGCATGGAATGGCTCAATTATCACCACCTGCGGTATTTCCTGACCGTGGCGAAGGAAGGCAGCTTGAAGAAGGCCGCTGAGAAGCTGCGCGTGTCGCAGCCGTCCATCTCCACGCAGATCAGTGAGCTGGAGGATGTCCTGGGGGAGAAGCTGTTCCGCCGCAGCGGCCGGACGAAAGTGTTGACCGACGCCGGGCAGGTTGCGCTCCGCTACGCCGATGAGATCTTCTCGCTCGGCCGCGAACTGGTGAACGCGGTCAAGCATCGCTCCACGGAGCAGGCCCTGCGGCTTTACGTGGGGGTGGCGGATTCCTTTCCCAAACTGATGACCAACGAAATCCTCAAGCCGGTCTTCGCCCTGCCCCAACCCGTTCACGTCATCTGCCGCGAGGGCAAGCTGGAGGATTTGCTGGGACAACTGGCAGCGCACCGCCTCGACATCGTGCTGGCGGACGAACCGGCTTCCAGCGGCACGAACCTCCGCACCTTCAACCACCCGCTCGGCGAGTCCGCCACGTCCTTCTGCGCTTCCGGGAAGCTGGCCGCCACCTTGAAGAAAGATTTTCCCAAATCCCTGCACGACGCCCCCGCGCTCCTGCCGTCAGACAATTCCGCGCTCCGCCGCGTGGTGGAGACATGGTTTCGCGAGATTGGCATCCGTCCGCGGGTGGTGGCGGAGTTTGAAGATCCCGCCTTGATGAAAGTGATGGCCGCGGGAGGGCGGGGATTCATCGTGCTGCCGTCCGTCGTGGCCGATGAGGCGGTGCGACGGTATGGGTTTCGTGTCGTGGGGACGACCGATGCCTGCCGCGTGCAATTCCATGCCATCACCGCCGAGCGCCGCATTGTTCATCCGGCCGTTACCCGGATTACCGAGAACGCCCGCAACCACTTGTTCTCCCAATCCCCCGGCGTGCGCCTTCCGCGCAAAGCCCGGGAGTCCTGAACACAATTCCCGTGCTTCCCTTCCGTTATCGCTCAGAGCCAGTCGTTGCTTTGATCCAGGCGATCTCCAACTGAAAGGGACCGTCCTGTTTGTCCGAAATCAGGAAGCCCACCGAAGCGACCTTGGCCCCGTCGAGCGGCTCGATCGACAGCACCCTTCCCCGGAAGGTCGGCGTGAATTCTTTGAGCGGCAGGCGATGCTCCTCCCACTCGCCCTTCTTGGTGGCAAAGACCGCCTGGTAAACCGCGCTGTCGAAGCTCCGGTCGGTGCGCGCGGTGAACTTGTAGCGCCGTCCGTCGCCGCGCACGCGGATGAGGAAGGCGTCGCACCCGGCGAGATCGTGGCGCTCCGGCAGCGACCGCGCTGAGGCAAAGCCCCCGTTGTTTTCCAGTGATACTTCGCCCTGGAACACCGCCACACCATTGGTCAGGCGGATGCTGCTGGAGGACACCCCTCCCATCACGTCGTCGTTGACGATCTGCCAACGCGCGGTGTTGGTGACGGCTTGAAAGTCGAAGACGATTTTCTCGGCGGCGGCGTGAGCGTTCATGGAAAGAGCGGAGCAAACGAGCGCCAGAATGGCGACCGGGCGAAATGCGGGTAATCGATGCATGGTCATTCAGGCCAAATTTTGAAGCAGGTGTCGGGGCGAGCCGGGGCAAACTTCCACCTCTCGATGGTGGATGGACGTCCGGAACCGCGGACCGTTTGCCGTATCCGGCAGACCAAGGAGCCAGCGTTTTGCGATGTTCTTCCGAGCTTCATGCCGCCTGAATTTAGATGGCCGTCGCTCTATTGCAAATCGGCCGCCTTCCGGCCCACGCGTTTCACCAGCCCGCTGAAGATCACCGCGTGGATCGGATAGAGCGCGTACCAGTAGAGCATCCCGGCCAGTCCGCGCGGGGCGAAGAAGGCCGTCTGTGACAGCAGCGAGCTGCCGTCGTCGCGCGGCTCCACTTTGAATTCCAGCCAGGCGCGGCCCGGCACTTTCATCTCGGCGCGCAAGCGCAGGAGACGACCCGGTTCAACGGCTTCAACGCGCCAGAAATCCACCGCATCACCCACCCGCACGTCCTGGGGATCACGGCGTCCGCGGCGCATGCCGACGCCCCCGATCAGCCGGTCGAATGCGCCGCGCAGTTGCCACGCCCAATCCAGGCACAGCCAGCCGGTCGCGCCTCCCAGTCGAGTAAAGCTGCGATAGATCGCTTGGGCGGGCGCGGACACCGTCAGTTGCCGGCGTTCGAGAATCATGCCTTCACGCGAGGTGAGTTGCACCGGGGGCGCGTCGCCCTGGCTGCTCATCATCGCGTCGCTCCAGGCGGTCTCGACGCGACCCTGATCCACGTTCGCCAGGGCCAGGCGCACCGCTGCTTCGTAGTGGAGCGGCTCAATTTGCGGAAAGAGACGGCGGGCAGTGTCGTCGCGCACCACGACGTCGTTGCGCAGTCCTTCGATCAAGGGACGCGCGATCACGGCGGGCACCGGAGTGACCAGATGCACCCAGAAAGACGACAGGCGCGGCGTCAGCACCGGCACCGGCACCAGCCAGCGTCGCAGTCCGCGGACCCGCGCGTAGCCAGTGAGCATTTCGCCATAGGTGATCGTGTCCGCGCCGCCGATTTCAAGGATGCGACCGGTGCTTTCCGGGGTGTCGAGGGCGGCGGCGAGGTAATCCAGCACGTTGCGAATGGCGATGGGCTGCACGCGCGTGAAAACCCATTTGGGGCAAATCATCACCGGCACACGCTCGGTCAGATAGCGGATGATCTCGAAGGAGAGGCTGCCCGAACCGACAATCACCGCCGCGCGAAACTCCGTCACCGGCACGCCCGTTTCGCGCAGGGCCGCGCCGGTGTCCTGCCGTGAACGCAGATGGTCGGACAATCCGGTGGCCGGATCGCCGAGACCACCGAGATAGATGATGCGCTGGACTTGGGCGGCCTTGGCCGCGACCGCAAAATTTCGCGCGGCCAGCACGTCGCGTTCCTCGAAATCGTGTCCGCCGGCCATGCTGTGGATGAGGTAGTAAGCCGTGTCCACGCCTTGCATCGCCGCTGAAAGAGTCTCCGGCCGCAGACAATCCCCGGCCACCGCCTCCACGCGCGAGCACCAGTCACGTCCCGCCAGCCGGGCTGGATCGCGGACCAGGCAACGGACGCGATGCCCCGCCGCCAGCAGCCTCGGCACCAGCCGCCCGCCGATGTAGCCGGTGGCGCCGGTGAGCAGAATGAGTTTGGAGGTGGCCATGCTGGCTCGCCGGTCGGCGTGGTAAGACCAGAACGCTTCGTGTGCTTCAGACCGGATTCGTCCGAACTGGTTTGCGGTCTTTCAGCACGGAGAAGAAATGCAGGGCGTCCGCGTCCTGCGGATTGACCAGCAGCCGTTCCTTCAGGCGCAGCGCCTCCAACTCGGTCACGTCTTCCTGCTCGGCGACGTAGTAGATCGGTTTGCCGAGCTCGCCATAGATGGCATAGCAATACCAGTTCATCAGGAACGGGCGGCCGTTCTTACGATAGTTCCAGGTCTGTCCGTGAAAGACTTCGCGGTTGAGCAGTTTCTGTTTCAGCAGGCTCACCACGGCGCGGTCGGTGTGTTTGCCCTGCAGGATGCGTGGAGTCAGGCCACGCAGTTCGTCGCGTTTGTAACCGGTCATTTCCAGCCACGCCCGGTTCACGTAAATGATGCGGGGGTTGGAGGGACCATCGAGGTTGACTCCCGTGACCATGATTCCGCGGCGGAGATTCTCCAGCACGATCACCCAGTCGAATTTGAGCTGCATAGCATTTCGCCTTTCGTTCCGGGCAATCTACCCGCTTGCACAGATGACTGTCACGTTTTCCTCCCGGCCTTCGATGGCACCAATGGACTGACTGTATTCTTGCGCTTGCGCTGGAATTTCGAACCTGCTTTGCCAGCGGGACGCGCTTCGCGAAGACGCGGCCCCACCACCAATAAACATGCGTGCTGCTGCCCTGAAGCGTCGTGACGGAGCGCGCGCAGCAGTTCAGGGGAGGATTGATCGCCGCTGACGACGTGAGGGAGCAGCAGGTTCTTGAGCGCGTTGGTGGCAGCCGCCTGCCAGGCCCGCCGGCATGGCCAGCCCGCCCCGTCCCTGCTGCCGCTGGACGCATTTGCCGATTCCAACCCCGTCGCCGCCTGACTGTTCCAGGGGGTGAACGATTACATTTTCGGTTAGGTTCCGCGCGCATCCTGCCGATATCCCACCACGGACCCGGCCCATCCGATGGATGATCGCCGGCCTCCCTTATGACGTTTATCGAGGAAAGCAAAAGCCCGCCGAGTTGCGGCGACGGCGCGATGCCGCGCGCCTTCCAGCCGACGATTGTTGACCGTCCGGCAACGCCGGCGGTTCCGGTCAAGCGAGGGCAGGATCTGCTCACGAATCCGGGCGACTCCCTCACTGCGGCGCTCTTCAGCGTGCTCGGCGACCTTCTCTTCACCCTCGGAAAGAACGGAACGGTCCAGGAGTTTCGCGCCCCGTCTGACGCCGAATTTCCGCTCGCGGCGGAGGAACTGGTGGGGCGGCGCGTCGTGGAGCTTCTTCCCGGTGTCGCCGGTGAACTGGCGGCGCATTACCTCGAACGCGTCTTCCGGCTGGGGGTGCCGCAGTTTTTCTCCTGCCAGTATTCCTTCCACGGCAAGACGCGGATTTTTGAGGCGCGGATCACCGCGTTTGATGCGGATCGCGCGCTGGCGCTGGTGCGCGATGTCACCGACCGGCAGATGCTCGAAAACGAGACCATCGAGCACAGCCACCGGGTGCAATTGCGCCTCGGTCAGGATTTGCACGACAGCCTCGGCCAGCATCTCACGGGCATCAGCTTTCTCAGCCGGGCGCTGGAGAAGAGCCTGGCCGCGCGCGCGCTGCCCGAGGCCGCCGAGGCAGCGGAGGTCAGCAAGCTCGTGCTCGAGGCGATTTCGCAGACGCGCCAGCTCGCGCGCGGTTTGTTTCCAGCCGCATTGGAGACTCAGGGCCTGCTCGCGGCATTGCGGGAACTGGCGGCCAACATCGAGGAGTCATGCCGGATTTCCTGCCACCTGGAATGCGAAGGTCCGGTCGTGCCGGTCAGCCCCGACATGGCCATGCACCTGTTCCGACTCGCGCAGGAATCGGTCAACAACGCCATCAAACATGGCAAGGCTCATCGCGTCATCCTCCGCCTCGTCCAACGTGACCGCGGCGCCGTGCTGAGCATCGAGGACGACGGCATGGGACTGCCTCCGGAACGTCCGGCGGGGCGCGGCCTCGGGTTGCGCATCATGCATTACCGGGCCCAAAAAATCGGTGGAACCCTCGACATCCGGCCCGGTGAACGCGGCGGCACGGTGGTGGCCTGCTCGTTCCCCTCGGGGGCGACGGCCGGCTGACATGGCGGGAACGCAAAGTATTTTTCACCCAATTTCACTCAATGCAACTGAACCCAAAAAGGCAATGAAGACGCATCTCACAAAAGGCAAGATCAAGGTGCTGCTGGTGGATGATCATCCCATCCTGCGCGCCGGGCTCTCCAAGCTGATCAATCAGGAGTCCGACATGCTGGTGTGCGGCGAAGCCGAGGACGGGCCGAAGGGATTCGACCTGGTGGCCAAACTCAGTCCTGATGTCGTCGTGGTGGATGTGTCGCTCAAGGGCGGCAACGGCATCGAACTCATCAAGAACCTCAAGGTGAGCCACCCGGATCTGCCCATGCTCGTGCTTTCGATGCACGACGAGACGCTTTACGCCGAGCGCGCGCTGCGGGCCGGGAGCCGCGGCTACATCATGAAGGAGGAGGCCATCGAGCAGGTGCTGGTCGGCATCCGCAAGGTGCTGGCCGGCGAAATCTTCCTGAGCGAACGCATGAAAAACCGCATGCTGCAGCAGATGGCGGGCAACAAGGGCAAGGTGGCTTCTTCGCCCATCGAACTGCTGACCGACCGCGAGATTGAGGTCTTCCGCCTCATCGGCGAGGGCCACAGCACGCGGCAGATCGCTGGAGAACTCCACCTGAGCGTGCGGACGGTCGAGGCTTACCGGGAATACATCAAGGTGAAGCTGAATTTGAAGAACGCCATCGAACTGGCGCAGCACGCCTTCCAGTGGGTCCACCACGAGGCGGCGGCCTGAGGCAGGATTGGCCGGAGCCGCGGAAGGGCTTTTGGGGCTCGTGGTTCCGGCTTGCGACAACGCGGCGGGAGTTTTCTCCCGCCGCTTTTTTCATTGGCCGGATGGGAAACGAGGCGCCGCGCGCCCCGCAGACTGGGCTGTATCAGGCTCCGATCCGCCGCGCCTCGTAGCGCAGATTTCCAATCTGCCCGTATCGCCGACTTCGAGTCGGCAGATCGTGCGAACCTCCCAGCGCCTGCGGATTGGAAATCCGCGAAAAAGCAGGTTGGAAATCTGCGCTACGGCAGCCCCCCGAGTCTGATGCCGCCCTGGCCTGCGGAAAAGTTGCCCAAGTCGCTTGCAGCGGCCCTGCTGGCTTGCTATTTATCCGCCCGAACCGTCGGCCCGCTTCCGTTCTTCAGGTGGAAGTGTGGCGTCCGGCCCACATGACTGGAATCCTCGAATGAGTCTGTCCGTTGCCTCCGGCGAACCGCTTTCGCCAGGATATTCTTCCCGCGCGCCTCGGAACCGCGCAGAGGGCGGCCAGATCAGGATTCTGCCAACAGATGGCCGGCTGGAACTCCCGCAGCGGAATCCGGTGGCTTTAACCCAAACCAACAGAACCCAACCTCAATGAGCAACACCAAGCACAGCACTTGTCTGAAAACCGGCACCCTGGTCGCCAGCGTTCTGGCTGCCAGCCTCCCCGGTGCCACCGCCCAAAACGCCACGGCTCCGGCACCCGCGCCGGCAGCCCCTGTTCCCGCCGTGGAGGTGAAAAAGCCGTATTGGGAAACGAGTGCTGCGCTCGGCGCCACCGTCACCTCGGGCAACAGCGACTCGGTCATGGTGACGGCGGGTTTCATCGCCCAGCACAAGGATCTCAAGAATGAAATCCGCCTCAGCATTGATGGCGGCTATGGCACCTCGAAGGTGAACAATGGCGGGACGGAAACGACCGCGAAATTCGTGGGCGGCAGGGGTCAATACAACCGGCTGCTCACCGATCGCTTCTACCTTTATGGACGCGCTGAAGGGCTCTACGACGCGGTCGCAGGCGTTGATTACCGTTTCACGATCAGCCCGGGTGTTGGTTATTATTTCATCAAGACCGACAAGGTGCTGCTCAGCGGTGAAGTCGGTCCGGGCGTGGTTACCGAGAAGCTCGTGAGCACAACGGGCGTATCGGATTACAACACGTACGCGACCCTCCGTTTCGCCGAGACCTTTGAATACAAGTTGAGCGACAAAACCCGAATTTGGCAGAGCTTGGAATACCTGCCGCAGATCAGCGACTGGGGCAACTATCTCCTCAACGTGACGATTGGCATAGAAACCGTCCTCACCGAAAAACTCAGCCTGCGCTCCTTCCTCCAGGACACTTACAACAGCAATCCCGCCGGAGGCCGCGAAAAGAACGACCTGAAATGGATCACCGGCGTCGCCTATAAATTCTGATTCCCGATTGTGTTGCCGGCGGACGCCTGCCTGCGCGGAGGCGTCCGCCGCTCCGCTTCCGCGCTAACAACCACACCCCAACCACGCCGCACAACCCAGTTCCCTCTCGTTCCGGGGGGAGCGCAACCAGGAGCAGCCATGAGTGCCAACCATAAATGGAAATTTTTCCGCGCCGGTGGATTTGACCAGGTCCACCTCACGTCTGGCGCCGACCTCGCCAACCTCGACCAGCTCGATCAAAAACTATGGGTCGCGCTCGCCTGCCCGACGACCGGGCTGGAATTCGACCCCAAGACCTTCGCGTTGATCGATACCGACAAGGACGGACGCGTGCGCGCCCCCGAGGTCATCGCCGCCGCCAAGTGGGCCTGCGGCTGCCTCCAGAATCCAGATGAACTGCTCAAGGGTTCCGCCTCGCTCCCGCTCAGCGCCATCAACGACGCCTCGCCCGAGGGCAGGCAGCTCCTTGCCTCGGCGAAACAGATCCTCGTCAACCTGGGCAAATCGGACGCCGCGAGCCTCTCCGTCGAGGACACGACCGACACGGTCAAGATCTTTGCGGCAACGAAGTTCAACGGTGACGGCATCATTACCGCCGAGGCCGCCGACGATGCGGCGCTCAAGGCCGTCATCGCCGACATCATCGCGTGCCTTGGCTCCGAAGCCGACCGCAGCGGCCAGCCCGGCATCAGCCAGGCGAAGGTGGATCAGTTCTTCGTGGACGCCACCGCCTTCTCCGATTGGTGGAAGAAAGCAGAGGCCGACACGGCCATCGCGCCGCTCGGAGAAAATACGGCCGTGGCCGCGGGCGCAGTCAAAGCCGTCAAGGCCAAGATCGACGATTATTTCACCCGCTGCCGTCTGGCGGCCTTCGATGCCCGCGCCCTCAACGCCCTCAACCGCGAGGAGAAGGAGTATCTGGCCTTGGCGGCCAAGGATCTCACCATCTCTTCCGCCGAAATTGCCGCTTTCCCGCTGGCCCGCGTCGAGGCCGACCAGCCGCTTCCGCTCCAGCAGGGCATCAACCCGGCCTGGGCGGGCGCGTTGGCGAAGTTTGTCGGCGATGCCGTCCAGCCGCTGCTCGGCGAGAAAGCCGTGCTGACGGAAGCCGACTGGGCGGCGCTCCTGGCCAAACTCGGAGCTTTCGAATGCTGGAGTGGCGGCAAGACCGGAACCTCGGTCGAGAAGCTGGGCCTCAAACGTGTCCGCGAGATCCTTGGCGGCAAGAGCAAGGAGCAGCTCACCGCGCTCATTGGCAAGGACAAGGCGCTCGAACCCGAGGCCAACGGCATCGCCGCGGTCGAAAAACTGGTCCGGCTCAACCGCGATCTCTTCAAGCTGGCCAACAACTTTGTCTCCTTCCGTGATTTTTATGGACGCAAAGACAAGGCGATTTTCCAGGCCGGCACGCTGTTCCTCGATCAGCGAAGCTGTGACCTCTGCCTGACCGTGGAGGACGCCGGCCGACACGCCGCAATGGCCGGCCTCGCCGGATCGTATCTGGCGTACTGTGATTGCGTCCGCAAAGGCACCGGCGAGAAGATGCACATTGTCGCCGCCTTCACCGGGGGCGATTCGGACAACCTGATGGTCGGGCGCAACGGCGTGTTCTACGACCGCAAGGGCCGCGATTGGGATGCCACCATCACCAAGATCATCGACAACCCGATCAGCATCCGGCAGGCATTCTTCGCGCCTTACAAGAAACTGGTGCGGATGATTGAGGAACAGGTCGCCAAGCGTGCTGCGGCTGCCGACGCCGCGGCCGATGTGAAGCTGGCCGAAGCGGCCAGAACGATCTCTGAGGCGGACAAGGCCAAGGCGGCAGCGGCCGCTGCTGCTGCCCCTCCGCCTCCGACCAAGAAGATTGACACCGGCACGCTCGCCGCCATCGGCCTCGTCCTCACCACCCTGCTCGGTGCTTTGGGGGGTATCTTTGGCAAAATCCTCGGCCTGGCCTGGTGGCAGATTCCGCTGGCGCTGCTGGCCATCGTGCTGGCCATCTCCCTGCCTGCCGTCCTCATCGCGTGGCTCAAGCTGCGCAAGCGCAACCTGGGTCCGATCCTGGATGCCAACGGCTGGGCGGTGAATGCCCGCGCCCGCCTGAACGTGCCGTTCGGCGGTTCGCTCACCCAGACGCCGGTGTTGCCGGAAGGTTCCGAGCGCGATCTGACCGATCCGTTTGCGGACAAGGAGAGCCCGTGGCCGAGAATCATCATCGTGCTGGTGGTGCTGCTCGTAGTCGGTTACTTCCTGAACAAAAATGGCAAGCTTCACGAGTGGTTCGGCGTCGGCACCGAAACCAAACCCACCGCGACGCTCACGGCTCCAGCGGTAGCGCCAGCGGAGGCCCCGCCCGCCAAGTGACGCCTATCTGACTCACCAAAGCCCGGACGGAAACGTCCGGGCTTTTTCTTTCTCGGGAATAGAACTGCGAGTTGCCGACGGAAGAAGTTGAACCACGGATGGACACGGATAAAACCCGAACTCCGAAGTCGAGGTGGGGTGCGGCGTTACTGCCCGGGGAGCGCACGCCGCTGGCGTGCGGTTTTCGGCGGCCCGCCGAAAACCTCGTCCCACAAACATTCTGACGTGGGGAAGGGGACGATAAATGTGTGACGAGGGTTTGGGCGAGCCGCCCAAACCGGCACGCGGGCCGCGCGCGCTCCCCATTCCCGCTTCGGAGTTCGGGTAAAACCGGGCACGGACGCGAATTGCTCGAATTTGCGCGAATCAATTTTGAGTTGGCGACAACTCGTGCAATTCGCGTCGTCTTCTGCATCCGTGTGAATCCGCGTCCATCCGTGGTTGGAATTCTTGGAGCCGGCCGGCTCACGTCATCGCCTTGATCAGGCCCAGGATGCCGAGGCTCAAAGCTGCCAGCGAATCGCCGGCGATCAGTCCGCCGCCCACCAGCGAGGTGGTGCTCATGTCGGCGGGGATTGCCGCGTCGTCCGCAGAGCGGCCAAGCCGATGACGCTGCGCCTGCCTGGTTTCAAAGGCCGAGCCGACGATGCCGCCCAGGCCAAACCAGAGGGAGGTGGTCAACTCCACGAAGCCACCGAAAGACGACGCGTAGGGGCTGGGCAACACCACGGCATCGACCACGAAATCGCACGCGTAGCCGGCCCGGGATGCGCGGACGAATCGCTGGTAGCGCGCCTGGCGTTTGATGAGCTTGCGCAGCGTTTCCGTGACCAGCCCGATCACGATGCCCAGCTTGAGCGCAAACATCACGTGTCCCACTGGATTCGTGATGCCTTTGAGCGCGCCGACGAATTTATAGGTCATGGCCGACTGCCATTGCTCCGCGCCGGGCGTGCCGGGATGCGTGAAGGTGTCGATGCGCAGCACCGGGTAGGCACTCATGAAGGTCTTGGCGAGAACCACGGCCAGCACCGCACCCATCACCACGCCGAGCACCTGGTAGCGGAATTGCACCACGCGATTCGTCCCGAGCCGCCAGCCGGTCGAGCGATCCTGCTGCATGTCACCGCCGATGGCGCAGGCGATGAGCAGAATGCCGGCGCACATCAATCCCGTGGCTGGATCGCGCAGACCAAACGCCGCCATCAGGAAGACCGCCAGCACGAAGGCGCTCGAGATCGGATTGCTGTCCGAGATGCCCAGCGAGATGCCGTTCACGAGGACGAAGAGAAAAACCAGCCCGATGGCCAGCCCCACGAACATCAATGGTTGTCGCAGCACGGAACTGCCGACCACCGCGGTCGCCGCGCCCCAAAAGATGACCCACGCCACCAGCCCGACGAAGTTCACCCGTTTCCAATCCTCGGCTGGAGCCACCGCGATGGTGTGCCGTTCGCGGAAGCGCTTAACCGCCTCAATCGCGATCAGGGTGATGTCCACGATGGCCGCACCGAGGATGGTGCCGAGCGCGATGATGAAGCCGATTTTGCGAAAGGGATCCTTGGCGCCGAGCCAGCCGATTTCGCGCAGCCAGGGCGTGAGCCACCAACCGATGCCGGCGACGACCATCGCCGGGATGGTGATGCGCGCACCCACCACCATGCCCGCGCCCAGGGTCGAGGTGGAGACGCCGAGCGCCTCGACTGCGCTGATTTTCATCGAGGCCAGTCCGCCGGCAAAGCCTGCTGCGATGCCGCCACCGAGGCGGGCGATGGATCGTTGCAGCAGCGTCTTGTCGGTGAGCGCGCGCAGGATGTTGGCCACGGCGAATCCCGACGGAAAGGTGAGTTGCATCCGATCCACCAGAATCGGCGTGTAAAGCATGCCGGCGCCGACGCCGAACATGCCGATGCAGGTGAAGTAGAGCACCAGCTTCCACGCAGGCGGCTCGGGCAGACCCAGCCAGATCAGCGCCTGCACCAGCACCGCCATGCCCGACATGCTCGCGACCGAGGCCGCCATCGTCTGCATGTAATTGGCGCCGTGCCGGCCTTCGGGTCCGTAGCCCAGCGTGACGGTGCTGCCAAGAATTCCGGCGAGCACCTGGCCGCCGATGAAGAATCCGAGGGAAAAATTCATGTAGGCCGCCGAGATGCCGCCCAGTGGCCCGAGAATGAAGATGGCCACCGCGCTCAACAGCAGATGATAGCGCGCCGAGCCGATGGGCGGCAGCAGCCGGCGAAGGCCGGCGGGCGCGTTCGGTGGGGCAGGGGAGGGTTGCACAGCCACGATGCCGCGCAGAACACCGGGAATCGCCGCGCGCGGCAACTGCAAAGTTGCGCGCCGCCGGCAGCCGATGCGCAGACTTTCAAATCTGCCGTATCGCGGATTTCCAATCCGCTGGTCGTGGAAGAATCCCAAGCCCGCTGACTTTCGACGGCCTGCCAAATAGAATTCGGCGATACAGCAAGATTGGAAATCTGCGCTACCGAGCGCTGCGGATTACGGCATCTTGCCGAGCAGCGCGCTGGCTTCCTTCTTCAAATTCGCGTCGGCGACACCGGTGGCGATTTTTTGCAGCGCTGCTTTCGCCAGATTGCGATCGGCTGCGGGGTTGGCCTTCACGAGGCGGATCACGGCGAGCGCCGCTTCGGATTGGATCGCGGGATCATCAAGCATCGGCGCGGCGAGTTTGAGCGCGCCGGGCACGGGCGCGGCCGCGAGGCCGGACAGCACGAGGCGCTTTTCATCCGGGCGTTTGGCGAGTTGCAATCCCTCAGCGTAAGCCTGGAGCGTCTGTTCCGGCGTGCGCTGATGCGGCAAGCCCAACATGCGCAGGTAGCCGCGCAGGAGCAGCACTTGATAGACCGGACGCTCAATGCTGCGCGCGAGGGCCAGCGTCGGAGTGGCACCCGAGGTGTCGGGCCAGTTGGCGAGGGTGCGGACGGCAGTATCGCGCACGGAATCATTGCCATCTTTGGTGGCGGCCGACACCGCTTCCAACGCTGCGGCTCCGCCCGTTTCGCCCAGCACGCGCAGCAGGGATGATCGCGCGGCTGGCGAGGTGGCGCGCTGGTATTCTGCGAGCACCACTTCGGAAGGTTTGGCGGCCTCGCCGAGCCGGCGGGAGAATTGCGTGATGGAACGTTCGGCATCCTCCTCGGCAGCGCGGTTGCGCAGGCTGGCGAGCGCGGCGACCAGCGGCGCGAATTGTTCGACGTCACCGAGACGGCTGACGGCGTTGAAGGCGGCCGGGTACAGCTTTGGATCCATGCTGTGCGTGAAGCTCATCATGCCGGGCAGCGCGGCTTTCGCGTTGCGCGACACGAGCACGTCCATCAGGTCGGCCTTCACGCGAGTCGGGGCGTCATCCAGGGCTGCGACGATGGCGGCATTGGCGCCGTCCTCTTTCATCTGGCGAAGACTGGCGAGTGCGGCGGCGGCGTTCTGCGGCGGGCTGGCTGGATTGAGCGCCCCGACCAGGAGCGGCACCTGCCGGGCAATGCCGATGTGGCCGAGCGCCTGCAACGCGGCGAGCGAGACATCGGGATTCTTGCTGGAGGCCAGCAGGGTGATGGCGGGACGGGCGCTGACTTCGCCGCGCTCCGCCAGGGCTGGGATGAGCAGAGCCTGCACCTCGGGTGGCGCGGTGGTGAGCGCCTTGACGAATGGCGCGACGGATTTGGCTTTTAGTTTGGGAATCTGCGCGATGGCGGTGGCACGGATGATTGGGTTCGGATTCTTCATCGCTGTTTCAATGGCGGCCGGCGCCTGCGATGCCCCGCTGCTGGCCAACCCGATGATCGCGCCGCATTGCAGGCGGAGAAATTGCGCGGACTGATCGCTGAGTAACTGGCGGTAAATCGCCATGGCGTCGGAGGTGTTGCCGTCGTTCTCCAGGCGTTGCGCGCAGTGCAGGAGGGCGAACTTCGCGGCATCGCTGCGGGCGGTGTCGGGTGAAGTTGTGGCTGCCCGGAGTGCTTTCGCCGCGTCTGGCGTGCCGATGCGACCGAGGGCGTCGAGCGCGCGCAATGCGAGCGCGGCGTCGGTCCCGGCGGCGAGTTTCGCGAGGAGTGGGACGGACTTCGGATCACGGCGGCTGCCGAGGGTGTCGAGCATTTCGAATTTCGCCTGGCTGATGGATTTTTCCAACGCTTGGCGCAGCGCAGCATCCGCGGCGGTGCTCGGATAATTCATCAACGCAAAGCAGGCCATCCCTGTCGTGTCGGGATTGAGCAACAGCTTCTCCAGCGCCGGCACGGAAGCATCGCTGCCGATGACCCAGAGCTGGCGGCAGATGAGGCGTTTGGCTTCGAGCGTCGCGCCGGATTGCAGGAACGCGATCATCTTCTGTTCCAGTTGAGCGCGCTGCGGATCGCCCGGTCGCGTGGCGCGAACCGCATCGCCGATGCGGGCGAGGGCGTCACGCGGCTGATCGATCTGATAAATCGCGGCGGCCACAAAGGCCTGATCCATCTCAACGTCGGTGATCGCGGCCATCGATCGGACGGTGACACCAAGAAGCGCCGTGATGAGCAGCGCGGCAGCAAGGAGATTTTGCGGGAGCAAGCGGGAGAATAATTCGCGTAGCGGCGTCGCCGCCGCGCGCCCCCAAGGAGAGGAAGGGAAGACAGCGGGGCACTGCCCAGGCGCCGCAACGCGGAGGGTGAGG
>JBBRWD010000052.1:0-46680 GCA_038249465.1 Limisphaerales bacterium | reverse complement strand
GCAGCGCCGGCCGCGCACGAGCACCTCGGCGCGATTGCTGCCGGCCCGCATGTAGCCATCGCCATAGCCGGCGGTGAGGGTGGCCACTCTCATCTTTCTGGGAGCAATGAAGGTGCGTCCGTAACTGAGGCTGGAGCCTTTGGATATCTCCTTCACGAGGCTGATGCGGCACTTGAAGGCCAGCGCGGGACGGAGATGTTCGTGAAACCGGACCGCCAGCCGGCGTTGTCCGCGGGGGACGAGCCCGTAAACAAGCAACCCGGGACGCACCAGATTGAACATCGTCTCGGGCTGATGCAGCAACCCGCCGCTGCTGTTGGCGTGGATGAGTGGAATCGAGAAGCCGCGCGCCACGAGTTGGGCAACGACGTCGCGGAACCGGCGCGATTGAGCCTCGGAGAATTCGGCCGAGTCTTCCACGGCTGCGTAGTGTGTGAAGAGTCCCTCCAGCCTCAGTCCGGGCAGACGTGAGATCGTGCCCACAAATTCGCCCACCCGTTGCGGCGGCTGGCCCAGCCGGCCCATGCCGGTGTCCACCTTCACATGGACGGCGATGGTTTTGTGCTGGCGCCGTGCCTCGTCGGAAAATTTCCGCGCCTCGGTCAGCGTGGAAAGAGTCGGGCGCACTTCATCATGCACCGCGGTTTCGATCTCGTGTGGCAGGCAGGCTCCCAGCATCACGATGGGCCAGCCCCTGCCGACGGTGCGAATGGCGTGGGCCTCGGCGAGATTGGCCACGCCGAAGATGTCGGTGCCGCTTTGCATCAGCAGGGCGGCGATCTGTTTGAGACCGTGTCCGTAGGCGTCAGCCTTCACCACGGTCATGATTTTGACGTCGGTTCCGACGCGATGACGAATCCACGCGAGGTTTCCCCGCAGCGCATCCAGGTCCACTTCCGCCCAGCAACGATGCAATACATTCATGGCACAATTCTCGGTGGCGGCGCCTTCACGAAACTCACCTCGCGCAGATAAACAGGGGCAAGCTTTTCGCCGTCCGCAAAATCATTCCGGCCCACCGCGAGTCTCGCGAGGTCGGCCGCGCGCGGAAACAGCAGCCGTGCCTGCGGCACCTCCGGCCCGGCAATGGTCTCGCCCCCCGCCAGGCGACGTTCGATTTCACCGCGTGACACCAGACGAAGCGGCTCAATGAGCCGCGCATCGCCTGCGGAGATGTCGTAGTTGGCGAGATAGAACTCCCCGCGCTGTGCGTCAATCGCCAGCCCTACGGGGCCGCACAGCCCATCAACCCGTGCCCGCTCTGCCAGGGCATCCACGCTGGAAAGGCCCAGCAGCTTCACGCCGCGAGCCAGTTGCCAGCCCTGGGCCGTGGCGATGGCGATGCGAATGCCAGTGTAGCTGCCGGGACCGAGGCCGATGACCATCGCCTCGACGGCTTCGCGTGATTCATTCGCCTGAAGCAGCACGTCATCCACCAGCGTGAGCACGGGCGTGGAACGAATGCCGCTGACGGTGGTTTCGGACAGGATTCGTGCGGTGGCGCCTATTTCCGCCAGCGCCACGCTGCGGTGATCCGATGAGAATTCAAACGCCAAGATCTTCATAAACGAAACGGCGTTCGGTCTCGCTCAACGATTCAATGACCACCCAGCGGAAACGCGCGGTCGCGGCGCTGCGTGCCTTGCCGGCGCAACTGCCGAACCAGCGCTCGCCCCACTCCACCACCGCGACTCCGTGGCGTGGTTCGAGAAATTCCTCCAGGCCCGCGCCGGTGATCTGCGCCGGAGTGTCCAGCCGGTAGAGATCGAGATGAAACAGCGGCAGCCGCCCGCCGGCGTATTCATGGACGAGGGCAAACGTCGGTGATTGCACCCGTGCGGCGATGCCAAGTCCGCGCGCGATGCCCTTGACCAGATGCGTCTTGCCCGCGCCGAGATCGCCCGTGAGCGCAAACACCCAGCCCGGCTGCGCCTCGCGCCCCCACTGCTCGCCAAGTGCGATGGTCTGCTCAGGGCTATTTGAAGTGAACGTAGCCATGTTCGGTGACGGGCTGGATGCCCTTGTGCGTGCGCAGGCGCAAGCCCGGCGCCGCAGTGATCTTGCCGATGCAAGTCAGCTTCACCTCGGGAAACTGCTTCCGCCAGGCATCGTGCAACGGGACGGCATCGCTCGCCGCGAGTGTAAAAAGCAGTTCGAAATCCTCGCCATCGGAAAGCGCGGCGGCGAGAGGCGTCTTTGTGGAGGGATGTTCGCGCGCGTGCGATTTGGCCTCGCGGCTGACCGGGATGGCGTCTTGCAGAAGATCAGCGCCGGCATTGGCGGCGGTCAGCAAGTGCCGCAGGTCGCCGGCGAGTCCGTCGCTCAGATCAATCATCGCGTGGACCGGGAAATGTTCCGCCAGCCAGCGCGCCTCAGCTAACCGCGGCTCGAAGTCAAGGTGCCGTCCGCGAAGCGAGCCGCCGAGCGTGCCGGTGACGAAAATCGCGTCGCCGGATTTCGAACCGGAGCGCAGCACGCACCGTTCGCGCGGCACCGTGCCAATCACGGCGAGGGAAAGAAGGAGGCGTTCCGGGTTGGTGGTCGTCTCGCCGCCCACGATGGCGACTTGATGCCGCTGCGCGAGGCGGTTCATGCCAGCGTAGATGGCTTGCACGAACTTCACGTCGAAATCCCGCGGGAGCGCGAGCGTGACCAGTGCGGCGGAAGGTGTGCCGGCCATCGCGGCGAAATCACTCAGGCAGCGCGCCAGAGCCTTGTGACCGATTTGCTCCGGCGGGGATTCGCGCGTGAAATGGATGCCTTCAACCACGGCGTCCACCTTGAACAGCACCCATCGGCCAGGAATACCGAGGTCGAGCACGGCGCAATCATCACCCGCCCCGACGCGGACGGCGTCGTTGGTGGCGAGATGAGGCGAGAGGAGGGCGATGAGGTCAAATTCGTTCACCGAGATTTTCAAGGAAGCGCGTCAGCTTCTCCTCATTCAGCAGGAGGAGGAAGTTGACGGCATTAAAGACCGCGTGCGCCGTGATGGAGGCGATCAGCGCGTCCGTCCGTTCGACCAGCCAGACCAGCGCCAGCGCGAAGAGAAACAGTGGCAGAAAGGTCATCACATTGCTGTGAATGAGAGCGAAAAGCAGCGAGGAGGCCAGCAGGGCAATCTGGGGATGGTTGCGCTGGCGAAGCAAGGGATAAAGGACACCGCGAAAAATGATCTCCTCGGCGATTGGAGCCAGCACGATGGCGGAGATCCCGAAAGCGGAACAGCGGAGCCAGCCCTGCAGGTCTTGCAGGATCTGCACGGTGATCTGCTGCACCGGTTCATGGCCGAGCGCCTGGAGGCCGAGATAACAGAGTTTGTTCAGCAGCAGCAACACCGGCACGGCGGCGAGTCCCGCACCCAGGCCGAACAGGACATGCCTCGGCCAGCGGGCATGATCGAAGCCCAGGAATTGGCGCCAACTGACGCCCTGACGCCGCAGGAGCTGGCTGGCCGCGACGAACGTTCCGCCGTGCAGGAACAAGGTGCCGGCCGCAAACGCCAGGAAGTCGGCGTTGGCGGTTCTCAGTCCGAGTTCCGGGGCTCGAACCATGGCGGAAACCATGATGCCGAACGCCAGACAGAGACACACTCCGATGGCAAACCGGATCAGGTTTTGCGCCTGCCAGTGAATGGCAAAAAGCATGGCGCAAGGCTACGACACCGCGCCGGGCGTTGACCAAGCCAAAATCGCCGCGCCCGGCGGATCGTGGCCGGGGGCACAGTGCTGGTCAGAGGCCGTGATGATTGTGGACTCGCCTGAATGTCGCATAAATATCTTTGCTTTCCGGGATTGATTTCCTGGAAGGGCCTTATAAACTCGGCGAGTTCCAAAATGAATTCATGCAAAGCCGACTTATCTTCGTTTGTGTCTGATGCGGTCCCACGCTTCAACCGGCTGGCTGCGTCGGTTTCCATTACGGCTTGCGCGATTTCTGAACCAGCCAAACCACGCCTGCGCACTGTTGTTTCATGAAAAACCATCTCCTCCCTGAGCCTGCACTCCAGATCGTCCACGGCCAGCCGTCCTGGCGGTTTGCCTCGAAAGAGGTCGAAGCGTTTGTCACCGAGCGCGGCGGTCATCTGGGTCCGGTCACGTTCCATTGCGGCAGCCATCGAGTTCAGCCGTTTTCCATCGCGCCTTGGGCCGAGGAGAAAGTTGACCCCGCCTTGCCCGCGATTCTCAAGGTGTTCCGCGGCGACTTCTTCTGCATGCCGTTCGGGGCCAATACGCGCTCGTTCCATCACGAAGAACATCCGGCGCACGGCGAGACCGCGAACGCGCGATGGACATTTGAGTCACTCGAAGTCCGCGAAGGCCGCACTTGTCTGCATCTGAGCCTCAAAACCAAGATTCGTCGCGGACGCGTGGACAAGCGGCTTTTTGTGGAGAACGGCCACTCGGTCGTTTATTGCCAGCATCAGTTGTCCGGCTTTGCCGGCCCGATGAACCTCGGGCACCACGCGATGCTGAAATTCCCGGCCGAACCGGGCAGCGGGCGCATCTCGACCAGCCCGCTGGTTCTCGGACAGGTGTGTCCCGAGGCGTTTGAGCGTCCTGAGAAGGGCGGTCGCTCGGCGCTGAAGATCGGCGCAGAATTTGAGTCTTTGGATCGCGTGCCGCTGGAATCGGGCAACCACGCGGACCTCACGGTGTATCCGGCGCGGCCAGGCTATGAGGATCTCGTCATGGTGGTGAGCGATGCGGATGTGCCGTTCGGGTGGACGACGGTGACCTTTCCGAAAGAGCGCTATGTATGGTTTGCCTTCAAGAACCAGCGCATCCTGCGCGAGACGATTTTCTGGCTCTCGAACGGCGGGCGCAGTTACGCGCCGTGGAACGGCCGCCACACTGGCGTGCTGGGCATCGAGGATGTCACCTCCTACTTTCACTTTGGTCTGGCCGAGGCTTCACGGAAAAATCCGGTTTCGGACAAGGGATTCCCGACGCATCTCGAACTCGATCCGTTGCATCCCTTGGTGGTGCCCTACATCATGGGCGTGGCGCCGATTCCGCCGGGCTTTGATCGCGTGGTGGCGATCGATGAAGCCGAGGACGGCGTGGCGTTGCGCTCCGCCAGCGGACAGATTGCGCCAGTGACCGTGGAGCTGGATTTCCTCAATCCCGAAATTCGCTGGTAGCATCAGGAACGGACGAGGAGACGCGGGGACACCGGGACGCGTACGAACCGCGATCTGCCGCGGGAACGGCTTGGGCGCGTTGCAGCGAAGTCACGGCTGTAACGTCAGGCGGCCTGGAGCAAGGGCTGGTTCCACCGGCAATCCCACCCTCGCGCCGATAACAACGCGCCGCGCAAGCGGGTGAACGGCCCCACCGCTCCGGCCAAGGATGAGGCGAACGTCGTCCCCGTGTTGATCCGGGCGACGCCGCAATCTAAGGCGGCGTAGGCCGCTTATCTCACCGGGGCGCGGCTGTGTCGTCCTCAAACAGCCGCAGCAGGGCGTGCTGGCGTGGCCGCTGCGGATGGTCCTTCGCCACGGCCGCGTTCCGACAAATCGTCCATCCTGGTCGCAGATGGTGAGGCGTGCTTCCCCTCTCCGATTTTCGGACTAATACACACCTTCCACAATATTCTTCTCCATCGCGCCGAAGGGACGCACCTCAGCCACGCCGTCCCAGGTGTAGGGTGCTCGCGGCGCGCGGCGGATGGCCTCGTCGCGCTCCAGGAAGCGCGGCATGAAGAATTCCTTCGTTAGGGTGGTGAGTTCCACGCGGCCCCATTCGTCCACGCCCTTGAGTTGGCGGGTGTTGTTCGGGTCCACCACCCGCAGCACGGCGCGCGGCTGAGGCGCGTAGTAGGTGATGGAGAAGTTGTCCTCGGGTCGCAATGGCACGCTGGCGGCCAGGCCCATCAGCGTGTTGCCGTAGGTGGGGTAGAACCCGATTTTGCCTTCGAGCACTTCCTCGACGATGAAACGAACGTATTGCGGCGCCATCGTGGTCCCGCCACAGAAGACGCCGCGAATGCCGGCATCGTAGAGATTCACCTTCTCCGCCATCGCTTCGAGCAGCTTCGGCGTGGTGAACAGGCCGGCGATCTTGCGGTGCTTGAGGAGCGTCACCCCCTGATCCACGGCGTGCTCCATGTAGGCTTTGGCCTGATCGAATTGTTTTGCAGCGATGACCTTTTTCACCCAGCGCGGATCGAGGTCGATGAAATAGCACGGGCTGCCGCGGAAATTGGCGAGATGCTCGATGGCCAGGCGCAGCCGGCGCGGGCCGGTGGGGCCGACCATCAGCCACGCCTGACCGCGCGGGAAGTGGTCGTCGCGGATCTTGCCGCTAAATTCCTCGTAGTCGGTCTTGTAGTCATCCCAGCCGATGCGCTGCTTGGGCATGCCGGTGGTGCCGCCAGTCTCGAAGATGCTGAACGGACGGCCGAGGTATTTCGCCGGCACCCAGACGTCGGGCTGGAGATCGCGCAGCCACTCATCCTGGAAGTGCGGGAACTTCGCCACCAGATCAGCCAGGGACTTCACCTCGTGGCGCGGATCGAAATTCTTCCCCGCCCAATCAAGCCAGAACGGGCAGCCCGTCTCCGGCGAGAAATGCCAGGTGATGATGTCACGCACATGGGCGTCGAGATGGGCCTGGGCTTGCTGAACGGCTTCAGGAGTGATGGCGTCGCTCATGGTGAATGGTGTTCGTCGGGTAAGCTGACAAGTCGAAGAAAGCTTCGGGAGGCGAGTCTCCCGTTATTGTTTCATCTCCACCTTGGGCACTTCGTCCTTGGATTCCCTCGACTCATCGCGAATGGCGTAGAGGTGTGAGTTCGATTGGATGTAGAGCGTGCCGTTGGCCACGATCGGCGTTGAATAGATCGGGGCGCCGAGATTCGCTTCAAAGAGCAGCTTCTTGTCCTTCGACGCCGCCATGACCACGAAATCGCCGTCCTCGTCACCGGCGTAGAGCTTGCCGTCCGCAACCAGCGTCGAGCCCCACATGTGGGCCTTCATGTCGTGCATCCAGTAGAGCTTGCCCGTTTCGGCATCGAGGCAATGGAGATAGCCGGAGAAATCCCCCACGAACAGCAGGCCCGTTGCCGGGTCGATGGACACGGTGGAAATGCTGCGATGAATTCCCCTGTAGGTCCACAGCACATTGTTGGTGGTGAGAGTGCCGGTCTTGGTTGCATCGATGCAGGTGAGGATGCCGATGCCTTCGCCATGCTCGGGATCCTGGCCGGTCGGCACGTAGATGCGGTTCTTGTAGAATACCGGCGTCGCGTTAATTTCGCTCGGGCCGTCGGCATCGGGATACTTGATCGGCTGGCCATCTTTGGACTTGTACTCGGGAGGATTGCAGTCGTACTTCCAGACGGTCTTGAGATAGCTGCCGTCGTCACCTTTGACCGGGATGGGATCGAACGCGTAAGCCCAGCCGTCGCCGCCGCCGAAGAAGATCAGGTTCTTGCCGTTCACCACGCCGGTGGAGGGAGAGCTCCACTGGCCATGAAAAATCTTCTTGTGTTGGGCCTCGCCGAGATCGTCCTCACCGAGAAACTCCCCGGTCTTCTTGTTCAGGGCGATGAAGCTGGGCGAGCGCGGCGACGGGATGTTCGAGTGCGTCCAATCCTGACCGTTCGAGGTGACGGTGTAGAGAATGTCGTCCACGAGCAGAACCGAGCAATTTGAGGCATTGTGCGGAAACACGCCGAGGTCATCCACGATGTCGTACACCCAGATGATGTCGGCGTCCTTCGGGCCGGGGTCGATGGGTGGCTTGCCGGTGTCCTTGGCAAAATATTTCGCCTCATCCCTGAACGGCCCATCGTTGCCGTTGGCCAGTCCGTTCACGTCAAGACACATCACCTCGCAGCGGCTGGTGACGATGTAAACGCGGTCGCCCTCGACGGTGGGCGAGGAAAGCAAACCGAGCGCCTCCCAGTCATTCACCTTGCCGGATCGGAGCTTCGGCACCACGAGTTGCCAGAGCAGATCGCCGGTCTTCTCGTCGAAGCACATCAGGATGCTCCGGTCGCCGGTGTGCCTGCCGTCGCGCGGACTCTCATTGTTCGTGCCGACGAAGACCTTGCCCTTGGCCACGGTGACGTTGCCGTAGCTTTGTGAGCCGAGTTTGCCGACCCACTTCACGTTCTTGGTGGTGGTCATGTCCACGTTGTCCGTGCCCTGCTTGAACTTGCCGGCATGGAACTCGACGGGCAGTCCCCTGGCCGGCGAATACATGTTGCGGTCCTGCGTCCGGCCCCATTGCGGCCAGTCCTCGGCGCTCAGCGGTCCCACCGTCAACACGGCGAGCGCAGCGGTTCCAAGGCAAAGGAGTTTTCCAAGATGAGTCGGCTGGTAATCGTTCATAAATTCGTGGGTCATAGAATCATGGTTCGGGTTCGACACTACTTCGGGGCTGGTAAATTCAATTCGGCGTCACGGCCACGTTGTCGATGAAAACCCGCATGTCCTGTGGCGAGAAGCCAAAAAGCCCCGGCGAGCCTTCGCGGTGCGCCGTTTTGTGCGGCACCTCGATGGTCCAGGCCTCCGGCTCCGGACCGTCGCGCTGCCACGCCTTGGCGCGGACCACGCCGGTGCCATCCGCGGCAACATCGACGCGCGCTTTGAGACGATACCACGCGTTCGGCAGCCATTTGAAATTCGACGGCGCCTCGGCATCCGGCACGCGCAGGCGTTCGAGGTTTGAGTTCACCTCGATCTTCTGCTCGTTGCCCTTGAGCACGATCAGATACCGCTGACAGATGATGCCCACCTCGGACATCTTGCGCCGGTTGCCTTCGCTCATCACGTCAGCCTGGATGGTGTAGTTCTTCATGTCCGGCGTCCCGATGAACATCATGGCGCGCTGGAAAAATTTGTTGTCGATGGTCTTGTTCATCACCTTCGATCCATCCTTCTCGCGCACGTCGAACTTGAAGCGCGCCCCGATCCACGGCAGGGGCGGATAGGCAAAGGCGGTTGCTTCCTCCACCGTGTTGGTCGTCATCTCGGTGAGTTGGAGCGACTCGAAGTCCTGTTTGATCGGCAGCCCCGGCAGCACGCGCCCCCGGAGGTATCCCTTCAAATCGCCCACGCTCGCTTCAAAAGCGCCCGCCGAGGGCACGGCCTCCGGCGCCGCAACCAGTTCGCCAGCCTCATTGAATGCGCCTTTCATCGTGGCCTTCACGCGCGCGGTCGGCGGCACATAGGAAGCCCACTTGACGGACTTGATCTCCTTGAGTTCCTCGACGGTCAGCCCGTGGGCGTCGAGCGAACGCACGCGGAAGGACGCCTTCGCGCCCGGCGTCAACAGCACCTCGGAGGGAATCACCTGCAACTGCGTCGCCTTGCCTGGTTCAGGCCATTTCTCCGGAGCAGGATCGGCGGCGAGGCCGGGATTGTTTCCCTTGGAGCCGAAGCAATAGAGCTTCTTCGTGGTCTGCACATAGACCTTGCCGTTGTAGGCCACGGGCGAGCCGAAGCAGCGGCCCTCCAGTTCAACGTGCGCGAGAATCTCACCCGCCTTGTCGGTCGGCTTGATGATGTAGAGCGCCCCTTTCACCCCGGCCTCGCCCTGCGTCTGCGTCTTGCCCGCGGGGTCGTCGAGAAGGGGCACATATAATTTGCCGTCGGCATAGACCGGACACGCGTTGCGCTGCTCGATGCCGAGTTTGATCTTCCAGAGCATCTTGCCCGTGTTCGCGTCGATGCAACACAGGTCGCCCTTCTCCGCGACCAGGTAAACCCGGTCGCCCACGAGGATCGGCGAACTGGCCGAAGTTGAAGCATCGGTGTTCCACAACTCCAGCTTGGCGCGATCGATCTCAATCGGGTCCGCGCCGGCCTTGGGCGGTTCCACGTCGGGAATCTTCAGCGCCACAGTCTGACCAAGCTCGTAGGGCGTGCCAAAGGTGGCGATGACCTTGTCGTTGTTATGCACCACGACGGTGGCATTCACGCCGGCGCGAAACAGCGGCACGCGCCAGATCGGCTCCCCCGTCCGGGCGTTGACGCAGGCCACGCTGCCGTCGCCCACCGCCGCGTAAAAGACGCGGCGTCCCTTGTACCAGCTCAAATAGGGATGCGAATACGAGTTGTCCTTCGGCTGGTCGCCCGGGCTGGAACTCCACACGATCGCGCCAGATTTCTTGTCGAAGGCCAGAAACCGGTCGCGGGCCGGTCCTTGAGCGCCCCAATTCGCCATGATGCCGCGCGTGATGACGAGGTCGCCGTCGATCAGCGGCGTCGCCGTCCGGCCGTTGGGAAAAGTCAGCCGCCCGAAATTTTCCATCAGCGAGTGCGACCAGAGCGGCTTTCCGTCGGGGGTGAAGGCCGCAAGGATGCCCTGCGTGCCTTGAATGTAGATGTTGCCCGTCTCCGGATCGACCGCCGGGCTGGCGGTGGCGTAGCGCAGGTAAATCGTGTCGCTCAGGAAATCGTTGTAGAGATGCTTCCACAGCAGCTTGCCGGTCTCGGCATCAAAACAGCCCACGCCTTCCTGCAAGTCCGGCCCGTCGCCCAGATGGCCCATGATGTAGAGCCGGCCGTCCGCGATCACGGGCGTGGATTTGCCGGGGAAATCCGCCGCCCATAGCGGCGCCTTGGGATCCACCGTGTCCGGCAGGTTGGTTTCGAGCGAGGCGCCATTTTGCTGGGGTCCGCGCCAGGCGAGCCAGCCGTGGACTTCGGACATGGCCGGGGAAGCGGACAGGCACGCGCCGACGAGGGCCGCCGTCAGCCTGAGCGAAGAAGAAACGATGCGATATTTCATCTGATATAAATTGTGTTCCGGCCGTCCACGCGCCAGCGGAAATTTCCGTTCATTCGCACTGCCGCGTTGACAGGCGCGTAACTAGACCATACTCATACGTATTATCAATGGTGAAAATGCAAATTCCTTGTGAGCACCTCCGCCGCCGCTGAAGCCCGCCAGACCCTCGCGATTGATTCGCCGTTGCGGCGGCGTCTGCCGCTGCTGCTCCGCCGTGCCTGGTATGGCCTGAACCAGGCGTTCCGCCGCCGCATTGCCCACCTGGGGCTGACCCCCGACCAGTTTACCGTGATGCGCACGCTCATCGAAGCGGAACCGCGCCGCTTGACCCAGCAGGAACTGACCGAAGGCATGGCCAGCGACGCCAACACCGTCGCGTCTCTCGTCCGCCGGATGGAGGAGGCGAAGTTGTTGTTCCGCCGTCCGCACGAGACCGATGGTCGGGCCAATCTCCTCCAGCCGCGCGCCGCTGGACGCCGTCAGTTCGCGCAGGCGCGAATCGTGGCCACGCAACTTCAGACCGAGGTGCTCCGCGGGTTGCCGGAGACGGAGCGGGAACGCAGCCTCGAACTTCTGGCGTTCATTGCCGATGCCTGCCAGCAAGCGGCCGAGGATTCTCCGTCCAGCAGCACCCGCCGACGGCGCAAATTACGGGCCACGGAGAGTGCGGCCGCAGAATCCTGAACCCGGTGTCAATGAGAGCGAGAGTCTCCGCAAGGGCATTGTCCGTCTGTCCCAGGGCGCCGCGGCTGGCGGCGGACCAAACGGCGTGCTGAGACAGAAGAACTGCGCTCCCGACAGCGGCTGACTGAACGGTGAGAATCGCGGTTGGGGGGTCTCATAATGAGTTCTTGGATTACTAACCAGTCAGTGGGAAGGACGACACCCGGACTGGGTAGGCCGCGTCTGTCCCAGCGCGCCGCGAGTTGTTCTCGGGCGACCCGACGGCGCGCTGGGGACAGACGCGCCCTACCCGTGAGGATTTTGACCAAGCGGCTTCTGATAGCCCATCCCAGGGTCTTTTCAGTAACACGGGCCAGCCGTGCGCCGCAAAGCCTGGTCACGGCCCTGGAAAGTGGTATCGCCCGGGACTCTTTGTTTTTGGGAGGGGCATACTGGAGACGGTCTGACCAGGTCCGAAATAGCGGCCTTTGGCCGCCGATGCTTTGCGCGGAATGCCTCCCATCGCGGTTGCTCCCGGATTGATCATCCGATACACATCTTCTCGTGGACAGGCGCGAGACATCAAACCAACAACCGACGAGCGGGATCGCTGACGGCGCCCGGAGGGATGCTGTTTACGTCGATCACGGCGAGGCGTATGGCAACCTTGGCGAGGAGGCGATGATTCTCAATGCCCTGGCTCGCATCGAGGATTTCCTCCATCCCCGGAAAATCTATATCACACACCCGGCGGACGAACCCCTGCCGACGGGCGGCAATCGGCGCGTGCAGGACAGCCCCAGTCCGTTCCGGGCCTTTCGCGAAGCCGCGGAGAAATGGCAGCGCCGTCTGCGCAGTCTTCGCAAGGTGCCCGTTCTTCGTCGCTGGATTCGACCTGCAGGCGATGTCACCTACTGGCGTTTCCTGGCGTGGATCGACCGGCGGCTTCCATTTCTTTCGGGGCTGCGGGAAAACGCCGAGGTGCGGCAATTTCTCAGCGCCCTCCAGGACAGCCGCGTCTATTACCACGTCGGCATGTCGGGTTTGAATGAGTTCTGGGAGCACGGCCTTGTTTTCAAACGCTGGGTGCTCCAGCAGGCGCGCGCGCGCGTGGAGCTGGTGGTGCTGTCGTCGCAGGGGCTTGGACCAGTGACCACCGCCAGCACCCGAAGCGAAATGCGGGAGTTGCTCGAACTCGCCGACATCATTTCGCTGCGGGACAAGAGCCACAGCATGGAGTTGCTGGCCGAGCTCAAGATTACCCGCGCGGCCGCCAAGATTGTTTTCGACGAGGCTTTCTCGCTGGTGGCGGCTCCGGTGGAAATCGCGCGCGAATGGCTGGCCAGGGCAGGGCTCTCGCCGGCGGAGGACTTCGTTGCGGTGCATTATCGCGAAGTGGATTACACCTGCGGCGCCCGCGATCCCGTGGCGCGCGTTGGCGACATCCTGCAACTGGCCCGCCAGGAAACCGGCCTCAAATTCCTCTTTGTGCCGATGAGTTATGCCGCGCACTCGCGGATTGATCACGAACTGGGCCGGAAGATCGCCGCCTACTTGGGGAATCCCGATTGGTTCTGCCTGCTGCCCGAATGTCGCGACGTGCGCATCATCAAGGCGGTCATCGGCCAGGCAAGATTCAGCATGGGATTGAGCTATCACACCCATGTTTTCAGTCTGTCGCAGGGGCATCCCGCGCTGGTTCTCTCTACGGGTGGTTACTATGGCCTGAAGTCGGAGGGGTTGGTCGGATTTTTTGGCCCGCCGTCGCGCGCGCTGGATTTGGACAAGGTCAGTGCCGGGCAGATCGCCGAAGCCGTGCGGGAGATCGTGGCCAACCACGACAGCGCGTGCCGGCACATTGCCGCGGTGAACGATTCGTTGCGGCGCGACAATGATTGGACTCTGGAGGAGATCCGGCGCCAGCTCGACCATCCCCAGATTTGATGGCTTTTCCCGCATCGCGCGCCGAGCTAACCTGCCGCCATGACACCCGTGAAATTCGGACGTGAGTTCCGCCGGTTCTTCCTGCTACTTCTAGGCGCCATGTCGCTTCCCGCTGCTCTCTGCGCCGCACCTGCCGGGTCGCCGCCCCTTTCGGCGCCGCTGCAAGCGGTGCTGGACAAGGCGGTCGCGGACACACTGACGGAATTTGTCTCGCGGAAGCTAGAGTCGAATCAGATCGCGGTCACGGTCATCGACTTGACGCGAACCAACCAGTGGGAGTGCGCCAGTTTTCGCGGCGGGGAGCAAATTTATCCCGCCAGCGTGGTGAAGCTGTTCTACCTCGTGGCCGCGCATCAGTGGATGGAAGACGGCCGGTTGCAGGACACGCTGGAATTGCGCCGCGCCATGCGCGACATGATCGTCGAGTCCTATAATGAAGCGACGCATTACATCATCGATCTCCTGACCGGCACGACGAGCGGGCCCGAGTTGCCGGCGGCGGAACTCAAGGAATGGTGGGACAAGCGCAACGCGGTTAATCGCTACTTCGCCTCGCTTGGCTACACGAACATCAACGCCAGCAAGAAACCCTGGTGCGAAGGACCCTACGGTCGCGAAACCCAGGCGATCAAAGCCTTCCAGCCCAGCCGCAACATTCTCACCACCGACGCCACTGCGCGGCTCCTGCTCGAAATCGTCACCGGCCAGGCCGTCACCCCGCAGCGGTCTGCGCAGATGATGGAATTGCTGAAGCGCGACCCGTTCACCAAGACGTCCGAGGAGGAAAACCAGGCCACCGCCTTTACCGGGCTGGCGCTCCAGCCGGGCGCGAAGCTGTGGTCAAAGGCAGGATGGACGAGCCAGACACGCCACGACGTGGCTTACGTCGAACTTCCCGGCGGCGAGAAGCTAATCCTCGTCACCTTCACCAACGACCACGCCAACGAACGCGGCATCATCCGCTCGGTAGCGAGGAGAGTCATCGACGGGGTGGTTGCCGCGCGGTCGGCGGCGAAGTGAGATTCCGGGACTTCCGCGGCCGACTAGGGTGTCAGACTGACCTTGAGCCGGAAGAGGGCGCTTGCTTCCGTCGCGTTGCTGATGGCGAGGCTGGCCCGGCCATCCGGCTGCACGGAGAGCGGAAGATTGGTTTTCGCTTCCCAGATTTGTGGAGCGAGCCGTTCCTCCAGTTCATAGTTGCGCCCCGGAATCCATGGGGCGAAACCCACCTGCGGGTCGGGCGTCCGATTCATCGCGAGGCTTAGATGTGAGGCGGGATCCGTTGGATCGGTGCCAGCGATGTATTCCACCCACGTCGGGTAATGGTCGCCATCCTGATCCAGGGACGCGTCGATGTTTCCGCTGAAATAGTAGTTGGCCCACCAGACCGGCACGGTGCCCGGCGCGGGGGTGTCCTGTCCGGCACGATACACAAAACGCACGGCGTCGGCCATCACCACCTTGTTCGATTCGCCGGTGTTGTTGGTGATGCGCACGAAGCCATTCGTGCCGGTCTGAAAGCTGAGGTTGGTCGCCAGCAACCGCCACGCGCCGCCACCATTGGTCTGGTTGATCCACACCACCAATTGACCGCTCTGGTGGACGACGGTATGCGGCGCGTTGGTCGAGCGGTTCGCACCCTGGGGGTACCACACATAGACGTCATAGCGACCCGGGGTGGCGATGGTCGGCGTGAAATAGGCCCAGCGATTCGCCGGACCGTTGGTTGAGCCGGCGTAGGCGTAATCGGCGCCAAATTTGTCCAGGGAACCCGTGCCGGGGGTCCACGAACCGTTGAAGGCGGCGTTGGGGTTGTCGATGATGATCTGCCCCGCCGTCTTGAATTGACGGATCTCCGAGATCCACTCGTTGGTGCCTTTGGTGGAGATGACGCGGAAGAAGTAGCTCGTGTCCGGCGACAGTCCGGCGACCAGCACCGAGTGATGGGTCGTGAGTTGTGAGACGATGCTTGTGAGCGTTCCGAGATTGGTCGTGAGTCCGAATTCCACCCGGGAAGTGCTTGGCAGGGCGCTCAGCCAGGTGACGATGGCGCTTTTCTCGCCGGGCGTGACAGCGATGTTGAACAGATCGGTCGATGGTGGAGGGAACAGTTCAAAGTCACGCGCGACCACGGCTCCGGCCACCACGGTGAGATTCGTCTGCTGCTGCGGCCAGTCCGTCCACGAAGCCGTCAGCGTGTAATCCCCCGGCGGCAAGTCCACCGCGCCGAAAAATCCGGTGACATCCGAAGTGAGGGTGCGATTGGTCGGACCGGTCAGCGACAAAATAGCCAATTCCAGCCCTGCGCCATTGGCGGCGGTGCGGACGAAGCCCCTGAGATGGCCGCGCGTCGGCGTGGCCTTCCACGGCATGATGGGCGGAGAGGCGCGAGTGGCGAAAAGCGGCGTGGCATTCGGATCGAAGGCGCTGGGCTGTGTCAGCGCATTGAGGAAATCCGCGCGCGTCCTGCCCGGATTTTCCGCCGGATCAAAGGGCACCGCGTAGGAGTAGCCGCAGACGCCGTCCGCATTGTTGCCACCCGCAGTGGTGACCCGGGCATGGCGCATCTGGAGCAGCGCGTTCGAGAGCGAGTTGAGGTAAATGCCCGGGCCGATGATCGCGTGACGATTGTAGCGGTGATCCTTGATGAAGGCGGTCCAGTTGGTCCAGTCGGCGGTGTAGGCGCCGGACTGATCGAAGTAGGCCATCGGGATGTTCAGGTCGAGAATGCCCTCCGCCATCCACGCGCGCCAGTCCTGCAAGACGCTGCGATAGGCGTTGGCTGCATTGGTCCAGCCCGCGTCAGACGTGACGCCGGGCGCGAAGCAAATCGTGTCCGCTGAAATCTTGACCTGGGGCTTCACGGCGATGGCCGAGAGATAGACTTTGCGCACGAGACTGGTGATCTGGTCGCGACGCCACTGCAGCCAGTCAGGGTCGGTCTTGAGCGGCGTGCCGGAGCGGTTGAACCTGGCGTTGAAGCGCGCCACGGCCACTGGATTGTAGCCCCAGTTGTTCCCGAAATAGCGCACGTAGTCGAAGTTCAGCCCATCCACGTCGTAGCGCGAGATGATGTCCATCGCCACGTTGAAAGTGTACTCCTGCACGCCGGGATGGCCGGGATCGAAGATGTAGTTGTCGCCTGACCAGATGACGCCCGCGTCGGTTTGTGACAGCCAATCGGGATGGAGACGGACGGGGTGATTGGCGGGCGCGGCGTTGGAGTTGGAATTGTTCCAGATGGGGAAGGTCACGATCCACGCATGGACCTCGACGCGCGGGCCATTGTTGGTGTCGTGGGCACGGGCGACAAGGTCGGCGAGTGGATCGTAGGTCTGCGGCGAGACGTCCGCCCCCTTCGGCTCGAAATGGCTGTTGTAGTAGGCGTCGCCGCGTTTGCGCACTTCGACGACCACGGCGTTGAAGTGCGCGGCGCGCGCATCCGCCAACAACTGCGTCACCTCATTGCTCGATCGGAATCCGGCATGGAAGGCATCCACCCAAAGAGCGCGGAATTCCTGGCCGTGCGCGCCGGCAGCCAGAGTCAAAAGGAATGCCCCCACCGCCAACGGCAGCGGTTTCCGCCAAGACAGATTCATTCTTCGAGCCATGTCGTGGCGGAATATAGCCGCACCCGCGCGGTGTGCCACGGCCAATATCGCGGTGCAGCAAATACGGGGCGCATCTCGACACTGCCCCCCGAAGGCAACGGGGTTGGAGCGCGACGTTTACGTCGCTTCATCGTGCGAGAGACCGTCCGCCAATGTTTCGCCAACACCCCTCGACCGCGGAAGCGGCCTCAAGGCCGCGCGCCGGGGGCAGTGCGCGGGCGCCCGCAATTACGGAGCCTTGCCTCGTCGCGGTGCCTCGTGAGAGCGCCGGACACCGGATGCTCCCAGGATGGCGGCTTTCTGCCGAGAAGACGCCGCGGCGGACCAAGTCTTGATCTCATCTCCTCCGCAAAGAAAAAAACCGGCCCCCGCCTCGCGGCAGGGACCGGCTTTGAAGGTGCCAGCACCAAACTAAATCTTCTTCGGCATCGGCGTCCACGCGCTGTTTTTCTGGCTGCTCTTGACGCAGGTCGCGATGAAAGCCATGCCCATCCAGCCGTCCTCGATGTTCGCATAGTTGCTGCCGTCGCTGGCAAACTTCTGGCCGGCCTGCCATTTGCGCACGTCGGCTTCGAAGAAGCGGTGCAGTCGCGCGAAGGCGTCATGGAACGCTTCCGGGTGTCCGGCCGGAACCGTCGGCTCCTTGAGCAGCGCGTCGAGCTTGTCGTCTTTCGGCAGGAATCCGTCGCCGCCCTGGATCGCGCCGCGGTAATATGTGCGGTCAGGCTGATTGGCGAGATGGATGGTGACCGCCTCGGGATTCTCCTGCTTCCAGACCAGGGTGCCCTTGGTGCCGGAGATTTCGATGCCGAGGTCGTTTTTGTGGCCGATGCAAATCTGCGAGGCACGCACCAGCGCCTTGGCACCGTTGCTGAGCTGGCAGTAGATGGTGAAGTGGTCGTCGAGCGCGCGACCTTCCACGAAGGTCTCGAGGTGCGCCGCCACCTTGGTGACATCCAGCCCGGTGGTGTAGCGCAGTTGCATGAGCGCGTGCGTGCCGATGTCGCCGCCGCAGCCCGAGCCGCCGGCCAGCTTCGGATTGGTGCGCCAGGCGGCCTGCATCTGGCCGGTGGCTTCGAGCTTGGTGGCGAGCCAGCCCTGAATGTAGGAGCTGTCCACCCAGCGGATGTCGCCCAGCAGTCCTTTGGTGGCGATGTAGCGCGAGAAACGCGTGGTCCAGTGGCCGAGATAGGTGTGGGCCACGCCGAACGGAATGTTCGCCTTGCGCACGGCCTTCACCAGTTGGTCCGCTTCCTTGAGATTCAGGCAGAGCGGTTTCTCACAGAAAACCGGGATGCCCGCCTTGATGGCCTTCATCGCCGGATCAAAATGCACGTGGTTCGGCGTGACGATGAGGATGTAGTCGAGCTTCTCGCTCGCCGGCAGCGTCTTGTTGGCGGCGATCATCTCGTCGTAGGAGCCGTAACCTTTGATGGGATAAGGCCAGTTGGCGGCTTCTTCGAGGGCGATCTTCGGGTCGGGGAAGAGCGCGCCGGCGGTGACGCGGCGGGTGCCGTCAAAATGGATGGCCTTCTGGTGCGGTTGAACGATGAACGCGCCCTTGCCGCCACCGACGAGGCCGACGTTGAGAGGTCTGTTGGACATAGCTTCTTTTTCTACGGGTTATTTGGTTGAACAATCATCATCTCCGGCAGCGAAAACGCGGCGTTTGGCCGGCCCGGAGTCGGATTGTGCAGGCGAGAATAATCCACGCCAAAGCGGGTTCAAGGATATTGTTCAAATCCTGGCTTTACCGGGCGCATCTCGACACTGCCCCCGAAGGAAACCGGGTTGGAGCGCGACGTTTACGTCGCTTCATCGTTCGAGAGGACCGTCCGCCAATGTTTCGCCAACACTCATCGAACGCTGAAGCGACCTCAAGGCCGCGCGCCGGGGGCAGTGCGCGGATGCGCCTGGCTTCACCCAGCCTGATCAGCAGGACGCCAGAACAAACGGTTCAACCACGGATGTTCACCGATGGACACCGATTCAGAAACATGTGACGTGAATTGCCCGAATCATCTCCCGCCAAAAATCCATTCGCGAAATCCGCATCACAGCCGGTTTTGCCTCCGTGTCCATCTGTGGTGAGAGAATCCCCTCAGCCATCATCCCTTGCGCAGCAACCGGTAATCGCTCGGCGCAACCTCGTTCACGACCTTGAACAGGCGTGAAAAGTAGAGTTGATCCTCGTAACCGAGCCGGACGGCGATTTCCTTCACCGGCAGATCGGTGGTGTCGAGCAACTGGCAGGCGTGGTGCATCCGCAGGCGGATCAAATAATCAATCGGCGGGTAACCGGTCATTTCCTTGAAGACCGCGCTAAAATGGGAAGGCGAAAGGCTGGCCATCGCCGCGAGGGCCGCGAGTCGCAGCGGCTGAGCGAGATGCTGCTTCATGTAGTCGATGCTTTGCGCCACCTTCTGGCTCCGGTCTGGAGCGCTGCGCCAGTTCTCCCGCCGGTGGCGAATCATCACTCCGATGAGATGATGGAGCGTCTGTGAGGCGTAAAGCAGTTCCCCGGGGGAGTAGCCATGTTCCAGGGTTCCCAGCAGTTCCTCGAACAGCGCCAGCAATCCCGGATCCTGGCCGAGGAAGAGAACGGGATTGGCCGCACTGACGCCGAGCGCGCCCAGCAAATGCGGCAAATCCAGACCGGTGGCGTGAAACCAGCGGATCGTCCACGGATGCCGCGCGTCCGCACCGTAGGCGTGAGTCTGTTCCGGTGGCAGGACAAGCAAGTCTCCCGCATGAACTTCGTGTCGCTGATCCCCGCATTCGCACCAGCCCGCGCCCTGGGAGCAACAGATGAAAATCGCCTGATCAATGCCGGCCTGGCGCCGGCGGAGGTGACCGACCGCCGCGGGGAAATAGCCCACATCGGTCGGCAGCAGATTACCCAGCAACGGCCGTCGCCTGGCCTGCTCCACGACTGCCCGTGGCAACACCACGATCCGCTGGCCGGGAAAGCCTTCTCCCTTCTCTGAGCGTGGCGGCTGGGCGGGCGTTTCGTTCATCCTAAACGGAGCAATTGGAATCGGACGAAGCAGTCTTCAACCACGGATGGACACGGATAAACACGGATTTCTTGCGGCATGTTTTCCTCACCCTCCGGATGATCCGCTGGTTTTCTGCAAGTGCTTGGTATCCGTGTCCATCGTTGTCCATCCGTGGTTGAACTGCGGTTTTAGGTTCATCGGTTCGGAGGATAATCCATGCCTGACCGCCAACCGTCGATGATGGTTTTCGGTCTGGTGCGCAAGCGGGTGTGATTAAAAGCGGGTCAGGCCGCCACGCCAGACGAGGTAGGGCGCGTCACTCCGTGCGCGCCGTTGGGAATGCTGGCACCGCTCCGGCAGAGCGCGCGGAGCGAAGCGCCCTGCCTCCCAGGGTTTTCCGCGGGTTCGTGGTTAACCTCACCCACTTTTAATCACACCCTGCGCACCCGGGCCGGGGAAGGCCAACCTCCCCCTCCGCTTTGCGGCCGGTTTTTGGACTACGGCAGAAGGATGAACCGGTAGAATCGTTTCGGTTCCAGCCCGCCGGTTTGCGAGCCATCGTCGAGGAAGACGAACACGCCGTTGCTGGAGGTAATCAATCCCGGGAAGGGCAGCCATGATCCCGGCGCGAGCGTGGCAGTCCATTCGGCGCGGTAGATCTGGTTGGTCGGCCCGGTCCACTCGAGACGGAACGCCCCGGCCGTCATGCTGATATTGCCGATCGGTATTTGCGGGGGCGCGGCCGGAGTGAGCACCAGACCCTCGGCGATGCGGAAGAAGTGGAACTGGCTGGGCAGCGGCAGGCACCAGGTCATCTGGGAGGCGGTGGCGGTGAGGGTGGGCGACACCGGCATCCAGTTGGTGTTGTCCAGGCTGATGCGGCCTTCCACATGGTAATTCACGCCCGGCAGCGAGTTGGTCCACGTCAGGCAAAGGTTGTTGGTCACCATGACGGCCCGGGTGATAAGGAGGTTGGTGCCGGCGGATGCGTATTCGGTGGCCTTGACCCGGTAACTCACCGGGCCCGCTGATGTGCGGCTCACCGTGATGTACCAGTTGCCTGGAGAGAGAGGAACCGGCGCGGAGGAACGGGTCACGACGATCAACTCGGCATTGGTGCCCATGTGGTCGCTCTTGTAGTCATGATCTGCTTCATCCGGCAGCGGCAGACCCTTTCTCACGGCGAGATATACGTCGCCAGTGGGCTGAAGCACCTCGAACTGCGCCCGGCGCGCGTTGGTGGAAACGTTGAACACGTAGAAATCCTTCGTGTGGTTCGTGGAGGCGGTCAGCGTGGCGGCATAGGGAATCCCGTTGGTCAGCGGGGTGATGGGCGGACCGTATTCGTTCACCTGGACGCTGAAGGTCGAGGCGTTGGTTTCGCGGTTCACCACGGCCAGATACCAGATTCCCGCCTGCAGCGGATAGGGAACGGAATTGGTGGTGACGTCAATGACGTCATTGGTCGTGCGCGCGTTGGTGCTGGCGTAGGAATAGTCGTACTCCGTCGGCAGCGGCAGGCCGCGGCGGATGAAGAGATCCACATTGCCGAACAGGGGATAGAGCTGGAACGACGCGGCGATGGCGTTGGTGGTGATGTTGAAGCTGAAATACCGCGTGCCGCCGGAGAAGGAGCCATCCCCTGCGGGCACCGTGCTGAAGACCCTGATGGCGTTCGTCAGCGTGGTCACGTTGGTGAGCGATCGGGTTTCCGTGGCGCGCACCGAGTAGGCAGCGGCATTGGTCGCGCGGTTCACCACGGCCAGATACCAGTCGCCCGAGGATAGCGGGATGGGCGTGGAGTTGGTGGCCACGACGATGACTTCGCGGGCGTTGCCCGCGTTGGTGCCCGCGTAATCGAAGAAAGTCGCACCCGGCACCGGCAGGCCGCGGCGCAGGTAAAGGTCGATGTTGCCGGTGGCGCGATACGATTCGAAGGTTGCCGCAAAGGCTCCGGTGGACACGTTGAACACGTAGTAATTCACCCCGCCAGCGATGGAGTTGGAAGCCAGCGAAACCGTGTTGGAAAAGGCCACGGCGTTGGTCAGTCGGATGATCTGCGAGGCCGTCACTTCAGTCGCCCGCACCGCATAGGATGTCGGGGTGGTTTCCCGGTTGACCACCGCGAGATACCACGGCCCGTTGGTCAGCGACACCGGTGCCGAACCATTGGTCAGCAGAAGCCATTCATTGGTGCTGCCCGGCGCTGCGCTGGCGAAATCAAAGTGGGCCGCACCCGGCAGCGGCAGTTGGTAATGCAGATAAAGATCCACATTGTTGCTCGCGCCAAGGGTTTCAAAGACGGTCTGCACCGCGCCGGACGATACGTTGAAGACATAATAGTCGGCACTGAGCTGCAGCGGCGTGGGCGAGGCGGCGGCCGTGTTGGTGAAAGCCACGCCGTTGGTCAGGCTGACGATCTGTGACGCGAGCACCTCCGTGGCCCGCAGCCAGTACGGCACCGGGAAGGACTCGCGATTCACCACGGCCACGAACCAGTCGCCCGGCGTGAGTGGGAACGGCGTCGAGTTGGTGGTGACTGGAATCCATTCCAGCAGCCCGGCGTTGTTCGTGCCGGCATGGAAGTAATTGGTCGGCCCGGGCAGGGGCAGACTTTGTCGCACGTAGATATCCACATTGCCAGCCTGCTGCACCGTTTCGAAGGTGGCCTGCACCGCATTGCTGGAAACATTGAAGACGTGGAAATCAACACCGCTGTAGGGCACGCCGATGTTCGGCGGAGCGAGCATCGTGGCGTGGACAATGCCGTTGGTCAGGCGGTTGATGCGGGATTGATCCACCTCCACCACGCGCACGGAGTAAGGCGTGAGCCCCGGTTCGCGGTTCACCACGGTCAGATACCAGTTACCTGGGGCCAGGGCCACCGGGGAGGAGTTGGTGGTGAGCTGGACATACTCATCCACCGGACCGGAGTTCAGACTGACATAATCCCCGCCGGGCGTGCCGGGCAATGGCAGGCGGCGGCTGACGTACAGATCGACGTCCCCACCGGCGACGAATACCTGGCAATCCATCTGGATGGCGCCCGTCGAGACATTGAAGACATAGAAGTCGCGTCCCAGCGAAAAGACCGGGCTTGCGGGGGTGACGTTCGTGGTGTGCAGCGCGCCGATGGGCAGAGTCGTCAGTTGCGGCGGGAGGATTTCGGAGGCGGTCACCCGGTAGTGGATGCTGTTGGTTTCCAGGTTGACCACCGCCAGATACCAATCTCCCGGCGTGAGCGGCACGGGCGTGGAGCCTGGATTGAGCACGATCCACTCGTCGTTGGTGCCGGAGTTCGTAATCGAAAGCGGCCACGAAAGGACGTTGGTGAGCGGCGGGCCTTTGCGCAGGTAGAGATCGGCCCGGCCCGTCAGGGCGTCCAACTGGAAGTTGGCCTGGAGGGCATTGCTGGCAACCACGTAGCGGTAGAATTCCGTGGTGGGTCCCGGAACGAGGGTGTCGAGTTCGTAGGCGATGGCATTGGTCAGCGTGACCATGCTGTTGGTCGTCCATTCCGTGGCCCTCACTGCGTAGGAGACATTGGTCAATTCACGGTTGACCACCGCCAGATACCAGTCGCCCGGCGTCAGGGCGGGCGTCGAACCGGGCAGCACCAGGATCATTTCTTCGCTGGTGCCAGGGTTGGTGCTGGCCAACGGGAAGCCCGCAATTCCAGGGATGGGCAATCCCCTGGTCACATACAGATCCACGTTGCCGGTGGCGTTGGTGGTCTCGAAGGTCGTCTGGAAGGCGCCCGTGGACACCGTGAACACGTAGTAGTCGATGCCGCTCAGCCGCGTGGTCAACTGCGGGGCGATGGCATTGCTGTAGGCGAGGGCGTTGGTCAGGCGGACGATCTGGTTGGGGGTGATTTCCGTGACCCGGGCGGAATAGGGCACCGCAAACGGATTCGGATTGAACACGGCCATATACCACACCCCGGGACCAAGTTTGACCGGCGTCGAGTTCGTCAGGACATCGATGACGCGAGTTCCCTGGAGCGGCAGATTGGTCTGATAGGTGAAGGCGTTCTCGTTGGTCAGGGGCAGCCCCTTCTGGGCCAGCAAGGTCAGGTTGTTGGTGGTGCCGAAGGTTTCAAATCGGGCCTGGAAGGCGTGCGACGAGACCTCGAACCGGTAGTAATTGAAACCGAAGCTCGTCGGACTGTTCGAGGCCACCAGCGTGGTGGGGTAAGCAATGCCGTTGGTCAACGCTACAAAGTCCTCCTCGTAGTAGGCCCGGGCGCGGATGTTGTAGTTCACGGCGCCGCCCGAACGCCTGGTCACGGCAAGATACCAGATGCCAGGACTCGCCGGCGCGTCGGTGAACCAGGGCAGGGTGACAATGTATTCGTTGGCGGCGCCGCTGTTCGTGCTGGCCAGGGCGAAATTGCCCGGACCCGGCAGCGGCACGTTGCTGAATGGCCGCACATGCAGATCGACGTCGCCATCTGCGTTGAAGGTCTCGAAGACGACCTGCACCGGATTGCTGCGCACGGTGAACTGGTAGTAGTCCACGAGGTTCGACGCTGTCACCGTGTCGGGGTGCGCGGCGAAGTTGGTCAGCACGATGGTGCCTGGCAGTTCATTGGTGAACTGTGTCACCCGCACGGTGTAGGGCACGGGGGCGCTCTCCAGGTTGACCACCCCGATCAGCCAGGTGCCGGGCACCAGCGCGTTGGCCGTGGCATTGTTGCTCACGGCGATGAATTCATTCGCGGAGGCATTCATGCTGAGATACCAAGCGTTCGTGGGGGCCGTGCCTGCCGGCAGCAAAGGTCCGGCGGCGTCGGGACGAACGAAAAGATCGACGTTCCCGCCGGTGCCGAACGTTTCGAACCAGGCGGTCTGCGTGTTGTTGCGGATGTTGATCGGGAAGTAGATGACTTCGCCGGGATTGGCCGTGACGGAGACCTGGTTGGTGATCCCATCGCCCGGGGCTGCACCCAGGGCGCTGAAGCCTGCCGCAGCCAGGCTGCCCGGGAAGCCGATGATCCGGCTGACGACCTGCGTGGCGTAGAGACAGTAGGCCACGGGGTTGGGTTCGCGATTCAGCACGCCCACATACCAGCGGGCGGGTCCGAGCGTGTAGGTGCTCTGATCAGTGACATCGATCCACTCGGCGGCGTTGCCGGGGTTCGTGCTGGCGGCGGTGAAGTAATTGGTCGTCGGCACCGGGAGACCCTTGGAGACGTAAAGGTCCAGGTTGCCCGGCGGGTTCGCCACGAGGCCGAACTGCACCGAAACCGCCTGGGTGACCACGTCGAAGGCGAAATACGCCATCGCGTCGGCTGCGATGCTGCTGACGCAGTTGGTCACCCCGTTGGTGAGCACGGTGATGGCCCCAAGGTTTGGATCCACGCGATCGGCGCACACTGTGAGTTGGTAATCAATTCTCGCGGCCGCGCCGGCGTTGTTGTGGCGCACCCCGAGGTAATACGACCGGCCGGGCACGAGTCGCGGATTGGCGGCGGATCCAAGCACGTTGCCGGCGTTGTCCAGGTAAAGCGTGCCATTGGTGGCGATGACCGCGATGGCGTCCGTGACGTTGTTGAAGAGGGCGACGTCGCCCGGCTGGTTGCCTTGCGGCGGCCCGTTGTAACTGAACAGCAGGTCCAGCACGTCGCTTCCGGTCAGGTGATTGGTCACGTAGCGGGCGGAGAGCGGAACATTGAATTTGAAGTAAGCGATATCCCGGTACTCAACGGCGTTGTTGTACGGCGTGCAGTTGGTCAGGGGGGTGACCGCGTAGTTGGTGTTGGCAAAGGTCAGGTTCAGCTTCCAACTCAGCAGCGATGCGTTGGTGGCGGTCCCCCCGGCGCGGTTGTCCCAGACCTCCAGCCGCCAGAGGCCGGACGCTTGCTCGCCGATGAACGGGCTGAGCGATTCCTCGGCGAGGTAGTAAACCTCGGGGCTGACGAGTTCAAACAGCTCGAACCTGTCAACAAAAGCGCCGTTCGTGATCCCGGCGACGCTGAGCACAACCGAGGTGGAACCGGCGATGAATGGAACAATCTCGGTGTTCCATGTCGCACCCGCGGTGAGAATGGAGGAGTTGCCGTCGATGGAGAGCGCGAACTGCGCGTCCTGGTTGCCCGATGACGTTCCAGCCACCCCGGCGTCATAGCTGGCTTTGACTTCAGCCGGAGACAGTGCGCATTGATACAATGCCGTTTCGTCGATGGCGCCGGTGAAGTAATTGAGACTCCCCGTTTGCCGCGAGCCGATGAGCATATCGGCGGCGGTGTCGGCGACGAATGAAGTGCCGAGGTTCGCCTGCGCGACTGCGACCCCGTTGCGGTAAAGCACACACATCCCTGAGATTCTGTTGTAAGTCAGGGCAACGTGCTGAAATGAGTTCGCGCTGACGATGTTGGGTCCGGTCGTGACGATGTGAGGATTCCCCGATGAATCAACAAGATTGGCATACAGCGAACCGGGACTTCCAACCGATATCCAGAAGTGCGCGCCAGTAAGCGCAGGGTTGCTTCCATCGGCCCATTCAACGATCGGCATCCAGTTGGCCACCGTCGTCGGCGCAATCCAGGCCACAACGCTGAACCCGTTCCCCTGACCCACATCCAGCGAGGCGGAGCGCGGGACCCTGACATAGGCATTATTGCTGAGACTGAATCCTTGGCCGATTTGCCCTTGAATATAGCGTACGGCGCCGACGGGAGTCCCGTTATTCGCGCCGACCGAGTCCAGGGCATTGGTTTCGGCGGACCACAAACTCACCAGACACGGCGATGTACCTGTGCCGCGATGCGCAAAGTGAAGTTGGTATTTTCCGCCAAGGCGAGTGGGCAGGAATCGCTCGACGATGCCGGATTTGAGCGCCAGGTACTGGCTTCCGGAGTAGGCCGTCGGCGGGTCGTTGGTCACCTCAACAGTGTTTCTGGTCACAGTCCAGCCCTCGAAGGTTGAACCATTCGTGTAAACTCCGGCAGGGGCGGTTTCGAAATCACTGACCGCATAAATGTTCGTCGTGGTGGCGGTGTTCGTGGGGGCGAACGGCGGCACGGCGAACTTAATCGGGACGGGCGACAATTGCTGATTTTCGGTGAAATTGGCGTAGTAAATCCCGCTGAAAACCGTGGCCGTGTAGGCCCACAGCGTTCCGGTGTTGGCGTTGTCGCCCTCATTCATCACGATCACCACGTTCGTCGCGAATCCCGGACCGAAATCCACCGTGAACACGCCGCTCCCGCTCACCAGTCCCGAGTCGAAGATCAACTGGTCGTCGTAGTACACGTGCAGGTAGTCGGGAACCCCGTAGAACTCGTACGCGATCTCCAACGTGCCCTCTCTGCTGGGAACGAGAATGGAATTTGTATTCGCGGCCGGCCCGCCGCTGGAAGTGGCCGGGTAAACATTTGTTTCCAGCACGCCCGCTCCATAGTTGGTGCCATAGGGCCCGCCGCGGTTCTCCGCCAGCAGGACGCGCGTGCCCGACGGGCTGATGAGGTGCAGCACCAGGTCCGACACCCGGTCGTGATCAATGCGCACGCCGACGCTCAAGTCCGCCACCTCGCGCACCTGGTTGACGAAGATCGTTGAGTTGGTCACCGCGTCGTCGAGCAGGTTGACCGAGCCCGAGGAGCGGAAGGTGAAGGTGCTGTTGGCCACCGCGCCGCGCTGCACGAACACCTTGACGTTGGCCACGACTGGAGCGGTTCCCGGATTGAACAGGCCGATGTGATAGCGCCCGGTGGTGAGCGGCGGGGAATCGCGCCGTCCAAGGTTGACGCAATCGCCCGGCGGTTCGATGCGCTGAAAGACATCGTATTGAGTGAGTGTCGGATCGGCCTCGAAACGCAGATAGACATCCAACGGACCGCCCTCGGGCGCCACACACACCATCAGGTTGGTGGCATTGGGCGGCACATCGACGGTGTAGCGTTTCCAGGCTCCGGGCTGGATGGTGACGCGGATGCCGGTGCCATCGAGGAGTTCCTCGGGCTGCGGTTGCACGGTGATTTCAATCGAATCGACGCGGCCGGTGTATTCCAGCGCGTTGTCTGTCACCGTGAATTGCCAGATGCCCAGGGCCTCGTCGCCGGCGAAATCGCGCAGGCTGCCGGGGCCGTCGGGCGGGATGGCATTGGGGATCTCGCCGTCGTCGCTTTCGTCGTAGATCCAGGTTTGCGTGCCGTAGAAAGCGCGGTGGTTGTTGAGGACCGCATAGGGTTCGGCCTGGGTGTCCGGATCCTGGTGCGTCAGCACACCGAACAGGTCACCGCCGTATTCCTGGCCGACATCGGTGTCGAACATGGTGAGCGTGTTTTCCACCGTCACATTCTGGATGACCGCGGACTCGGTGCAGAATGCGATGATGTTGGTGCCACCGGGTTCCGCCGCATCGCCGTCGGGAATGAGCGCGCCCACCGGGTAGCCTTGCAAGACGATGTTGCCATCCTCGTCGCGCGAGCTGAAGGGATCCTGGCTGGAGACGGCAAAGAAGCCGTAGCTGGCCGCCTGCTGGTCCTCGGATTTCACCGCAGCGTAAAAGAGATCAATGTTCGCCACGTTGGAGAGCACCACCATCTCGGTGCCGCCCCGGTTGAGGGAGCGATACGAACTGGAGATGACCGCCGTGTCGAGATTGGTCAGGGCAGGGTTCGCGGAGACATAGAGATCGATGTCCGCACTGAAGTAGCGCGGACGGGAAAGATTCGGCGGCAGGAAAGTCGCGAAGGCGATGTTGCTGGCGATGAGTCCGTTGGTTCCCTCGATCTTGTTGGTGACGATGTAGAAATTCCACTGGTTGGTGATGCCATTGGTCGAGGAGAGCAGCGGGGAGTTGGCGCCGACCCGCTCGTTGAGCACCGCGCGGCCATTGATCACCGATTTGACCACCGCATTGCCTTCCCAGCCCGCGGTGGGCGCGGTGACGGAGACCCTCAGTTGCGTGCCGGGGTTGCCACTCGACACCACCAGCGCGAAATCCTGCTGCGTGCCGTTGGTCTGGATGTTGACCGCGTTCACGTTGACCCGCCGGGCGCGCACCGTGACCGAGTAGGTGGCGCCGCTGAGCGGGCGGTCGATGAAGACGTTCTCGACGTTGTTCACCAGGTCGAAGACCGGTTCACCGTTTGTGACCGCAGTGTTGAAGAGGTTCCCTGACTCGATGGCGTTGCCCGCATAAACCTCGCCGGTGGTCAGGTTCGTGACAATCAAGTCGAGGTCGTTGACGAGCTTGATGCCCACCAGCGGATAGCCGGGCGGGTCGGTCCAGACCAGGGTGAATCGCAGCGGCGAATTGATCCCGGTGGTGGCGACGGTGACATTGCGCGTGAAGCTCTGTCCGGTGGCCAGCGCCCGGGCCGGGTCTTGATCGAAATAAACCATCGCGCCATTCGCGCTGTCGCCGGTGTCCAGGCTCGCGGGCAGGGTGTTGGTGATGTTGGGCAAGCCCCAGCCCTGATAGTTGAGGTAGTTGCGGACCGCGAAGTCGTAAGCCGGATTGTTGGCCGAGGCAGTGCGGGCGCCGTTGATCAGCAGCGCCTTCATCAAAGCCGGGCTGTTCGTGACGCCCAGCGTCTGCTCGAAGTGCTGCTGCATCAGCGCCAGCATGCCGGAAATGACGGGAGCGGACTGGCTGCTGCCGGACTCGTAACGATAGTTGGGCGCCAGCACATCGTTGAGGTTCTTGAGCACGGTGTAGAGATCGCCGGGGTCGTTCGTGACCACCAGGATGGTGCGCAGATCGAAACGTACTTCGACGTCGGTGGGGTTGACCACCGAGTAGAACCAGGCGCCGGAAACCGGGTTGGCGATGATGGCCTGAGTGACGCCGACCTGGTCGCCGGGGCCGGGACGCTGATTGGCGGCGGCAAAGATGGGCAGGGCCGGAAATGGATTGGGTGAAAAACGATTGGGAACCGCTTCGATGATGAGCTGCACCGTATTCTGCGGCACGAAAACCACGTAGTCGTCGTTGGTGGTTTGCGGCCGCAGGATCTGGTCGCTGACAGTGCCCAATTCCACCTGCGTTTCCCCAACGGGATCAGTCCATTGGCTGGAGCGGGTGGAGACCACCATCGTCCCCGGCGCGACCAGGTCCGGCTTGAATCGGCCAAACGGTCCCTCCTGCCCCCGGCCCACGTTGCCGCGGCTGGAGAAGCCCGCCACCTGATTCGAGGAATCCGTGATGCCAAACCAGCTCGCCCCGGGGTCGGAGCCACCCGTCACTTCGTTGGTGATGCGGCGGTAGTTCTCCATCGCCCCGACGGTGATGACGTTTTTCGCGGTTCCCGGTGACGTGATGCTGCCAGACCGGCCGCCGGTTCCTGCGGCACCGCCGAATCCCATGTTGCCGGCGGCGAAGACCGCCACCAAAGGTTGCGGACCGCTCACGCCCGGAACCGCATCGCGCACGGCTTCGTCCCAGCTTGCCGCCGCGAAGTCGTAATCGTTCGTGCCTTGGTAACCCCAACTGTTGTTCGAGATGAAGATGTTGGTCAGCGCGGTCGCTTCCTGCAGATACGTGTCTCCGGCCAGCAGGCCGAAGATGGAGTCGATGGGCAGGGCAAAAATGCCCGCCTCCGGCGCCATGCCGCGGTAATTGGCGTTGGTGATCGAACCGGGCACGGGCCCCTTGCTGCCGTCCGGACCGTTCTGCCCGCTGCTGGCGATGATGCCCGCGACGTGCGTGCCGTGTCCCTGCCGATCCTGCAGCAAGGCCGGATTCAGCGCGGTCACCCGCGTCAAAAGGTCCACATGAGTTTGGTCCACGCCGGTGTCGTTGACGCCCACCCGCACGCCGGCTCCGGTCAGCCCGAGGTAATTCTGCGCCGTCACGGTGTTGGTCGAAATCTTCACGCGCGCCCGGGTGAGATCGTTGGCCGGCCGGCGTTGCGTGTGCGGCTCGATGGCCTGCACCGTCGGCAATTTCGCCATCGGCACCAGCGCCGTCTCTGACGCGAAGACGGTCAAATGCGTGCCGAACGGCGAGCGATCCTCGGCCGCAACCTGCGCGCCCAGCGCGGTCAGCGATTGCGCCGCGGCGTCGCGATCGCCGGCGAAGACCAGCACATTGAACACCGCGCGCCGTGGCAGAAAGCGCTGCTCGACCGCCGCCGTCAGCAGACGCGGGTCGAGCTTGTAGTAAGGCTCCCACGGCAGCACCGAAAGCGTCTCCGGCAGGGCGGCCAGCCGCTGTGCTGTTTCGGCGGACACGCGCACGAGCAGGGCGTTGTTCGGCACATAACTCACCACGGTGGCGCCCGCGTCGGTGAGTTGTTTGCGGAAACCGTCATTCAACGCAGAGCGCGACTGCACCACATACGCGCCCGGCTCGGCGTCGGCGCGGAGATGCGCCGGGATGCCGAGGTTCAACGGCTGGCGGGTATCAATCAGCGCGTTGCGCAGCAGCAGGGCCGCATCGTCGCGCATCAAATCATCGAGCGCGCGCGGCGTGTTGCGCAGGCGATAGGCGAAAGGTTCCCCATTTGCGTTGGTCGGAGCAGGGGAGGGCGCGGGTATGGCGTCGCCCGGACGCAGGCCGCTGAGCAGGGGCGCGGGCGCCGGCGGGATGGCCGCCGCTGGCTGCGTGCCCGGCGTGCCGGCGGAGGTGGCGTCGGTGGACGGAGCGATGGAGGGCTGCCGCTGGAGCCAGCCCCACACGGCGGCCAGCGTCAACAGACACAGCAGGCTGACGATCAGCCTGGTTCGTGGCTTGGATTGCATAACAACAAAATGTTCTTTGCCGGGCTGTCCCGGACTTCCGTTTTTCCCGAAGGCGTTCGCGTGAACGCCGCCAAAATCTACCTCATTCTACGCTCAACCCGCCGGTTTCGCGCCTGCCCATCAATCGCTCCGAAAGTTCCCACACGTAAGGCGCGTCTGTCCCCACGCGCCGCGCCGCGCGATGGCTCAAACGGCCTGCCGGACGACAATGTTGAAAATCCTCGCACGGGCGACCGCGATTTTGGAGTGCGCGCGACTTGTCGCCGCTTTCGCCGCCTGGCCGACTCGTCGGCCAGGCCGAGCCGCGTTCAGCGGCTCGGAGCAAATTAACGCGTCCGCAAGCTCGACGGCGACAAGTCGCCTGCCGAAAAGCGGCGAGAACTCGCCGCACTCCAAATCGCGGTGGTTGCGGCTTGGCCACGCTGAGGCAGACGCGCCCTCCCTCTCCGGGCTGCGACGGTGGAGCGGGATCTTTCGCCACGACTGACAGCCGCTTTGCGCGCTCCAACCACTTTGGGATGCGTCCGTCATTCATTGGGCAGAATGTTAAAGCTCTCGATGACGGCGCGCGGGCGGACCGGCGGATTGTTCGTCATGCCGACCGGGTCCACGTCAATGCGCAGCACGGCGCGCGTGGCCACCTCGGCGGTGACCTGGTAATTGCCGCAGAATTTGAAAAGTCCGTTGCCGAGGCCGGTGATGATGGAACTTGGCTCGATTTGCGGATGGCCCGCCGCATTGATGACCACTTCTTTGTTGGCGTTGTATCGGACTCCGTAGGGCGCCGGTTGCAGCGCCTGGCCCCAGGCGTAGATGACGAAGCGCGGTTCGCCCACCGTGACCAGCGACAGGATCTGCGCCGGGATACGTTCCATTTCAAAGTCGGTGATCATCGACTCCGTGGCGCTGAAAAGCCGATCTCTGCTGAACGGGTCGGTGTGAGGTTGATCCAGGAACGGCGAGGCATCCGTCAACTCGGGCGTGCTGAGAAATTCGCCCAGGGTGCGGAACATCCCGTTCGGCATCTGCGCACGGCGGGCGTTGATGCCTGCGACCACCTTCGCCAGGGCGGGGGCGACTCCGGCAGTGGCCGCCACAGCATCAGCCGAGGCAGGCTGGAAGACCTCATCCACCGGCATCGCGATCGAACCGATCACCGTGTTGGACTCGAACAACCGCGCCGTGCCGATCCCGCTGAAGACCGCCGACCACGCGGCGAGGTTGGTCTGATTGATCGAGAGCCGTCCGCGCGCGGCGAGGTCATTTGGCGAGGTGGTGAAGAAATCGACCAGGCGCCAGTCGTTGGTGGGATGCGTGGTCATCGTCCAGGCGTTCCCGGCGGGATAGAGCCAGTCCGTGGACGCGTCGCCCGCTTTCAGGTAAATGGTCTGCCAGGGCGTCCCGCGATGAATGCGCCCGAGCCAGCCGACGTTCGGAAGCTTCTGCTCCGGGAACTCCCAGTCCTGCGAGCTCCGCACTCCGGGATCCTTGAGGGCGGGTTTGTCGGTGTCCGACGCGATTCCCACGCCCCACGGACGGTAAGCGTCCGTGTTTATCTTGCCCAGCAACGCGCCGAACAGGGCGTTGGTGGTCAGGGCGATGGAATAATCTCGACCACTGATTTGAATCGACTGGGATTCGTTGGTCCCTTTGGGCTGGAGATCGGCCAGGGTGTAATGCACCAGCGGATCGTTGACCGACCACTTGGTCAACTGGCCGACGCGCTCCGTGGGCGTGAAACCGGCCTGCACAATGGTTGCCGCACTCGCGTTGGTCTTGGTCAGGAATTCCTGCAAACCCGCGCCGCTGAGGGCGACCTCCCCGGCGGCCAGTTGCAATCCTGAGAAACTGTTCCAAAAGCCCCGAGTTCCCCCGCCTGTGTATGAGGCGACAATCTGGTTCGTCTCGCCGAAGGGGCCCCAGAATATGCTGGAATCCGAATCTTCGAGTTCTTTGGAAAGAGCGATCTCGGTGTCCATTCCGGAGAGGGCCACTGCGTCGATCAGGCGTCCCGTGCCCGGTTCTTCGAGGAAGAACAGCATCTTGTTCTTGAGCGTTAAATGGAACCAGTTGGAATTGCCGGGTTGGTACTGGTAGAAGACTGAAGCATTTGCTGGGATCGGCACCAGGGTGCCCGCGGCGGACATCGCGGAGTTGCTCACCGCCACGTCGTAAATCTGGGGAGGAACCATGAACTGACCTCCGTACCAGGTGTTGCCGTTGATCTGCTGGATTGAGTTGGTGGCATTGGTATGGACCGACAATAGGGTTCCATTATTGGTGAGGCGCGTCTCGGTCCGGCAGGCAAAGGTCATTTTCAACTGGTTCGGGTAGGCGGCGTTGTTCGAGTAGGAATTCCAGGCCTCGACGCCGATCACGTTGGAGATTCCGATGGTGAACATCACGTTGGTGACGGATGGATATTGATCTGCGGGGTCATCCTTCCTGAATTGGATGCGTCGGCTCACCTTGACGGCAGTGGCGACGGCGGCTTCGTTGAAGTTGGGGAAACCCTTCTTCGCCGCAAAAATCATGGGAATACCGTAGATGTTGTCGTTGGTTTTGTTCAGCGTCACGCCGTTGGGATCGTTCAGGTCATGCCATGCTCGCGCGATAATGTTCGAAGCCAGATCCTGTGAATTCTTCACCGGATCGATCTCCTCATAGCCGGTAACGAAAACGTTTTTCGCTGTATCTTGCGCAAACGTTGGATGGAAGACTGTGGGATAACGCCCGCCCGCTTGGTCCTGGCGGGTTGCTTCGAAGATGTTCGCCGCGATTTGCAGGATCTGATGGATGCGGGGCAAGTAGAGCGGCGGATTGGTGGGTCCGGCCGGAACATTGGTGAAGGTGTTCGGTGAGCCGCCAACGTAGATGGGAATCGTTCGGCCATTCAGCAGGCCGATGCGCGCGTCGAAGCGAATATCGTTGGAGGCGAAACGCTGGAATTCATTCGTCAGCAGCCGGTCGGCGGTGATGAGAAAAAACTCCCGCGCGTTCCACGCCTGAAAATTGGTCTCCCAGCCGGGATACACCACCGGGATGTTGGTTCCATTCGTGTTGACGATGTAGGCGTTCTGGTAATTGAGGTTGATTTTGTCCCGGTCGGGATTCTGAGCGGACGAGGAGTCGGTGCTGACCTGCGCCAGCATGCGGTAGAAGGTGTAGCGGTCGTAGGAACTGGTCTGCCGGGAGGCGGCCTTCAAGCGGTCGGAAAAGCTCTGAAAACCACCCGCGCCGCCGCCGAGGGTGAAGTAATCATGCACCGAGAAGAAATGGCGGCGATTGCCCGCACCGGCCCAGGATCGGTCGGCCCAATTCACAGCCACCGGGTCGGGATCAAAGGGGTAGTAGCGTCCCAACGCCATCGGTGGGTGAACGCCAAAGCTGTCAATGAAGTCATTGGTGAAATTCTGTGTGGTTGTCGCCAGTGTGAAAGCTGGCAGTGCATCAATCGCGAGTCTGGGTATGCTCGGAATGGTCTGCCCCGGCAAGGTGTAGCGATGGCGGATTACGTCCTGTGCATCGTAAAAGCTGGTGCCGCTGCTTGATCCGCCCACGGCGTCGAACTGGTAGGGGCTGTTGTTGGTCCAAAGACTCGGAGTGTTCCACGCGTTCGTGTTCAGGTCCGCAAAGAAGGCCGCGAGGTTCAACTCCCAGGTGCCGAAGCCCTGGTTCCGGAAGTAGCCGATGGGGCTGTTTTGATTGACGAGATTCGTTTGCAGCACCGAGTTGTGAGCAAAGTTCAAATCCAGCGTCCGCCCCGCCGGCACCACCACGAAGCAGTAGCGCGCGATGAAGCGGTTGTCGGCCGCGTGCTCTTTGGTCGGATCCTCCAGCACGCCTATCCACATCGGATCGCCAACGAAATGACCCGGCGGTCCGGCGATGGGCTGCCCGGCGTTGTCGATCCACGGCAGGAATCCGCTCGGCTCAAACAGTCCGTTGCGGTTGAGATCAAGATAGGAACGATCCTCACCCAGCGGGCTGGCGCGGTTGGTGACATAGACCGGCACCCACGGGTCTCGCAGCAGATTGTTGAGCGCATTGGATTCCGCCAGCGAGACGAACAAATCCGGGCCGAGCAGATTCAGGTCGGCGCCGGTATTGAGGACGCGGGCCATCACCTGTGCCGTGGCGCGCTCGCGGGCCGTCTCGGTTGCCATCTCGGCGATGGTCTGCATCGTCGCCTGGCCGACCGCCGCCCGCTCGCGCTGGCTCAAGGCGAGGAAGGCCACGGTGACCACCGTGATGATCGACAGCATGAGCAGCGTGATCACCAGCGCCACGCCGCGCTCAGCAGGTAGGGCGCGTCTGTCCTCAGCGCGCCGTTCGGATGGGCCGGCGTTGCGGCGCGCTGAGGACAGACGCGCCCTACCAAACATGGTCGTGAATTGGATCAGACCGATTGCGGATTCTTTCGAAGGAGCCTCCTGACGCTGGCTGCTACGGCCGGCGTCGGAGTCGGTGGTCGGGCTCTGCAGTCCGCCTGGAAAACTTTGTTTCATGGGGCGTTGCGGATGGGAATGCGTTGGATGAAAAGATGCATGCGGTTGGCCTGATCCGTGAGCCAGGCCACGCGGGCACCCGGTGCCCTGGCATTAAACTGAGCCACGGTTTTCAGTTCCAGCACACCCAGTTCGAGGTCCAGGAAGGCTGGAACCTCATTCTCCAGATAGGCGTAGCCGCGCAAGCCGTTCGCGATCAACATGCCGTTGGTCATGGCCACACCGTTGGTCGAGAAGGGATACGCGGCCAGATGCACGATGCCATCGGCGATGAACTGGAAGTTGGTGTTGTAGGTGCTCGGAATGGTGCTGTCTGGCGCCGGCACGCTCGTTGCCCACCAGCAGAAATTGGAGAGCGTGCCCGAACTGACGCCGTTCGTGTAAGTCTGGGTCCATCGATAGAGCGCGCCCGCACCGTCCACGGCGTTGCTGATGCGATAAGCGGTGGCCACCCACTCGTCGCTGAGGCGGGTGACGAAGGTGATGTCCTGAAGATGATTGTCGCGCGCCTGGTTGCTGGGCAGGTCCATGGTGGACGTGGTCAACGGGCGTTGAGGCAGATTCCATGGCGCGAGGGTGGTGGGCGTCCATATCATCAGATTGACGGCGCCGGGTTCACGCATCGGCGCGATTTGCTGCATCTCGCGGGTGAGGAACTGCATGGCGATGCGTCCGCTTTCCATCACATCGGTCTGGGCCATGCCGCCGCGGAAAGCTTTCTGGGTCTGGTTGAACATGGCGAGCAGCGCGACCACGATGAGCGCGAGCAGCGAGACAGCAACCATCAGCTCCAGCACGGAAAACGCGCGGATCCTTCGAGGCGAAAACTCCCGCAGGCAGGGCGCGTCTGTCCCAGCGCGCCGCCACCGCAACCGAAGTAGCGCAGGTTTCCAACCTGCTGTATCGCGGATTTCCAATCCGCCGGCGCTGGGAAGTTCGCACGAGATGCCGGCAGGAAGCCGGCGACCCAGCAGATTGGAAATCTGCGCTCCGATCCTGCCGCCCGCCCTCCTGCCCGCGAAATTGTCACGGTCTGAGGCGATTTCGGCAGATGCTTTTCCAGCGCGCCGCGACGTCCGAAGATCTCCCAACGGCGCGCTGAGACAGACGCGCCCTACCATTCCCGGGCGTCGCCCATCCAGCCGCTTGGGCAGCAAGGCAACGGCAGCGGGGCAGGGGATGGAGGAGTGGCGTTTCATCGCGTGAAGAAATTGAGGCGTTTGTCTGCCGGATCCTCTAGGAGCCAACCTTGCACGACATTGCGATAGGTCTGACGACCGTTGCCGGGTCTGCCGTTGACCAGCGGCCAGGCGAATTCGAGCCGAATGGAATAAATTTCGCGCATCAAATATTTGAGCGCTTGCTGGTTCTCCGCCAACGACGTTTCCGATACAACGGCGTTAGTCAAAGCGACATTCTTGGCGGCTTCGATCCGCACATACATCCGATAGCCGAAAGCAACCTCAGAGTCTGGGCCGGTCTTTTCCACGGCAGAGCCGTTTATCGCGACCGTATCCACTCGTATGTTCGCACTGGGTTCCGGATTGGAAACGAGCCCGACAATGTCCCGCCCGTTCGAGAAGGTGGTCGCACCCGGCGATCCAAAGGTAAAGGTGACGTCGGTTCCGTTGTCATTGATGTGGATCGCCTTCACGTAATTCGTGAGTTCATCTGCTCCCTGCGAGCTGCTGCGCAGGGCATCCATCCAATACTGCGCGTCGAGGTTGATGGTGCTCTCGGTGCGGTTGTCGCGCTGGGCGTTGAGGCCCCGCGGCAGCACGCCGATGATGGCCACCAGCGCGAACGCCACCACCGCCAGGCTGATGGCGATTTCCACCATGGTGAAGGCGCGCGTGGACGAATGGCGCAGGCTTGCCTTCGTAGCGGCGTCTCGGCAGAGCGCTGCCATCTGGAAGGGCGAGGAGAAACGGCGGCGCTCTGCCGAGACGCCGCTACGTCGCGATGCCACCTGCGATCGATTGCTATGTCGCGAAAATTTCATTGGATTTGCGGTTGTTCGAGGCGTGCGCGTCCGGTCAGCCCGTTGATGCGGATGACGTTGAGCATGCCGTTGCCTGGTGGGCGTTCCTGCACGTCGAGTTTTTCCACGTCTCCGTTTGCCTTGCGCACCGCGAAGATGCTGCCGCGCGCGACGGCGACGGCTTGTTCGGGCCACGGCCGGACGAGGTTGCCCAAGTTGTCGAGGCCGACCAGGCTGCCATTCTGATCGAATCCGATGTAGGGCAGCGCATTGGAGTTCACCCCGCTGGTGGGGTAGGGGAAGTCATGAATCTTTAGGCCCGGCAGCACCGGCAGTTCCCCGGCGAAACTTCCCGGACTGATCATCGTGCCGTCGGGCAATGATTTCCAGAGGCGCAGGTAGCGGAAATTCGGCCGGCCGGGCTGGTCGCCTGCCGTGCGTTCCGAGAAGATCGCATAAGTCGTGAAGCCTGCGTCGGTGAGATTGGTTGCCACGGCAAGCTGGCGCTGGTCGGTCGGTAACGCGAGCGAGAAACTGTTGGTCGGGACGAAGACGACATAGACCGTGGTGCGATCCTTGATGGCGAGCTGGCGGGCCAGCGAGAGGTCGTCGAGAACCTGGCGCGTGGCCGAGGCGAGCACATTGGACTGCCCGATGCCTTTCATGGCCGGCAGGCTGAGGGCCGCGAGCAGACCGATGATGGCGAGCACCACCAGCAGTTCGATGAGAGTGATGCCGCTGCGCGCGTGTGGAGTGCGGTGACTCGTCACCGCTTTTCCCGTCTGGCGACTTGTCGCCGGACGCGCCGCGACAAGTCGCGACGCCCCAAAGCGGTGACAAGTCACCGCAGTCCAAAATGGCGAGGAAAGGCGCATGGGTGTTATTGCCAGCTCAGGATGTTGTCTTTGTTGACGCCGCTCTTGGCCGGGGTGGCGGCGTCAGCTTTGCCATCGGGGCCGAGGGACCAGACCATGAACGGGCCGCTCAAGGCGAAGCCCTGTGCGCCCTGCTGAGTCAAACCGACGGTGTCGCCAGCGGGCACCTGCCGGTAAACGGAATCAAAGCACTTGTTGTCATCATTGAGGTCCATGGTGATGACATACGGATTGCGCCACGGATCGCGCAGGACGAAATCGGGTCCGATGCCAGGCGAGTCGTTGTCAGCGGCCATTTTGCCTTCGAAGAAGGCGATCTTGCGCGGGTTGCGGGCGTGTTTGTCGTTAGGCGGATTGGGGTCAGTATCAATGTCCTTAAGAATGATGATCACTTCGGAATTGGGCAGATCGGCCGGCACGGAAATACCGGGGACGGTTCCCTTGTAGGTGTAGTCGCCACCGCCGGCGTTCCCTTCGGCCACCTTCGATGCCGGCGGGCGGTTGTACTCCGCCTCATAGGCGGAGATGGCGGCCCGGAGGTTCGTCATCTCCGCAAGAGCCATTTTAATCTTCGCCTTTTCCTTGATGATGCCCAGCGCGGGCAGGAGCAGGCCGGCGAGGATTGCAATGATGGCGATGACGACCAGCAGTTCGATGAGGGTGAAGGCCCGGCGGGCGTCGGAACCATTGAGGAGGTTTGGATTCATAGGACGGTGGGCGGTGAAATGAAAGTTGCGGTTGGCCAGGGTGGGTTCAGACATGGGGGTGAGCGGGCGGAGCCGGTCGGAAGACCCGCGGCGCAGTTCGAGCCGGCGCTGGCGGATGACGCGGACGTGGGGTGTCCAGGATTCGTCGTGCCACTCGACCGGGAGCGGCGCGGCGTTGACGAAGGGGAGCAGCGAGGGGGTCATAATTATTGCCTCCAGTTGCCGATGGTGTTGGTGTTTTTGCCAATTACGATTTGCGCCCAAAGATCGAAGCTGCCGGGATTATGCACGGGCGAGCTGGAGTTGTAGTGCCAGGGATTGAATTCGCCGGAGATCCCTTTGTAGGGAACGAGGAGCACTTCCACCGGCGTGGGAGCGAGATTGGTCCGCGTTCCATGCTGGTCGTCCTTGAGGTCGGGCAGATAATTCTTGCTCGGCTTGTTGCCTACTGTCGTGTTGACGAATCCATCCACGCCGAACGACGGCTGCACCCGATTGATCGGCACCGGGGTGCCCCTCGCAGGGATGAACTGGGTGTTGTCAAGGGTGCAGCCGACGAGTTCATAGAAGAGCGGCGAACCGGCGGTGCTGTTCTTGTTGTCCGGCGGATAGAATCCCTGATCGTGCTTGAAGTTCTCGATCGCGACCGTCAGCGACATGAGTTCGGCGCGGACGCGACTGCGCGCCCTCTTGTCCATCACGCCGGGAAAGATGCCGATGATCATCGCCGCGAGGATGCCGATGACCGCAATGACCACGAGCATTTCGATCAGCGTGAAGGCCTCGTGGCGGCGGGCGTTGGGTTGCGGTGAGTTCATGATGAGTAAAAGGGGTTCAGAGTCGGGAGCGGAAGCCTGGCTCGCGATCACGTTCGCGGTAGTCGCGCTCGCGCGTCTCGCCTTCGAGGCGTTCGCTGAGCCATTGTTTGATCATGCTTTGGTAATTGAGATAGCGGGAACGGGCGAGGCGCTTGAGCCGTGACAACATGCGCGGGTCAATCCGCAGCGTGATGGTGACGGATTCGGATACCTCCGCGGTGGCCGCGACCGACGCTTCCATGAGGCGCACGTCCAGGCGGTTGTCCGCCCAGAATTCCGCCTCGGCCTGTTCGTTGTCGAACAGCGGCAGGTCGTCCCAGTTGGCAATGGTGTTCATGGCGGGGAATCAAGGCGTGCCGAGAGCCTGGTTCATTTTGCGCTGATACATGAAGCGCTCCTCGTTCTCCAGATTCCGGGCGAAAACCACCCGGACGGACTTGCCATTGGTGCGATAAACACTGAAAACTCCTTGGCCGGCCGAGGACACGCCGAGGTTGAAATAGCGGGCCTGTGCGGCGAAGCGGGAGGAGTCGGGCATGAGCTTGACGGCAAACGGGTCTTCAAAGGATTCCTCGACATCCTTGATGGTCAGCGTGTTGCTGAGGCTGAAGGGCGGGTTGTTCCAGTCAAAGTCCATGTAATCTTGTAAATCAATCGGCCATGCTTTGTGTTTACAATGTATTTACAGATTACAAAGCCCGTTTGTCAAATTGGAAGTTGAACATTCTTTACGTTCAGCTAGACGCTGGACAGCGAAAACGGGTCGGCACAGAATTCCCCGGTGAGCGCTGACGAAAGACCATGCTCCCCAATCCGAGCAGTGTTCAACCCGAACTCCGAAGCGGGGGAGCACACCCGCCCGCGGGTGTGGCGGACGCCGCGCGGCCAGCACGCTGCGCCTCCCGCTGTTCCGGGGCATCCTGTATTTCACGCGCACCGGGTTTTCCGCGAGGGCGCGAAAAACTGCACCCGGGGCGGGTGCGCTCCCCATCCAACTTCGGAGCTCGGGTTCAAAGCAGGTTCCTGCCATCGGTTTTGGTCGCGCGTTTACGACGCGGTTGGTGGCGGAGCAAAAGTCTCTTGCTTGCCGGGCGCATGGCCGACCGCTTTTGACCCGGGGACGGTGATACCCAAAGGGGTGGCAAACGCCTTCGAGTGACGCCTGGGCACGCAACATTTTTCCAGACCGAATCAACCGAAACCCATAATCCCATCGCACCCATGCCAGCCAATGTATTGATTGCCCAGTCCGGCGGCCCTTCGGCCGTCATCAACAACTCCCTGCGCGGGGTCATCGACTTCTGTCACGAGAACCCGCGCGTCTTCGGCCGCGTCTTCGGCGGATGGCACGGCATCGAAGGCGTGTTGAAGGAGGAGTTGCTCGACCTTTCCGCCCAGGAACCGAAGGAAATCCGCCTGCTCGAAACCACGCCCGCCGCCGGGGCCATCGGTACCTGCCGCTACAAGCTCAAGGAAAAGCAGCAGGAAGATTTCCAGCGGGTCATCGACGTGTTCAAGTCGCAGAACATCGGCTATTTCTTTTACATTGGCGGCAACGACTCGATGGACACGGCGAACAAAATCGCCAAGTTGGCCAGGGAAAAAGGACTCGACCTGGTCGCGACTGGAGTGCCGAAAACGATCGATAACGACGTGGGCGACGCGGAGTTCAAGCTCGTCGATCACACGCCGGGCTATGGTTCGACGGCGCGCTATTGGGCGGCGAACATTCTCGGCGCCAACGAGGAAAATGCCGGCTCCTGCCCGGCGGATCCCGTCCTCGTGATGCAGGCGATGGGCCGGAAGATTGGTTTCATTCCGGCAGCCGTGCGCCTCGCGGACCCCAAGCGCGAACTGCCCATCCAGATTTATCTCACCGAGTCCGGTCTCACGCTGGCCGACTTGGCGGACAACGTGAATGACCAGCTCAAGAAGAGCGGACGCTGCCTCGTGGTGGTGAGCGAAGGTTTCGACGTGGGTGACATCGGCGCGCAGAAGGATTCCTTCGGCCATGTTCACTTTGGCGCCAGCGATCTGACCGTCCAGCAAGCCATCGTGTCCTACCTGAACAAGCAAGGTCTGCCCACCACCGGCAAGGCCCGCGGCCAGGTGCCGGGCACCGACCAGCGGCATTGCTCGGTGCTGGCGTCCGCCGTGGATCTCAAGGAAGCCTACGAGTCCGGCCGCAAAGCCGCCGAAATCGCGATGAAGGATGGCAACGGCTTTATGGCGACCATCCTGCGGGAACCCGGGGCGGCCTACCAAGCGCGCTACGACAAGGTGCCGCTCGAAGTCGTGGCCAACAGCGAGCGCTTCTTTCCGAAGGCGTGGATTGCCGCGAACCGCATTGATGTGACGGATGATTTCATCCGCTACGCGCAACCGCTCATCGGCGACGAGTGGGTGCAGGTGCCGCTGGAAAACGGTCTGCCGCGCTATGCGCGACTCCAGCCGATTTTCGTGGAGAAGAAGTCACCCGCGTTCCTGCCGGAGGCGTACCGGAAAAAGTAGGCGGCCCGGAATCTCGGCAGACGCCAATGCCGGTCAAAGCGGTTGCCCGTCCGCTTCGGCATAGGCCGCGGTGAGGAACGCGCGCAGGATTTCGACGCGCGGAGTTGCCAGCTCGCGTGACCGCGGCAGGGCGAGTTGCCCGGGCAGGGTCTCGACATTGCGCCGCAGCACCCGCAACGCATCCGCGAACGTGGCGAAGCGTGTATCGCGCCCGATCTTGCTGACGGTCCGGAGCACGGCCACGGAGCCGAGTTGTTCGAGGATGTCGGCATCGCGCAGGATGATCCCTTCCCTCGTGGTCGGCTGCGATTCGGGCTGATGGCAGCGGATGGCTTCGACGACTCCCGGTATCTTCTCCTTTGGAAAACCACCGTGCGCGAGCACCTCGGGCGCCTTGGTCGCTGCGTAGGCCACGCAATCCCAGCGCGCGAGAGCGTCCGGGTCTTCCGGGCGATGGCCCACGAAAACCCCGAGGTCATGCAGCCAGGCGGCCGCATGCAGCACGTCGTCATCATGGTCCAGCCCTTCGGCGAGACGGACCGCCAGGTGGTAGAGCCTCGGCTGATGGCTGAACTTGTCCACCGGCCGGGCTTCGGCGCGAATCAATGCCTCGATGGCGGTACGATGGTCGGGCTGAATCATATTCGGTCGGCCGGGTGGGCCAGGTCTTCCAAAACCGCTCCCCCGCAGGATGGTGCGCGGGCGACGGGCATCCTCCCGATCCGGCCCGATTTCGCCAGTTCGTTTTTGATCGGTCTCATCGGGTGGGCCACGGCCGTCCCGCACCCTGTGAGTGGAGATGGCGACGGTTGGGCGCATCCGCGCACTGCCCCCGGCGCGCGGCCTTGAGGCCGCTTCCGCGTTCGATGGGTGTTGGCGAAACAGTGCCGGACGGTCTCTCGAACGATGAAGCGACGTAAAGGTCGCGCTCCAACCCGGTTGCCTTCGGGGGCAGTGTCGAGAGGCGCCCCCGACGGCTCCCCCGTCCCGGGCGGAAGTTGCCAAACGCCGATTTTCGCGCATCGTGTCTCCAAGCGGAAATTTATGCTGTTCTCCCCGGTGATGAGGCGGCACTCTGCGCGAACAAATCATGAGATTGTTGACCTGCATCTGGGCCTGCCTCCTCGCGGTGGGGGCGTGTGCGTTGGACACGGCGCCGAAGACGAATGGCGAACTTCATCTGGTCAGCCGGAAGTTGAGCGAGGCCGTGCCGCTGATCGGGGGGCCGAATGACTCCAACATCGTCCGGCTCGCCTCCGAGATCCTCCGGCGGCAACATTTCCTCAAGCTGCCCTTCGATCGCGATCTGTCGCAGAAGTTCTACGACCGTTACCTCGACGCGATGGATCCGCAGCACATATTCTTCACCCAGGGCGACCTCGCGGAATTTGAGAAGTACCGCGACCAGCTTCATGCGCTCACCCGGGACAAGGGCGACACCGAGGCGGCTCGCAAAATTTTCCTCCGCTTCCGTGATCGGCTCGAACAGCAGCACGGTCTCGTCGAGCAAATGCTCAAGGAGAACAAGTTTGATTTCACCGGCGAGGATTGTTACGTGGTCAATCGCAAGAAGGAGACGCGTCCGCAGGATCTCGACGAGGCCCGCAAGCTCTGGCACGAGCGCCTCCGCTTCGAGTATCTCCAGGAGAAGCTCGCCAAGGAGAAACCCGAGGAAATCGTCACGAAACTCACCAAGCGTTACAACAAGCTCCAGCGCGCCATCCGCGAATACGACGATGACGATGTGCTCGAACTTTACCTCACTTCGCTGGCGCGCGTCTTCGACCCGCATTCCGATTACATGGGCAAGTCCCAACTCGAGAATTTCTCCATCGGCATGAAGCTGTCGCTCTATGGCATCGGCGCGCTGCTCCAGTCCGACGATGGCATCTGCAAGATTGTCAGCCTCACGCCCGGCGGGCCGGCCGAGCGCAGCAAGAAGCTCAAGCCCAACGACCAGATCATCGCCGTCGCCCAGAGCAACGCCCCCCCCGTTGATGTCATCGACATGAAGCTGCCCAAGGTCGTCGAACTCATTCGCGGCCCCAAGGGCTCCGAGGTGCGGCTCACCATCATCCCGGCCGACGCCAGCGATTCTTCCGCTCGCAAGGAAATCCGTCTCATTCGCGACGAGATCAAACTCGACGACCAGGCGGCCAAGGCGAAGCTCTTTGAGATTCCAGTCGGGACCAGCAAGTTCGTCCGACTCGGCGTCATCGACCTGCCGTCGTTTTATGCGGCCTTCGATCTCGATGGCAAACAGGGCGGGAGCGAGCAGAAGAGCACCACCATCGACGTCGCCCGCCTCATCACGAAGCTCAAGAAGGAAGGCGTCAGCGGACTCATCCTCGATCTCCGGCGCAATGGCGGCGGTTCGCTCGAAGAAGCGATCTCGCTCGCGGGACTGTTCATCAAGGAAGGGCCGATTGTGCAGGTGAAGGATTCCGAGGGGCGCGTGATGGTGGACGAGGATCCCGAAAGCTCGGTGTTCTACGACGGCCCCTTGATGGTGCTGACCAGCCGCTTCAGCGCCTCGGCCTCGGAAATCGTCGCCGGCGCCTTGCAGGATTACGGTCGCGCGGTGCTGGTGGGAGACAAGAGCACTCATGGCAAGGGCACCGTGCAATCGCTGCTGCAACTCAATCGATTCTTCCGCCAGATGGGCCTCGAAACGTCGAAAGATCCCGGCGCGCTCAAGATCACCATCCGCAAATTCTACCGCGTCAGCGGCGGCTCCACCCAGCGGGATGGGGTGAAACCCGACATCCACCTGCCCTCGATCAACGACACCCTCGACGTGGGCGAAGCCTCGCTGGAGAACCCGCTGGCGTACGACACCATTGATGCGGCCAAGCACGACTCCTTCAATCTGATCGCGCCGTACGCGGGTGAATTGATTCGCCGCTCGACCAATCGCGTGGCCGGAGACCGCGACTTCGCCTATCTGCTGGACGAGATCAAGCGATTTGAAAAACAGCAGGCCGAGAAGTGCATCTCCCTCAACGAACAGAAGCGCCTCAAGGAAAAACAGGAAGCCGATGATCGCGCCAAGGCCCGCAAGAAGGAACTCGCCGCCCGCCCTGAACCGCCCGGCAAGGTGTATGAAATCAAGCTCAAGGACGTGGACCAGCCCGGCCTGCCGCCGGCCCTGACCTGGACCAATCAGGTCGCCGTTGCGAGTTCCACCAATGTTCCTCCCGGCAGCATCGTCATCAAAAAGACGCCTCCCGTCGAAGCCGGACATCCGGCCACCGGTGCTCATGGTGATGCGGAGGACGATGAAACCGCCTCGACCGATGGCCCGCCAGCGCCGGACATCACCCTCGACGAAACCCGCCGGCTGATGCTCGACTATCTCGAATTGCTCGCGCGCAACGGCCGTGGGTCGTTGCTGGAGCGATCGAAGAATCAGAACTAGCCGGTTTGCTTGAGGAAACCGCGGGATGAAAGACAACGATGGTTTCCACCTCGAAGGCCAAAGGGCAGGGCGCTGCCTTGGTAGCATCCTGGCCCATGATACCCGTCCGCACAGGGGTGTTCTCCCCGCCATCGACTCCGCTCCGGCTTGGGGTGGAGACTGTACCTGATACCTCCCGGGACACGGCGGAGAAATTGAAGTCGGCCTTTG
>JBBRWD010000051.1:0-47265 GCA_038249465.1 Limisphaerales bacterium | reverse complement strand
CGATTCGGGCGAGTGATACACTTCCCCGGGCGTCGCATAGCCCAATGCTTGATGAGGCCGCGCGGTGTTGTAATCCCCAAACCACCGCCCCAATCCCCGCTGCGCCGTCAACCCGTCGGCGTAGTCCTGCGGATAGATGTCTTCCTGTTTGACGCTCCGCCATAACCGCTCGATGAACCGGTTGTCGATCCACCGGCCCCGCCCATCCATGCTCACGTCCACGCCCACGGACTCCACCGCCTCGATATACGCCTCGCTGGTGAACTGGCTGCCCTGGTCCGTGTTCGAGATCAGCGGACACCGCCCGCCCGCCAGTGCCGTCGTCCAAGCCCGGATGCAGAACTCGCTGTCCAGGCTGTTGGACAACTCCCACGCCACCACATACCGGCTCCACCAGTCCATCACCGCCACCAGATACATGAACCCGTTGGCCAGCGGCACATACGTGATGTCGCTGCACCACACCTGATCCGGCCCCGTGATTTCCAGCCCTTTCAGCAGGTAGGGGCAGATCCGATGCCCTTCCCCTGGCTGGCTCAACGACCGCTTCGGATACACCGCTTCCACCCCCATCAACTCCAGCAACCGCACCACCCGCTTGCGGTTGACTTCCAGCCCTTCCCGTTGCAGCAGCGCCGTCAAGCGCCGGCTCCCATACACCGGGTGTTCCAGATGCATCTGATCCAGCCGCCGCATCAACGCCAGGTTCGCCTCGGTCTCGGGCCCCGGTTCGTAATAGAACCCGCTGCGGGCGATCCCCACCAACTCGCACTGCCGCCGGAGGCTCAGTTCTTCGCATGGTGCAATCAGCTCCTTGCGGACCACTACAGGCCCAACTGCCTGCACTTTTTTTTAAGCCAGTCCACCTCCACGCTCAGTTGCCCGATCTTCTCGTGCAACTGCGCCACCAGTTCCCGGCTGTCCTCGCCCGCCGCCTGCGGCGACTCGAACAACTCCGGCAGGCGGTCGCGCACCACCCCCTTCCACTGCGTCACCTGCACCGGGTGAATTTGGTATTCCCGGGCTATCTGCCCGACGGTTTTGATGCCCATCAAAGCTTCCAACCCCACCTTGGCTTTGAAGGCTCCACTGTGTCGTTTTCTTTTTGTTTTGCTCATGGCTCGGCCTTTTCTCACCCCAGCCTGAGCCGGAAAAGTCTAACTTAGCTCCTGGTCCGAATTTTGGGGTCCATTTCTAGGTTCATTGCTGGGAAATGAACGTTCCAGCATCAGGAACAACTCGCTCAATTTTTCAGCGGAGAATTTTTCCAGTGGTCTGTGAGGTGACGAAGCGTGGAGATCCGCCAAAGTCTGAAGGCAGGCAATCGCGAGAGCCGGATCTGTGGCCAGTCGGGTTCTTACCTTCGCCCAGAACTCGGTTGGGTACAACGCAAGTGCTGCGGCCAAGTTCGTTGCAAGGTCGACTGGATTGGCGACAACGAGTTGTTCTTCAAGCCACAGACGAGTGGAAGGTGCGTCATACCGGGCTAGGAACTCCAATGCGCTCCGGAGCGGCCAACCGGTGATCGAGTGCCCGCGAAGATAATTGGTTAGCACCGCCGTGAACGCCTCTCGCCACGCAAGTTCAAATCCGGCCAGAACATTGGCAAGGCTGGTGTTGCCGGATCGAGTTTGCTCCAGTCGCCGCCGCAGGACATCAGCGGCCTGATTTGCGTCAAGCAAGACGCCGATGCGTGTTAGCTCCTGCTCCTCCTTAACATGAATGAACGGTTGCGTGAAGAGCATGGAAAACCATTTCGCTTTGATAGCGGCGCGCAATGCCTCATCCGATTGGATTTGTTCCCTGACAAGCCACAACGCCCAGAATACCGGCAGTCCCATTCGGCGTTCAGCGTCGTCGTTGGTCGGTGCTTGACCGTCCATCAGAAACTGCCTCGCTCCTTCCAGAATCTGATCACGCCGGTTGGGTTCGCTGCTCAACCACACATGCTTGGTAGTGGGGTCTGGACTCGCGCTTGAAATGGAATCAGCGTCCTCCGGGCGTTGGAGTTCCCAAGATAGTTGCGGCCAGAGACGCCAGTCGGTGCGGGCAGCGGCCAACACAGAGCCGAAAACCTGATCGGGATCTCGTTTGGTCTTCGGCTGCTGTTCGCCCCGCGTCCGCCACTCCAAGCCCATCCGGGAGTGCTTCGCTTCCTCTGAATCAAGAGCCACTGAGCAAGGCCATCGGACCTCGGCGGCCAGTTCCTGATAATTCTCGCAGGCTTCGAGAACCGCCTCAAGATGAGGAGAATCCTTGACGTTCGAGAAAAACCTCGCGGCGAGCATGGCCCACAGGGGGCGTTGTCTGGCTGAAGAAGATTCCAACTGCAGCAATACCCAAGGGCAGTCTTCCATCAAGAGAGGTATAAATCGATGGAACTCCAATTGACGGAGTTCATCGGCGGTCATGCCGGTTGCGTCGACAAATGCATCGGCGAGCTGCTGGCGAATTGCCGCCTTCTGCGAAACAGCCTCGCTCCACTCGACATTGTCTAATCCGAACGGCAGTTGGTGCTGAGACAGCTTCGTTCGCACCAGACCAAGAAATGCGTCTTTGATACCGGGTGTAGCGAGGTGTTGGACCGCGAGTGCCAAGCCCCGACAAGCCACCGCGCGGATGCGGTTTTCGTGCCCTTCGAAGGGTCTCTCTATCTCAATCAGCGCTGTTAGAAGCGCCGGTAGATCTGCAATCTCGATGCTGGCAGGCATGTGGCTATCACAGGCCATACGAAATGCGCCGATGAATTGGGTATTCTGCCGACAATTCATCGCGGACACTGCTTGAGAGACTTTCCAGCGGCGTGGGACCAGTGCGGCCAGAGCGACGCCGCGCAGTTCATCATGCGGATCGAGGCCAGCCTCACCAACCGCAAACGGCTCCAGTTCGCCCAAACGGTCATCTGGGAGGAGCCGTCCGACGGCGTTCATGGCCTGTTCCCGTAAATGGCTAACTTCGGTCGCGTCCCGGGCAATCGCGAACACATCGTCAAGTGACTCGCTCAGTTTGCCAAGGTCCGCGAGATGGATAGCGGCTCTGCGCACGATGTGACTGGCCGTCTTGTCGCGAAGATACCGCTTCAATTGGGCAGACAGTCCACGGTGGCGGAAACTCCCATAAAAGCGCTTGAGATCCCAATCATCAAAGACCTCTTCACGCGCCATGCGTATGAGTAGCGCCTCCACGAGTTTGGCCCGTTGTGCTTCAGGAAGACAGGAAGCGTCGCTGCGGAGCAGGATTTCCGGTTCATGTGTGGTTAACCACTCCAGGAAATCGCTGTGACTGAGAGCAAGCCACGCCGCGAGTTCAGCCAGTTGAGGAACGACAAACCGCTCACCACCTTCGTAGATGCAAAGCAGGTCGAGCACCTGGGAAAGCGGAAAGTCCAAAAGATACTCAGCCGCGAGGAATTCAACGAATGGTTGCCCTGCGAATGTTCGGGCCTGCGTGCCAGCGTCACAGAACAACGCCGAGCTCAGTGCTGCTTCAACCTTGCATCGTTCCCGTTGGTCAGCGTCAGTCGGCGACAGCCGTTCGAAGTCGAGGTGCGCCGCCGGACGAAGCTCGGGTGGCTGACTGGAGATGGCGTTGTATCGTCCAAGGAGCATCCACGCGGCCACCCTCTTTGCGACCGGGCACAACTCGTCGTTTCTGAATGCGAAGCCTGCAACAGACTTGAGCCGTTTGGCCCGTTTCGGCTCTTCGAGAAGCAACCGAAGAGTGGCTCGACGGAAGATCTCGCCTCGCGTTCCTGAGAGTTGGCGGTTCTCCTTGAACTCCTCCACCAGCATTCGCAGCGTGATTGGACGCGCCGCAAACGCTTCGATGGCCTTGGCCTGGACATCCTCCATGAAGGCGCTGGCGTCAAGTTCGCTCAGACCCCAGTGCTGCGCGGCCATATTCGCATCCGCAGCGCGTAAGCGTTGAAGTTGAAATCGTCCCACTTGGACAGGCGGCCACAGCGACATCAACGTCTGCCCTTCCGCCTCCGGCCACTCGGCGTCTCGACAAGCAAGAATCAGGCGGAGTCGTTCAAGCGGCTTTCCCCTGAGTTCGGCTTCAAGCCCCGCGACAACATTGATGGCCAACGCGAGCCCTTCGTCCACACCATCGATGACCACAGCGATTTCTCTGCCGTGTTCAAGCCAATCGGTCCACTCATGGGATGTCTTCAAGTCGTGTAGGAGCAAAGCTGGATTGAAGACATCGCGAAAAGACCTCCAGTAAAGGCTCCCCTTTGCGTTTGATTCGATCTGCGCTCGGTGAAGTTCAAGAGTGGTGGACTTCCCCATGCCTGGCTCGCCGCACAGAACGAGGCAGCGCAGGTCGAGGAGTTCGTCGAGTCGGTCTGGGCTGTCGGGCGTCCGAAAGCCGAAAAAGTCCATCGTGTTTTGGAGAAAACCGTCTCCAGAGAACTCGTCCTTTAGGCCAGCATCCAACCGGCGCCAAAACCTTCTCCATGAAACAGGCGTATCCACGCCAAACTGGTAGCAACCTAAATTGTCGGCGTCCATTCCGAACGCTCCAATCGCGTCCCCATTCTACACGAGATGTCTGGGACGGAGTGGAATCCGTCCCTACCGGGCGAGGTTCCGCGCCCGTGGCACGCTGCGCCAAAACTTCCGCGAGCAACCCTGCCGCCTATTTGACCTTTCTTGCCTCGTTCGCGCCTTCGCCGACGGACCAGATCACGCGATCTACCTTGCCGGTGGCGTTGGTGGGGAACTCCAGTTGCAGGTCCGTCGTCTTGGCGAAGAACTTCGTCGGCGACTCGGCGAACATGATGAATTTCACGCCATACAGACTCGCCACCAACTGATCGCCCTCCCGGGTGACTTCGATGAAGTCGTTCTTCTCGCGCTCATCTTCCGCCTCTTTGGTGCGTCCGGCAAAGACGAGAAAGTGAAGCTCGACTGGACCACGCCCAAGCCGGCGACGGTCTGGCTAAGCGACAACAGCGAGCAGCCGCGCAACAAAGCCGGCGAGACTATTGAAGTGCCCGCCTGGAGCATCGTCACGCTGCGGGCGGAGTTGCCGTAACCCACTTTAGGGTCAATCCAAGATGCGGGCGCGATAGAAGGTCGTCGCGTCATCCGAAGCAGTATCGTTGAACGTCACCCGGCCAGTGATGTTGGTCAGCACGACATACGGCCGCCAGAGTGCATCGGCAGAGCCGGACGATTTCTCCACGAGATATCGATAGCCCGCTTCGCCGTCGATTGCCCAAACCATGATTCCGCCCGCCTGACGTTCGACGAATTGAATGGTTCCCACGGTGAACCGCGGTAGGCCCGACTGGAGGCTGAAGCTCGAAAGCCCGGTGGTCTGCGGCGGCAGCGCCGGCGGAGCGCCGGGCACGATGGTGAACACCGGAGAGCGCCCAAACTTTCCGCCCATCACCCGGGCTTCCTCGTAGCTGGTGCCTTTCGCGCTTTCCCAAACCCGCGCTTGGGCATGCGCGGTGGCGCCTGACGGCACGTTCGGCAGCGTGACTGCCCGCGGCACGAAGATCCCCTTCAAAGGTCCCGACAGGAACGAGGTTGGTTTTCCCTGCGGACGGAGCGACTCCGGCGACGGCCCGGCATAAAGCTGTGCGAGATAATTGGTGCCGGTGAGGCGCGTCACACCATCCAGATCGAAAATCGGGGATTCGTTGGTTCCAGAGGGGCCGGGGCGGAAGCGGTTGGCAAACTCCACGAATCCTCCACCGAGGGCTGCATTGGTGAGAATGAGCCGGGTTGGCAGGCTGACAACGGAACTGGAAGGATTCTGAATGCGGACCTCGTAAATGCCGGCATCAGCCATTTGAGCATTGGTCAGCATGAGATTCCGGTTGGTGGCGAGGCTGACCGCTTGTCCATCGTGGAACCATTGATAGGTCAACGGAGGCTGGCCGACGGCCACCACGCTGATGTTGAAGTAACTCCCAACCGCCAGAATATCGCCGTAAGGCTGGACAAGGATCGTCGCGTTGGCGGGCGCATCCACATTCAAGGTGGCCACGAGGCTGGTGACTGCGCCGAATGCGTTGGTCACGACGACGAAATAATCGCCCCCGTCCTGCTCCCGAACTGGATCGATGGTCAGAATGTTACTGGATTGCCCCGCAAACGGCGCTCCGTTGTGGAACCACTGGAAGATCAATGGCGACGAACCTTGCACGCCCGCAAGGAAATTGACCCGTCCGCCGAGCAGCGAGCCGACGGATTGCGGCTGATTCACGACGACAGGGGGGGCGCTCCGATCCACCACGCTGAAAGCATCCATTTCGAGATTGCGATGGATGTTCTCAAAAGTGACGCGGGCGGTGGCGTTGCTGGCAGTGGTGAGGAAATCCACTGAGTGCCAGAAGCCAGATTCCGATTCGGGAAATATTTCCACGCCCAGCACTCGATCATCCCACAACACCCGAACACCGGCATCTCCGCAGCACCCGCTCAGATTGCCGCCGACGCGAAAGGCAAACCGCACGCGATATTCATGGCCGGGAATGGTCGCGAAATCCTGCCAGATGCGTGTGCCGGTCCCGAGCACGGGCCAGGTGGTTCCATTGCAGCCGCCCACTTGGTTCCCATAGCCGCCGAGACTGCCGGCGATGCCCCAGTATTGCGGGGTGAGTGCGGTTCCCTCCCAGCTCGGTTCGCGCAGGATATTGCCAGGATCGACGAATGCTCCGTAATCGGTGGCCGCGCTGCCGGAGAACATGACGTCGGCGGTGGCGTCCGCGGCGGCGGCAATGGCGATATAGTAGGTCTCACCACCAATCACCGGAGCCTGCAAAACATTCGTGGCCTTGCCCACCAGTTGAAGCGTCTCGACACTGAAGCCCTGATAAACGGCGAAGACCACGTTTGTGACGAAGCTCAAACCGGGATCCAGAAGGAGCGTTCCGTGGAAGGGCGCGCGCCATTTCCACCAGAGGCTTTTCTGCGGCACATTGCCCAAGTGCAGCGGTTCGCCGGGCTGCATGGTGGCATCCGCGATTCCGCGCGGCGCGCAGGAAAGCGCCACACCCGCGAGGAGGACCTCCGCATTCGCGAAATCATCGTTGGTGGCCGCAAGAAACGGAACGTGTTGGAAGCTGAAAGCGAAGTCATCTGCCCCGCCCGAAAATTGGAAATGATAGTCCGTTCCCTCGGTGGCCATGAACACCTGATCGTAATTGTAGGGATTCGATCTCGCCGAAGCCACCGGCTGCAAGCTGGCCAGATCGGCGCCCGTGAATACTTGCAGATACTGGAACTGAAAACTCTGAGGCGGAGAATACGTCAGCCGGCCCGTAAACGGCGCAGTCCAGGTCGCCCAGACGGTATTGGTGGCACCCGAAGTTGGCTCTCCCGGTTCAGCAGTGGCGAAGGTGAAGTTGCCAGCATAACTGACGTTGGTACCCGTCAAACGTTCCCGGCCCACAAAGACATCGTTGGAGAACGAACGGAAAATCGTGTCCATGGAAAACCCGCCGGACGGAACAAGGCCGCTGGAAACTTGAACCGAATACTCCTGCCCCCGACGCACCCGGAAGCGCGAACCACTCGCCTCGGTGAGCCGTTGCATCAGCGCAAACGTGCTGCCCTCGTAAACCGCCACCAGGTTTTCGAATGGCGCACTGCGGACAAGCTGGATGAGACCGTCATCTGGCGCGATGAACCGCCACCAGAGCGTCTGCTGGTATGCCGGATTGGGAATCGGCTCACCAGGTTCGTCGGTCGCGCCGTAGATGCTTCCCTCGAAATGATACTGCGGGAGCGTGATGTCGATTCGTTGCGCGAACAGATCGTTGCTCGAGGCCGCCGCCCGTGGAACGAGGTGAACATCGACCGTGAAGAAGCCGGTCCCTCCGCCCCTGTGCCAATACGGATCCAACGCGGACGCAACCTGCAATTGAATCGTGTCGCCCGCCTCCACGTAGAATCCGCCATCCGCCGTCGCTGTCGGCACGGTCAAGGTTGCCAGTGTCTCGCCACGATAGGTTCCAAGACTGAACCGGAAATCAGTGTTGGTGGCGCCACCGGAGAAGTAAACCACGCCCGCTGCGGGCGCTGTCCACGAATACCAAACTGAAGCAACCAGCGTCAGCCATCCCGGGCCGATGTTCTCACCAGGCTCCGTCGTCGCGCCCGTATTGGTGCTGGTGACCGAGACATTGGTTCCAATGAGCGCGATGCGATTGGTGAAATTGTCATTGACCGGCGGGGTGATGACCACGATCGGCGGCGAATAGTAGTAGTTGAATCCGACATTGATCTCGCCCGCAGGCTCCGGCGAATCTGGCGCCATCATCGCGGCAAACCAATATGTCACGCCCGTCTCCGCATCGAACGACGGCGCGAACGGATCGGTGGAGATGTCTATCACCGGTGTCAGATTCGTCAGCGCGTCCCCGGCGAAGACACCGATCGCCATGCTGTCCATCACCGGTATGACGGGCGAGAACGTCGCCCATCCGGCATCGGGGCAGGTCCACTTCCACCAGATGGTGCCACGACTGTTCCAAGCCGCGAGACCGGGAACCTGATTCTCCTCTGGTTCGCCCGTGGCGCCCACCAGGGTGCCCGTGACGTTGGTTTCAAAATAGACCGCCACGCTCGGGAATTGGAAGGCGGCGGCAAAATTGTCGTTGGCCGGACTTGCGCCAATTGCGCTCTTGATTCCGAGCGCGAGGAAGATCGAGAGAACCGTCCCGACATGGGAGCAAGTGAGCCGGTGGAAAGAAGCATTCATGGTCAGTTCAGTGTGTGAAAACGCCTCCGCAGCCGCCGCCAAACCGCGCCAGTCAGTCGATTCGGAAGCCCCGAAGGGAAGACCACCCGGATGATGACCGCCCTGGCGTTTATTCGCTCAGACATAGGCTTACTCCGTGCAACTTATCGTCGATTATCTGGACAGCAAGCGCGAATTTTCTGCCTGAGCTGATTAGAAGTTCGCTTTGCCACGCAGCAATCGACCGATGCGGAACGCGGGCGCCTCATGGATCGATGCGTAGCGGCGTCCCGGGAGAGCGCCATCCGTTGGTTCGCGGAAAATTTGCGGCGCTCTGCCGAGACGCCGCTACGGGACATCCGAATCTCGCCAGCGGACAAATCCGTCGAAGTCCTTCTTCACCTTCCGCGCCTCGTTCGCGCCCTCACCGACGGACCAGATCACGCGATCCACCTTGCCGGCAGCGTTGGTGGGGAACTCGGACTGTAAATCTGTCGGCTTGGAATTGGTCAAACATGGTGTCCGTGTGCGCCCGGTCGGAGATTCACTGCCTGATTCGGACTCGATGAGCTTCCACGACAAACAGCTTGCCGTGATAGAACTCCTGCTGCGGATGCGCGTCGAAGAACGGCAGCAGGCGCTCCATCAACTGTGGAATAATCTCCGGATGGTTGTGCAGTTGGATGCCCACGATGCCCAGGAAGCGGGCTGGCGGATAACTGACGATGTCCGCAAAGTCGCCATTGAGCGAAAGGAGGATTGCACCGAGTTCCTGCGCCTTGGCGATGACCACCGGGTCAGGCGAGCGAACGGGCAGGACTTCCCGCAGCAGCGTGACGTGGTGCCCGTGCCGCCGGAGCGTGTCCGTGATTTCCGCCGGCACGCACTGATCGCTGAGAAAGCGCAGGCTCACGCAGTCACCGCTTCGAAGTCAGCCAGTTCGCGCGCATAGTCCAGGCACGCCGCAACGTCAGCCATCGTGAGGTCTGGAAATTCCTTATGGATGGCTTCGGCTTCACGTCCCGCCGCGAGGTAGCCAAGTATAAGGGCCGCGGGAATGCGGGTGCCCTTGATGCATGGTTTGCCCCGCAGAACCTGCGGGTCGCTAAGGATTCTGTCTTGCCAGTTCATAAATCGAACAGACTCTACCGCGCCAACTTCGACGGGGCAATCGTTTCGCCCCCACCCATTTTTACGGAAGATGGATGCCGCCGCTCGTACGGTCGTCTGCCGACGGCGGGAGTATCACTTCACCTTCCGCGCCTCGTTAGCGCCTTCGCCGACGGACCAGATCACGCGGTCCACCTTGCCGTCGGTGTTGGGCGGAAACTCGAGCTGCAAGTCGGTGGTCTTGGCGAAGAACTTCGTCGGTGACTCGGCGAACATGAGGAACTTCACGCCGTAAAGGTTCGCCACCAAGTGACCGCCTTCGCGGGTCACCTCGATGAAATCGTTCTTCTCGCGCTCGTACCGGCCGGTGCAGGTGTCGAGCAACTTGGGAGCGAGCGAAAATTCCTTGCGTCCCGGCTTGCCCAGTTCGCGCACCCAGATGTTGCGGAAGCGCACCGGATTGCCGTGGTCTTGCAGCGAGATCGGCTGTTTCTCCGGTTGCGCCTGATACGGCGCGCGCTCCAGCCAGCTCGTGGGGCCGGTGAGTTCGACATTGTTTTGGATGAGCACGCCGTTGTGAATCACGCTCAGGCGCGCGGCCGAGGTGAGCTTGCCGGCAGCATCGAATCGCGGAGCCGTGTAGATGCCGTCGTACACCTGCCATTCACCCGGCGGCCGGCTCACGTTGACCAGCGGAGGATATTGCCCATAGACCGAGCCGGCCGAGCCGTCGGCGTAGGTTTTGTTGCCGAAGGAATCAAGCACCTGCACTTCGTAGCGGTTCAAGCCGAAGAAGAGTCCGCTGTTGCCCCGGCCCTGTCCTTCGCCTTGCGCGGGCACCGGCGCGGCCCACTCGACGTGCAACTGGCAGTCGCCGAAGTTTTGCAGCGTGCGGATGTAGCCGCTGCCTTTCACGCATTCCATGTAGCCGTCGCGAACGATCCACTTCGTCGGACTGCCGTCCATGCTGACCCATTGCGAGAGATCCTTGCCATCGAAGAGCACCACGGCATCCGACGGCGCCTTGCCCGCCTGCGTCTGCGTGCTCGGCGTGGCTGGGGTAACGACGGGCGGCAGCGGGCGATTGCGGTCGTGCGCCAGCCAGTTGGGGTCGGGCTGTGCGGAACAATTCGTCTGGGAGAGCACGGACACCAGCACGGCGGTCAACGCCGCGAGGGTCTCGCATCGAATGGAAAGCGCGTTCAGCATTTTCATGGAAGTAATCGGAGTTGGTTGTCGTTTCTGTGATTGGCCAGCGCCCGGCAAATCCACCGTTGCGTGGTGCGCGGGCGGGCGGCTGGTTCGGAGGATGGACAAAAACCGGCGCGTTCTCCAACATCAAAACCATGTCCGGTTCGCGCCCACGGCCGGCTCTAGACATCACCCTAGGCGCGCGGCCTTCAGGCCGCTTCAGCGTCCGAAGGAAATGAACGAAACGTTTGGCCCGTGGGCTTCTGAACCTTGAAGCGGCGTAAACGCCGCGCTCCCGCGCGGGTAGGAATCGGGGGCAATCCGAATCCGTATGAGCACCACTCAACAAACCGTCGCCGAACTGCGCCGCATTGTCGGCCCGGAAAATGTCCTCACCGCCAAGGAGGATCTGATTCCCTATTCGTTCGACGGCACCGCCGCACTCCAGCAGATGCCCGGCGCAGTGATCTTCGCCCTCAGCACCATCCAGGTGTCCGAGATTCTCAAGCTGGCCAACGCGCAGAAGCTCGCCGTCGTCACCCGCGGTTCCGGCACGGGACTCAGTGGCGGCAGCCTGCCAAGTCCTGATTGTCTCGTGCTGTGCCTGGTGAAAATGGACAAGGTTCTGGAGGTGGACCGCGCCAATCTAACCCTGCTCGCCGAAGCGGGAGCCACCACGCTGCAAATCGCGGATGCCGCCACGACCCCCGGCCTGTTTTATCCGCCCGATCCCGGCTCGATGAAAATCTCCACCATCGGCGGCAACGTCGCGGAGAACTCCGGCGGCCTGCGTGGATTGAAATACGGCATCACGCGCAATTACGTGATGGGCCTCGAAGTCGTCCTGCCCGATGGCGAGGTGATGTGGACCGGCAACAAGTGCGTGAAAGATGTCGCGGGTTATTCGCTCAAAGATTTGTTCATCGGCTCGGAAGGCACGCTCGGCGTCATCACCAAGGTCTTGCTCAAGCTGATTCCCAAACCGGCGGCCAAGAAAACGATGGTGGCGACCTTCGCCCAGATGGATCACGCGGCCGAAGCGGTCTCGGCCATCATCGCGGCGCAGATCATTCCCTGCACGCTGGAGTTCCTCGATCGCACCACGATTCATTGCGTCGAGGACTATGCGAAGATCGGGTTGCCGCTGGATTGCGAGGCGTTGCTGCTGATGGAAACCGATGGACATCCCGCCGCCGTCGAGGAAGAGGCGGAGAAGATGCAGCGCATCTGCCGGGAGCATGGCGCGGTGGAAGTGCGTGTGGCGAAAGATTCCGCCGAAGGTGAAAAGCTGGCCAGCGCCCGGCGGTCAGCCTTCAGCGCGCTTGCACGCGTGTCGCCCACCACGATTCTTGAAGACGCCACCGTGCCGCGCAGCGAACTGGCGAAGATGATCCGCTTCGTGCAGTTGGTGGCCAAGAAACACAACCTGCGCATCGGCACCTTTGGCCACATGGGCGATGGGAACCTGCATCCCACCGTGCTGACCAACGAGCGCAACACCGAGGAGATGCACCGTGTCGAGCTGGCCTTCCGGGAAATCTTTGACGAAGCCATCCGCCTCGGCGGCACCATCACCGGCGAACACGGCGTCGGCCTCGCGAAGAAACACATCCTGCCGCGCTTCGCCGGCGACGCGCAGATGCGCGTGATGCGCTCGTTGCGAAGTGTGCTCGACCCGAACGGCATCCTGAATCCGGGCAAGATGTGGGATGAGCCGAAAGCCAGCGCTTCTGCCTGATTTCGCAGCGGCGTCTCGGACGACCGCAATCATCAAAGACGGAAGTCAGCGGCGCTCTTCCGAGACGCCGCTACGACCGACGGGGTTAACGAAGATCATCGCCGCCAGGATTGACCGCGCCCGGTGCGATGCGATGGTCCACCGCTACCCGCCACTCGCCCTAGGAAGACACGCGCACGCAGAGGCATCAGCCACTCCTGGCTTGTTGAACCGGCGAAGGTCTGGCAAATTGCGGGCATGGCGACAAAGACCATTGACCTCGAAGTGGACGCGGTTGAGAAGCTCGAGACGGCCAAGTGGACGCCGGAAGAGTCCCTTTCAGACGTCGTGCGTCGCGGCCAATTCCCTCACAAACCGCATCTTGCCCGCGAACTGCTGGAGGAGTTTCAGCAGCGGGCCGGACGCTCGCCCTTGAGCGAGGAAATGCTCGACCACTTGGCGGAAGTCCAGCGGTATCCGGCGCGCAGCCCGTCTCATTGGGATTGAGCGGCGATGCTCTTCGACACAACATTCCTCATCGACTACGAGCGGGAGGTCAAACGCAACCGACCCGGCGTGGCGCACGCCTTTCTCATGCAGCATCCCAACGCGCCGCTCTATATCAGCATCCTGAGCGTGGGCGAGTTCGCCGAGGGTTTCGGCTCAGCGCAAGAGCCGGACTGCTGGCTGTGCCTGCAGCATTATACGGTGCTGGATCTGGACCGCGACATCGCCTGGGCGGCCGGCCAGCTTTCGCGGCAATTGCGTGGCAGCGGCCAGGCAATCGGCGAGAACGACGTGTGGATTGCGGCGACGGCGCTGCATCACCGCCTCGCCTTGGTCACGAACAACGCGCAGCACTTTCAACGAGTCGCTGGCTTGCAGGTGATGGCTTACTGAATTCCTTTAACGCCGCCAGGATGCACCGCGCCCGGTGCGATGTTGGGAGGGCGCACCGCCACCAGAACCACGGCCGCTCGACGCGTGTCTCGAGGAAGAATGCGCCCGCGCTTGACCTCGCGCTGGACGGCGATCTTCCCCAGCAGCTTCGCCACCTTGCGGAGCCGAGGCAGTGTAGTCGAAACCTTCGGCGCGTTTGCGCACAATGCCGCGGCCGATGAAGCGTTCCAGCGAGCGCAGCTCGCCGTGATCCTCCGGCGTGACGAAGCTGATGGCGTCGCCCACCGCGTGCGCACGTCCAGTGCGGCCAATGCGATGGACGTAATCCTCCGAGTGCATCGGAAAATCAAAATTCACCACATGCGAGATGCCATCCACATCGATGCCGCGCGCCGCAATGTCCGTGGCCACGAGCACGCGCACCGCACCGGACTTGAAATCCTTCAGAGCCTTCAGCCGCTGGTTCTGGGAACGGTTCGAGTGCAGCGTCGCCGTCTTGATGCCGGCGCTCTCCAGGCGTCGCGCGATGCGGTCGGCGCCGTGTTTCATGCGCGAAAAGACGAGCACGGTGTTCATGTTTGGATCGCGCAGCAAATGCAACAGCAGCGCAGGCTTCAGATGCTTGGGCACTTCATAGACGAATTGCGTGACCGTCTCCGCGGGATTTGCCCGGCGGCCGATCTGAATCGTCTTCGGCGCGCGCAGAAACTCGCGCGTCACCTCTTCAATCTCGCGCGACAGCGAGGCCGAGAAGAGCATCGTCTGTCGCTTCTGCGGCAGTGCCCGCACGATCCGTCGGATGTCCGGCAGGAAGCCCATGTCGAGCATCCGGTCGGCTTCATCGAGCACGAGGAATTCGAGGCCGGAAAAATCGCCGTAGCGCTGGCCCATCAGGTCGAGCAACCGTCCGGGTGTGGCGACCACGATTTCGACGCCGGCGCGCAGGGCTTCGATCTGCGGACGTTCGCCGACGCCGCCAAAAATTGCAGCCACGCGCAGCGGCAGGTGTTTTCCGTACGCGCGCGCGTTTTCCTCGATCTGAGCCGCCAGCTCGCGAGTCGGCGCCAGCACCAGCGCACGAATGCCGCGGCGCGGACCGCTGCGGACCATTCCGGAGAGCTTGGCGAGGATTGGCAGAACGAACGCCGCCGTCTTGCCGGTGCCGGTCTGGGCGATGCCGATCAGATCGTGTCCCGCGAGAACCTGCGGAATGGCCGCCGACTGGATGGGGGTGGGTTCGGTGTAGCCAGCTTCATGGATGGCTTTGAGAATGTTGGCGTCGAGGCCAAAAGTGCGAAAGGGCATGGGAGAGGGGAAAGTTCAGGAGGGAATCGCGGCCTGGGCACGCCATGGTGCCATGGAGCAGGACGCACGGTCAGGGAGTCGAAGCGTGGCGGCCGGAGCGGTCCGGCCCGGCGTCTAGCGCAACCGCCAGACGATGCGCGCCTTGTTCAAATCGTAGGGAGACATCTCCATTTTGACGCGGTCGCCAACGGTCAGGCGGACCCAGCGTTTCCGCATCTTGCCGCAGATGGTGGCAAGCACGAGATGCTTGTTGGCGAGTTCGACCCGGAACATCGTGCCGGGAAGCACGGTCTGGACGCACCCTTCTACTTCAATGTGTTCTTCTTTCATTCACTGCTTCGTCGATTGGCCGGGTCTGTGGCTCGCGGCAACATCCCACCGACCGGCAAACAGGACGAGGCCAGATAAAAAAGCGAGGCCCGGCAGATCCGGGCCTCGCCCAAAAGCAACGTGCAATCTTAGTAGCGATTGCGACCGCCACCACCGCCGCCGCCGTATTCGCGACGACCACCGCCGCCGCCGCCGCCGGACGGACGCTCTTCGCGGGGCTTGGCGACATTGACGGTGAGGGCGCGGCCATCCACTGATTTGCCGTTCATGGCCTCAATGGCTTTCTGCGCCTCTTCGGGGCTGCTCATGGTGATAAAACCAAAACCGCGGGGACGGCCGGTTTCCCGGTCCATCATCAGGTTGGTTTCGACGACGGTGCCGTGCGCGCCAAAGGCGGACGTCAGGTCGTTTTCGGTGGTGTTGAAGGAAAGGTTTCCAACAAACAGTTTAGTACTCATGTGATGTTTTTCTGTCCGAAACCAAGCACCGCTTTCTGCAGACTGTTCCCGATCATCGGGTCTAAAATCATCACTGAACCAAGTTCACCTGAGGATTCACCATGCCTTGAAAGAGACAAGTTATCGAACAGACGGGCAAAAGGTGGACCTTTCCGGCCAGATAGCAACCTGTATTTGCAGAAATCTTTTCCCGGGCATTGATGCTCCTGATTCTCCGAGCGGGCGAGAACTCCCCAATGCTTCACGGACAATGCTGGCGAATCTCCCTGCCCAAGGGCGTCGAATCAAGAAGGCGAGCCGCATGCTCTTCACCATCCTCGACATCTTACTCATGGAAGCCCCGGGTCGATTATGATGATGAAGATGGAAAACAAGAAGGACAGGCCACTTCCTAAATCAACAGCGATGGGGACCATCCGCGCTGGATAAACCTTTTGACGCCCCAACAGAATGTGTGTTACCCAACATTCATCCACAGCCGGAAGTGGTCCGGCCGGAGTTTATGCGCTGTCCGAAATGCAGTTGCCAGGACGACAAGGTGATTGACTCGCGCGCCTCGCGCGAGGGCGAGGCCATTCGTCGTCGTCGCGAATGCCTTTCCTGCGGTCATCGCTACACGACTTACGAGCAGATTGAGCGCCCGCGTCTCATGGTGCTCAAGCACGACGGGCGCACCGAGGAATTCTCGAAGGAGAAGCTCATGTCCGGCATTCAGAAGGCATGCCAGAAACGTCCGGTGAGCCAGGACGCCATCGACGCGCAGGTCGAGAAAATCATCGAGGAACTTTCGGCCAACTTTGATCGCGAGGTGCCGTGCAGGGAAATCGGCGAACGGGTCATGGCTGGATTGCGCGGTCTCGATCAGGTGGCGTTCGTGCGCTACGCCAGCGTCTATCGGCGCTTCGAGGAAGCGACCGACTTCGTCCACGAGGTCAAAAAACTGGAGAAGCCTCATGATACTCTTACGGCCCGATTGCCTGGTATTTGAGACGGCCAACGGCGACAACTTTCCCTGCCCGGTGCAGGAGGTGGTCATTGAATTGATTGGCGACTCGGCGCGGACTCTCGACGAAGCCACCATTGAAAACGCCTCGGCCGCCGTGCTGCATTATTTTCGCAACGAACTGGGCAAGACCTCGGTGACCATCGGTGAATTCTCCCTCGCGCTCGAACAGGCGCTGCGCTGCCTGGGCTTCTCCGTCCAAACCGCCGCGGCCAACCTCGCGGCCGCTGCGGGAAACCCAGCCCCCCCCGGCGCGGACGCGGTCGCCGATCTCGTCCGCCTTGCCGGGGAGGCCAGCCACGGCTTTGAACTGCTCTTCTTTCCGAGTCTGCGCGCCGAACTCCATCGCCTGCTGGCGGGAGCGCCGCGCACCCTGCGCTTTCATGGGCTGCGGGAGTGTGTGAAACAGATCACCGGCGCGCGTCGCTGGGACAAACGCTGCCGCGCGTTGCAGGAACAGATTGTGACCTTCCTGCGGGAGTGCCTGGGCAGCGAATCGTCCCGGCAACATTGCACGCTGGTGGTGCAGTAGCGGAGATCTTCGCCGGCTGGGGCCGCGCGAACCCGGCAGGCCTCTTCAACCAGACAACCCATCACGGCCATGTTCAAAATCATCGGAACGGACGGACGGCAATACGGTCCGGTGCCGGCGGAGACCATTCGCGAATGGATCGCCCATGGGCGCGCGAACGGCGAAACGATGGTTCAGGCCGAAGGCGGCACGGAGTGGCAGCCGCTGGCGCAGTTCGCCGAGTTTGCCGAGGCTCTCGCCAGGCTCCCGCCACCACCGATGCCAGGGGCCGATGCGGTGCCGATGCTCGTGGGACCGCCCGTCGTTGCGCCGCCCGATCCCCAGGCGCTCGCGGATGAAATCCTTCAGAGCGACTACGAAGTGCGCATCGGTGATTGCTTCAGCCGCGGATGGCAGACGCTCACCGCGAATTTCTGGCCAGTCATGGGCATCAGCGCGCTGGTCACGATTGCGCTCAGCACGGCGCACAGTGTTTCCGTGGGAATTTTTCTCCAAGGACCACTGCTCGGCGGACTGTTTCACTACTACCTGAAACTCATCCGCGGCGAGAAAGCTGAACTGGCCGATGCCTTCGCTGGATTCAACGTCGCGTTCGGCGCGCTGCTGCTGGTCTCGCTCGTTTCGTTTCTGCTGACCTTCGTGGGATTCCTCCTCTGCCTGCTGCCGGGCATCTACCTCTCCATCGCGTGGATTCTGGCGGTGCCGCTGGCCATGGAGAAAAGGCTCGCCTTCTGGGATGCGATGGAGGTGAGCCGCAAAGTGGTGTCGCGGCACTGGTGGCAATTCTTCGGTCTGCTGCTCTTGTCGGCCTTGCTCAATCTGGCCGGCACGCTGGCCTGCTGCGTCGGCTTTTTCGTCACCTTCCCGCTCACGGGACTCGCGCTGATGCATGCTGACGAGGATATCTTCCGTGAACGCCCTCAAGCCGCCGCCTAAACCGGTCTCGCCCCGCCTCTGCGTGCTCATCAACCAACTCGCCTTCCCCGGCCTCGGCACGCGTCTGGCTGGGCGACGCTGGGGTTGGGCGCAGATGACCCTCATGATGGCTGGCTTTTGCTTCAGCATGGGCTTCATGTTTTTGTTTTTTGTTTCCGCCGCACGCTATATCGCCACGCCCGATGCGATTGAAGAAGCGTGGCGTACCGACTACGCACGTCTCGGATGGATGGGTTGGAACGGGCTCGGCCTGGTCATGGTGGCGTGGTGCTGGGCGGGGCTGAGCAGTCTCGCCATCTGGCGTGAAGCTTCCAGGCAACCTCCTCTGCTGCCTGTTAAATCGCCGCACGCACCCACTCCTGCCCGTTGACCCTGATGCAGAGCGCACCAAGACGGATGGCCCGGCACAAACACCACACCACACCGCCCCGCTGGGGGGATCGATGATTGGGCAATGTTTGCGCGGCACTCGATCCCCGGGATGCGATGCTTTTCACGATGCGCCTTGAGCCGGCAGGCCAGATTCCCCGCAGCCTGGCAAAGTCCCCCAGGGCACAAGCGAGCCATTACGTGCGGAAGTGCCGATCACCCTGCCACTACAAATCGCTGCCACCACAAATCGGCACTCGACTTCACTGGCGTCGAAACTACAACCAACGCCGTGTTCGACTGGAAGACCATCCTGATCGCCTCGTTGGGCGTGCTGTTCATCGGCATCGCCAAGGCAGGATTTGGCGGCGGACTCGGCCTGTTGACGACTCCGATCTGCGTGCTGGCCTTCGGCGCGAGCGGCAAGCAACCCGCGTTCGCCGTGGGCACGTTGCTGCCGCTGCTCTGCGCGGGCGATCTGTTTTCGATGTACCACTACTGGGGGCGCTGGGAGCGGCGGAATCTGAAATTCCTCCTGCCCGGGGTCGTGGTGGGCGTGATCATCGGCGTGCAACTCATCGAACGCTTCCGCCCGCGCCAGCTCAACTTCGCCATCGGCTTGATTGCGGTCCTCTTCGTTCTCTTTCAGTTCGTCAAAGACCGCGTCTTCCGGGCCGAGGGGGCTTTCGCGCCGAATCATCTCTTCGGCCTTCCGTGCGGCATCGGGACGGGGATCACCTCGACCTTCGCCCACGGCGCCGGACCGGTGGTCAGCATTTTTCTCATTCCGCAACAACTGCCCAAGGAGATCTTCATGGGCACGTCGATCCTGATTTTCACCTGGGTGAACTGGATCAAGCTGCCGTTCTTCTGCCTTGCCGGCATTGTCACGCGCGAAACGCTGCTGACCGGGCTTTGTTATCTGCCCCTCGTGCCCGTGGGCGTGTGGCTGGGCGTCTGGATGAACCGGCGCTGCCCGGAGAAGGCCTTCCTCAAGGTGGTCTACGTCACCTTGTTCCTCGCCGGCCTGCAGCTCATGTTCAACTTCGACCTCGCGAAGCTCGTGCGATAGTCAGGCCAGTTCGTCGGTCGAATCCCGCCGCGGCATGCTGGCTCTTGCACCCGGTCCAAGCGTCGCCGCGGTGCCGCCCCGGTCAGCAATGATGAGCCGGCTCGCTTCGGCGTGGCTGAGACCCTTCGGAGCAATAATCCTAAACGGAGCAATTGGAATCGGGCGAAGAAGTCTTAAACCACGGATACTGGCAAGACCTTGGGATGGGCTACCCGAAGCCCCTTGGTCCCAACCCTCACGGGTAGGGCGCGTCTGTCCCCAGCGCGCCGTCGGGTTGGCCGGGAGTGGTTCGCGGCGCGCTGGGACAGACGCGCCCTGCCCAGTCCGGGTGTCGTCCATCCCACTGCCTGGGTAGTAAACACGGATTTCCTGCGGCATGTCTGCTTCACCCTCCGGGTGATCCGCTGGTTTTCTGCAAGTGCCGGGTATCCGCGTGTCCATCCGTGTCCATCCGTGGTTGAACTGCGGTTTTTAGGATAATGGAGCGAATGCCTCACTTGGCCCCGCGATAGGTCACCGCCTCCTGAATGGCGATCTGCGTTCCTTTGGATCGTTCGTCGGCCTGCCCCAGGGTCACGAGGCGAACGGTGTGCTCCCCGGGTTTCAACCCGTAGGCCTGCCACAGGACGTTGTCGTGGGTGCGCGGCACGATGTAGGCATCGAGGAGTTGCGGCTGTTTCTTTCCGTCGAGGAACACCTCGGCGCGTCCTCCCTGCTCATTGAGCCGGCCGAGGATGGCCAGAGCGACGCCGTTGAATTTGAAGGTCGCCTCGCTGCCCGCGCCTCCGGTCACGCGCACGCCTTTGTCGTCGGTCCATGAACCGGTGAACGTCCACGCGGAATCTTTCACACTGACGCGGCGATCGGGCAGGCCCGGCGTCCATTGCTCCAATTTCGGCGCCTTGGGTTTCTGCACCGGGATGACGACCTCCGTCGGCGTCACCTTGCCGCCGGCCTGCGCGATGACCTTGAGGGCGCGCGCCTCGGTGGACTTCACGATGTCGTTGAACGAATACGTCGTGAAATCAAACTTCCGGTTTTCCAGCTTCGGCATCTCGTTCTTGAACTCCGCCGGGATGCGCTGATACCCGAGCATCACGCCGAGCACGCCCGCGGCGCTCGACGGATTGCAGTCCGAGTCCTGCCCGCAGCGCGTCGAGATTTCCATTGTCTTGAGAAAATCGCCCCCGCTGTAAAGCAGACCGAATGCGATATAAGCACCGTTGAGTTTGGCATCGATGTTAAACGGCTGCTGGAAACCATCCGGGCACGGATCGTCCTGGTCCCATTTGTCCTGCACGAGCTGCCAGACCTTGCGCCAGTTGCCGGGATCCTTCGCCGACCAGTCGAGCAAGTCGCGCACCAGCTTCGCGTAATCGCTCTTTGCCGGGATGCACGCGAGACCGGCCTCGACGACTTTGCGCGGGTCGCTTTCAAAGAACGCGGCGGAATACATGCCGCACACAAACATGCCTCCGTAGAGCCCGTCGCCGAAGTTCATCACGCGGCCCACGCGGTCGCAGAGTTTGTTCGAGACGCGCGGCAGCCCGGGGCACATCAGGCCGATGAAGTCCGCCTCAATCTGGAAATCAATGTCGTTGGCGTGGAAATTATACTTCGGATGGCCCGACCACGGCGCCTCGATGCCCTGGTTCAAGGCGCGGCGCGCGCCGGCGTTGGCATGCCAGAGGTGATACTCCGAATCCTTGAAGGCTCGCCCGTAATCCTTGGTGGTGGCGTCGAGGCCGAGCCGGTCCATCACCGCCGCGAAGGTCATCTCCACGTAGAGGTCGTCCTGCTGGAGTGTGTTCTCCAACATGCCGTCCTTCCACTGGAGCGGAGCATCGTTGATTTTGGCGTTGGACCGGAACTCGGTGGGGGCGCCGTACGCGACGCCGATCATCTGACCCGCCCAGCCGCCGCGAATCTTGTCGAGCAATACCTCGCGCGACAGTGTGCGCGTGGCGGCGGAGACGCTGGCGAGCGATGCGGCAAGACAAAGAGCCGCCGCAAGGAGGCGGGTGCCATCAAGGAGGCGGGCCCGGAAGTTGGGGATGGTGGCTTTCATGATCGGGTTGGATTGAGTGGCATTCATGGAAACGAGAATTTGAGAGGAAAGGCGGGGGCGGTATTCAAGCGCGTTTTGATCCCCGCAAATTGCAACCAAGGCGGCCCGGTTCAGGGCGTGCAACAATCTCGCGTCCCTGCCCTAAATGGCGTATAAAGGATGGTGTGCGCGACGAGGATCGGAGACCGGACTCGTTCCGCGATTTTGCGATTATGCGAATGATGAAAATGGGGTTGCTGGGAATCTGCCTGTTGGGCGCCGCGCTGCCGTCGCTCCGGGCAGATAGCGAAAAGCGGCTGCTCGAAGTGCCGGATTACGACTGGCACGCCGGCTGTTTTGGAACAGCGTCGGGCAACCTGATGGGATTCTGGGACCGGCACGGGCTACCCGATTGTTACACCGGTCCGACCGGCGGTGGACTGGCGCCAACCAACTACGCGAATCCCGCGATCCGCGCGATGTGGGCTTCCCAGGCGGGTGTTGATGGCCGTCCTGCCAACAAGCCCGGCCACATGGACGACTATTGGACCGGTTACGAAAGCACCGCCTCCGATCCCTGCGTGAGCGCCGGGCGCACAGAGCACGCGCCGGATTGCATCGGCGACTTCATAGGGCTAAGCCAGAAAAAGTGGACCAACCTGAACAACGAATGTGCCGGCAACATCGACGCCTATTCATTTGTGTTCTGGGACAAGACCGGGCTTCGCCGGACAAATTTCCAGCCCACCAACGCAGCCGGGCAGGCCATCGCTGACATTCCGTCGGGTCTGCGCGCCTGGGCGCAGTGGCGCGGTTTTGACGCGGAGGTATTCTCGCAACTGACGGATTTCAATCCCACCGTGCCGGTGGGTCGTGGCTTCACCTTCGCCAATCTGAAGGCTGAGATTGACGCCGGCTACCCGGTGCTGCTTTACCTGCAGAATTTCACCGAGTATTCGCGGTCCATTCCGGGCATGACCAATGCCAACCCTCCAATTCACGGCATGCTCGCCTATGGCTATGAGGAGAAGTGGGGCGTGCAGTCTGTTTACTACCGCACGAGCTGGGGAGACGGACATGGCGGGGATTTCCTCTTCAGCGCGTGGACTTCCGCTGTCTGGCAGGTTGGCTTGCCCGTGCGCGGGGTCATCGGATTTCATCCCCGGCCCAAGATTCGCTCAGCAACCCGCGCGGGCGGTCAGGTGGCGATCTCCTGGGATGGACCGTCCGCGCAACTCAAGGACGAGATCGCCGGCACCACCACGACGGTGCATCTTTACCAGTTGGAACGTGCGACATCCCTCTCGACTCGGGACTTTGAGTCGGTGGGCACGACGACCACCGACCGCACCATCACCGTTCCGGAAACGGCGGGCGAAACGCTATTCTACCGGGTGTCGCTGCTGCCGCGCTGAGCCTCAATTACCGGGAAACAACGAAGGCTGCGCTGCGCGCACGGCATCGAAGTTTTCCGCCGTGACGAGGACGAAGCGCTTTTCAAACTCCTCCGCCGTGTCGCTCGAGACATCGGTTTCGGCACCCGCGCCACCCGGCCGCGCCAACACAAAGGCCGTGAGCTTGCCGCTCTGCAACGCCTTCTTCACCGCGCCCGCATTGCCGATCATGCCAAGGTCCGGAAGCAGGAGCGCAAAGCGCGGCAGGCCGGGCTTCGTCCACGCTTCGACCTTGCCGAGTTCCACAGGCAGCCCGATCAAACTCACCACCGTGTCGCTGCCAGCGTTTTGCTGAAGCAACTTGTCGAACGCTTCCTCCGTCACGAGATAACTCAACGGCGTCGTCGTGTCGGCGTCCTGCAATAGCGCGCGCGGATTTGTGCCGGCGTCGGGTTTGAGTTCCGGGAAGGCAACTGCCACCGCGCCCTGCGTGCCAAGTCCGAGCCGCACACCGCGGATGCCCGCTTCCTCAGTTTCGATGAAATCCTTGGCGATGCCCGGCTGACGGATGAAGGGATTGGCGACCACGAGCACGCGGCAACCGGGATGCTTCTGGCTCAGATGCTGCGCGAGTCCCCAAGTGGCGATTTCGCGCGCTCGGAACGCGGTGCGTTGGGGGGTGCTGCGCCACGCGAACCACCACACGACCGCTCCGACGAGCGCGAGGAGCAACAGCAGGGGAATCGCGAAACGCTTCATCGCGAGCGGAGGTCGGCGGCGCTCTGCCGAGACGCCGCTACGGGGACGGGCATCAGGGGAAGGATCACGGGAAGTAGCCTGGTTTCGTATCGGCTCCGTATTCAGCGGAAATGCCGAGACTCTCGAGGCGCGACTGACCGCAGCTCTCGACGTGGTTGTCGAGGAACAATCCGTTGGCGCGTCCGGAATGCCGGGCGTGGACCTGCTTGGAGCTCACGCGAAAGAGGTAATACTGCCGTGCGGTCCAGCCGTTGGCCGCCTGGCTGGTGGTGTCCGCGAGCAGGAGATATTCCGAGGGATTTTCCGGGCAGTCGAAATTGAAAATCAGCCGGCCGGGGCCGGAGGCGCAAGTGGTCGGAGGATCATAGCGGATGCCGTAGATGAGCTGCCAGTTCTGCCATTCGAAAGGACGGTAGCTGGGGCACACGAAATTATTCTGCGCGAGCGTCGAGTTGGACGAGATGATGGTGCCCCAGGTGTTGCTGCCCGCGATGAATGGATGAAGCTGCAACTGGTTCTCATTTTCGTGCGCATACATCGTGATGGCCAGGCCAAGCTGCCGGAGGTTGTTGACGCATTGGGCGGATTTGGCCCGTTCCTTGGCCTTGGCCAGAGCCGGCAGGAGCAAGCCCGCGAGGATGGCGATGATGGCAATGACCACCAGCAACTCGATGAGCGTGAAGGCTCGATCATCGCGGCGGCGCAAGTGTTCTGGATGGACGAGCATTCGGTTTTGAAGATATTCTGGTGAGAGCTTACCAGCGAATGAGCCCGGGTCAAACAGCTTGCCCGCCGCGCGCGCGCCAGACCACCGTCGCGCGTCGCGCGTCCGGCCGCGAACTGCCATGACCTTCAACTCAGCCGTCTTCCTCCAGTTCTTCACGGCGTTCCTGCTGCTCTACTGGCTCGTCCGCCACCATCTCCGGGCGCGCAACGTCCTCATCGTCGCCGCCAGCTACCTCTTCTACGGCTGGTGGGACTGGCGGTTCCTGTCGCTGCTCTTTTTTACCAGCCTGGTCGATTTCGTCGTCGGTTTGCGCATCGAACGCGCTCCTACAGACTCCGCCCGCCGCACCTGGCTGACGGCCAGCATCGTGGTCAACCTCGTCGTCCTCGGCACCTTCAAATACTACGGGTTCTTCATCGACTCCTTCGCCGACCTGCTCCGCGCCGCGGGTTTCACACCGCATCTCCCGACGCTGCACATCGTGCTGCCCGTCGGCATTTCGTTCTACACCTTCCAGTCGATGAGCTATGCCATCGACGTTTACCGGCGCGACCTCGTCCCGACGCGCAGTTTGATCAACTTCCTCGCCTTCGTTTCCTTTTTTCCGCAACTCGTCGCCGGCCCGATTGAGCGCGCCGCGCACCTGCTCCCGCAGTTCGAGCGCACGGTGAAGATCACTCTGCCCATGATCGAGGAGGGCCTCTGGCTGATGGTCTGGGGCATGTTCAAGAAAGTGGCGCTGGCCGACAACCTCGCGCCGCTCACCGACCTCGTGTTTCAAAGCGACTCGTGGAACGCGCCCGCCGTGCTGCTGGGCACCGTGGCCTTTGGTTTCCAAATCTACTGCGACTTCTCGGGCTACTCCGATATCGCCCGCGGCACGGCGCGGGTGCTCGGCTTCGACATCCTGTTCAACTTCAACCTGCCCTACGCCGCGACCAATCCGCGCGAGTTCTGGCGGCGCTGGCACATCAGCCTGAGCACCTGGCTGCGCGATTACCTCTACATTCCGCTCGGCGGCAACCGCCGCGGCCCGGCGCGCACCCACGTGAATCTGCTGGCGACCATGGTGCTCGGCGGCTTGTGGCACGGCGCCGCGTGGAACTTCGTCCTCTGGGGCGCGTGGCACGGCACCGGTCTGGCGGTGCATCGCGCCTTCGCGGAACGCCGGAGTGAGGAGACGACCCGCGGCGGAGCGCGTTTTCGTGCCCTGGCGTGGTGCGCGACCATGCTCTTCGTCTTCTACGGCTGGCTGCTGTTTCGCGCGCGCAGCTTCGAGCAGATCGTTGGCATGACGCGCGCCCTGGCCGACTTCACCGCGCCAGCCTGGCTGGCCAGCTACGGAGTGAATCTGGTCGCGTTCACCGCGCCGTTAATCTTGATGGAACTCTGGCAGTCTCGCCATGGTGGTCCGCTCGCGCCCTTGCGCTGGCCGCGCTGGGCGCGGGGACTCCTCGAAGGCGCATTGCTGCTGGGCATCATTCTTTATTGGGACAAAGACAACGTCCCGTTCATTTACTTCCAATTCTGATGCGCGTCCTGAAGAGCCATTTCTGCGAATGTTCCACGATGGATGTGGCGCGGCTGCTCGCGTGGCCGCTGGCAATCATTGCGCTGTTTGCCGCCACGATGCATCTCGCGGCGGCGGCAGGCTGGCTGCCGGCGCCGCGACCGACGCTCGATCTCGATCGCACGATTCTCACGCATCAACTCGAAGCCAGCCGCGCGCGGCAGGACGCTACGCTCGTGTTGCTCGGCGATTCGTCGTGCCTGATGAACGTGGATGCCGCCGAGCTCACCGCGCGGCTCGGTCAACCCGTGCTGAATCTTGGCACGCTCAGCTATCTCGACCTGAATGCCTCCGCGGAATTGCTCCGCCAATTCGTGGCCGCCAATCCCGGCCAATTGCGTGCCGTCGTGCTGTTGCAACATCCCGAGGCGCTGCGCCGTCCCGCCCCGCAGGAGTATCACACCAACCTGCTGCAGCACCTGCTCGACGGACGCGACTTCGGCCCGCGCCATACCGTCCAGGGCGCGCTCATGTCCTTGCTTGGACTGGAGATTTTTCAGAGCCGCCTGCTGGCGCGAGTGCTGCCTGCACCATTGCCCGGCGCATTCCGGCAGACTTACGGCTTCAGCGCCGATCTGGATCGTCACCTCACCGAGCACCGCGGCAGTCTGCGCGACCCGGACGTCCAACCATTGCGCGGCAGCGCGGAGTATCGCCTGGCTCCCGCTTTGGAACGCGCCAGCCGCGATTTCCGGGCCGCGATGCCGTCCGGAGTGAAGCTGCTGGTGGGAATCACGCCGGTGCCAGAAGAGTTCGCGGGCCGTTCGTATTCGCTGACACGCGACGCCATGCTTTCCAAGTGGGGGCAGTGGCTGGAAGCCGACATCACGCTGACGAATCTGCCGCCGATGCTGAAGGACGATCGATTCGTGAAGACGACGCACTTGAACGAAGCCGGCGTGCGCGAGTTCACCGAAACACTGGCCCGAGCGCTGGCGCCGCACTTGCGATGAAGCACAGCTCATGCGGGCGGCAACCGGCGTCGGCACAGTCATCACGGCCGCTATCGGAATCGGATCATTGTTGCGCTGGGCCGACCACCTGAGAATCTTTCTTGGTGACCATGACGGTGGAAAATTCAGCCTTGGTGCCAGACCGCGAAATCGTTTTCCGGGCGCGCGGCCTCACCAAGGTTTATGGCATGGGCCTGGCAGAGGTGCATGCGCTCGCCGGTGTCGATCTGGACTTGTTTGCCGGCGAACTGGTCGTGCTGCTCGGTCCCTCGGGCTCGGGCAAAACCACGTTGCTCAACAATCTGGGCGGGCTCGATGTGCCCACGGCCGGCGAGTTGACCTATCGCGGTCTCGACCTCACGCACGCGGATGACGACTATCTCACGCGCTACCGGCGCGAGCGTGTCGGCTTCGTCTTCCAGTTCTACAACCTGATTCCCAGCCTGACGGCGCGCGAGAATGTGGCGCTGATCACCGAGATTGCCACGGATCCAATGGACGCCGAAACCGCTCTCGGAATGGTGAACCTGGGCGCGCGGCTCGATCATTTTCCCGCGCAACTCTCCGGCGGCGAGCAGCAGCGCGTGGCCATTGCGCGCGCCATCGCCAAGCGCCCGGAGGTGTTGCTCTGCGACGAACCAACCGGCGCGCTCGACGTGCGCACCGGCATCGTCGTGCTCGAAGCCATCGAGCGCGTCAACCGCGAGTTGGGCACGCTCACGGTCATCATCACGCACAACGCGGTGATGGCCGACATGGCGGACCGGGTGATTCATTTCTCCGATGGCCGGGTGCATCACATCCGCCAGAACGAGCGCCGCGCGCCGGTCACCGGCCTGAACTGGTGATGATCTCACACCTCGATCGCAAGCTCTGGCGTGACCTAACCCGCATGAAGGGCCAGGCCATCGCGGTCGCCCTGGTCATGGCCTGCGGGCTGGCGATGCTCATCATGGCGCGCAGCCTCATTTTCTCCCTCGAATCGACGCGGCTGGAATACTACGAAGCGAATCGCTTTGCCGAGGTGTTCGCCCATGTGAAGCGCGCGCCCAATTCCCTCGTGGAACGCGTCGCGCAAATCCCCGGCGTGGCCGCCGTGCAGGTGGGCATCTCGTCGCAGGTCACGCTCGACATTCCCGGCCTGGATGAACCGGCGAGCGGCTTGGTGCGGTCCGTGCCCAACGTCGGTCAACCGGAGCTAAACCGCCTCTTCCTGCGCGCCGGACGCTGGCTCACGCCGGGCGGTCGGGGCGAGGTGCTCGTGGGCGAGGCGTTCGCCGAGGCCAACAACCTGCAACCCGGCGAGACCATTGCGATGCTCCTCAACGGCCGGCGTGAACAATTTCGCATCGCGGGCATCGTGCTCTCCCCCGAGTTCATCTTTGAATCACGACCAGGCGCCGCGCTGCCGGACAACCGCACCTACGGCATTTTCTGGATGCCCTACGATGAGGTGGCGGCGGCGTTCGATCTCGATGGCGCCTTCAACTATCTCGTGCTCACGCTTTCGCCCGGGGCCACCGAGCGGCCGGTGATGGCGGAATTGGATCGCCTCCTCCTTGCCTACGGCGGACGCGGCGCCTACGCCCGGCGCGATCATCCCTCGCACATTCGCGTGTCGGACGAGATCCGCGTGCTCCAGACGTTGTCGATCGGGTTTCCGCTGGTGTTCCTGAGCGTCGGTGCGTTCATGACCAACGCCGTGCTGACGCGCCTGCTGGCTTTGCAGCGGGAGCAGATCGCGATTCTCAAGGCCTTCGGCTACTCGAACCGCCAGATCGTGCTGCACTACCTCAAGTTTGCCTTCGTGATGGTGGCGGCGGGCACAGTCTTCGGCGCGGTGGGCGGCGTGTTCCTCGGGCTGCGCCTGGTGACGATGTATCACCTGTTCTTCCGCTTCCCCGACCTCGCCTTTCGGTTTGATCGCACGGCCTTGCTGGTGGCAGTGATTGTCAGTGTGCTGTCGGCGGTCGTGGGCGTCTTCAGCGCGGTGCGGCGTGCGGCGAAGCTTCCGCCGGCCGAGGCCATGCGTCCCGAGCCGCCGGCGAATTACCGTCCGGCGCTGATCGAGCGCTCGGGCATCGCGCGCTGGCTTTCGATCACGTTTCGCATCGCGGTGCGGAACCTGGAGCGCCGGCCGATGCAGGCCGTCTTCACGGTCGCTGGTCTGGCCCTGGCCACGGGCATTCTGATCGTGCCCAACGCCTTTCACGACGGCGTGCAGGAGGTGCTCGATTTCCAATGGGACGTCGTGCAGCGGCAGGACATCGGCATCGGCCTGGTCGAGCCGGACAGCGCGCGCGTGAGGCATTTGTTCGAACAACTGCCCGGCGCGCTGGCGGTGGAGCCCTTCCGCAATGCCTTCGTGCGCCTTCACTTTGGCCATCAGCGCCGGCAGCTCGCGATTCAGGGATTGCCCGCCGGCGGGGTGCATAATCGCGTGGTGAACGCGGACAAGCGCGAAATCGCGTTGCCGTCCGATGGCGTCCTGCTGTCGTCGAAACTCGCCCAGGTGCTGGGCGCGCGGGTGGGCGACGAACTCCTTGTTGAAGTGCTCGAAGGGAAGCGTCCGGTGCGCACCGTGCGGCTGGTCGGGCTGGCGGAGGATTTCGCCGGCATCGCCGCGTACATGGACATGAAAGCGCTCAACCGGTTGCTCGGCGAGGGCGACCTGATCAGCGGCGCGACGTTCTCGGTGGACGACGCGCGCCGCGCCGAGTTTCTGCGCGCGCTCAAGGAGATTCCAAAAGTGAGCTGGGTCGCCATCAAGGATTCATTGCGCGCGAACTTCCGCAAGACCACCGCGGCCAGCATCAACCTCATCCAGAGCATCTATCTCCTGTTCGCGACGGTGGTGGCGTTCGGCGTGGTGTATAACAACGCGCGCATCTCGCTGGCCGAGCGCTCGCGAGAACTGGCGACGCTGCGCGTGGTCGGCTTCTCGCAGCGTGAGGTGGCGGCGGTGCTGGTGACGGAACTGGCGTTACTGGCGCTGCTCGCCGTGCCGCTCGGTTTGCTGCTGGGAACGGGCTTCGCCACCGCCATCATCGGTGCCGTCAACACGGAAACCGTGCGTCTGCCGCTGGTGCTCTCAGCGGGAAATTACTCGTTCGCGATTTCCGTGGTGGCGGTGGCCTCGACAGTCTCCGCCTTGTTTGTCTTGCGAAACTTGCAGCGCTTGAATCTTGTGGGCGCATTGAAGGCGCCCGAGTGAGTGCCTTGTCCTGATGAAATCAGATTCGAACATCGCTGCATCCGTTCAGCCGCCGACCGCGCGGCGCAATTCATCCAACCGCCACACGCGGCGCTGGCTGCCGTGGCTGGGCGCGCTGGCCCTGATCGGTTTGATTGTCGCCGGGCTTTGGCCGCGCCCAATCCCCGTCGAGACCTCGCCCGTATCCAAGGGAGCCGTCCGTGCCACTGTCAATGAGGAGGGCAAGACGCGCCTGCGTCAGCGTTTCGTCGTCTCTGCGCCGGTCGCGGGACAAATGCGCAGGATTCAGTTCAAGGCCGGTGCCCAAGTCGAGGCGGGCAAGACGGTGGTGGCGGTGATTGATCCGCTCTCGCCGGTGATGCTCGATGTGCGCACTCGCGCGCTGGCCGAGGCGCGTCGCGACACCGCCGCTGCGAACTTGGAAAAAGCCCGCGCGGCGCAAAAGTTCACGGACAGTGAGCGGAAGCGTTTCGAGCAATTGTATTCCGGCAAGACGGTCTCGATTCAGGAACTCGAGAGCGTGCAGTGGCGTGAAGTCTCCGCGGCGCGCGAAATGGCGGCGGCGGAGAGCGCACTGCGTCAGGTCGAAGCCGAACTGGCGGAGTTTACCCTGACCGCGACTGACGGCACGAATGGAGTCGCTGCGCCGCTGGAGGTTCGCGCGCCTGCCAGCGGACGGATCCTGCGCGTCTTCGAGGAGAGCGCGCGCCCGGTCACCGCAGGACTCCCCCTGGTCGAGATTGGCGATCCAAGTGACCTTGAAGTCGTCATCGAAGTCCTCTCCCGCGATGGCGCAGCGATGGGCCCGGGAACGCGCGTCGAACTGGAGCAATGGGGCGGCAGCGAGCCGCTCGCCGCGCGGGTGCGCCTGGTGGAGCCGGCGGCGTTCACCAAGATTTCGGCGCTCGGCGTCGAGGAGCAGCGCGTCAATGTCATTGCCGACTTGCTGTCGCCGCCCGAGCAGCGGCGCAACCTCGGCGACCAGTTTCGCGTCGAGGCGCGCATCATCATGTGGGAGGCAGACAACGTCCTGAAGGTGCCGGGCGGCGCGCTCTTCCGGCGCGGGCAGGAATGGGCGGCCTTTGTCGTTGAAGCCGGCCGCGCTCAGTTGCGCCCCGTGAAAGCCGGGCGATCCAGCGGCGCCGAGGTGCAGGTGCTTGATGGCCTCAAGGAAGGCGAGGAATTGATTCTCTATCCCGGCGATCGTGTGAAGGACGGCATCCGCGTGCATCCGGTGAAGATTTGAAGCAGCCCGAAATTGCGGTCAGAGGAATGGATGTCAGGGGAATAACAAAACACCGATCCGCATTCCCCTGACGTGCTTCCGTTTCATACGAGTTGAATGGTGGAACGAGGTTTTCGGCGGGCCGCCGAAAACGACACGCCGGCGGCGTGTGGTCCCCACGCCTCTGAACGGCAATCCAACTTCGGCCATCAAGCTTGGAATCAATTCACCTGCACGACCCGGTAGAATCGCTGGCCCTGGCCCACCATGCTGACCGTGACGGACATCGATGTTCCGATGGCGGGCGTCTCCGCGGTGAGCGGCAGCCACTGCGGATCTTCGAGCGCGTTCTTGTAGTCCACGCGGTAAAGCTTGCCGGGAATGGTGCCGAAGGTGATGCCAAGATTGTTGCCGCCCGCCGACGCGATGCCGGACACGCGCAATTCCTGGCGCACCACCACGCGGAAGGCTCGGGCCGCGCTCAAGGCCGGCGAACCGTTGTCGGTGACGCGGAGCGTGATGACATTCGTCGATGGCATCTGCGCGGGAGACGGCGTCCACGAGAACAGCCCAGACGAGGCATTCACCACGGCGCCGGTGGGCGCCCCGGCATCAAGCGAATAGGTGAGAGTTTGCGGCGGCGAATCAGGATCGCTCGCGCCGGCATTGAAGCTGAGCGTCTCACCGGCGGTGATGGCGGCATCCTCAATGAACGGCAGCACCGGGTAGCGATTGGCCCAACTGCTGTTGGGTCCGCGCGGCGTGGGCGTGGCCAGAAAATACACCGGTCCGGTGGCGTCGGGATAGTGGCCCTGACTGCTATCATTGAACTGCGGCTCGAACGTGACGCCGTCAATCAGCGTGCCGTCCGACGCAAAGAGCCCGATCTGCTCCCCATTCTGCCTCAGGGCGAAGCTCACATGCAGCTCGGCGATGTTCGTATTGTTCAGCCCGGCCGCGCCGTCGGCCCAGACCAGCAGAAAACCGTGCGCCGGGATGCGGAAGCCAGGCGGGATGGCGAACTGGAATTTATTTGAGAGATTGTCGGTGAGATAATAGCCGTCGAGCGAGGCAGCGACATTGCCCGGGTTGTAGAGTTCAAACCAGTCGTCGTAGCGGTTGCCATTGTTGGTGTTGATCAAGGTGCGCGTATTGGCCGCCATCCATTCGTTGATGAAGGCCACCAGCGGCGGCGCGGTGTTGTCGTTGGGCGCACCCGGTGTGGCGACGAAAAACTCCTGACGGAAGAACGGCTGGGCATCGGGAAAATCGCCGCAGCTCCGGCCGGCCGGAAGGTTGGTGTAATTCAGGAAATCGACGATTTGGGCGGCGCCATCGAGGGTGCGAGAGATCGCCACTGCGCCCGCCTTGGACGCAAGGCGGAAGCTGGTGTGCCACTCCCCGACGGTGGTCTGCGCCGGTTCGCCGTCGGCAAAGATGATTTTGAACTCGCCCGGAGCGAGGCTCGCGCCAGGCGGAAAACTCCACTGCGCGAGGTTGGTGTAGTTGTCGCTGAGGAACAGGCCATCGAGCGAAACCGTGTTGGAACTGACATTGACCAATTCGAGCCACGGTTCCCGTGCGCCGAGACTGTCGGTGATGCCGTTGAGATTTTCGGCCTGCACTTCGTTAAGCCACAGTGGCGGGAATGGGAGCATGGCGCGCGTGACGGGATTGGAGAGGCCGGGCGTGGGGCCGCTGCGCAGATCGGGTTTTGCCTGGAACGACGTGCCGGCGCGCAACGTGAAATTCCTGTTCGTCCCACCCGGCAGATACCAGCCACTCAGGGTGTAGGTCGTGTTCGTCACCACCACCGGATTGACGTCCTGATAGAAGGAGGTAAGCGCCGCCCCGCCTGCTTTCTGGATGAGATGCAGGCTGCCGTTGCCGGAATGAGCCACCCCGTTGGTCACATGCGAATTGGTCGAGATGCCCGAGGCAACCCAGGGCGCGAGGAGCGGGGATTCGAAACCGCCGTTGACGATCGAATTGACGCCGACTCCGGGGATGCTGCCGGGCACGAGAGACAAATCATCCAGGTATATATCGCCGCCGGCCGCGTCGAAGATCAGGGAAAGGCGCGAGCCCCCGATATTCGCGGTGAAGCTGAAATACCGCCAGCCGGAGCCATCCGACCAGTTGGCCACGCGGCTGTTATCCTGGAGCGGATCCACCAATTGCAGGGAAGGGCCGGTGCCATTGGCGCTCGCAGGCCACGGCGGAGCGCTCTCGTAGCGGACCTTGTCCGTCTCGATTTCCTCGCCGGGCGCTGCTCCCGGACGGAGGAGTGTCAGAGTCTCGCCGTCATTCTGCAAGTCACCGGAATAATGGATGGACGGCGTCGGAGCATCGGTGCCGAACGCGGTGATGAAGGCAGGCACGTTGCCGGCCAGCAGAAGGTGCTGCCGGTTCGAGATGACGCTGCCCTTCGGGAAGGTGAGGTCCAGGCCGTTGATGCGCCAGTCGCTCAGGTCGAAGGTGAAATTGCTGGAGGTGTTGAACAACTCCACGAAACCAGCATCGGGCGCGGTGGGATTGTACAGGATCTCGTTGAAGACCACGGCGCCCGCCGGATTGGGAACGGCGCCGGTGTAGTTCACCGTAATCGTGCGGGTGAGATTGGTCAGCGAAGCGCCCGCCAGATTGAATGCTTCCACGACCAGCGTGTTGGTCGGATCACTCACCGGCACGCGGAGGGTCCAGCCGGAAACGGAATTCCAGGTGACGGCGTAATCCCGGCCGTTGACCCGGATGGTCTGCACCTGCACCGGCGCGGTTCCACTCAGGGTGACCAGGTTGTTGCTGGTGGTGATATAATTCGTGCCGGTAACGGCGAAGGCCGCGTTTCCTCCGGCGGTGTTGATGGCGTTCTGCACAAACGTGACCCGTGCGCCAATTGCCGCGAGCGAACTGGCGTAGTTTTGGCCGGGCGCGAAGTTGTCGTAGTGGTCGGTCCAGTAGGTCATGTAGGACGTGTTGAAGCTGACCCCGATGATGTCGAGCATGTGCGCATACATCAGACGCAGGTTGCCGGGCAGGGTCACGATCTTGCCGAGGTTCTGATCTCCCACCAGCGCCCCCGATGAGCCGCGGCTGAAGACGAAATCCATGTCCCATGGGAAATAAAGGAACTTTCCGTCGGATGGGCGGAGGTAAGCGAAGAAGTTGTGGTTGTTGCCGAAGGTGTACATGTCGCCCACGCTGCACAACGAGACGAGCGCGTAGGCCCGCATCCATTGATTGATGTCCATGAGCTGCCGGGTCTGGGCATCCAGAGCGGCGCCGGAGAGGCTCCACGCCTTGGCAAGCGTGACCCAGGGGCGATAGTCATCGACGTCCCGGTGGTTCTTGATCATGAAATTGTAGCGATAGGTCTCCTTGTCATCGCCCAGGTTGGTGACATCCGTGCCGACCACTTCGTCCGGTTGCGGCAACTTGTATCCGGCCGCGTTGGTGGTCGTGGGAAAGTAAATCAACTCCATCTCGAACATGGTTCCGTCGCCGCCGTTTTGGAACGCCGACTCGATGAACACATCCTCGTGACGGGGGAAGAACTGGGCCGGACCGGTGTGGGCGTTCCGCGGGGCGATCACGCGGCAAATCTCGCCGTAGGTGCCGGGGAGGCCGCCGGCGCGATTGAGCATGTGTTTGAGGATGATTTCCTCCTGGCGGTTGGCGGTGGCATCGCCGGCACCAGAGCGGTCGATGAGCATCACCGGATGCACGCCACGGAACAGATCGTCCGGCGGAAACTCGATGTGGAATCCGGTGCGGATGTCGCTATAGCGCCCGCGCTGGCTGCCGCGCAGATGCACCGCGCAGTCGTAGTAAGCACGATTCTCGTCATAGACGACCGTGCAGGGCAGCAGGTCGTTGCTCATCACGTTGGTCTGGCTGGCTCCCTGGCCAGTGCCGTGCATCAGGTCGGTGTTGGCCGGGGTGAGAATGATCCGGACATTGTGCGCGAGACTGAGGATGGCCTGGCCGTCCCGCACCTTGTAAAGCGCGCCCGATTCGGGTCCGCGCGCGGGGAAGGTGGCGGCGGCTCCCAAACCGTCAGTCGCTCGAACGTAGAACTGCACAACCGCGGCCGCGCTTTGACCTGGAATCGTTCCTTGATAACGCCCGCCTCCGGCAGCCGTCATGGCGGCATTGTTCCACGCGCCGGAATTCACGGACCAGAAAAGCTGCACTGAAGCCACACCTTGCGGATCCTGCGCGATGACGGACACAGTCACCGCTTCACCAGCGGCGGGAACCACCTTCTGGTGGGCCAGGTCGCTGAACGTCGGGCCGACATTGGCGGCGAAACGCGAATTCGGTGCGCCCGGTGTGCCGTTGAGCGCCGGCACGGACAACGCCGTCGTGCGGCCAACGCGGTTGAAGTAGAGCCGCGTGTTGAGGAGGTTGTTGCCCGCCAGCCAGCGCGCCCGGAAGGACACGTCATACTCGCGTCCGTTGGTGATGGTCTTGCCCCCGATGAGGGTCGTCTCGATATGGTTGTGCATGTGCTCCTGCGGGCCCGTGGCGACGAGGTGCAGAACCTTGTTGCCCGGGTTCCCCGGCTCTGGCTCGACAAGGCTGTGGCCGTGCGTGCCCAACACCCGCCAACCGGTCAGGCCATTCTCAAAGTTGCCATTGGTGATGACTTGCGCCGGCGCGTTGGTCGGCGATTCGATGACGCTCAAATCGTCAATCAAGCACTCGCCGCCATCTTGCAGACCGAGGATGAAATCCTGCCATTGCGCCGGCTGGCCGCTGCCTGACGGAATGTTGGCGGTCATTCGGTAGGTGAAGGTCTGCCAGGCCGACTTGCCGGTTTCGTCGCTGGCCACCCACGCCTCGGCCTTGGAATTGTCAGAATTCGGGTCGCGCAGTTCGAGGCTGGAGCCGCCGCCGTCGGCAAAGCCGGGCCAGCGTCCGCCGTCGAAGTAGTGGACCTCGTCGGCCGGATTGCCGGTCGGATCCTTCAGCAGGATGCGATCGCTTTTGCCCGAGAGGCGTCCGCCGAAGTCTCCCACGATGTCAATCGACGGATAGAGCGATTTGAGAAACGGCACATCGTCGGCAATCACGAGATAGGCGCCGGGCGCGAGGGATTTGCCCGGGGTGAAGGTGTATTGCACCCCGCCATCGATTTCCCATCCGGTGAGATTCACCGCGTTGGTGCTGCGATTGAAGATCTCGATCCAAGCTTCGGGTGAACTCTGCGGCGGCAGGTTGTTGGTCGCGGGCAAGGAGTGCGCGTTGTACATGATTTCGTTGATCACCAGTTCGGTGCGGAAAGCGAAACTGTTGGGCGCAGCCGGGGTGGGCACGTTTGGCCAGAGCCAGGAACCGGTCGCGTCCGGAGAACGACCGCGGAGCCGGTTCTTGACGACCACCGCGTCGATGACTTTGTTCCGCGCCGGAGGAAGCAGATGAAGCTTGTCGCCAGAGACGGGATGGAAACCGAGCGTCGTATTGGTGATTGCCAGATAGGCGCCCTGCCCCAGAGCCGGTCCGGCCGGGAAAACGTATTCACTGTTGGTTGCGCCGTCCCGAACCAGGACGTAACCGTCCAACGACAGGCTGTTCGACCCGTAGTTGACGATCTCCAGCCAGAATTCAGCGTTGGTCGCGGCCGGGAACTCGTTGAAGGCCATCGTCACCGGCGGGGTCGCCGGCACTGGCAGAGGAGTCGCGATCAAATCTGCGCCGTAGAGCGGGCCATCCGCGCTGCCCTCCGCCTGATGCACTTCGACAGCGAGCACATTGACACCGGCCACGAGACTGCCCGCCGGGATTTGCACCAGTCCGCTGTAATCCGGCACCGCCACATTCGACGAAGCCGGAGTCGCGTAGGCGACGGGCCCAGCCGGCATGTTCTGGCGATACACTTCGACGCCATTCAGGTACACCACCGCGCCATCGGCGACGAGGGAGTTCAGGCGCAGTTCCGTGTAAGCTGGTTCGCCGGCAAAGGTAAACGACTTGCGGAAGTAATACGTCACCGGCCCGAGCGGCAATGGCGAGTTGGTGTTGGCGGCCAACCCGGTCCCGCTGAGCGTCGCGCGGAAACCGCCGGGGCCGGCGCCCTGGTTGACCGTGCGAAACTCCAGCGTGTTGACGCCGCCAACGAAACCGCTCGCGAGAGTCATCGGTGGATTGAACGCGGCGAACCCGGACGTCGTGAGTCCCGAACCGACTCCGTTGATGAAGACGTCCGTCAGATCATTGTCCACGGCGACGAGGATGTTGAGTTGCACCGTGGCGGGAATGAAGCCCGCGAGCGAGAAGGTGGTTTGAAAATAATAGTTGCCTCCGCTGATGCTCGTCGCGCCGGGATTGACCACGCCGATGAAACTTGAGGCCGCGTCGTTGGCCAGCCAGTTGGGATGGTTCAGGATGGCGAGCGCGTTCATGCCGGGCGTGCCCTGCGCTCCGGCCGTGAGGATGTAATGGGGATCGCTCGCGCCGTTCGCCAGGACGACGCCGTTCGCGCCGACGCCCGTGTTGAACAAGCCGGGGATGGCGCGGTTGGTGAGCGGTGCGCGCGAAGACCACGAGCTGTCATTGTAACCCGCGTCCCGCCACGCCGTGCCGAGGTCGGCGCCCGACGCGTCGTATTTCCAAGCCTCGTCAACCGCGATCAAGCGGATATCCGGCAGGACCGCGCCGGGGATCGCGAAGTTCTCGGCGCCAGGCGTGCCTCCCAGTTGCTCGCTCCAGAGCCAGTTCTCAGGCGGTCCGCTGGCCGAATCACGATCGCGTTTGGCCAGCGATGCGCCGGAACCATCGGGAGCCACCGGCCAGTCGCCGTCCACGCCGTAGTTCATCTCGTCCACCACGCGCCCGCTGTTGTTGCGGAGTTCGAGGCGGTCGCCGTTGTTGGAGAGCCGGCCCAGAAACGGGCCGAGAACATTGGTGTTGCCGAGGACGGCTTTGAGCGTGTCGGGGGACACCGCCACCACTGCGAATCCGCCGCCGCGCACGACGGTGTTTGCAGGAAAGGTGAAGTTAACTCCGGCCGCGATGGACCAACTGGAGATGTCCACGTCCACCGCCAACTGGTTGCGGACTTCGATCCATTCCATCGTCGGTTCGTTGGTGATGGGATGATACATGACCTCATTGAACACCACGGCGGTGTCTGCGCGCGCCCCGACGATGCTGATGAGCAGAAGGCCCGCAAGCGACCTGAAGCCGTGGGGCTGCGACATGATTGGTATCCGGCAGGTTGTTTTCATGGGAGTCTTAAGTGACGAAAATGTTACACGAACTCGTCCTGACGGGAAGGAATTTGCGATTAAGCCCGGTGAACCGGCCTGTAAGAAGAACGGAATCCGCGCTTGACCGCGGCGCGCCCGGGCGGTTATAGGAGAAGTGAATGGTTCAGTTGTTGAGCGGCAAAACCCTAACCTCTAAAAGCTTATGACCAAGCGCGATCTCGTCGTTCGTATCAGCAACGAAACGGACCTCGGCCAACAGCAGGTTCTCGACGTGGTGCAGAAAACCCTGGATTACATCGCCGAGTCCCTCTCCAAGGGCAGGACGGTGGAACTGCGGAACTTCGGCGTCTTTGAAGTCAAAGTGCGCAAAGCGCGCGTGGGACGCAATCCAAACGCCCCCGAAACCGACGTGCCTATCCCGCAGCGGGCCGTGGTCAAATTCAAGTCGGGCAAGGAAATGCGAATCAATGTGCTCAAGCTCAGCCCTGAGCAGATTGAGAAAGCCGCTGCCAAGCGGGGAGACGAAGCGGATTGATTTCGCCGGCGACACGCCGATTCATTCACCCCATCATTCGGCGCTGCGACCAGCCCGGGCAGCGCCGTTTTCATTGAACCATGCAACGACTTCCTGGATTTCGCGATTTTTACCCCGAGCCGCTTCCGCACCCTGATGTGTGGAGCGCCGACGCGCGGCAGTTCATCTTCGCTCGATGGCGCTCGATGGCGCGGCGCTATGGCTTCCGCGAATATGATGGTCCCCCCATCGAATCGCTCGATCTTTACACCACCAAAAGCGGGGAGGAGATCGTCGGCCAGCTCTACAACTTCATCGACAAGGGCGAGCGCGCCGTTTCGTTGCGCCCGGAGATGACGCCCACGCTGGCCCGGCTGGTCGCCGCGCACGAACGCAACTACAAGAAGCCCATCAAGTGGTTCGCCCTGCCGCAGCTCTTCCGCTACGAGAAACAGCAGAAGGGCCGCTTGCGCGAGCATTTCCAGTTCAACGCCGACATCATTGGCGAAACTGATCCGGCGGGCGACGCCGAGTTGATTGCGCTCGTCATCGACACGCTGCGCGACTTCGGATTGACGGCGGAGGATTTCGTTCTGCGTCTCAGCAGTCGCAATGCGTGGCAGGATTTCTTCACGCGGCACAACCGCGACTCGGCTCACGCTTACGAGTTTTACCAGGTAGTGGACAAGCTTGAGCGCGATGCTCCCGAGGCGGCCGACATCAAGCTCCAAAAGCTCGGGTTCTCGCTCGACGAGGTGCGCGCCTTCATCGCGGCCGGCGAGCCGACGGCTGAACTGGAGAGCATCCTCGCCAACCTGCGCGCGCGGGGGCTGGGTTCTTTCGTGAAGGTGGACTACGCCGTCATCCGCGGCCTCGCCTACTACACCGGGGTGGTCTTCGAGGCTTTCGACCGCAAGGGCGAGTTCCGCGCCATCGCCGGCGGCGGACGTTACGACAACCTGGTCAAGCTGATCAGCGGCAACAAAGTGGATCTGCCCTGCGTGGGTTTCGGCATGGGTGACGTGGTGCTGTTGGAACTGCTCAAGGCCAGAGGACTGCTGCCGAAATTCACCGCTGCAGTGAATGTCTTTGTGTTGATCGAAGACGAAGCGCTGCGGGCGGAATCGCTCAATCTGGTGCAACGTCTGCGCGAAGCAGGCTGCGCGACGGATTATTCCTTCTCACCCGCGAAAGCCGACAAACAATTCAAACGTGCGCTGGAAGTCGGCGCCTCATTCAGCGTGAAGCTCACCCATCCGACAGCAGGGGAAAGGCCCTCTGCCCTCGCGCGCAATTTGCTCACCCGTGTAGAGAAGTCGGGAACAGTCGAAGAGATTGTCCACCATCTGGCGCCCACTCAGCGCTGAATGGGAGCAACTTAAAAGCTGACGACTTTCGAAGAGTCGCTGGTCTTTGGCCTACCGGTCATACCGCCGCGTTGTCCGGCAAGTGATTCGTCCTGCTGGCAGTCTGCGGCCGAAATCCGGGCATTCAGGAGATTCATCGAGCGTCCGCAAAAAAGCCGGGTCTGCGTCGTGCCAGCCTGCCCCGCTGAATCCTCCGGCATTGAGATGCCAGCCAATTCGTGCGCCAAGCCATCAGGTTGTGGAACGGGTTTTGCCGCCGCCATGGCGAGAGCCAGAACGAAAACAGTCGCAGCAGTCAGCCAGATAATGGCGATGGTTGTTAAAATCATACCCGACTCTGAGCACGATTCGCGCCGAGGATTATCCAACCTGGACTCGTCCCAGGATGTGCCGCACGGCGGCCATCGGTTGGCAGCATGGTCTTAAGAACCTCCGCCGTTCAGAGCGGCCAAATCCAACCCAAGTTACTCAGCAAAAATACCTGAGGGGTGGTTTGCCGCCACTTCCATTTCAGGTCAACCTGTTCAGGAAGCAATTTCTCCCGGACTTCCTTGCCGGAAGCCTCGGCAGATTTTTCCAGATGCCGGCGTAATCTTCCTTTTGTCATCGTCCTGAACCGGGACACCGATGTCCACGATCGTGACATCTCCTCCCGCCTGAATTCCGCTTCCAAAGAAGGCGCTGCCATCATCCAACCGGTCGTCGGGATCACGGCGCACGTAGCACGCGGAAGAAGCGCGCCGCACCGCCCGCGTTGGTGCTGAAGGTCGTCGTCAGACCGGCCCCGATCACGTCGCTGGCGAGCGGCGTCCACGACACGAGGTTGGACGACACGTCGATCTGGTAACGCCGGCCCGGTGCCGATTCCCAGCGAAGTTGAGCCGACTGATTGGTCAAGGTCAGCGAGAGCAAGCGGAGTGGGCTGGGATAAGGATTGCCGAATACCAGCAGCACCGGCGCGTGGTCGGAAGCGGTGGCACTGTCGCCAGCCAGCACGGGAGGTGGGGCATTGGAGAGCTTATCTGAGCAGAATATCTGGCCCCCGAGATGATTTAAGAACAGCAACCCGCCCGGCAGGATGTAGTCATATCGTTTGGTCAAATTGGTGCGCGTCGAATAAGTCTGCTCGCCGCCGGAAACAGGATTCGTGGGCGTGACCAGGCGCAATCCGGTGGGCGCGCTGGTGAGTTGCTCGATGGTGCGTGGATGGCTTGACGGCGGACGCGCGAGGTCTTCATTCATGTCGCCCGTGAGCAGGTAAGGCCGGTGGCCGTTGGTGGGCAGGAAGACGGTGACGAGAAAATTGGAAATCGCCCGCGCCTCCGCGCCGCGCCGGGCCGAACTTGTCGTGTCCTGGCCTGATTTCAAATGGGTGGTAAAGACGTGGAGCGGTTGGTCAAAGCCCGGCACGTTGATCTGCGCCTCGAACAAATCGCGCGTGAAACTGCCTTCGAAACCGAAATTCGTCAGCGCCACGCCATCAAGCCACTTCTGCGAGCGGACGATCGGGAACCGGCTGAGGATGACGCTGCGGATGTAACCGTCGGTGCCCGAGTTGGTGGCGAGGAAGAAGCCCGGACGAAATGCCGCGACAAACTGCGTCATCCGCCAGGTGTTGGTGAACGGCACCTCCTGAAGCGTGAGCAGGTCAGGATCGAGATGGCTGACCTGGCGTCCGATGGCCCTGACCTGGGGCGAATTGGTGCTCCAGTCAGCAACGCCATTGCCACCGAGATTGAAGGTGAGCACGGTCAGCGCCTCGACACCATGCGCGCTGCTCCCCAACACGAGCACCAGGAGCAGCAGGCCAGCGTGGCGAAGCCAGGAATCCATCACATCCTGCCCGGATTTCAGATTGATCTGCCAGGCACTGCCTTTCCCGGAAAAAAAATCCCGGCTGAGCGCGGGGCGCAGCCGGGATGGCATGGGAAAGCAAGCGGTTACTTGGCCGCGTCCGCCACCACGGCCTTGGTGGCTTTGGCCTTTTCTTTGACGAGCATCGCGCCCTTGCCGATGCGCTGGCGCAGGTAGGTGAGTTTGGCGCGGCGGACATCGCCCTTGCGCTCAATCTCGATCTTGTCGATGCGCGGCGAATGCAACGGGAAGACGCGCTCAACACCTTCGCCGTAGCTGATGCGGCGAACGGTGAAGGTTTCGTTCAGCGCATGGCCGCGGCGGCCGATGACGAGCCCGGCGAACACCTGGATGCGTTCCTTGTCGCCTTCAACGACCTTGGTGTGGACGCGCACCGTGTCGCCCACATTGAAGTCCACCACGTTCTTGCGGAATTGTTCCGCCTCGATTTTGTCAAACAGCGCCTGGCTCATAGTTCTGGGGTGGGGTTCTGAAATGCCGGAACGGCAGGGCGACGGGTTTCAGCCGCGTCGCGCCATCCTTCCATCACTTCGTTTCCCCGGTCTTCATGTTTTCGTTTTCGTTAATCAACAAATCGGGCCGTCGCTGCCCGGTGCGCTCGCGCGCCTGCGCGGCCCGCCACGCGGCGATTGCCGCGTGGTTGCCGGAAAGCAAGATGTCCGGCACCGCCATCCCGCGAAATTCCGCAGGCCGCGTGTAATGCGGGTATTCCAGCAAACCGTGGCTGAACGACTCGTCCTGCGCGCTGGCCTCATCACCGAGGGCGCCGGGCAGGAGCCGCGTGATCGCATCGATCACCACCATCGTCGGCAGCCCACCATTGGTGAGCACGTAATCTCCGATGGAGATTTCTTCGTCCACCACCGATTCAATCACCCGCTCATCGACGCCTTCGTAGCTGGCGCAGATGAACAACAGATGCGGCCTCACGGCCAGTTCGCGCGCGACAGCCTGATTAAACACCCGTCCAACCGGCGTCATCAGCACCACATGCGTGTCGCCAACCGCGAGACTATTCACGGATTCAAAGAGCGGTTCCGGCTTCAGGACCATTCCCGCGCCGCCGCCGAACGGCCGATCATCGACGGTCTGGTGGCGGTCATGGGTCCAGTCCCGCAAATTATGTATCCGCAAATCCAGCAGCCCGGTCTTGCGGGCGCGCTGAACGATGCTGACATCCAACGGCCCGGCGAACATTTCCGGGAACAGGGTTAGGACATCAATCTTCATGGTCCGCCCCGGAGGCATCTTGCCGGAGCCATCCCGACAAACCCCGGCGTCACGATGCCGGACGATCCTCGATAATTTCCAAGGAGCACCGCTGCCCCTGCCTCGCGCCACCCGCCTGCATCAAGGAACGGATGGCATTAATGGTCTGGCCCTGGCGACCGATGATGCGGCCCACATCATCCGGATTGAGGCGCAACTCAAAAATGGTCTGTCCGGACCGCTCAACGGGCGTGATCGAAACCTCTTCAGGCGCCTGGGCGAGTCCTTTGACCACGTATTCCAGAAAGGTTTGCATGGTCGGGGGCGGAAAAATGCGTCCAACTCAGGCTACCACGGCCTTGCGCAACTGCTTGATGAAGCTGGCGACGGTTTCGCTGGGCTGGGCGCCCTTGCTGATCCAATAGTCGGCGCGATCGAGCTTCAGCGTGTAGTTGTCGCTCTTTTTGAGCGGCAGGTAGGTGCCGATTTCCTCAATGCATTTGCCGTCGCGGGGGCTGCGCCCGTCCGCCACCACAATGCGAAAGGCCGGGTGGTTCTTGGACCCGACGCGCTTCAAGCGAATTTTAACTGGCATAGCAATAGTCTGATTCCGACGTTCCTCGCGCCCGCGGCCACCGCCGGGACGCCGCCGTGTTCTCGGCGTTTTCCGCAAAAGAGGGCAGAGGCTATGCCACCGCCCGAGAAATTGGCAAGACCTGTTTTCCGCAATTTTCTGCCGCGGAAAATCATGAGGACGCCAGCCGCCAACCGCCGTTCGTCAAAGGGCCCGGGCCGCATGTTGCTCCACGAGGAAGGCAAGCCACGCGTCCATCCCCTGGCCTGTGCGCGCCGAGAGCTCAAACACCCGGGCGTGATGGCTGATGCGTTGGAGATTAGCCAGCGCCTGGGCGCGGTCAAAGCCGGTCGCCGCCGACAGGTCGCCCTTCGTCACCACCGCGACCTGCGCCGAGTGGAACATCGGCGGATATTTCAACGGCTTGTCCTCGCCTTCGGTCACCGAGAGGAGCACGACACGCAAATCCTCGCCCAGGTCGTAGGCGGCGGGGCAGACAAGGTTGCCGACGTTCTCGATCACCAGCACGTCCACTTGATCGAGGGGAATCTGCCCGGCGGCGCGGGCCACCATGTCCGCTTCGAGATGGCAAACGGTGCCGGTGGTGATCTGCACGACCGGGATGCCGGCCTGACGCAGGCGCGCGGCGTCGTTGTCGGTGGCGAGGTCACCTACGATGACCGCGAGGCGCAGTCTTCCTTTGAGCGCCTCGGCGGTTTTCTGGATGAAGGTGGTCTTGCCGGAGCCGGGTGAGGAGAGGACGTTCAGCACGAGCAGCTTTTTGGCGCGGAAGAATCCGCGGTTGCGCTCGGCGAGGCGCTCGTTCTTTTCGAGGAGCGACTGCTGGATGGTCACGGTCTGGGGGACATGCTCGTGCGCAGGTCCATGATCGTCGCGATGATCGTGCTCGTGACCCGCGTCGCCGCCGTGGTGATGACTTCCGTCATCGTGGTGCGGGTGTTCGCCAGGATGAGGATGATTCAGGAGCGGCGAATCCACGTTGCGGCCTGGCTGGCCGCCGATGCCAATTTCGCCCACGATGCCACAGCCACATTCTCTGCACATAATCAGGAGATTTCCACGGATGCGATTTCGAGTTCCCGCCCGCCGCGCAGTTCATTGCTGAATTCGTGGCACTGCGGACATTCGTTCAAGAGTTCGTCCACGGGAAACTCCGCCTGGCAGCGCCCGCACCAGCAACGGGCGGGCACCTCCTCGATTTCGAGCTGCGCGCCCTCGGCCGTCGTGCCGAGGCAGACCATGTCGAAGGCAAAGCGCATCGAGTCCGGCACCACGCCGCTCATCTTGCCGACGCGCAGCCGCAGGCCATGCACGCGCGTGCCGCCCGAGGCTTGCGCCTTCGCGACAGCCAGGCGGACGGCTTCCTGCATGATGCCGACTTCGTGCATGATTGTGAAATTCCGAACGAATCCGTTTGAACGCCGCAAGGGTGGAGGCAGAGAAAGCGAAAATCAAATCTCAATCCTGCGGGGCAGATTACTAGGTTCGTCGCGGCCGGGAAACATTGTGATTTCCGGCAGCCAGCCGACTGCGCAGATTACAAGGCTGCTGTTGACAATCCCGCATGAACCGGGTAAGAGCAGGTAATTCGCAGACGAAGCAGATCGTGTTGCGGGTTTCCAATCATGAGGGGCGAAAGTTTGAAATTTTGGAAAGAGCGCATCCTCGCAATTGCACCAGAGTTGCGAGAGGAATTTAATCGTCGCATCGAAGCGCACGGCGTCGAGGCTGAGGGCCTCAAAAGCCGGTCCCGTGCCCCCAAGTCCTGTCCCCACAAAACCAAGCCCGCCCTCGAAGCGCGCGTCGTCCTCTCCCGCGGTTGATAACTGGGTCTCACCGACCACTTGGCCACGGTGCGCTCATCCAAGCCCAACAGGTCAGCGGTTTGGGCGATGGAAAGTCCGTCGCGCTGGCAACACTGGCGGATCTTCTGGAAGGTTTCGTAATCGATCATGCCGCACCTCCCAACGCCTGGCGCAGAATGTCGCCGATCGAACGGGGGGAACCGGCGGGAGCAGAGGCGGGCGAACCCCCATCTGGCTCCACCAGGTCCAGCACCTGATAGAGCGGTTTTTGATACGCGATGAGATCGGCGCCGATGAGTTGACGGCGCGCCAACGCGAGCCCGGGCAGATCGACCTTCAAGGCCCGGGCCAGGGACGCCTCGGAGTAGTAGCTCAAACCCTGGGCGTCGCCGACGCTGACCAGGAAGAGATAAAGGGCCCACGCACCGTGCTCGCAGTGCCGTTCGGTGGCCGCGCTCGGTAGGGCGCGTCTGTCCCAGCGCGCCGTTAGGGCTCGCGAGTGTGGCGGCGGGCTGAGGACAGACCCGCCCTACCTTGCTGCTGCGAAGCTGGCCAGCGGACTTTGCGGCGCGCTGGGACAGACGCGCCCTGCTATGAGTAGTGTCAAAGCTGGGGTGAGGCGTCGGCTGGTTTTTGTTTTCTGTTTTCTGTTTTCTTCTCAACAGATCTTTTTCGGGTTTTCCTTTCCGGCTGGGACTCGCAGCTTCTGCCTAACGTCTTCCCGGCGGGCGAGCAGCTTTTGTCCGTTGCTCCACCTGCTATCCGTGCATGGCCGCCAGTTCACACCGGCGCACAGCACCCCTTGACTCATCCGGTCACGGCCAGGAAACGAGAGCGCCCCATCTACCTTGCGGGTCGTTCCCGACGCAAGGGCGCGTCCGGGCGCGCGCCGTTGCCAATCGCTGCAGTCTGCCTTTCTCATTTGTTTCCAGGCGAAAGTTCAAGTCCCGCTCAGCCCACCATCACCCAGCCCAGCGCCTCGGGCGTGACACGGCCGGTGCGCCAGCGCCACAGGTCCACCGCCATCTGCCGGGCGATGGCCACGATGGCCTTCTTGCGGGCGGCCTTGGTGGCTTTGGGGTTGCCCAGGATGCGCCCCCACTTTTTCACCAGTTTGCCGTCGGGCTGCCACAGCACCAGCCGCCAGGCCATCTCCACCAGCGCGGTGCGCAGGCGT